>JAUIAH010000016.1 GCA_030425385.1 Verrucomicrobiia bacterium | reverse complement strand
GCTGAAGCGACGCCGGGTGGTTGGTTTCGATTTCGGTCTTTTCAAGGTTCTGGGTGGTGGCGAGAGCCAACCAGAATGTCACTTAAATTCGACATCCGAAAACGTCATTTCCTCTGAAGCGCGACATCACCTTGCACCTCACTAAGAGCAATGTTGTATATCCAGTTACAAATTTCACGATGCTTTTGATGTCTCTTCCCAAGAGAGAACGAAATCCAGCTTGTCAGCGATAAAAAGGCAATCGTCAAAATTACGAACAACGTAGCACTTCGGTTCTTGATCATGTTTCAGTTGGCCTATCCGGAATTCTATTTTGATCTATGGATCACTATTACTCGAACTGATCACAAGGGTGAGCCCCTTCCCATTCTCCGTCATCGACTGTAGATGGATTTGTGCCCGAGTTGTAGACTGCAACCTCAAGATCCGTCCAATTAAAATTCAGAGGGACATCTGGGATCAACTTATCAATAACCTTAATTCCTCTGTGGACAAGATCTCCAATTGCTCCCGCGGGATCTGTTGAGCGGACCTCGAAACGATCAGCAAGACCGAAAATAAGGTTGGACTCTTCAAATGAGCGTTGAGCATCAATATTGTTCTTCCTGAATGTGCCCATTACGACTATCTCCCTGCCCCTTCAGCGCAGTTCCCTGTCCCTTCAGCGCAGTTCCCTGTCCGCTAATCAGTTACGAAAGACCAATCTCCAGTGGGAACTTTACCACCAAACACAGTGGCGTACATTTCGGCACCTTCCAAATGTATGCCATCTAAGAATTGCTTGGCAGCAGCATTCGCAGGCGAATAAAACGGTCTATACAATGATGGGTTCTTGCACACAGACGCATAGATTAGTGCAACGAACTCCATGCTAAAGGCTCCATCAAGATTGCTCCAATAGCGTCTAACAGTTTCAAAGTTTTCTTCCGAAGGATCGGCTTCGAAGCGCATTAGGGCTGCCTTACCACCGTCCACATCGCTATGAACCACCTTAGAACAAGAGCAAATTGCTAAAATTCCACAAACTAGTGTGACGAATCTTCTCATCGTACTTCTAGGGACCCAAAAATTCGGCGGTTGGCCTCACCTTTCTTTCTAGGGCCCTCTATAGTTTTGGTCTTATTGAGGAGATCTTCTACCTTCTTCCATTCGTCAGACGTCTTCCCCGGTACAGTTACACACCCTTTCGAGGCAGTTCCTCCATGCAAGCGAAAACCACCGCGAGTAGGCTTCCCATCGAAGGGATTACCCCACGTTTGGTCATTGAATACGCCGTCGTTCCGAAATAGACCAAACCATCCTGGCTTGGCTTTTCCTGGCGGCAAGTCGACTATAGTATATGTGCCAGCAGGAGTAGGGCCATTAACTTCAAACTCTGTACCATCTACTGGGTGGTGCACACCTTTCTTTCGATCATAAACACCGCCACTAAAACATCGGGTTGTTACTGACTCTCCTGTGTCTACATCCGTCAATTTCAGTGTTCCTGCTTTTCGATCAAAGACACCTTTCACAAGCAAACCATCTGGATCGAAAAAAATTGCCGGGCTATTCTGAACATAGGCATAAATATTTATTCCACCAGCTTCCCCAATGGGATCTGGGGAAATCCATCTTCCCATTTCTGGGTCGTAGGCGCGGAACCAGGTGAGGACTAGGCCTGTGGCTTCGTGGTGGTGGTGGCCGGTGTAGCCGATTTCGCAGTCTGTCGTGCTGAAGCTTTGCTTCTCTCGTTGCCCGTAGGAATCGTAGCGGTAGGCGGCGACGGCTTCTCCTGCCGCGTTGGTCATTTCGTGGACCGTGCCCAGGTGATCGAGATTGTAGTAGTAGTTGGATTTGCTGCCGGCACCCGTTCCGGTGTGTCGACTTTCGCCCATGGCGTAGTAGTTCGTCTTGGTATCAGTCGAACTGGTGGAGGTGGTCCGCTTTTGCAGGAGTTGTCCGTCTGCCCATACGTAGTACCAGTGCTCCACTTCATTCCAATTATTCCCTGTTCCGATCCGGTTAAACTCGATCTGTTCCATCCGTTGGCCGAGGCCGTTGTAGCGGAATTCGGTGCGGGTGTCATTGGCCGATGGCGAGGCTCCTACTTGAACGACCACTGCGAGGAGATTTCCGGCGGCATCCCACTCGAAGGTTTTCGCGTCACTCGAACTCGAATATGATGTCATGTGCCCACTTGGGTCGTAAGCAACTCCGTAGGTGCCGTGAATTCCAAATCGGAAAGTGAGTTGATTGCGGTTGTTTGTCAGGAAATAATCACTTCCTGCATTGGATCCGCTTGCTTTATAGCGGAAGGAGCGATTTCCCGCGGTATCGTAGTCGTAGTTCCATGAATTGGTGGTGACTGTTCCCGATTTCTCCGTGACGGTGTCCAATTGATCGATGTTGTCATAGGTGTGGTGGTAGGTCCGAGGGCTATATGCGGAGCCCCATTTGTTTGCTGGCCGTTTTTGTGTCCACTGATCAATTTGTCCAGAATGGTGGAAGGTGTATTCGAATTCCGATAGGGTACTGCTTGTGTTGGGCCGCTTGTTCTCGATTTTTTTGAGATAGCGCCCTGCATTGTGTGGATGATAATCGTAATCCGCCTTCTGGCCATTGGGATAGGTGGTCACATCGATCAACCCTGAGTTTCCGATATAGGCGTTGGTAAAGGTTCCGATGCCAGTGATCCACTGGTGAATCCTCCCCAAGGAATCGTAGTTCCATTGCTCTGTGTGTTCCTGAGGCGTGGCCGAGTTGTCGATTTTTCGCGTTTTGATCCTGCCCAAATCATCGTAGGTGTAGTGGACTTTGTCATAGATGCCACTCCACGGCCCATCGATAGAGGAGAGCATTCCGGCACCGTTGGTGGATCCGTTTACGGAATGATATCCATAGGTGTATTGATATGTGTAGCTGCCTGCAACGGTGTCTGTCCGCTTAGTGAGCCGATCATAGTTGCTGCTGTATTCAAAGGTCGAATCGACTGTTCCAGAGTCCACATGATCAATCTTGTAGAGGTTGCCGTCTGGCCAGTAGTGGCGGGAGTGCGTATAGGCTCCATTACCCTTGTTGGTGGGCGTCTTGACGGTGCTTAGTGCCCCTGATTCGGGTTCGTAGGTATAGATGAACTTCCGATTGTCTGGGTAGATCTTTTCGGTGACTCGGCCCAACCAATCTCGTTTCCATTGCGTGACTTGGTTTTTGGGGTCTTTGAGTTGCTTGAGATCTCCACACGCGCACCATTCGTATTCGGTGTTGTTGATGTGTTGGAAATCGTCTACGACAGTCAATTGACGGTTCCGATTGTAATCAAAGACTGTGTGACGGCCTTGGCGGTCAATGACCTTCTGTAGCTCAACATATTTCGTTCCGCCCACATCGTAGAAGAACTGCTCGTCGGTGCCATCCGGGTACTCGATCAGCGTGGTGCGGTCGAGTTTATCGTAGGTGCGGATGACCTGATACGCATCCGAATCGAGCACATGCGTGGGCCGGCGGAAGCTGTCAAATTGAGTCACATTCATGAGGGTGACGAAGGAATTGGTATTATTGGGAATGGTGGTCCGCGCAATCTCCTGAAGTTGCCCGTTGGATGCGTAGGTGTATTCCGTGATATGGTCTTCCGCATCGGTCACCTGTTGGACACGCCCGTAAGTGGTGTAGTCGATATGGGTGTGATTTCCCCCGGCATCATAGATGTCTTGGGGTTGTCCATTCGTATAGTTCTCAAATCTAGCGATGGTTTTGTAGCTGCCATCCCATTGCTTGATCTTGTGGAGGTCGATTCCATTCGTGTGATACTCGTAGGTCGTTTGGCGGTTGCGAGGATCCCTGTACCAGGTGACGTGACCATTGGTATTGTAAGTATATTTCTCAAGTTTAGCCTCCATGAGGTAGCTGGGTGGATTGGTCATCGTGGGCGGGACATTCTGCGCCCGGACCAGAGAAATGACGTGTGAGGGAAGCGTGCTCGTGCCGACGTGGTAGGTGGCTGGCTGCCCTGGATAGCGGTACCAGGTCCGAAACGTGAGTGGTGAGCGCGTACTGGAAACGACTGGGGTGGCACGGTCACCTCCAGAATTGGGCAGGCGGAGCCAATGGGTCTGGCTCGCGTATTCTCCATAAGCAAGGGCACCTACGGGAGAGGTGATTGTGGTAGCTTGTTCATCTTCCAAATGATGGATGGCATTCTTGGACCAGTAAAGTGAGACGCCATCATTCAGCTCGAAGTCGTTCACAAAACCCTCCGATTGCCAAACAGAGGGCTTCTCGGAAGGCTCTGCCGTCCCATCGGTCCTTACCCCACCAAGGCCTTGCACGCCATAGCTTCCCCCATCATAAGCGACGACTTCTTTCAGCCCTTCGGGATCCTCGATCATCAAGCTCTGGCCGTGCGAGTGGAAATCACGGCTGAACTTGGTGGGCTTATAGTTTCCTGCAGAGAGTCCTTTCCGCGAATAGGGCGTCTCCATCTCGGTCACAAGGTTTCCCCCATGCGTAAAGGAGGTCTGCATTCCTTCCGCGTCCGTGATCGAGGTTAGGCGATTGGAGGAGTCATACCCAAGGGTGGCTGTTTTGTTTCCCGATCCGCCTTCGACATGGATCTGATGGAGGCGACGAGCGTATGGGCCACTGTAGGTGAAGGAGACCTCCCTACCAAAGCTATTCTCTATTTCGATGAGTCGATCTAGGCTATCATAGGTGTAATCGTGAGCGTATCCATTGGGATAGTTGATCTCTGTTAGCTGGTAGAATCGATAATAACCGTCAAAGAGAAGGATTACTCTACCATAAACCATTTCCGTCCCGTCGGGCGTAGTGCGCACGTAATGGAAGCTGGGCGAATGACGTATTTCCAGAGTGGCTTGGCTCTCTGGGTTTCTTTCATACCCTGTTCCAGGGATAGATTCAAAGGTCTCCTTGCGTCCATCCGGAAGCACAAGCGTGACGTCTGTATCGTTATAGAATTTCGTTGCGTAAGACAGGCCTGACATGGTCCATTGCTTGCCAACGTTTGGAAGTACAAAGTTATATGCCCAATGGTGGGAGCGCATATTGTCCGTGTAGGTTAGCGCTGGCCCTTCCGTTTGGCCGAAAGGATTCTGATAGTATGCTGGTGTGTCCGAGATTGAGAGTGTGGCGGAGAAACGCGTGAAGGCGTATCCCGGCATTCCCATGTTATTCTGACATTTATCTGGACAAGGATCGTTGCGCTCATCGCGAGTGTAGCAGTTGCCTTTACCCCAGATATTCCCGGCCTGTGAAGGCGTGATTCCTCGATCGCGACTCTCAGGGAGGGTTGATGGCACTAGGAAATAGCCACTTGATTCCTCGACGAATACCTGGGGAGAGACGAGCCATGATCGCTCAACCGATGAGTCTTTGATATGATAACCTTCTTCCGTTTTCGCGACAATCGTTGCAAAGTGCCCGACTTTCCAATGAACGATGGAAGGGATTGGCACCTCGTCAAGCACGGCTGCGTTGGAGGAGCGTTGGACAGCGGTGAGAGGAAGGTCGAGCGTTGCTCCGAGTTCTTGAATCATTTCAAACGAGAGTCCCTTGCCCTGTATCGATTTAAATTGCCGAATGGCTTCGGCTTGTTCTTCCAAGCGTTTTTCATCGGTTTCTCTGATACCCATGACGTCTCGCAGTTGCAATAGCGCTGCTAACCCACAACGATAGGCGCGCTCCGGATTGTCCCGCATGAAGCCATGTGCTTGCTTTAAAGGGCCAAACGCGCCAGTCATCGTTCCTTGTAGCCTTGATGAGTCAATCGAGTCGAGCAGTTTTCCTAGCAACTCCACTTCACCGACGACAATGTAGATACGCGCAAGGGCTTCCTTTGCCGATCCCAGGAACTCTCCTTCTTCTACAGAATCTGCTTGGCTGGCCAGGATGCGCCCTTGAATTCGGCGGGCACGTTTCAGGGCTTCGGTAAATCTTCCACTTTCATAGTCCAAGAGTGCGTTGTTCGCCTCAAGCCAAAGGTGAAAGGCTGAATTGGGCTTGCGATCCGTGAACGTTGATAGTGCATCGGAAATGAAAGTCCTTGGAGATTTCCTTTCTCTTAATTGAGAGATGATTTCTTTTCGTTCTTCTTGAGTCGAGATGCCTTCGGTGAATAGAGGGAGGGGCAAGGTTAACGCCACTTTGACGTCATCCTCTGTCAGGTTTCCTAACCCAAACACCGCTCCGTCTAAGATGCCATCTCCATTGGTGTCTTCCTGATCTGGTCGTGTTCCAGCGACCCATTCTTCGATGTTGGTAAGCCCATCGCCATCATCGTCTGCGTTCCGTTCGAAATCTTGGTCGGCTTCCCAATCATCGGGGAGACCGTCGCGGTCTTGGTCTTCGAAGGCGGTGGCGTGGCGGCTGACTTGGATGTTGTCGATGACTAAGGGGAGCTTGCTTTGGCCGATGAATTCGATTTTTTCGAGAGTATCCGCTTGCTGGGCCATGGCGAGGTTGGCGCGGAAGATGTCGCCATTGATGGCGACGTCCCAGAGGCCGTTTTCGAAGTCTTGGCGGAATGATAAGCGGATCCAGTTTTTGGCGTTGCCGGCGTCGTCGAGTTCGAATTTGGTGCCTGTAGGAAGCCAGTTGTTGGTTTCGGGGCCGTCGTAGAGGTGGAGTTCGCCGTGGTCATCGATTTTGAAGAAACCTGTGAGGCTGCCTTCGACGTCGGCGAATTGGTCGGTTTCGGTGGGGTCCCCGGCGCCGGGACGGATCATGAAATCCGTGTGGATGACTTTGTCAGGGGAGTCGGCGGCGTCTAATCCGGCGTCGATGCTGAGTTGGACGATGCCGAAGGGGCGAGAGGGCTGAAGTTTGAGGCCGGTGGTGCCGTTGACACCTGCGTTCGGAGTGACTTCGGCTTGGCCACGGACGACATTGAAGCCCCGTTGGCCGTGGATGTCGCCGGGTTGGAAGCCGTTATCGGTTTCGAAAGTGGCTTCGTAGGGGAGCGGTTCTTGGGCTAGGAGGCGCTCCGTTGGGAGGAGAATCGCCCCCCCCTAACACTATTGTTGCGAGTAGGTAGTGGAGGAACGCTTTGGGAGGGAAGTGGGTTTTCATCGGCACGGTTTTTGCAAACACACGTGAGTGTTGCGATAGGACGTGGATGTCGGGCAAGGACTTTTTTGGATTTTATCTGACGGGCGGGATTCCACGGCTGTTGGTTCGATGACGATTACGAGAACGAGAACGAGGGACGAGGAGGACTGATGTGGGCTGCTTTTGGGGCGAGGACGACTGTTGGGGGGACAGCCGGGACGGCTATCCTACGTGGAGTTCTCGGCACTAGAGATAGTAGCGCTGGCGTTGCCGGTTCTTTTCGTATTCTTGTGAGGCTGCCTGGACGGTCTCTACTTCGGAGACTTCGGCCACGGGGACTTCCCACCATGTGTAGCCGTCGACCCCTTGAAAGAGATCGGTTTCCACGTAGATGACGGTGGTTTGCTTGATTCCTTTGGCTTCTTGCAAGGCCTTGCGGACGGAGGCGATGTCCGTGCATTCGATGACGTGCGCCCCCAGAGATCGGGCATTCGCCGCGAGATCGACTGGTAGACGCTCGCCGTCTAACTGACCGGTTTGCGCATCGCGATAACGATACTGCGTCCCGAAACGCTGGCTTCCCACGTAGGTCGAGAGCCCACCGATGCTGCCGAAACCGTGGTTGTTGAGCAGGACCACGGTGAGCTTGATGCCTTCCTGAATCGCTGTGGCAATTTCTTGCGCCATCATGAGGTAACTCCCGTCGCCGACCATCACATAGATCTCACGTGACGGGTCGGCGAGCTTGGCTCCCAAGCCGCCCGCGATTTCATAACCCATGCACGAATAGCCGTACTCAAGATGATACCCTTTCGGATCACGCGTGCGCCAGAGCTTGTGCAGATCACCCGGCAAACTCCCCGCGGCACAAAGGACGATGTCGCGTTCGTCCGCCGCGTCATTCACGGCACCGATGACTTCTCCCTGACTCACGGGCACTCCATGGTTTAAATGATAGACTTTCTCGACCACCTGATCCCAGGAGGCATTCCATTCCGCCATGCGCGCTCGATAGGCGTCCTCGACCGCGTATCCTTCAAGCGCCGCGGCCAATTCCTCCAGAACCACGCGTGCATCTCCCACTAGTGGCAAAGCCCCGTGCTTGAAAGCATCAAAGTCCGTGATGTTGATGTTAACGAATCGAACATTAGGGTCTTGCCAGGCGGTCTTGGAGGCCGTGGTGAAATCACTATAACGCGTCCCTATCCCGATGACGAGATCTGCTTCCGCAGCCACCACATTGGCCCCTTCCGTCCCGGTGACACCCGCCGCCCCAAGGTTGCAAGGATCATCATAACGCAAGCCCCCCTTTCCCGCCATCGTTTCCGCCACCGGGATACCCGTTTGCCTGACAAACGCACGCAAGGCATCCGTGGCTTCGCTATAGATGGTTCCGCCACCCGTGATGATCATGGGCCGTTTGCTAGAGCGAATCCATTCAGACGCGCGCGCCACCAGGGTTTTGTCAGGGCGTGGGCGCGCAATGGGCCAAACTTTCTTGGCAAAGAGGTGCTCTGGGAAATCAAAGGCCTCCGTCTGCACATCCTGGGGCATGGCGAGCGTCACTGCCCCCGTGTCTCCTTGCGAAATAAGCACGCGCATGGCTTCGGGCAGACTGGTGATCAGCTGCTCTGCGCGATTGATCCGATCCCAATAGCGGGAGACGGGCTTGAAAGCGTCGTTGGCTCCATGCTCCTGGGTGAACGGCATCTCAATCTGCTGCAGAACAGGAGCCACGTTCCGCCTGGCAAAGATATCGCCTGGCAAGAGAAGGACTGGCAAGCGATTCACCGTGGCCAGGGCGGCACCCGTGACCATGTTCGTCGCTCCCGGACCGATCGAGGTCGTGCAAGCGAAGGCCCCCAGGCGATTCTTCACCTTTGCGTAGGCCACGGCCGTATGCACCATGGCTTGCTCATTGCGACATTGATAGTATTTGAAATCAAGGTCCTGGTGCAGCGCCTGCCCCAACCCCGCCACATTGCCATGACCAAAGATCCCAAAGCAGCCCGCAAAGAATGAATGCTCCACCCCATCGCGCTCCACATACTGGTTCTTGAGATAGCCGATCGTCGCTTGCGCTACCGTTAGTCGTTTCGTCTTCATAGCAATTTCATCAATGAGTTAGAACCCTCCCTTCTCTTCGACAAAGGCGAAGAGTTCTTCTTTGTAAGGCATGAAATTGGCACAGCCATGACGTGTGACCACGATCGCGCCGCAAGCATTGCCCATGCGGCAGGAGCGGTAGTGGTCCCACCCTTCGAGATACCCATAGATGAAGCCCGTAGCGAAGGCATCACCGGCACCTAGCACATTGACGATCTCCACAGGAAATCCCGGCACCGGTGTCGATGTCCCATCGGGCAAATGAATTGTTGCCCCATCGCTGCCGCGCTTCACAATCAGCGCCTCAATGCCTAACTGAAGAATGCCGGCAATGGCTTCCTGGATATCTCCTCGAATCTCGGGCGCGGAGATCTGTTGGTGTTTGATGGTGATTTGGTCAGGATCGGTCAACATGGTAGCGAGCACCTCCTCCTCCGTGCCGATGGCGATGGTCACCTGTCGCAGCAGCGCGCGCGTGGTGACCCCGAACGCGCGCGGATCATGCCATTGGTCGTGACGGAAATCCAAGTCTAACACCACGGGAATCTCATTCTGGACCGCTTGCTCAGTTGCAAAGAACGCCGCGCTCCGGCTGGGTTCTTTGTTGAGAGCCGTGCCGGAGATTTCCAGACAACGAAATTGACTGACATTGGCCGCAATGACGTGATCGATGGTCATGGCGGAATCCGCACAGTTGTCGCGGTAGTAGACGAGCGGAAAGCGATCCGGCGGCTCAATTCCTAACACTACCGCACTCGTTCGAGTCCCTGCTATGCGTGGGATGTATTTGGTCTCGACACCTTCCTTCTCGAGAAATTTTAGCAGGAAATCGGCCACCTTGTCCTCACCCATGCCAGTCAGAAGAGCCGCCGTCTTCCCCAACCGGCTCAGGCCCGTGGCGATATTCAACGGGGAACCGCCTGCGAACGATCCGAAACTCGTGATATCTTCGAAGGGCGCGCCGATATCGTTCGAATAAAGATCGATCGAGGATCGGCCATAGGTAAGGAGGTCATAGGACATGGTGAGGACAGGCTTATTCGTAGGCGTAAACAATGGCTTCGCGATCATTGCGCACCAAGAGGAGACGGCCTGCGATGACGGGGTGATTCCAGGTCTTCCCCGAAAGCGCCTCAAAGCGGTGCACGATGCGCTCCTCTTCCGGAGTCGCTTCAACAATGACGATCTCTCCTGATTCCGCTTGTACAACGATCTTATCTCCCACCCCTAACACCTGCCCATGCTTGAAGCGACTTCCGCGCCAAGCACGTTTCCCATCCTCCAAGGAAATGCAGACCAACTTGCCCTCGTCCAGTCCGTAGGCGTGATTCTGATAGGCAATCATGTCGGCAAACTTGGGCTTCAAGCGCGTGCTATGCCACAACTCTTCCACGGCGAAACCGTCGGCAGATTGGCTAACCTGATAGAGCCGCGAGCCTCGCCCATAGCCGATCCCAATCATCACGCGATCTTCCCCCACCAGGAGGGGTGTTGCATTGTGAGCAGGCGCTTTCGCCACCGCCTGCGACCAGAGAACTTCCCCTGTATCAACGCGATGCCCGGTGAGTGAGCGGCTATTGAAAGAAACGATCTGCTGAACCCCTGCCAAGGTTGCGAGTATAGGAGACGCATACCCGGTGGAATCCTCGCCACCTTGCCATCGCGGCTCCCCACTCAGGCGATCATAGGCGGCCAAACTGGCGTCACCATTTCCTAACGTCACTACCACCAAGTCATCGACAATCAACGGGCTGCAGCTCTTTGCCCACATCGGCACGCCTCCATCTTCCAGGGTCTCACGTTTCCACACCACTTCTCCTGACGCCGCATCCAGGCAGAGCAAGAGGCCTTTGGCGCCTAACGCATACACCTTGCTGTCGTGAATCGTCGGTGTGGATCGCGGGCCATCGCCGCCCATGCTCTCCGAGAAACGCCCTGCCTCCTCGTGCACCCAGACAGGCTCACCCGTGCGCGCCTCATAGCACACGGTCAATTCGCGTTCGCCACGCTGCTCCATGGTGTAAGCGTAGGGCCCCACCACAGAGAACGACGACCACCCCAAGCCGATATTCCGTCGCCACAATTCCTTGGGTGTCTGTGAGGCCCAGCCATCCGGCAAGGCGGACCCCGCGATCCAATTGCTGCCATCGGGACCCAAGAATCGCGGGAAGTCATGCGCTGCCCTGCCCTCCACCGGCACCGCTTCCTGGGTTCCGACAATCTCAAGCCGATCGGCCAAGGCATCGGAGGGTGGCGTCCATTTCCACCCTAACTGCGGGAAGAAATCGCCCATGTGCCCATCCACCCGCACACTACCCGCTACGGCTGCCCCAATGGTTCCTAACATCGCCAAACCTACCAGGCGCTGCTTCCACGAGAGGCGACTCAGCCCCAACAACCACACCAGCGCTAGCAGGAGCGCCAGCACGACTGCCAAGATAGAGGCCGCGCCACCCCACCCCGCTTCATGCCAGGATGTGAAGCGAAAGGCAGCCAAGCCCAAGAAGGGTAAGGCTAGGAGAACGATCAGGAGTTTCCAGCGGATCGGTCGGCGGTTCATGCCCAAGCTTGATGCCAAGATCATCTTCGCAGGTCGAGCGTGAAAGTCAGCGATCTATCTCTTCAACTGCGTTGAGGAGCTTGAGCAAGGGCTTTGGAGAAGGCATGTCTCGGAAGAGAAATCCCCAACGCTGGAAATAGGGCGATGCCTCCAAGGCCGCCTTTAAGGCCTCGTCCTTCGTCAACTTACGATCAACCCCGAGTAGCAGGGGAGGCGATTCCACATAGGACGAGTCGGACTCCAACTGCTGCAATCGATGGCGCAACGGACCTTCATGCCAACCATGAAACAGTTCAAGGGCCAGGGTCTTTTCCGATGCGGAAGCGTGGGTGAACGTGAAATCAGGAAATCCATAGGCATCCCCTGGCAAGGCGACAAAGTCTTCGGCGGGTGCCAGGGTCCAACCGGACGATTGCTCATCAAAGAGGCTTTGAAAGAGGCGCACTTCCTCCGGGATATGCGCGGAGAAGTGGTTGGAATAGGGTCGCAGACCCATGTGATGGTCCAAGGTAAGGCTCTTGGGTTTGCGTTGACGCAAATGAACCTCTGCCCGCATGGTCCACTCGGGGAAATGCAGCACTGCAGGAAAGAAGCTGGCCAAGCTAAGGCCATATTTCTTCGTTTGCTGGAAGAGACTCATGGGACCATCCACGGTCACTTCAATCAATCCGCCACGTTTCTTCTTGATGTTCGCCAATAATTGGTGAAAGCGCAAGTGCCGAAAGAACTGTCGCCACGCTTTGGTGTCTTGGTAGGGCACCACGACCGTGAGCGCATGCGTGTGTAGTAGCAACCACTGGACGAGAGCTACATTGTAGCGGTGCAAGAGCCTCTCGGCAGAGAACGAGCGGAAGCGCACCACGGGCTGATTCTCCGGCAAATCGCTGTAGAGCCGCGTGGAAATCTCATCCGCAGAAGCCTCCTGTTCCTCAGCGACCGCCTTTCGAAAAGCATCGACAGTGGGATAGCATGCCTGTGAGAGCCTCGCGCTGGTTTGCAGGAACACGCGATGACGCCACGCCATGAGATCCTCATCCGTCCCTGTCTCAAAGTCTACTCGATCAAAGAGTAGCTTCTCCAAACCCCGCGCGAGGATGCCACTTGCCTGACCGCCATCAGCGATCAGCTTGCTCTCTTCTTCCAATTGGGAACGGCTTTTCCCGACCGATTGACGAAACACTTCTAACAAATTCTCAGCCAAGTGTCTGAGCGCCTCGTTGGCAGGATCGATGAAGTCCGGCTGGACGGCCTTGCCTTTGAGGCTGAAACGAACAAGATCCTTGGTGAGCATGTCAGAGCGGCTACTGCTGAAAGCGTTCGTAGGCGCGGTGCTGGCGACGACGCTGGTTGACGTAGAATTCACCCGTCTCGCGAGCGATCAATTCATAGAGCAAGGCGCGTTTGCCTGGGCGCGCTCGGAGAATGCGCCCTAACCGTTGCACATGTTCCCGTATGCTCCCACTTCCCGAAACCACAATAGCGACATTGGCCTCGGGCACATCCACCCCTTCGTTCAGGACTTTCGAAGTGACGAGGATCCGATAATCACCCGCGCGAAAGGCATCAAGAAACGCCTTCCTCTCTTTGCCTTTCGTTTGATGGGTGAGGACCGGAAGAAGAAATCGTCGCCCTAACCGATAGGCCATGTCATTGTCCTGCGTGAAGATGAGAATTCTGGCATCGCGGTGTTCTTGGATGAGGTGCCAGATGGTTTCCTCCTTGCCCTTGGCAGCCTGACTCAAGCGTTTCTGTGCGAGGTAAGCTTGGAACGCTTGTCGACCCTCTTTCGTCAGGCTGGAACGGTAGATGAAGGTTTGCCAACCGCGAGGCGATCCCATGTTGATCTGCTCGCTGTGAAGGAAATCAATGTAAGCAGCGCGCGCGGTGTCATACGCTTCTCTCTCTTCCTCAGTGAGATCGATTTCAATCGTCTCCACATCGTAGGGCGCCAAGGTATGCCCTTCCAATTCATCGATGTGCGCGGCGTAGCAGAGCCCACCAAGCCACTGATAGAGGTCGGCTTCGCGACCGTCAGCGCGCTCAGGTGTGGCTGTGAGTCCCAGCCGAAACGGCGCCAAACTCGCCAACGCTGTGTAGCGATACTGTTCAGAAGGCAGGTGATGGCACTCGTCAAACACGACCAGACCAAAGGCATTGCCGCGATGGGTGGCATGGATCAGAGCGGAGTCGTAAGTTGCCACCGTGAGGCGTTCGATCACCTGTTGGCCACCACCTAGCGCACCGATCGGCTCGGCGAAATACCTCTCGAGAACCGCCACCCACTGATGCATGAGATCGATGGTCGGCACGTGGATCAGGGTCGGGCGCTCGGTGAGGCTGATGAGCATCACCGCCAGGATGGTCTTGCCCGCTCCGGTCGGAAGCACCACCACCCCACGCTTGCCATTCTTGACCCAGGCGTCCCGCGCAGCCACCTGATGGGCCCGCGGATGGATGGGCGTGGTCAAGGGGAGCGCCATCGGCTCAAAGACCCGTGCGTGATCCACATAGGACCGCTGCTGATCGCGGAGCGAAAGGACAATGTCGCGGTAACACCAAGCAGGTGCCCGATGCGTCTGTGTTCGTGGGTCCCAAGCGACTCCAGGAAGCGCTTTCCCTTGCTCCAATGACACCGACTCGAGTACGAGCGTGCCCTTGTCGAATCGCAAGACGATCCGATCAGAGGGACTCGACTCGGGCTGGGAAAGGGCACCCATGAAACGAAGAAAGCCTAGCTCGTGGAGCTAGGCTTTCTCGAAATTCGAATCTGTTCCTGACCTTAGGAGGCAGGTGATGGTGATGGGCTGCTCGGAGAGAGAGGCACCAACTCACCAGGAGCCACGATACCGCCGCTCGGGGCGATCAGGTAGACAGGCGCGGGAAGCGTGTAGACGGGATAAGCGGGCTCTGGCTCGATCTCGCCACCAGGCTCGACCTCACCCTTGCCATACGCTTGCTTGGAGTAGCCGTTCTTGGAACTTTCACCAAGATACTCGCTGTCGCTGCTGCCATAGACTTTGGTGAGAACTTTCTCGATCGCGCCAGCGTGCGCGGGAGCAGCGGCCACAGCGCACTCCGTGATAGTTGCCGTCTCTTCAGGAAGCGCCTTGATGGCGGTTTCGACGATAGCGGAAATGAGAGCCGCCTTGTCTTTGCCGTCAGCACCCGTGGCTTCGATCACTGCGGTGACGATCTCACATGCACAGCTGGACTTGGCCTTGAGAGCCGTTTCCAAAGTCGCGGTCACCGTGGCGATCTCGCTGCTGGCATTCATGTTGGTCGTCGCGATGAGAGCCGCTTTCTTGCAGCTCGTCTCCGTGGCGATACGGTTGGTCAGGTCCTCAGCAGAGGCCTGCGCAGCCAAGGCAACGGCTGCGATGGATGTGGTAAAGATAAGCTTCTTCATGTGCTGTGGTTTCCTCTAAGAGTGTAAAGTCGTTTTAAGATAAGGGACAAATGGGGGTTCGCGCAAGCGAATTCGATTCGATATTATCTTTAACTACTGCCGATTGCGCGAGGTTTTATCAAGAGGAATTCACATGCCTGGAAAGATTTCTCTCCCCCAGGCCTCTTTCCCCACGCTCCGCTTGCTTTTCTAGTGGCCCTGAGCGGTCTCAACCAGTAGAAACGTGCCATGGAGTCTCACGACGTGATTCGCAAAGCGTTCAAGCAATGTGGCCCCAAGGAGGTGGCCGCCGAGATGGGCCTGTCCTTGTCGCTCGTCTACAAATGGGCTCAGCCCAACACGGACACCGGGAGCGGCAGCCGCAATCCGTTGGACCGGGTCAACCAACTGCGGGCGTTGACCGATGACACCGGTCTCGTGCAATGGCTCTGCGAACAGGCAGGGGGCTACTTCGTCCGCAATCCTAAGAGCTTCTGCGAGCAGGGTTTCGAAGTGGTTCCTGCCACCAACGAGATTGTGCAGCAGTTCGCCGACCTCTTGGCGACCATTTCGAAGGCGGCCCTCGACAACTCCATCACCGACGACGAATCCGAGGAGATTCGGAACGTTTGGGAGCAGTTGAAGTGCTTCACCGAAGGCTTCGTCCGCTGCTGCGAGGAAGGCGATTTCGAACAGATCCCCAAGCCGGGCGAACCAGCTCGGAGCGTGTCTCGCTGACGCGCAACCGTTTACTCACGGCTCGCCTCGCGCCACCCGATAGAAGCCTGCATCAGCAGGAGCATCACTGTGCTCCAGCGTGTTTCCACTGACGGCTCCATCGAGAATCGTCCAGGTCTCTAGGTCCTGGGAGAATTCCACTACGAATGGCGTATCTCCCGTGCCGTCCCATGAAAGGGTAGGCCCATTGGCGCCAAAGACGAGGCTCACATCTTCGATCGGCATGGGATCAACCGGATCTACAGGCTCATCGGGAGCTCCAATCGCCGTTCCCGGTTCCGCAAAGAGCATGGCAATGTCATCTCCCGTAAGGGCCTTCTCATAAAGCTGGAGGTCATCCAAAGTGCCAATCATACCGGAAGCTCCCGGCACGCCGCCAAAGAGAAACGGCGTGTTCGCCTCGCTGATGATGCTCACCGGATTCTCGATCGTTTCCACGAGCACGCCATTGATATAGAAATTGAGGCTGTCCGCGCTCTCGTCGCCGGGCTCGCTGTCGATGTGGGTCACCGCCAAGTGATAGGCCGTGCCCGATTTCACCAGGTCTCCCAAAGTCGGCTCGCCCTGATCTTGGTTCACAATCCACTGGAGCGGCCCTTCGCTGGGGCTGACCAGCAGTGCCAAAGCAGCTGAAGTCGCCAATTCATTCCCTTGGGCAAACAAGACTGAGCCGGTCTCCTCATCCGCTGGATCGAGCTCAAACCACATGGAAACGGTGTAGTTGTCCAACACGGGCAGGGATGCCGAGGCCGGGACTTCTATCAGCGCGACCACACTTTCATCGCCGCCCTCCAAGCGCACGGCACTGCCAGTCGCCAACGCTTCCTGTCCAAAGAGAATCTGTCCGCCACCACTCGTCCGCACGATCCCATCACGCCCATTCCCAGACGCGTCTTCCAATGTGGTGCCCTCCGCATCATCCAGTTTGTAGTGGACAAGCAATCCGCTAGGGTTCGGCACACGCGCCGTGAGCGGCACCGTGACCGTGGCATCCGTTTCATCATTGCTATCAAACTCTAACTGCGCACTGAAACCACCCAGACTCCCCATGGGATCGAAGGTCACCATGACATCGACCGATTCACCCGGAGCCAGACTCGTGGGCAAGGTCGCGATGGTGAAGTGATCCACATCCAGCCCGCTGAGCTCACTTCGTGAAATCGTCAGGGTTTCCGTTTCGCCACTGTTTGTAATGGTCAACACCTGACTGACAGGATCCCCACTGTCCAATGTTCCAAAGTCCCCAGTCGCACTCACAAAGAGGTTCGGATCATCGAAGCGCGCCGTTGTTCCCGGCTCGTCGACTAATTGCTGCACTTGCCGCGGCTCGAGCTCCACACGATACACTTGAAGGTCATCAAACGACCCGGCATACCCACTCCCTGCAGCAATGCGAGAGCCCAAGTGGAGATCCGTGGCGGCAGCGTCCTCAGGATAGTCTCCGAACCCAAAGGTCGCGGTTCCCACAGCCTCCGCGACCATTTCCCCATTCACGTAGAGGCGTGAACGCGCTGCACTTTCATTGTCAAAACCGTCATCATCACGGTGGGTGAACGCTACATGATAGCTTTCTCCCGGCACGATGGTATCAGGATCTGTGAAGAGAATAGCCTCGTCCCGCACCCGCACGGACAGTGTGCCGTCGGCCTCAATCATCATTCCGTAGATGCCATCGTTATCGACAAAAGACTCCGTGTTCGTCCGATTGAAGATCACATTGTTGCCAATCCCCTCCTCGGGCTTGATCCACAGGGCGAGACTCACACTAGGCGTGTGCAAGACGTCAAACTGCGCCCAGTTCCCCGTCCCCGATGCGTGATCGTCTGTGAAACTCACCGACGTCCCCCCGCCGCTGTGGAGCGAGGTTTCTCCGAAGCCCACGTCGAATCGAAACTGCTGATAGACACCCGTGGCGTTGTTCCCGGAAGCGTCCGCCGGTGGATTGGCTTCATCGTCCAATTTGAAATGGGCTAACAATTCACCAAATCGTGCTGCCTGGAGGGCAATCGGCGTGGGTGGTGTGTCAGGATCATCCGTCAGCAAGACCAGCTCCGCCTCCTGCACACCGCCTTGACCCCCAGGGATGAAATCAACCTCGAAAGTTGCCGTCTCCCCCGGCGCAATCGCCAAAGGAAGTGGGGTCTTCACTTGGAAGAACTCCATGCCGTCCCCTGACAAGGTCGCCTCCGTCAAGGTCACGGTTCCCTCCCGCTTGTTCTCTAGCTGAAAGGAGGCACTCGCCTGCCCGCCTGGAGCCGTCACCACTTCAAAGGGAGCCAGTGCGGAGACCGCCAGGGCGGGCTCCACCACCGTCTCAACTCTCACATTATCAATAATCGCCCATTGGAAATCCGGTGCGTCAGAGATGGACCCGAAAGGATCTTCATAACCAAAGCGCGGCACGCCCACCGCATCGGCCTCCGTGATCGGCACTTCGTGAAAGAGTACCCCATTGTAAGACACTCGTGCCACATCGCTAAACACATCGACTGTGACGGTCGCCCACGTCCGCGCGGGGATGTTGTTCACCCCGCCCATGGTGACAAAAGCTTCATTCCACAGATCAGCGCTATCACCATCCGCCTTCCTCTCCAGCTCCGTACTGCCCGCAAAGACGACCGAATCCTCCGTGGAATAGCCACTCTCTCCAGAGAGCCATCCCCATACGCCTTGCAAATCCGTGTTCGCGCGATCTCCCCGCCGATACACGAGGGCATCATTGCCGGTGCCAATCCCCCACACCACCTGCTCCGTGCCTCCTCCGGGAATCGGATCCGCTACATTGATAAAGCAATCGAAGGATAGACGATAGGTTCCTGACACTTCCAATAAATCCCCCCCGGCAGACACCGCCGCGATCAGGTTCGCACCGTTCGGCTCGCCCGCCGTCAAGTTAGCCTGGAAGAAGACGCCCCGTGTGGGCGCGCTTCCATCCAATTTGTTGGGCGCCTCCACGAGATTGAAAGTTTCATCGCCCAACGTGAAATCGCCGTAATCGACGAACTGCACCACCGCATCACTCGTCTTCTGCACGACAACGTTCGCGGTTTCTTCAGAATCAAATCCCTCCGTATAAAGAGTTTGAGCGGAAGAGATCGCGGAGGAGGCCAGGAGAATGGAGAAAAGTCGGTAGGATTTCATAGGAGGAAGGCGGATCAGAAACGACTAAATTAAGGTGCATCATAGCGCCGAACGTTTCCTCAGCAAACGGCAAGCCAACTTTGTACCAATCTTGCCGTCACCTTCAAAAGGCAATCCTGAAGAGAGGTGTATGAACCAACGCACGCTCATCTCCGCCGCCCGGCTCGCCGGAATCTGGCTGCTCTGCATCCTCGTCCTCCCTCCCGCCCTCTTACAAGGTCAGGCACTGATCATCCTGGCCGCCGTTGTCAGCTTGATGAGTCCGTGATTCCCGCCTGGGGCAATAACTCCAAGTAGTCTGAGGGAAACCACTTGTAGAGCATGAGATATACCAGAACACCGGTCACCGACACATACAACCATACCGGCAAGGTCCATCGCGCCCAGCGTCGATGCTTGTCGAATCGGCGCCTTATCGCCGGCACCACCGTCAGAATGATCATTGGGAGATTCACAATCGCCAAGAGAATATGCGAGATGAGGATCGTGAAATACACCATCCTGATCGGCCCCTCATGAGTGAATCGGATAGACGCATCTCCCGCATGCCGGTGCAGCATCGTATGATACGTCAAATAACAACTGAGAAACGCCGCCGATACCACCAGAGCAGCGATCATCATCCCGATATGCGCTCGCTTCCGCTCCCTTCGAATGCAGATCCATCCCCCGATCAACAACACCGTGCTGATTGCGTTTAACGTCGCATTGGTCGGTGGCAAGTGGAAGACCCATGCCGGCACCTGACTGAAATCAGGAGAATCCATGCGCCTCAACCTTTCTTCGTATGGGGTCGGCTAAACGTCGGTCCGTTGTCCAAGAGCAGGCGGATGTCTTTAATCAACTTCTCGCGATGGGTATCTCCGACGCGCGCGTCCAGAACAAAGTACTCATAGCGGATCGATCCTGCCTGATCCACAAGCGCCAATTTGAATTCGTGCTCCCATTCTCCGTAAATCTCTACCTGTTCCTGACGCTTGTTGACCACCATGCGGAAATACTTGCCCATGTAGCTTCGGATCTTCTTCGCGTCACCCGTCATGAACCACCAATTATCACCGCCCATTTGGTGTTCGGTTGCCCATTGATCTAGATGTTCAGGTGTGTCTTTCTCAGGATCCAAACTGAGCGCCACGAAATGCACGCGATCCTTCTCATCCGCAAATTCCTCCTGTATATCCCTCATGATCGTCATCACGCCGCCACAACCAGCGGGACAACGCGTGTAAACATAACCTAATACCCACACCTTACCCTGCAATTGATCAAAGGACACAGAATTGCCCTTCTGATCCACCCCTACCAAAGGCCGCTCCAAGTGATTGATCACAGGCAAATGATCCTTGTCGGCGGCCTGCCGATTGACGAATTGCACATAATTCCAATACACCACCAAGCCCAAAGCCATGACGATCCCGCAGATCATCAACGTCAGGCGCATGCCCTGCGATTCTTGTCGGGGAGATTCAGATGCATTCATATCATAGTTGATGTGGTTTCATGTGCGCCATCCCAGCAACACCACACCTAGCACCAACGGCAGGTAGAGTAAGGTTGCAAAGAACAATTGCCGCGCATGCCCTCGTTCCCGTGAACGATAGAAGCGCCAAGCCAGCCAAACCAAACCGCCGGTAAGGATCGCCGTGCCCACCAAATACACCCATGAGGCGTGTTCGGTGAAATAGGGGAACAGCATGAACGCAAACATCGCCACACTGAACCCCAAGGCAAGCCGTCCCGTCTTCGCCCCACTCTCATCGTCATTGGACCACATCACAAAACCACCCTGCACATACTGCTGGCGATACATCCAATTGATCGCGAGGAAATGAGGCAGTTGCCAGAAGAAGAGCAACCCAAAGAGAAACAACGCTTCCAGGGAAAGGATCGGCCGATTTGCCGCCACCCAGCCAATCAACGGTGGCAAGGCGCCCGAGACCGCCCCGACCAATGTGTTCGTAGACGAACGCGTCTTGAGCGGCGTGTAGATGAAGATATACACAGCAATCGTGCCCGCCGCGAGACTCGCCGCCGCGAGATTCACCGTCATGAGCAAATGGAGGATGCCCACAGCGGCCAAGAGCCATCCCAACCCAAACGCCAATTCAGGAGAGATGCGCCGGGCCGGCAGGGGACGATCGGCAGTCCGCGCCATGCGTGCATCCGCCTCCATCTCCAGAATCTGGTTGTAGACGGCCGCCGCAAAGGCACAGAGCGTCGTCCCCACAAGAGTGTGCACTAGGCGCCACCATTCGAAACCACCAGGGCGACACCCTAGCAAATATCCGAATAGGGTCGTAACCACCACCATGATGCTCAGCCGCGCCTTCGTCAGCGTCATGAAATCGGCCCGCGATAGCATCAGCCCCGCAGGAGCTGCGGAGGGATTCGTCGATGTCGGTTCAGCAGTCACGCGATCAACTTAGATCGAAGTAAACGAAAGGCCGCGCCATTGGTGGCCCGGCCTCTCACGAAAGGATCTCCTGGGATCGACCGCAAGTCAGCCCTGAGAGGCCGCTGCGACAGGAGGTGCCGGAGCATTCTCAAGAAGAAACTTGGCGTAATCGCCCGTCGAAACCACATTGTAGAGGGCTCGCATGGAGCCATGACCAGCCCCACACAGCTGCCCGCAAATAATTTCCCACTCACCTATCTTCGTTGGGGTGAACCACACAGGATAGTCTTCATTTGGCATCGCATCTTGAGAGACACGCAGGGGCACCATCGACAGATTGTGAATCACATCGCGAGAACTCACGTGAACAATGATCGGTTGGTCCACCGGTAACGTCATGTTCCCCACCGTGATGAAATCGTCGGCGGCATTAGGATCTTCCTTGTCCAGCCCCACAGGATTCTCGGTGTAGAGCCCGTAATCGATGCGGCCAAATTTCCCATCTTGCCCGGGATAATGGAATGCCCACCCAAATTGGTAAGCAACGGCACGTACCTCCACGACATCATCCCCGGTAGGCCAGGCTTCCACCCGTTGAAACCAGAATGGCCAGGCAAAACCAATCAGTAGAATAGCCTCGATGATCACAACGCTCACCTCCAAGTGAGTCGAGGCATGGCCACGAACGCCCACGTAATCGGCTTTCGGATTGCGTTTGTGCCAGAAACGCCAAATGCAGAAGAGGAAGAACGCTGTCCACCCAACGAAGAGCACCAACATGAAAAGGTGCAGGAACTCATTCATCGCGTCCACCGTGGCTCCATGGAGGGAAGCCACTTCCGGAAGCTGTAACCAATCGAGAACTCTACTCATAGGAACGAAATCAAATACGAAATGGGTTTACGACGAAGCAATTTCCAAGGCTTCTTCCTGGGCATACGCCTTTGCTCTGCGATTCAGCCGCACGAAGAAAGCCACCACACCGATGAACATCGGCACCATGATTAGCAAGAGCGCTAGAATCGCATAACCCACGGCTTCGGTCGTCCGGTGGCCGGGCGACATGCACACCGCGCAAGCAAGGAGAGAGGAGAAGGAAGTGAACATGGCTTCAGACGATGATGTGGCGCGAGCGCCGGATGAAGTAGACCCCGTAACCGATCAACCCCACACCAACGATGCCAGAAAGCGCTGCCATCACGGACAACCCAGTCGTCGTCTCGCGCGCCCCCCCCATAAACACCCACATCGCAAAACCGAGCGTGATCACCACAGACATCGCAATAAAGAAGATATGGAAGGCTTTCAAAGACATGGTCTCTAGAGGGATATCGGGTCTTTCAGTGCTAGAATAAACAACACCATCCCACCGGCTGCAAAGAATAGCGTGAAGACCAGGATGCGATAAATCATCGGCTTCTCGTGATTCAGATGCATGAAGATGAAGGCCACCAACCCAGCTTTAAAGGTCGCAATCAACAGACCAATGGCAACGTCGAGTGCAAAGGATCCCGTCTTCGCAAACTCAGCCACACCCACGGTGATGAACGTGAAGAGAATGAGCGTGATCCCTACAATCGTGTAGGTCTTCATGTGCTTTTGGAGTTCTTCAGGAGAGTCTGCCATAGGGGTGTGATCGTTAAGAAACGCTACATCAAGTAGAAGATGGGAAAGAGAAAGATCCAGACCAGATCGACAAAGTGCCAGAACAAGCCACCCACCTCCACGCGGTTGGCCATGTGCTCAGGATTCTTCAAATACAATCGGCGTCCTCGGACCATGAAGTAACCCAAGACCAACATGCCGCCTAATACGTGCAAGCCGTGGAGACCCGTCATCGTGAAATAAATCGCGTAGAAAGGATTCTTCCGAGGTCCAAAGTTTGAGAAGAACTCCACCTCCTCAAAGGGAATGGTCACCGTGGGATGATCTTCATGTGCACCGCCTCCGGAAGCTGCATGCACCTCTCCCTCATGGGTATCCGCGTGCAGGTCCTTCAAATAAACGCGCTCGAAATCGTGGAACGGCTTTTCCTCATACACCTTGTCGGGATTCTTCGCTTTCCATTCGGAAACCGCTTCCTCCCACGCCTCTACTTTGGGATCGCGATGATGATTGAAATCTGCCAGCAACTTGGTGCCGTCCGCCTCATCATCAAAGTGCTTGAAGATCTCCGCATCGGCAACCGCACGCTCGCGAGGATCATCACGACGCAAATACTCTCGCAGATCCAGTTCATCGATCTCCAATTTCAAGACCGCTGATTCCAACTTTCCTTCCAGCGTCGTACTCAGCGCTCGAGTGAAATTCAAAGTATCATCCGTCCAATCGAGCACTTTAGAACGCGGGACCACAAATTTCCCCGGCTGGGACAATGCCACTTTCAACTGTCCCGAGCCATCAAAGAGATCCAGGACCTTATAATCTTCCTCCAACCGCTGATAAATCTTGTCAGCCGCGGCTTGCTTGCCATCCGCCGCCAATTGATCCGCCTTCGTCCGCAAGCGAAGCCCATCCTTCACATTGGCAAACCAGGCCCGGTCAAGATCCAGCTCCTCCCCTCCAGCGGTGAACCGGATGTCGTCTCTATTCTCAAGATACTTGAGGAAGAAATGGCTCCCCGAGGATGCATTCAACACCACGTGGGAGGCATCAAAGAGAATGCTCTTCGCCTTCTTCCCAAGATCGTGGTCGAGGTGCCCCGAGACGATGCTGTCATCTGAAAGTCGCGCATGATAATGAGCAAACTTCCCGCGATACTCAAAACTCTTGATCACCAGAAAACCGCCAGCGCAAAGGAGGACCAATGCCATCCAGAACTGGAAACGTCGCCATTGACGCATCTTGAGCGCGACCCAGGCGTAGACCACAAACACACTCGAGGCGATCAGGATGATCGTATTGATAAACCCAAGGAGCACGCCCAGTTCATGCATCGGCCACGGATAATCCGCCCCCAAACGCAGGAAGATATAGCTGGAGAACAAGCCTCCAAAGAGCATGACCTCGGATGCCAAGAAGAGCCAGATGCCAACCTTGGCATTCCAAAGACCCGTGTCAGGTCGGGCGGTGACAGTATAGGGAATTTCCATGCAATCAGGGATCAGTTACAAAGGGACAACTACACAAGAGCAGGCTCTTCCTCTGGCTTTGAATCTTCTTTCTTCGTCGGTTCCCACTGAGGAGAGAAATCATCCGAATCTCCGGGAACGCTGTATTCGTAGGGACCTTTATAAGCGACAGGCTCACTCGTGAAATTCCCATGAGGTGGCGGCGTCGGCGTGGCCCAGTCGAAGGTCGTGGCTTTCCACGGATTATCGCTGTGGGTCTTCTTACCAAAGACTTGGCTACCAAAGAAGTTGATGATGAATGGAATCTGAGCCAGCGCCAAGACACCGGCTCCGTAAGTCATGAGGATGTTCAAGTCGCGCAAGGTGATCACTTCACCGTTAGCAAAGATCTTGGAGAAGAATGTGCCAGCCTCAAATAAGGGCTTCTCCGTCGTCAACGGAAAGGATAGCCCCCCGTCATACCAGCGACGGTGAAAGCCCGCAATCCCCTGCACCATCATCGGCGCGAAGAGCATGTTCATCCCTACCAAAGACGGCCAGAAATGCAGATGGCCCAGGAAGGTATTCATCTGGCGCCCCGTTTGCTTGGGGAACCAATGATAGATCCCGGCAAAGAGACCAAAGAGCACCCCTGGAGCCACCACATAGTGGAAGTGCCCAATCACATAGTAAGTATCATGCAAATGAAGGTCGATCAGATTGAATGCCAAAGGCAATCCTGTCAGACCCCCAATTCCAAACATCGGCAGGAAAGCGGTAGCCCAAAGCATGGGGACCGTGAAGCGAATCGATCCTCCCCAGAGGGAAATAAGCAAACAGGTGAGTAGAATCACCGAGGGCACGGAAATGAGCACGGTGGTCGTTTGGAAGAACGCACTCACCCAGGCACCCATGCCTGTCATGTACATGTGGTGAGCCCACACGATGAAGCTCAAGAAACCGAGGACCAAGACTCCGTAAACCATGGAGCGATATCCCCATAGAGGTTTCCTGGTATTCGCTGGAATCACCTCCGCCACAATGGCGATGGCCGGAAGCAGCAAGACATAGACCTCAGGATGCGCCAAGAACCAGAACAAGTGCTGATACAAGAGCGGGCTGCCGCCACCAGAGACATTGAACGGTTGGCCATCAATCAACAATCCCTGAGGGACAAAGAAACTCGAATAGGCCAATCGATCCATCAGCTGCATGATCGCGGCGACTTCCAATGGGGGAAACGCGAGCAAGAGGAGAAATCCAGTAACCATCATGGCCCAAACAAAGAAGGGCAGGCGCATCCAAGTGAGTCCCTTGGCGCGAAGATTGATAATCGTGGCGATGAAATTCACCGCGCCCAAGAGTGATGACGTGATGATAAACACCATCGAGAGCAACCACATCGTTTGCCCTGTCCAGAAGACACTCGGGTAATCCAATTGTGCCGTCGTCGCGAGTGGTGAGTAATTTGTCCACCCAACCTGCGCCGCACCCGAGGGCATGAAGAAGCTGCCGAGCATCATGATCCCGCCAATGAAGAAGCACCAGAAGCTCGCCATGTTAAGGCGGGGGAACGCCATGTCGATCGCGCCAATCTGCAGCGGGGTCACGTAGTTTCCAAAAGCGGCAAATCCCAGAGGCACAATGCCCAGGAACACCATGATGGTGCCGTGCATGGCCCCAAACATATTGTAGAG
The DNA here is from genome assembly GCA_030425385.1 of Verrucomicrobiia bacterium. Lineage (GTDB taxonomy): Bacteria > Verrucomicrobiota > Verrucomicrobiia > Verrucomicrobiales > DEV007 > JAACDM01. The sequence continues at coordinate 113,250 of JAUIAH010000016.1, read as the reverse complement.
GCCACCATCCATCACGCCGTTGGAAACAAACTTATCAACGAGGAACAGGCGCAGATACCACGGGAGCTGTTCCCCCGGGAAAGCAATGCTCCAGCGCATGCAGAGCATCAAATAGAATCCAAAGGCGAGGAAGAACAGCGCGGTGTATCCGTACTGCATCCCAATCATCTTGTGGTCCGTGGAGAAGAAATACTTTCTCCAGAATCCAGCCTCGTGGTGGTCATGATCGTCATGACCATGATCCGCGGCGTGAGAATCGGCAATCGCTGCAGTCGACATATGCGTGAAGTGCTAGGTGGGTTTCGTTATCGGATTGGCTTACTCTTCTCCAGCAGGCTCCTCATCCGTGGCACCGCCCTCTGCAGCCCCTCCTCCAATGGGCTCCATAGTAATGGGGTCTACCTTCGCACCGGGAAGGTCTTTATCAAAGCCTTCAAGGTGAGAAACCTTCATGCCCGGAATATCGTGCGTCGCTCGCGCGTGAGCAACCATTTCCGCCGTGACCATGCCACTGTTCTCGGCCACCTGCTCGGCGTTGCCCCAACTCATGCGGATGTAAGACATCACTTGAGCCATCTGCTTGTCATTCAAAGCATCCTTCCATGGGGTCATCAAACTATTGTAGGATTGGCCATCGACCGTGATCGGTCCCTGGATCCCGTTCAGAATGATCATGGCCAGTTGCTCTGTCCCACCAGTCACCCACTCCGAATTCGCCAAGGGCGGATACACGCCGGTTTGCCCTTGTCCGTTCCCTTGGTGACAGGCCGCACAAATGGCGCTGTACTGCTTCTTGCCTTCGGCCAGCCAGATCTCGCCCGGCGGCTTCTGCTCTTCAATCACACCTCCACCGGGAACTGGCGGCACATCATACCCCTCCACAAAGGTGAAGGAGTCATTGCTCAGGCCGCCATTAGTGCCCCCCAGGTATCCGGCTCCCACAATCAAGGCAAAGCCTGCGATCATGATCGCAATTAACGGAGGCGGTTCATTGCCCTCCGTGGGATCAGGTTTCTCACGGCTCGCCGCCGAGACGTGCTCGGTCAAGATATTGACCTTCTCGTCGTAGTCGCTGTGAACGGGAGAGTTGGAATCAGACGGGCTCATGATTAAGGAGTGGTCGCCCCTCCTGCCGCTGCCGTCGCCGGCGCAGCTCCGGGACCACCGAGTGCTTTCGGAATAAGATGGTCCTTACGCAAGGACATCAAATAGGATACCAAGGCGTCCGCACGCTCCGTGGGCACCACTTCATAGCCATCCTTAGGCGCGTATTCCCCTTTGAGAGGCAACGCTTTACGTGAAGCTTCTGAACCCTTGCGTTGCAAGCGATAGAGATGCTTGTAGGCGGGCATGTTCGAGCGCGGATTCACACTCCGCGGGCTGTAGAGACTCTGGTGCAAGAGACTAATGTCCTCAATGCGCCAACCGACGTTGCTCAAGTCAGGACCGTTTCGTTGGATGCCCAGATGGGCAATGGGCTCCTCCATGTAGTCTTCCGGACGCAAGGTGCGCAAAGGAGCCGGTTTCCCCTCTTCCCCCTGCCAGTTGGGACCGCGCCCCGCCCAACCTGGACGCCACATATCCGTTCCCAACGCTTCGGTTGGACGCACCATCTGCGTGTGGCAATAGGCACAGCCTTCCTTCGTATAAATCTCGTGCCCGCGAGCAATCCGACCCGCCCCCCCTGGAGGGTAAACGGAACCATCCGCCAGCTCCAACTCTTCCTCGCTGTAGGCAGTGGCCTGCAGGTCACGGAAAGCCAGATGCGGCATCATCACCAGCATCAGCCAGGGCGCGCTGAAGGCGAGACCGAGCAGAATCGTGAAAGACTTGATAGGGTTCATGCTTAAGCTTGAGCAGGCTTCATTTCGTGTTCCCGATCACGTGGATGAATGTAGGTCGCCTCGCCACTCCGACGCCCGAGGCGGCAGATCATGAGCAGCACGTGAAATAAGAACATCAGGTTGGAAAGAATGATGAAGCACCAAGCGAGCGACCTCCCAACGAGGAAACCATAAGAGACCTCGACACTGAGTGCAAACTCCTGGTCAAACGCCATCGCCTGGCGGCCTTGAAAGAGGCCCGCCATGATGAGGGCGATCAGCATGGCACCGGTGCCATAGGCGGAGAACCAGAAATGGAACCGGATCCATTTCCCGGAACGCCATTCACAGCCCATCAGTCGAGGCATGATGTAATAGATGGCTCCAAACATCACCATGGAGAAGAAACCATAGAGACCGGTCATATAGTAACCCAATTCACCGTGGGTGAACTGGAAGTACTTCCCAAACCGGAAAAGAGAGAACGCTGCCCCGAGTAGGATGAACGCGTTAAACGCGAAGGCACCGAAGCAGACAAAGCGAGCCGTTGGACTGTAATGGATGATGTCATGGTGCCCCTTCATCGTATTGTGATGATTCAGGCCAATGAAGACCATGGGTACGACGAGGAAGATCATAGCAGCACCACTGACGGACGGCATCCACGCGGGAAGTGGTCCCCCCATGTAGTGCTGCAAGCCAACCCAACCCCCAAGCATTGCCAAGCTCCAAAAGCTCGCGAACGCCAATTGATAACTGGCCACTGGGCGTCCTACCAGCTTGGGAATCAGGTAGTAGGTCGTTCCCAACGCAATGGGGACAATCCATAGAATCATCAAGGTCCCTGCATACCAACTCCCAATGGCAGCATTGATTACCGCGGCACTAGGGAAATGATGGATCAACAGATTGGCGGTGAAGTAGCTCCAAGGGAACCAGAAACACGCTGCTAAGAGATACCACTGCGAGATGTAGACATGCTCCTCGCGGCGCGCTTTGAACATCATCACAATATAGCCAGCAATCACGCAATACGCGGCCAGCATGAGAATCCACACCCCTTTGGGAAAGTCGAGAAACTGAATGGAAGTGCCCTCACCCAACAACACACCAGCCACACCGATGGTCACCCCAAGGTTCCACAGGTGCCCGGCAACCACGAGACTCGCCACTCGTGGCAGGGTGATGCGACAAAGACGCGCCATCATCCAAAGGGCGGCACCAAAGCCCACTTGAAAGGCCCATCCATAAATGAAGGCATTCATGTGAGCTGGCTGCAAGCGGCCATAAGACATCAACGGGCACGCCCCCAAGAGATCAGGACTGTGCAATTGGATCGAAGCCAAGAGGCCCAACACCAACGACACGAACAACCATGCCAATCCGCTGGTGAAGAAGAAGATGACGGGCACCCGAAGCGAACGATCAATCGCCGCACGCTGCAAGGCGTCATCGGTCGCAGCCGTCTGGTTGTTAGTTGGATTCGCCATGAAACTCGCTATTCAAATCTAGGGATTCTCAGTTGGGGCCGCTTCATCTGTCCCAGCCGCAGCCGCTTCTTCGGCAGCTTTCGTTCCCGGCACAGGCACGTTGGAGACAGCCGCTTTGGGAAGTTTATCGCTCATCGCCTTCACCGCCACAGAGGCTGGCACTTCAATCGTCCCATCGTCGTTCTTCTTCCACGTGTTCGCCAACGTCGCCTGCTCTTGCAAGGACGCGGTATCCAGTTCCGTGCGTCGAACATCATCCGGATTCGGCGCCGACGTCCGCAATAGAGTGGTTTCGAAAGCCACGAACAGAAGCACGAGCACGCCAAACACCAAGAAGGTGCAGATCGCTCCCCAGAAACTGAAGAATCGATTGATTGGGGTATCACCAGTGGGCGTTTCCATGAGGCTAGTGGCGGACGTTCGTGATCAAAGGATGATTAGATTAATTGGTAAGGTGAATGGACTCGTGCAAACGAGGGTCACGGCAAGGATAGAGACGCCGCTTGGGCAGCATCCCCAAGAAATACCAAACGACCAATCCACCCACGGTGGCAAACGCAATGATATCGAGTAAGAACGCTCCCGAGAATGACGGACTCGTGGCATTCAACATTTCCTCATTCGTCGCTAAGGAAATAAAGCGCTCGGGAATGATGATCAAATAGTGATCGAGGAGATGGGCGATCAAATTCCACACACATGCCAGGGCCACATACTTCGTGCTCTTCTTCACCCAGGCAGGCAGGAGGAAGAGGAAGGGAATCACAAAGTGCACCCACATGAGCGCCGAACTGCCAATGTGCCAGCCCTCCGTATTCCGGGTGATGAAATACTTCGTCTCCTCCGGCACGTTCGCATACCAGATCAGGAAGTATTGAGAGAAGGTGACGTAGGCCCAGAAGATCACAAAGGCGAACATCAACTTACCCATGATGTGAAAGTGCTCATCAGTCACCACTTTCAGATAGCCCAATTTCTGCAGGAAGATGGTGACGAGAATCGCCACCGCCATGCTGTTGAGCGCAGAACCCGCAAAGACATACACCCCCCACATGGTCGAGAACCACGCGTAATCGAGACATTTGAGGAAATCGATCGCGGCAAAGGATGCCCCGACCGCAAAGATGGGGAGAAACCCACAAGCCGCACGCCGACTCCGTAGTGTCCATTTGTGATTGCCGTCTTCATCTTGGCGCGTCGAGAGCGAGCGCATCCACAAAGCAATGGCTCCAAGGATGATGAAATATCCAAAAGCTCGAAGATAGAAGAAGGTCTTATTGAGATACGGGTACTTGTGATAGAGGAGATGCAAATGAGGATCGGCCTTTGCCTCAAGATGCACGGCATGGCGCAAACTATGATCCTCGTGGGCTTCGCCCATGGATGCACCCGCAGCCGCTTGGACCTCACCACTCTCTTCGCCATGCATCTTAGCCTCAATCCGCGTCAACTCTTTCGTCCACTCATAGAGGGCGTCTCGATTCTGCGGCAGCAGGATTGGAATCACGAGCAGAAGCATGAACGGCACCACACAGGCGATGTTCTCGAAGACACGCCTCACCGCGATGCCCCAACCGGAATTGGTCGCATGGTGCAGCAAGAGCCAGAAGAGTCCGCCCAGCGCGATACTAAAGAAATAATAAAACCCGAAGAGCCACGAGTAGATGAACTTCTCCCGCAGTGGCGAAATGAACAAGACCACGGAGGCAATCAACCCGATGAATCCAATCGCAAAGGCCACCTTGCGAATCGGCGCCACCTTGCTGTCATCCAGGCGCTCGCCATCTGGTGGCAACTCGATATGGGAATGGGCACTCATGTTAGGTCGTTTCTACGAAATGCGTTCGTTCGTTATTCGCCGCCGTCTCCTTCGTTGGCAGGTTGGGCATCACTTTCCTCGGACTGACTCGCTTCCCAGGCATCATAGGCTTCTTGGACGTCAGCAGCAGGCATCGCTCCACGTGCTTGCAGGCTGCGGACATACGCGACCACCGCCCAACGATCTGTCAGGTTGAGATTGGCGCCATAACCACCCATCAGCCCCTGTCCGTTCACAATCACATCATAGATCTTCCCGTCCGGCCGCTGAGCAGGATCCGCCACAGGCGCCGTGATGAGGTTCGTCGGCATCAACCCGTATTTGCTGATCACGCCCGCGCCGTTGCCCGATTCACCGTGGCAAATCGCACAATAGATTCCGAATTTCTCGGCACCACGCTCCAGGAAGGCGTTATCCACAGGAAGCTCTTCAGGCATTCCATGTCCATAAAACTCACCCATCTTGCCCGTGCTCAGATAACCCGAATCGATCGCATAGCCCTCCAAATCCGGCGCCCCCCCAGCAGAGGCCGCGACGGTCGGAACGTGAAATCCCATGGGAATTGTTCCTGGGATCGGCTCCTGAGCGATCTGGCCATTGGCGAAGAAATCACTCGCTTCCTGAGAGTCACCCCGGTTCTGATCATCCATGTCATTGAAGATCTGAATCGGCGGGCGCGCCGATTTGCTGCCGCGGAAGCCCGCGACGCTCACCACCATGGCGATGAGGATAAAGTAGCCTAGAAAGAAGTAACGCATGTCTGCTCGCTCTTTGGTTAGCTCGGGTCCTCGTCCTCGATCAGTTCAATGTTCGTCGCTCCAATCTCCTCGAGAAAGGCGCGCGTCTTCTCTTTGTCGAACTTCTCATCGCGGCGTTCGACCGAGATGAAGAACCCGTCATCCGAAAACTTCTTAAAATTCTGTGAGGTGAAGAGCGGATGATTCAACCGCGGCAACCCCATGAGCGCCAAACACCCGAACAGCGTCGTGAACGCCGAGAAGAGAATGGTCAGCTCGAACATCACCGGGAAGAATGCCGGGATGGTATAAATGTTCGTCGGCTTGGCCTGCACAATGGTGGGGTACAACGCCACCTGCGTGAAATACTGCAGGGTGAAAGCGGTCAGGGTTCCAGTCGCGCCTCCAAAGAAGACAAACCATGGCAGTATAGACCGCTTGACCCCCATCGCCTCATTCATCCCATGGATTGGGAAGGGCGAGTGCACATCCCACCGTCGGAACCCCGCGTCCCGGACTTTCTCGGCCGCCTGATAAAGCGAGGTCGCCGAAGAGAATTCACAAAGATAACCGTAGATCATGATGCGCGGAACGGGTTAGGCGTTCTCATTCCCTCCGGATTCGGGTTCATGATAATGGGGATCCGCCTGCGGAAGCACCCCTTTCACCTCCGACATGGCAATCACCGGCAAGAAGCGGATAAACAATAGGAACAGGCCCAGGAACAATCCAAAGGTCCCCGCAAAGGTGATCTGTTCCACCCACGTGGGATGATACATATCCCAGGCGCCGGGCAACCAGTCCTGAGCAATGGACGTCACAAAGATCACAAAGCGCTCAAACCACATGCCGATGTTCACACACATGCAGACACACATGACGACCACAATGTTATGGCGGCACCATTTGAACCAGAAAACCTGAGGAGCCACGACGTTACAGAACATCATGCACCAGTAAGCCCAGGGATAATAGCCATCGATGATCCGGTTCCGAAAGGCAGCCATTTCATACTTATTGCCACCATACCAGGCAATGAAGAGCTCCATCAGGTAGGCGTAACCCACGATCGATCCCGTGAAACAGATGATCTTCGCCATGTTATCGATGTGCTTCGGCGTGATGAGATCATACAAATTGTAGATCCGGCGCGCCGGAATCATCAGGGTCAACACCATGGCAAACCCTCCGAAGATGGCGCCAGCCACGAAATAGGGCGGGAAGATCGTGGTGTGCCAGCCAGGCACCACCGACGTCGCAAAGTCGAATGAGACGACTGAGTGCACCGACAGCACCAAGGGCGTCGAAAGGGCTGCCAGTAGGAGATAGGCCATTTCGTAGTGGTTCCAATGGCGATTGCTGCCACGCCAACCCAGCGCGAAAAGCCCGTAGAGAAACTTCTGGATCCCATTCTTTGCCCGATCCCGCAAGGTGGCGAGATCCGGCACCAGCCCGAGATACCAGAAGATCACCGAGACCGTGAAATACGTCGAAACCGCAAACACATCCCACAAGAGGGCCGATTTGAAGTTCTGCCAGATCCCATTGGCGTTGGGAATCGGCGCGAGGAACCACACCTGCCAGAACCGTCCCACGTGCACTGCTGGGAAGATCCCCGCACACATCACCGCAAAGAGCGTCATCGCTTCTGATGCGCGGTTGATGGAAGTTCGCCATTTCTGGCGGGTCAGGAAGAGAATCGCAGAAATCAGCGTTCCAGCATGACCAATACCAATCCAGAAGACGAAGTTGGTGATGGCCCAACCCCATCCCACCGGATGGTTATTCCCCCACACACCGACACCTGTTGAGATCAGGTAGACCAACCCAAAGAGCAGAAAGCTCATGAGAAAGACCGAAGGCAGGAAGAGAATCCACCAAATCAGTGGCTGCCGACCTTCCACCACCCCACAAATCCGCTCCGTGATCCAGTGATAGGAACGATTGTTCAGCACCAAAGGCTCCCGCTCCATTCGAGTGGGAGTGGCTTCGTCAGCCGTTGTTGATCCGTTAGCCATGTTAGATTCTTCGCGCGATGGTGGAGCCGTTAGTGAATGTGCTTGGCCGTGGTTCCAACCTCGATCCCACCCGGCATCTTGAGGTTGGGGTTCTTGATCCGCGCCAGATAAGTCGTGCGCGGCCGCGTGTTGACGTATTTCAGAAGCTCGTAATTCCGCGGATTCTCTTTATAACGGTTCACGGTGTCGGCCTCGTTCTTGAGGTTCCCAAACTGAATCGCGTCCATCGAACACGCTTCCTGACAGGCCACCTTCACCGCATCCGTCTTCACCTGAATGTTGTCCGAGTCCCGCGCCTCCACTTTCTGTGAAATCTTCGCTGCCTCAATTCGCTGCACACAATAGGTGCATTTCTCCATCACCCCACGCATCCGCACGGTGACATTGGGATTCTTCTGCAGCGACTCAATACCGTCCCCGTGCTTCTCGCCGAAGGGCCCTGCATAGAGGTTTCCAAACTCCAATCCAGGGATCTTCTTCTTCGCCACAGGATTTCGACTGCTGTAGTCGAAGAAATTGAATCGACGAGCCTTGTAAGGGCAGTTGTTAGCGCAATAACGCGTCCCAATGCAACGGTTGTAGGCCATGATGTTGAGTCCATCATCACTGTGGACGGTGGCATTCACCGGACACACAGCCTCACAGGGAGCCGATTCACATTGCTGACAGGCCACCGGCTGAGGCAAGGCCTCAAGCGCATCTTCATTAAGGATCTCCACCCCGCGCGATTCCACTTCGGCGTGCGCATGGTGCATGGGATCGCTCTCCGAAACCAGAGTTGGATCCGTGAAATAACGATCCATGCGGATCCAGGCCATTTCACGCCCATTCAACACCTGCTCTTTCCCGACAATCGGAATGTTATTCTCCGCCTGACAGGCCACCTGACACGAGCCGCATCCCAGACAGGAATTCAGATCGATCGTCATGCCCCATTGATGATTGGCATCGAGATCGTTGAAATAGATCGATCCCTTCACCGCCCGCCCTTTGGGCTTATACAAATGCTGATTGGGAGGAATGTGCGAATCCATGCCCACCGTCTGGGCGAATTCAGGCTCACTGCGGTAATCCGCCAACCCGCCATCACGCACCAGACCGCGCCCTTCCATGGCGTTGTGCTCCTGCGTGAGGGCCAATTCTTCCCACTTTGCAATCGTCACCTCATCTCCATTCGGCGCATGATTGGCCGAAGGCGATTCAGGGTTCAATTCCTCATTAGAGGTGAGGATCTCCACGCTTGCACCACTCGCATAATAAGGCGTTTGCGACGTCCGCATGGCATACGCATCAAAGCCCACGCCATAACCCACGCGACCACACACGCGCTGACCATAGCCAACCTGCACCGTGATGCAGTTGTCTGCATGACCAGGAGCTTGTAAGGCAGGGAAATAGCCCTCCCGACCATTGCTTAAATGGATCTTCACGCGCTGGCCATCCTTTTCCAGTCCCAGAGCCCGGAACGTCGTGACGCTCATCAGCGCCGCATTATCCCAGGTCAATTTCGTCATGGGATCAGGGGTCTCCTGCAGCCAGGCGTTATTCACATCACGCCCATCATAAACCTTGCTGTCCGGCACAAAACGCACCTCCAACGAATCCGTTCCCGTGGGAGCCGCCACCGCTTGAGGGGTGGCTCCTTTCGCCCCACTCACACTCACCGCGGCATAGCCAGAATCTGGAAGGAAGCCATCACGCAAAGCGTGGTTCCAGGCCGTTTCCACATCTTCAGACAAGCCCAAGGTGTTGAGAAAGGTTTCACGCACCGCCTCGTAATCAGGCGTCGGCGCTGCGTCCTGCTCCGCCATCGGCGTCACGTCGTCCACCTCTTCAGCTGGCGCCTCAGTGAGCGAGCCTTCCTGGAGCAACATCAACAGAAGGGAAACTTCAGAAATTCCCCCAAGTAAGGGCTGCACCATGGGCTGAATCACCGAATACGTGCCGTCAACCGCACGCACGTCGCCCCATTCCTCCAAATAATGCGTCCCGGGCACATGCCAATCCGCCGCCATCGCGGTGTGATTGCGATGAAACCCAAGGTGAATGTAGGTGGTCTTCTCAACGATTTGCTCCCACCGATAGTTGTTCGGAGCATCATAGACAGGATCCGCTGGCGTCGTGCTGATCACCGTCGTGACGGAACCCGCATTCACGGCATCACGCAGTTCCTCAAGACTTCCCATGGAACGACCACTATGCTGCACAAGCTCTACCGTTTTCCCAAAGGCTCCCAACTTCTCATTGATCGCCACCACCAAGGCATGAACCTCCGCGGGCTGTTGTGCCCCAGCCACGACCAGGGATTTCCCGGCAGCGGCTCGCAAATCTTCCACCGCAGGCTTCAGCCAGGCTGCCACACGCTCATCGACTTCGGCAGAGGCCCCTTCGACCCCAAGCTCCTGAGCAATTGCCGCCGCCACATTCGCCACCTGGCTTGCAGGGAGGCGCAAGCGGTGATCGGCCATGCCCCCAGTTACCGTGAACGCCGGCTCCACTACGTAAAGACGATTCATCTCCTCAAGCGTCCGCTGCTGCCATGCTCCATTGACCAATCGGTCAGCACGGCGACCCGAACCAAATCCAAATGCCTGTGAACCACCACCCTCAAGGAAATTGGCATCCAATGCGAGAATCCTGGTCGCTTGGTCCACCTTGGGAACCAATGCCACATCATCACGTCCCACCGCCATCGTCAGCCCAGCTCGGACATTGTCGAGGGTGAACGCCTCGTAGCGAAACATCTTCGCCTTGGGAAATTTCGTTGCGATCTCACTCAGCAAGCGATCCCGCGTCGGCAAGACGCCCTCGCCCACCAGAAAGGCTAACCCTTCGCCTTGATTCCCCGACCATTCCGTCCGCATGGCTTCCAAACCGGCCATCAACGCTTCTTTCGAAGACGCCTCACCACCAGCGAGCACCTGACGAGACCGATCAGGATCGTAAAGGTTCAACACCGACGCCGAGACGGACGCACCGACACCCGTGTGCCCTTTCTCCTCACCGTCCACCACAACCCGACTGGTGGGGTGCAAGGCATTGCCCTTCACCATGGTCGGACGCCCCTGATGGGTCGTTGCCACCAAAGGAACTGCCCCCTCAGCCGTTGGCATGGCCGTCGCATAATACAACGCTTTGCCAGGGATCACCCACTCCACACCTTTCGTGTAGGGCACCAAATACTTCTCAGCCCGACGGCACCCAGCCATCCCAAATCCAGCCAGAGCGGTAGACGCGCCCATCAGCTTCATGAAGGTCCGGCGAGACGACTCCGTCTCCGCCTGATTCATCTCCGACGCCCCTGCAGGAAATTCCCGCTCCAACCACTCACGAAAAGTCGGCGTGTCTTCCAACTCGCCCACGCTCCGCCAGAGGCGCTTACTGCCCTTTTCAGGTTCTGGGTGATGAACGATGCGTTTCATGCGGAAATCAAATCAGTCAGCCTCAATGCGTTAGCGATGGCACCCCGAACAGGAGAGAGGCGGATTCACTCCCCAGGCTCGCTTCAGTTGCAGACCCACTTCCGCCTGGGTCATCTCTCCCTTGCCATACACCGTCTCTGAGAGACGGATCAAATCATCAAATTCACGCTGGTCCTGAGGCAATAGCTTCCGGTCCTTCTCAATCACACCAATCAGGTCGCTCGCCGTCTTCCCATTCGACTCCATCAATTCACGATAGAAGTCCTCTCTCACTTCATCCGAAGCTTCCCAATCGAAGTTCAAAACCTCATCCACCGGCCGAATGTTCTTTTCAGGAGCTTTGTGGCAATCCAAGCACCAGCTCATGCTCTGCGGCTCATGATGATGGACCACATCCATCTGATCCACGCGCCCGTGGCACTTCACGCAACTCACCCCGCGATTCACATGCACGGAGTGATTAAAGAAGGCGTAATCAGGCACTTCATGGACGTTCACCCACTCGATTGGCTCGCCTGTCTGCCAACTCTCGCGCACCGGGGCCAACTTCGGACTGTCCTTCTTGATGTGCTTGTGGCAATTCATACACGTAGCCGTCGTAGGCAGATTAGAGTGCCCCGACTTCTCCACATAGCTGTGGCAGTAACGACAATCCATCCCGTGCTGCTCCACATGAATCTTGTGGCTAAAAGGAACAGGTTGCGCCGGCGCATAGCCCACCCGCGTGTACTTGGGAGTAAAGTAATACCACAAACCCGCCGTCACAGCGGACCCCATCATGATCAGAGCAACGCCGATCTGGAGGGGCAACAAATTAGTCCAGCGCGGAAAAAAGTTGGGCATGGTTACGGACTCCTAATCGCTTGTGAAAAATTTCACAAGCGGAAAAATGGAGCTTTCTGAAGTGGGCATGAACAATCAATCTACGGACAAACCCGCACCTCCTCTGGCCGGAAGAACGGACCGCCACCCTAGGAAGCTCCGCCTCCGATTGGCAACTCGAAAATAGAAAATCCCGCCTTCTCAAGGGCCGATGATCTCCTCAGGAGGTCGTCCCCACCCCGCCATCCCCAAGGCCCTTCATTTCTTCATGATTGGCGCGAAGTCGACAAAGGAACGTCAAGGCCATTACATTTATGGGCCTGTCCCTTTATTAGGGAAAGCGGGTCGATTCAAGGCTGTCAGATCCATCTGTTGTCCTTACCATGATCATGATCCCCCATCATGAAGACTCTTCTCAAAGCCCTCATCCCCCCGAGAATCCTTCCCCCCACTGCCTTTATCATTGGTGCTCAGAAGGCTGGAACAACCCCGCTTGTTCGCTATCTCGCCCAGCACCCTGAGATTCTGGTGTCCTCAGACAAGGAAGTCGATTTCTTCGGATCGGCCACCCGACAGCCCCTTGGAACCACTTTCTACCATCGCCACTTCCAGACTTACGACCGCCGCAAGCAGGTCGCCGTTGAGGCCTCTCCCCACTATCTCTTTGCCCCCCACGCCGCGCGAGATCTCCATGCTTACAATCCTCAGGCTCGCATCCTCTGCCTCCTTCGCGATCCCGTCAGTCGCGCCTTCTCTGCCTACAGAATGTACCAGCGTTTCCTCCAGACCGATCCCCACTTTTTCCAGAAGTGGAACGCTCGTTATTACACTCCTGAGGAGCAGGCCACGCTTCTTCCGCGCCCCAGAACGCATGCTGAAGACCTTAAACTTGCCGTTCAGGAAGAGATCCGTGCTCACCGAGATGGCCGCCTCTACGAATGGCATCTGCTCGAATACGGCCTCTACGCGCGCAATCTCAGCCGTTACGTCGACCGCTTCCCTCGCGAACACATCCTCCTGCTAGCGTCTCACGACCTCGCGGCCAACACCGCTCAGTCTCTGGAGGGCATCTGCACCTTCTTCGAGCTTTCCCCCTTTGATTGGCAGAAGGCCGATCTTCGCAAGAGCCACCAAGAAACCAAAGGCGCCTCCCCACCCGCAGAGGCCCGCCAATTGCTTGAGGAATTCTATCAGAACCCCAATGAAGCCCTTGTCTCCCTCACCAACCAACGCTTCTTTGATTCCCAATGACCTCCCCCAGCGTCAGCATTATCATCCCCGCCTACAACTACCAAGCATACGTCCAACAAGCTGTCGATTCCGCCCTTGCCCAGACACACCCACACATTGAGGTCATTGCCATTGATGACGGCTCTCAGGACGCGACTCCTGACATTCTCTCTACCTTCGACGACCGCATCACCTTTCTTCAACAACCGAACCAAGGTCTCGCCGCAGCTCGCAATCGGGGGATCGATCAGGCATCTGGCGAGTATCTCTTCTTCCTCGATGCCGATGACTATCTCGCACCGGATGCTATCGCTAAAATGGTAGAACAGATAAGCCAACCACCTGGGTACATCATGACGGCCGCCGCGTACGCCAACGTCGATCCCGATGGGCAGCGCCTCCACAATGAACCGCCTATTCCTAACAAGAATCGAGAAATTTCTTTGCGCGAATTAATTCTCAAGAATCGCTTCTCGCCTGCCGTCCTTGTCCACAGCCAGACGCTCAAAGACCTCGGCAGCTTTGATCCTGACTTTGGCCGAACCGAGATGGGCTCCGAAGACCGCGACCTCTGGATTCGCGTCGCCGCCACCGGCCCGGTATTCATGCTCGGCGAGCGTCTCGTCTTCAAGCGGCAGCACGGGACAAACATGAGCTCGAATCCCGAACGGCAGACCGCTTCCATGCGTCGCACCATTCGCAACTGCCGCCTTCAGCGACTCGTCCCCCTCACCGATTTCCCTTTCTGGGCGCGCGTGCGTGCAGTCTATCATTACCAAGCAGGGCTCATGTATCGCGAGGCCCATCGCAATGCGCCTGCTCTGCGCGAATTTCTCCTTGCCTTCATCCGCTGTCCTCTCCCCTGCCCGCACGAGACCGTTGGCCTGCAGCCCTGGTTTCGCACCCGAGCTCTTCTCGTCACCCTCCGCACTCTCCTCCCGTGAAACGCCTTTTCTCATGGATCAAGAAGCCCGTCTCCTGGAGCTTCTTCCTCCGACGTCACTTGAAACACCTGGGCCCGCTCTCTGGTCTCCGATTTGCCATCGCCTACACTTTTCGCCCTAGCAATACGCTCATCACGGTCCCGCGCCGCGCCAATCGCGCGCCCCTCACTCTCCGCGCCCGTTCTTCTGACATTCACGTCTACGAAGACACCTTTCTTTGGGATCACTACGCCCTCCCTTATCCTGACACACCCACTGTCATCATCGATGCCGGAGCACACATCGGCCTCGCCGCCATTCAGTTCGCCCAACGTTTCCCGCAAGCTACCATCTACGCACTGGAACCCCATCCTGACAATTTCGCTCTCCTGAAGGAGAATGTGGAGGCTTACCACAACATTCACCCCATCCACGCCGCGCTCTGGCCCACGGAAGGCTCACTCCAAATCACCAATCCAGAGGCCAATACCTGGTCCTTTCAATGCCGCGCCTCGGATGAAGGTGACATCCCCGCCACGTCTATCCCTGCGCTGATGGCTAAGCACCAGCTCTCACACATTGATCTCCTTAAGATCGATATCGAGGGTGCGGAGAAAGATCTCTTTTCTCAAGAAACCAGATGGCTGGAGAACGTCACTTCCCTTGTGGTCGAGCTTCATGACGACCTCGTCCCCGGTTGCTCGCGCGCGTTCTACCAGGCCACTCCGGCTTTTCCCCACGAGGCTCGCAATCAAGAGAATCTCCTCGTGTCTCGTCAGCCACTTCGTTAGGTTGAACGAGAACGGGGGTGAGACGCAAGCGCCTCACCCCCGTAAGTAGGGTTTCGTAAAGGTGTGTTTCGCTTATTTCACGACACCGCGATAGTAGCCCGTTGAGGCACCAGCACGTCCAGCGTCAGTTTCCGAGATGTCACCGGTGACGTCAGGAGCGATGACGGACCAGTTCTCTAGGTCCGTGGAGTATTCGATGTCCATCGTGACGCCATCAGGAATGGTGACGCTGAAGGCTCCATTTGCATCGAGGCCCACATTCTCCAGAGCGACTCTATCATCGTCACCACCGCCGACTTCTCCGCCGCCGCCACTTTCGGTGAAGTTGGCCACACCGCCGGTCATGATGGCACCGATGTCTTCCTGGCTGAGGGCGACTCGCCAGAGGCCGATGTCGTCAAGGTCACCGACGAACCAGAAGCCATCGCCGAAGTCCTGACCCGCGCCGATGTTGAAGGGCGTGGTGTCGTTCGGGGTGATGGAGTCATTTGATTCCGCGACCAACTCGCCGTCCACGTAGAGCTTCTTCATCTGCGTGCCGTTGTCATAGGTGATGGCGACGTGCTGCCAGACCCCTAAGTTGACGGCAGGACCATCCAGGGTTTGCCAATTGCCAGCGTCCGGACCGTTGCCGCTCCAGAAGGTCCAAACCCCACCTGGATTGTTGTCATAAATGAGGAAGCCTTGGCTGGTCTCTCCATCGGCAAACAGGTCATGACGACTGGTGACCGGTGAGTTCCAGGCACCCGCCCCGCCTTCAGACTTCGCCCAGAGGGCAAGAGTGAAGCTCTCGGGATTCAATTCCGTGTTCCAATCGTGTTGGATGACACTGCTAGAGCCATTGAACGTCGCTGAGGTGCCCGTATTTGCGGTAGCACCGGCACTGCCGAAGGCCACATCAGTGACAGTGCTAGGCTCGAAGAGGCCATTGGACGAGATGCCGTTCGAGTCGAGTGGGAAATGAGCCACCAGGTTCGGGGAACCACCACCTCCTCCCGCACCACCGACGATGCCGAAGTATTCGATCTCGTTGAGCTGATGCAAGGGACCTTCCGTGTCGAAGACGATGTAGCGGATGTGCGTGAACGGATCACTTGGGGCACCCAGAGTGATGAGCGCGACTTCATTCCGTGTCTCCGACCAAATGGAGCCGTCGTCTTTGACGAAGATCGTTTCCCATGTCTCCCCATCATTGGAACCTTGAATCTGCCAATTGATGGGGTCGCGGTTAGGCGTGTCGTTTCCATTGGTGATGGTGAACCGTGTGAGACTGATAGGCTCGGCGAATTCGACAGCCACCCAAAGCGGATTCTCCGGTGTGGGATCGTCACAACACCACTTGTCGTTTCCACCGCCAACTTTGTTATCGAAGATGTTGAAGGCATTCTCACCACCTTCGAAGTCAGCTTCGTTGTTACCCGTGATGGCAACCCAGTTCCACGAAGGATCGTCCGCAGCGTCGAGGGCGTCGAGGCCATCGTTCTCGGGGTCCGTGAGGTCTCCACCGATGAGGGCATCTGTGCCCGTACCGATGATTTCAATAGATGGAGGCCCGCCTCCACCTGTCTCCGCGACGAGTGGATCGCGATCCGGATTGTCATTCTCAAATCCATCGCCGAAGCCATCGTTGTCGGTGTCGCGATTCGTGGGGTCCGTTCCCAAGGCGATTTCTTCGCCATCACTCAGGCCATCACTATCCGTGTCCGCAACGGTCGGATCGGTGTCGGTTTCGGCTCCGTCCATGATGCCGTCGCCATCGGTATCAGCTACCGTTGGGTTGGTGCCCGCATCCAATTCCTGGGCGTTTGTCAGGCCATCACTATCAGGGTCTCCTTCCGCAGTTTGATCGAGATTGCCGAAGAAGTTATTCTCCCAGAAGTCAGGAAGACCGTTGCCATTGGCATCAGGCGAGGGGGCTCCGAAGCCTGGCAAGAGCACGAAGCTGCCATCACCGAAAGCTTCGACCGCGCCAAGTTGGGTATTCACAAAGAGCTCCACTTGGGCACCACCGCCCCGTTCGAAATAGAAGAGTTCAATGTCATGCTCGCCTGCAGAGAGATCGACCGAGCCAAAGGTGTCAGACGACCCGCGTGCATCAGGGAAGGCAGCGACTTGAGCGCCATCGATGAGCAGTTCGAAGCCATCGTCAGAGTTGACACCAAAGGTGCGTAGTCCCGCTTCCGACACGTTGATCTTGCCCGTGACGTGAATGCCATAGTCATTCCGATCGCCAAAGCTATCCCACAGGGGGAACGGGAGTTCATCGTTCGGGAAATTACCCTGTGCGTTGTCTCGGAAATTAATGAAGGTGTAAGTTCCCACATGCGATTCCGCGATTTGAGCGGGATCTGCTAGGACTTCTTTGAACGCGTCAACCGAAGGGATCTCTACACCTTCAGCGGCCTTGATCGTCGTGACGAGAAACTCACCGAGCTTGCTGTCAGGATCGAGAGGATCCGAGCCAAAGATGGATTCCGATCCATCACTGCCACCATCGCCGTCAGTATCAGCCAGAGTAGGATCGGTCCCGAAGTCGTTCTGTTCCTGGCCGTCAGGAAGGCCATCGCCATCAGAATCAGCATTGAAGGGATCGGTGCCCAAGGCCAATTCCTCGCTATCGGTGAGGCCGTCTTGATCGGAATCCGGATCACCAATCGGTGTGAGTCCTTTGCCAGGATTGTCTTTCAGAAACTGAATCTCCTCGCTTTCGAGGGCGCGGTCATAGAGCTGGACGTCATCCAGGCCGCCGGTAAACGGCAAGGCTCCTTGATCACCAAAGGCACCGGCGTAGAGGCTGCCGAGATCTTCGAAAGCAGGCACATCGCCGCTGGCGACTTCAACTCCATCCACCCAGAGCGATCCGGTTTGAGTGGTGTGATCATAGCGTTGGACGACGTGATAAGTGGTGCCCACCTGCAACCCGAGACCGTTTGTGAGGAAGAGCGCATCAGCAAGGCCGTCAGCCTCACCAAACCACACGAGTTCCCCGCTACCTTCGAGAATGCCGAAGGCCGGGTTGTCCGCACCTTTCGCCACCACCGTGCGGAAGTCTTGCGCACTCAGATCACCAAGCGCATCCGGACGCATCCACAAGGCAAGCGTGAAGCTTTGGAGGCGGTTTTCAGGCAGGGCCGCCGCAAAGGCGCCACCACCCGTAGTGATCGAGGTGCCCGTCCCATCTTGCAGGCCATCCTGGCCCACCGTGACCGGACCTCCGTAGGCGCCATTAGCAGCGCCGCCACCCGAAGCATTGATGTCTAAGGCACTCGCATCCGCCGTCGCCTCATCCAGAGGCCAGTGATGAATGGGGCCATCAGGATTCACCACCGTGGCCCGCACGGGAACCACAACCACTTGGTCTTCGGCGTCGGGATCATCCGTTTGGAACTCAATATCGACGGAGAAGACCCGAAACTCGCCGTTGGAAACAAAGGACAATTTGAGATCCGCCGTGCCTTCTGCCGGCACGGAAGCGGGCGCTTCGGCAATGGTGAAATTGTCCGTGTCCCCACCGACAATCGCAATCGAGCTGAGGGTGAGTGGCATGGTGTCGCCCGTGTTCTTCAGCTTAATGGTAAGCTCCTGCGCTTCGGAAATGCCTGGCAGTTGTCCCAGGCCAATCGATGAACTAATCGAGAAGTTTGGATCTGAGGGATCAAAGATATCGATCACCGAGGCACCGCCCGCGAGTTCTTTGATCTGGGCTTCAGAAAGAGCGCCATCAATCACACCCAATTCGTCCATGAGACCTGGCTGATCACGATTCTTCTCGATTCCGTTTCCGAAATACATGCGATCAATGTCCGTTGGAAGAGGATCAGTGCTCGTGCCGGACACAGCGACTTCGCCGTTGACCCAGATGGCTTTCTCCTCGCCGTTGCGCACGAATGCGAAGTGGTTCCATTCCATCCACTGATCGCCTTCAAGGGTGGAGGCTCCATTGATCCGTTGGGTGCTCGCGTCACAGCATCCGGCGGTATCGAAGTAGATTTGGTTGTTGCTCCAGGGAGTGTGCCCCTGGGCACCGCGTTCAGTTCCGCCTGAGCCAGGAGAAACCATCCACCAGCCGACCTGGTCACGCAATTCATCCGTATTGCGCTGCCAGAAGACGACACTCAACTGATCGCGAGCGGCTGCCGTCTCATTGATCTTGGTGACAAACTCCTTCGTGTTGTCACCCGGATCTTCATATTCGTCACCGCTATCGATGACGAAATAGCTGCCCTCCAGGGCGGAGGTATCGAGCGAATTGCCGAATTGACCGCCATCGGTCAAGGTGGCCATGCCTCCTAGATAGCCGACATGGCCATTCCAGGCACCAGCGACGGCGCCTCCGTTCTCGGACTCAAAGTCCCAATATTCTAACAGCTCAACTTCGCCGACCGGCTTCGGGTCCTGCGCGTGAGCCAGTGAGAGGGCAACTGCTGCTAAAGCAGCCGTCGCCAAACTGGTGGTGCGTAATCTTGTCTTCATAACTGTGAGTTTGGGGTGGGCAGTCGGCATGCGCTCGATTGCCATGACCGTAACGTTACGAAATCATGACAGGAAATGACCAGAGGAAAGATTCAGAGGCGTGAAGTTTCGACTCGTCGTGACCCGACTCGCTCGTCAAGAATGCGGTATGCGTTGGTCATGGCATCATCTCTGGTTGCTCGGATCCGTCGCTTGGGTGACGGCATGCGGCGATCCGCAGGACGAGCCGTCCACAGCGTCTACGCCCCTTTCTTCTCCCTCGGAAACGGCCTCAACGACGGAGAACACACCCCTGAGTCCCTTGCCTGCCCTGCCCTCGGAACGCCATGAAGCGGACCTCCAGGGAGAGCTTACGAAGCTCGATCCAGCAACGGATGGCTGGGACACGGAAGTGATCTCCGCGCGCATGCTCAAGGATCTCAAAGCTCTGGAGAAATGGACCCAGACCGATCGCCAGGAACTCCTTCCCTTGGCCATGAGTCCAACCTTTCAAGGGCATTTGATCGCATCCGCGCCCCTCACAGAAACCTATACTCACGGGTCGCTACAGGTCGCACGAGGGCGCCCCGCTGCCTTCGGCCCCGCCGTGGCTTGGCTGAGTGAATGGCCTTCGCCGAGTACGACTCATTTCAAACTGATTCAGATCGCTGCCGAGGAGGGCGGCGTGTTGAAAGCCACTGTGCTCGTCGATCGATCGGCTTCCCGTGAGGACGCGCCCGTCCAAGAGAACATGGTTTGGGGAACGGAATGGCGCCTGAATGCGAATGACGAGCTCACGTTATCTCAGATCAAGATCGCCTTCGTCGAACGCATCCGCTGGGAAAGTGATCGCCCATCGCTCTTTGCGGATGCCACTGGCGCGGTCTTGGACGGCGATGATGCTTTTGAGAAGCAACTTCGCTTTGGAATCGATTACTGGCGCGAACGCCTCGATTGGCGTTTCGGAGCCGAGATCGTGGGTCCTCACGGCTTCGCCATCGGTGATGCCAATGGCGATGGATGGGACGATCTGTATGTCTGTGACACAGGCGGTCTCCCCAACGCGCTCTTTCTCCAACAAGCCGATGGCACCGCTCGAAACGTCGCCTCTGAAGCAGGCGTCGACTTTCATGAACCCACCCATAGCGCTCTCTTTGTCGATTGGGACAACGATGGCGATCAAGATCTCACCATCGCCTCAGGGCGGCACGTCTTCTTCTATGCCAACGACGGCAATGCGCGCTTCGCACAGAAAGCCGTCGCCCAATCAGATTCCATCGTGAGGTCTCTGGCCGCAGCTGACTACAATCTCGATGGCAAGGTTGATCTCTACGTCTGCGGCTATTTCGATCGCAATGGCGACACCGTGGGTCTCGGGCGCCCACTACCCTATCATGACGCCAACAATGGCGTGCGCAATTATCTGTTAGAGAACCGCGATCAATGGCGGTTTGAGAATGTGACCGAATCCGTGGGTTTGGACATCAACAATCAACGCTTTAGCTATGCTGCCGCCTGGGAAGATGCCGACAATGACGGCGACCCTGACCTTTACGTCGCCAACGACTTTGGTCGGAACAACTTCTACCGCAACGATGGCGGCCAGTTTACCGATGTGGCAGGCACTCTTGGGGTGGAAGATCTTTCGGCAGGCATGTCTGTGAGTTGGGGTGATTACAATCAGGACGGCTTGATGGATTTGTATGTGGGCAACATGTTCTCCTCCGCTGGCAACCGCATCGCCTATCAACGCCAGTATCGGCCCGGGCAAGAAAGCACCCATCACGCCTACCGACGCCATGCCCGCGGCAACACGCTCTTTGTCAATCGCGGCCAGGACGGTTTCCAAGACCTGACTCTGCCTGCAGGCGTCAACATGGGACGGTGGTCGTGGAGCTGCCAATTTGCTGACGTGAACAATGATAGTCACCTTGATCTGCTCGTGGCCAACGGCATGGTCACGTCCGATGAGGATTCAGACGATTTGTGAAGTTTCTTCTGGCGACGGGTCACGTCGCAATCTCCAGATAGCCTCCCTACCGACGCCAGCAGCCACCAACAAAGCGCGCGCTATTTGCAAGCCTGGGACGCCATCGGGCAATTGTTAGAAGACGGCAAGTCGTGGAGCGGTCACGAACGCAACCTCCTCTATCTGAATGGCGGAAATGGCCGTTTCATCGATATTTCCACCATTGCCGGAATGGCTTTTCCATCGGATAGCCGGGCGCTAGCGGTGACCGATTGGGATCGCGATGGCGATCTCGATGTATGGATGGCCAATCGCACCGCTCCTCGTATCCGTCTCGCATTGAATCAACTCCAGGGAGGAAATCACCTTCGCCTCCATCTACAAGGGGTGCACTGCAATCGCGATGCCATCGGCGCTCGCGTGACCCTCACAAGCACCCATGGCAAACAGCTCGTGCGCGCCATCCGCGCCGGGGAAGGCTACCTCTCGCAGTCGAGCAAGAGCGTTCATTTCGGATTGCCCGCCGATATGGAGATCCAATCCGTCAGCATCCAATGGCCCGGCGGCGAGCATGAAGCCGTCACTGGTCTGGCTCTCAACCAAACCTATCACGTCATTCAGGGAGAGGGCCGCGCCCACCCCATGGAGACCATGCCAGTGACCATCTCTCCGCGCGCTGCCAGCAAGCCTAACATCACCTCCAATCTGCGAATCATCCCTCACGCACGCGTGCCTCTCCCCTCCCTTCCCTACACCACGCCGGATGGCCAGGCGCGAGATGCCTCGGACGCCAGCTCTGAGTCCGTGCTTGTCGTCCTCTGGGCGCCCTGGTGCCAACCCTGTCTCGCCGAGATCCACGCCCTTTCTCAGGCGACCCACGCTTGGAAACAAGCCGGGGTGCAGATTTGCCTCATCAATGTCGAGGAAGCGTCCACACAGATCGCGAAAGAAGCCCCACCTCATTTCCAACAAGGCACGGCAAGCAAAGCCTTCCTCGATGCGTTTGATGTCACCCAACGCATCCTCACAGGGCGCGAACGGCAAGCATCAATCCCTAGCAGTTTCTTGAGGGATGCCCAAGGACGCCTCCTCGCCTACTATCGGGGTGCCGTCTCCCCACAGAAAGTCCTAGCAGACCTCTCCCTCACTCACGTCACCGACGCCGACTTTCGAGATCGCGCCCTTCCCATGCCGGGACGCTGGCTCATGCGCGCCATGTACGCCGATCTTCTCTCCATTCCCAATCGCTTGTTAGCCCTTGGCCGCGCCGAGGAAGCCTATCACTATCTCGAAACCCACATCACCGGCGAGACCCCGCACACGACGCCAGAATCGCTCCCGTCTCGCGCCCTCACATTCGAACAGATCGGCCAAACCTACGCAGCCACGGCAACTGCCCTCGGTGAGAGTTCATTGGCCCAAAGCAGCCTCCTCCGAGCCTTACACTATCACCCCGACCTCATCGAACCGCGCCATCAACTGGCCCAGTCGTACCAGCGTGAAGGCCACCACGCTCACGCCATCGCTCAGTTTCGCGCCATTCTCCAGCTCGATGGAAAGGACCTCCTCGCGCAGAACGGCCTTGCTTGGCTGCTCGCCACCGCTCCTCAACCAGACATGCGCCAACCCGCAGAGGCGCTCTCACTTGCCCAACAGGTGTGTGCAGCCACGAATCATGCAGCTCCGGAGCCGCTCGATACCCTAGCAGCGGCACACGCCGCCAACGGGCAGTTTGCAGAAGCCATCGCCACCGCCGAGAAAGCCCTCGCGCTCGCCCAAGAACGCGAGCGACACGCCGTCGCCGAGAAGCTCGCGCAACGCCTTTCCCTCTACAAACAAGACAAGGCCTTCCTTCTTCCGTGATCGGAGCTGCTTAAAAGTCCGATCCAGAAGGAAGGGGAATACCACCTTCAGCGGGCACCAGATAGTCTCGTGTCCAATCGTGAGGCACGGGAATCTCGCCTTGAAACAAACGATCCCGCCAGGCTTCATCGGTGAGCCGAATCAATTCCGGTCCCGTATCGAATTCGTAGTGCGAAAGCACCGGCCCACCATAAACCGCCCGACGTCCATCCTCCCGTTCCACCGCGACGAGCATGAAGGGAATGCCTCCCACTGCCTCATGAAGGATCGTCCCCGGATCATCAGAAATGGCATCGGGGAAATCGGTGTGCACGTCCGTGACCAGAGCATCAAATTCACCTGCCGCGTTGTCGGCCACATCTTCGAGACGTTGATAAAATAATTCGGGATACCATCCATCATACCTCCGCTCGCCGCCAGAACCTACCGTGCCGCCAGATTGGATGAGGCCATCAATGAAGGTAAGATCTTCGTCCGTAAACGGCTCGTGACGGAGTTGCTTGGCGACAAGCGTTTCTAACGTGACCACACGCGCTGCAAATCGCGCATAAAATCCTGACATTGCCTCCTTCCAAGTGACGACATCGATGGTTGTGGTTTCCGTAAAGCCGGGAAAGATCTCCGTTTCGATCTCAATCTCTCCTTCCGCTGGAAGCGCCTCCACCACCGCTTGCATTGCTCCTGCCATTTCACGCAAGCGCGCCCACACGCGCGGTCTTGGTTCCACATAGCCATCGGGAAACGAACATATGGTGAGAGCGGTCGCCGATTGCTTGGCGTAGAGGATCGTGTCATGGCGCAGCTGCGTCCAGGATGCCAATTGCGTGTTGAGATCTTTCCGAGCCCACGCCTCCGTCCGCATGCAGTGCGGCAACGTCTCCTCTTGGGGCAAATGAGAGAGTCCTCGCAAGGTTCTCAACCAATGATGGTAGACATTCCCCATCCACGCTTCCTCCGGTTGATCATCGAGCACCGCGCGCACCGCCGCGAGGTTGTTCTGATAGGGATACCCATCGCGATAGGCTCGCCCAAGGGGATCTTCCATCCGATCCACGAGGATGGGCAACGCGGCGTTGTTCGCAAAGGCCGTGAACGCCACATCCAACCCACTGGGAATCCGCCGAAAGATCTTGTCCGTTTCCTCGGGAATCCCATTCTCATCAAAGATGATGCTATCAAAGACCACCTTGCTCATGGCCCAAGAATCCAAGACAAAGCGCTGGCTGAAGAAGGTGAAGCTACGCGACAGGACCGCTTGTTGTTGCGTGTTTCTCGGCGAAAGGATCGCGTGCGAGCGGATGTTCTGAACGCCTAACGTGCCCTCTAACAATTGACGTTGTAATTCAATCGCTTCCTCTTCGGAACCGATCGATCCCACGTCCAAGGCATCTGCTGCCTCAAGAATCTCTTTGAACTGAGGGGGCGTCATCGCATCGCCATACCCTCCCACTGCGGCCAAGACGTTCTCCATTTGTGCCCACCTCTCTTCCAATCCCTGATCCACGATCAACTGCGCTAACAAAGCCGCGGCACCCACCTGGCGGAGGGCACTCGCGATCTCCTCTGGATCCTCCCGGAATTGGATGGCGGGCGTCAGCCGGAAATCGATTCGAAAACACCACATCATCGCCCGGAAATAGCGCTTGAGCTGTTCCGTCTTGGTGTAATGGCCCCGTGGCTCGAATTGCGTGTAATCGACTATCCGCAACTGACCAAAGAGGTCCGTCCAGCCAATGACATCCCTAGCATCCATGGCTCTGGATACGGTGTGGCCAACCCATGAGCCATCTGCAAAGGAAGGGTGGGAAAGCGATCCATCCAACAAAGAACGCGCCACTTGAAAGAAGCCATCCACATCCTCGAAGGCCATTTGCAAGAAAGGATCCCCAGACGCATAAAGGTCGCGATGCGCCTCCAATCCCTCGGAAAGCTCTTCTAACATCGTTCGCAATTCTTGTGCCATGACGAGGGCATCGATTTCCTCCAGACTACTTTGAAAACTGCGATGCCAAGCGTGCAGCATGGCATCGGTCGAAATGAAGACAGGAAGATCGTCTGTCCATAGATCATAAAACGCATCGCCAAAGGTATCCGTGCCCAGACGCTCGCTCACCACAAAGCCTTCACGGCGAAAGATCGCCATTTCTTCCTCGTTCAACCGATAATCCACCGCGCGCCACCCATCCTCTTCCGGATCCTGATCCACATTATGAACCGCCGGATCCGTGGCAAAGAGATCCCAGTAAGCAGCCGTCGTCACGTCCCATGGATGTTCCCCTGCATAAGTGCGTTCGGGATAATCGACTAACAAATCGCGCCCCTCAGGATAGAAACGCGAAATCAACGCCGCCGTGAAGGGAGTCTCCAATCCCAGGTAATCCGCCGCATTGTCAGTCGTATAGCGCACCGTCGTCTCCATCCGCATGCGGAAGTACCGCTGAGGCCCTTCTAACAGCCCTTCAGGGACACCCAATCCCGCCTGATAGGCATAAGCGTTCTCTAGCGAAAGCTCATGAAGGGACTCCCACTCGCGGAGATTCTCACTATGCTCCAAGACAAACGTCCGCGACACCGCGGCGTAGGGAATGGACGTTGTCGGCGGGGTGAACGCCACCCGGAAATCGCCCGGGGCCACGTTCTCTAACTCTAATTGAACCGTTTGTGCCCACGCCACAGGCACGACCATCACCCTCACAAGAACCAAGACAAGAATGCGCTTCATCAGATCCCCAGCCTAGCCTTTACCAGTTGGAAAAACAACCTCTAAATTGGGATCACGGGCTGTCCAGGCTTGGCAGCGAATGGGGATCCTGAGATGCTGCCTGCATGAATGCGACTCGCCTTGGTCTACTCCTCGCCTTTCTCCTCACGCATGCGGCACAAGCCCAAGAACGTTATGACTTGGTTGTCTATGGCGGGACGTCT
The DNA here is from genome assembly GCA_030425385.1 of Verrucomicrobiia bacterium. Lineage (GTDB taxonomy): Bacteria > Verrucomicrobiota > Verrucomicrobiia > Verrucomicrobiales > DEV007 > JAACDM01. The sequence goes on along the minus strand of JAUIAH010000016.1, from coordinate 86,966 downwards.
GCCGGAGTCATCGCGGCGGTGCAAGCGGCCAAGATGGGGCGGTCTGTGGTGATCGTCGGGCCGGATAAGCACTTGGGCGGGCTTTCCAGTGGCGGGCTTGGGTGGACGGATACCGGGAACAAGGCGGTGATCGGCGGTTTGGCGCGCGATTTCTATCACCGCGTGTGGAAAGCCTATCAGAAAGACGAAGCCTGGACATTTCAGAAACGCTCCGAGTATGGAAACAAGGGCCAAGGGACACCAGCCATTGACGGGGCGAACCGCACGATGTGGATCTTCGAGCCACATGTCGCGGAGAGCGTGTTTGAGGACTATGTGAAGGCCTTTGAGATTCCCGTGCATCGGGATGAATGGTTGGATCGCGAGAAAGGCGTGACTCTGACAGATGGACGCATCACAGAGATTCGCATGCTGAGCGGAAAGGCGTTCGCGGGGCAGATGTTCATGGATGCGACCTATGAAGGCGATCTCATGGCGGCTGCCGGGGTGGATTATCATGTGGGGCGTGAGGGACGCGACGTCTATGGGGAAGAGTGGAACGGCGTTCAGACGAGTGTCTTGCATCATCGCCACCACTTCGGTGCCGTGCCCAAGCCGATCAGTCCCTACGTCATTCCCAATGACCCCACAAGCGGCGTGCTCCCTCGCATTTCCACCAAGCACCCCGGGGAACGCCACGCGGGCGACGATAAAGTTCAAGCCTACTGTTTCCGCATGTGCCTCACAAATGACCCACGAAATCGGATCCCTTTCACCGAACCAGAGGGCTACGATGCAGGCCAGTATGAATTGCTCGGGCGCATCTATGAGGCGGGTTGGCGGGAGACCTTTCACAAATTTGACCCCATTCCCAATCACAAGACCGATACGAACAATCACGGCCCCATGAGCACGGATAACATTGGGTTCAACTACGACTATCCCGAGGCCAGCTACGCGCGACGACGCGAGATCTACGAGGAGCACGAGCGCTATCAGAAGGGCTGGCTGTGGTTTCACTGCACGGACCCGCGCGTGCCTGAGGACATTCAGGAGAAGATGAAGCAATGGGGCTTGGCCAAAGATGAGTTTGTCGACAATGGGCATTGGCCTCACCAAATGTATATCCGTGAGGCTCGCCGCATGAAGGGGCATACGGTCATGACTGAGAACGAACTTCTCCAGCGTCGCCCCACGCCTGAATCGGTCGGCATGGGGAGCTACACCATCGACTCTCACAATGTCCAACGCTACATCACGCCAGAAGGGCATGTGCAGAATGAAGGCGACATCGGAGTGAAATGCCCGGTTTACAAGATCACCTACGGCGCCCTGCTCCCGAAGAAGGCTCAGTGTGAGAATCTCACCGTGCCTGTGTGTGTGAGCAGTTCGCACATCGCTTTCGGTTCCATTCGCATGGAGCCCGTCTTCATGATCCTCGGTCAAAGCGCGGCCACGGCTGCCATGCTCGCACTCGATGAGGATTGCGCGGTGCAGGATCTTCCCTATGCAACGCTGCAAGCTCGCCTCATGGAAGACGGCCAAATCCTCGCTTACGAGAAACCCGACAAATGATCCCTTGAGACCTCGTTGCCGATGAGAATGTGGATGTTAGGTGTCAGCGCGATTCTCGGCGCCATGCTAGGATGGTGGGCCGGACAGTCCGAGGGAATCTCGACAATCGTTGAAAGAGAAGCCACTGGTTCTGCTAGGACGACCTCCATCTTGGGAGAGCGCCGCTCAAGCTGGTTTGCACGATGGGAGGATGCTCTGAAGCGTGATCCAGATCGCCCTTTCAGAATCACCAACACCTCGCGCTCGTCCACCTGGGATGCCAATCGCAGGCAGCTCGCCTTCCTCGCGCACAAAGATCCCCATGCCGCCATCGCTTGGATACGGGAGAACCTTCCCGAGGATCAACAACGCCAACAGATCCTTGATACGGTCTTCAATCCACTGATGGCGGCGGATTTCCGCGAGGGGCTCAAGATCCTTTCAGATGTCCTCGATGGCCCACTCAGCCCCGACGCCTTTCATTGGCTCTTTCAGTATGTCCCTGTGGGGCAACTGCCTGAAGTGGCCGGAGCCTTGAGCGCCATGGACCTCGATGACGCGAGTCACCGACAGGCTTTCCTAGATTTCATCGACCTATGGGCAAGCACCGATCTGCAGGCCGCTGCGAAATGGGTCAGCGAGGAAATTACTGTGTCAGGCACCGTAGGGAATGATCTGAGGGCGTACATCGAAGCGGCGCGTGTTCGTGAAGGGAGCATTCCGGAGGGGCTGGCCAGCTCCCTTCGAAACGCCTCAGAACGCATGCGCACGTCTATTCTCCAAGACCTCTACGCGGCCGCCCTCGCGTTGCCGGGCAACCCAGCTGAGCACGCCGAGAAGATCCTATCATTGACGCCAGAAGACCAACAACGGCGCTACGCGACCTCGTTCGTGAGCAACTGGGCACGCTCGAATCCAAGGGCCGCTACCGACTGGGCGCTCTCCTTTGCCGATCCCGAGATCGCAACGGAACTCCTCATCGCGAGCCTCACCGTCTTCAATCGCTATTCACCGGAGAAAGCCGATGCCTGGGAGCAAGCCCAAGACCCTGCCGATCGCGTCCTCATTGAAGACGCGCAAGCCGTCGCGAAAGAACGGTCGAGTCGGCTGCCACCGCCATGAAATCCAAAGTCACCTTCCTAGCATTAGCGCTTCTTTGCATGGCGCTCGCTTACACAGCGGCCTATCTCATCGCGACGAGGCTCCAGCCACAGCCGACTCCAGAGATCGTCGCCGTCGCCCCAGCCAACACTCCTCTCGCTCCGCTGCCTGAGATCGATTTCCAGGAGGATCCCAAGAGGACGTGGCTCACTCAGTTGCGTGCGGCGGACCATCGTGATTTCCCAAGACTCTACGCACTCTGTGAGAGTCAAGGAGCTCAGGATCACCAGAGCCTGCTAGTGCACCTATGGTCGCACACCGATCCCGAAAGTTTCCTCGCCTTTCTGCTAGAAGATCCCCCATTCTTTCGGAATGAACCGCACGGGTATCATCTCTTCCGCGAGTGGGCCGGGCGTGACTTCGACCATGCCTTGGAAGCTGCCCACGCCCTTTCACCCTTCAATCCGATGCGTTCGACCGTCTTGCGCGGGGTCGTCCGAGGGGGCATGGAGCGGAATCCCGAGAAGGCTCTCGGCGCCCTCACAGAAATCTATGCCAACGCCGGGAGTTCTGGGATTCTCCGTGACGTTGAATCACCGGAACACTACTTGCCCATCCTCCAGAAGCTCCCGCGAGGCAACCTGATCCACAACGAGATCGAACGCGCCGTCCACTCCTGGGCAACGCACGATCCCGCGGCGGCGTTGCAATGGCTGCAGAGCGACGTCGACGCTTTGGATAGCAAGCATCGGGTTAACTATGCCATTTCTGATCTCGCGCGCCACGACCACGAAGCGGCGCTGGAGGCTTTTCGGAATATCGCTTCGACCGAGCGCCGCGGGAGCATCGCGAGGAACATCGCCGAATCGATTGCCGAGGCCGACCCGCAACTGGCGGTGACTTGGTTGGAGAATGAAGTCGATGGTTGGTATCAGGTATCGGCCGCAGCCGAAGCCGCCAACGAACTAGCAGAGTCCGATCCCACCTTGGGAGCTGACTTCGCAATCCGATTCAATGAACCCCAACTTCGCGCACGGGCGGTCCACGAAGCCCTCAAAGTCTTCCACGATCGGGACACCGACGGCATGCACCGCTGGGCCTCAGGCGTGACGGATCCGACTGCCAGAAAAGTCGTCCGTGCCGAGATCGACCGTCTCACGCAGCGCCGCTAACGTTGGCGCTTTGCTTTCTTGCTCTCCCGTCGCGCCTGTTTCTGTTTGGCTTTGGCTGCTTTGAGAGCGCGGGTCAGGCCTTTGTGGGTGAGGCGAGCATTACCGAACAGCTCTGGAGCTTTCAGGGTTGCCCTCAGCCCGACGATGCCTATCAGCGTTCCAATGGGGAATCCTACTAGCAGGATAGCAGTGAATAGGCTTCCCACGATACGTCCCCACTCCGTTCGCCGGATCAACCCAATGGCGACGACAAGAAAGAACCCTGTGAGGCCGATCGTCAGTCCATCTAAGGAGATCTCATGATTGGGCAAGAATGGAAGCACGATCCCAAGACCAGCACCTAACAGAGCAAGCATCGCGAAGCCATAAAGATGGCTCGATTGCTTGTGAAATCGAACGAGTTGATCAATGTCGAGTTTCTGAAGAGCCGCCGATTCTGACAGGGCCGGACGTGGATCTGTGGTAGAGGATTGATACAGATGGAATGTTTGCTCTGACATGCTTCATCATCGATTCGAGTGGGAGAGATGCGAAGACATTCTGTTAGAGAATGGTGGCGTTTCTTAGAGTCGAGTCGGCGAGCTGGAGGGTGATCGCTTTTCTGGAATGGTAGAAGATCAGACATCTGAAACGGATTTCGACCAGTCGCTTAGAGGAACACCGTTGGTGCTTCGCCCGTGCGAATCGAAAGCGCGAGGAGTCGCAAGCTGAGATTCTGCGTTAGGGCCAAATTTTTAGAGCCAATTATTTGACACTCCTCAATATCGGCCAATAATTTGGCCTTATCATGAGTGATCCTGATAAACTGAGCAAGCGTGAGCGGCAGATCATGGATGTGATCTACCGTTTGGAACGAGCGACGGTCTCCGAGGTCGTGGATGGCCTTGTAGATCCCCCTTCTCGAACGGCAGTTAGAACCTTGCTAGGCATCTTGGAATCGAAAGGACACCTCGGGCATGACCAGTTGGGGCGGGAGTATGTGTATAAGCCCACTCAGCCGCGCAAAGCAGCAGGGCGTTCGATGCTCCGACGGGTGATGCACACGTTCTTCGACGGATCCGTGGAGAAGGCTCTGGCGGCTCATTTCACCGATCCAAATACGACGCTGTCAGCGGATGAACTGGATCGCGTGGCGTCACTTATCGCGGAGGCAAAGAGGCGTCAGAAGGGTCGGAAACGATGAATCCGATAGTTGAACTCTTCATTCGTGGCTCGCTCCTCAGTTTGGCGGGTTGTCTTATTGTGGTGGCAATGAGAAGGCGATCCCCTGGCGAACGTAGTCAGGTGATCGCTTGCCTCATGGTGGCCTTGATCGTGCTGCCGAGCATCGTTGTCTTTGGGCCACGGTGGGCTTTGCTTCCACGTGATGCTGGCCAGTCGTCGAGCCCTTCGGGTTCACAGGGGCAAGCATCGATGAAAGATGACAGCATGTTTGTGAGGGATTCTCTCGCGCATATTCACGGAGAGACACAGGAAGATCGATTGTTGTTAGAATCAGGTGACCTCATTTCTAACGCTATTCTGGCGAAGGGCCTATTGGGCATCTACGGTCTTGGCGCAATCCTGACGCTATTGCCAATTGCCATGGCTTGGCGCCGTCTGGCGCGCAAACAGCGCCAAGCGCACGTGTGTGAGGACCCGTGCATTCTGCGATCGGCGCGACGGTTGTCTGGCTTTCGAGAAGGCATGATTTGGCAACTTCCGGGTAGGAGCATGCCGTTGACATGGGGAATCGTTCGCCCGCGTATCATCCTTCCGGAGGCTGCTTTGCAATGGGATCCAGGCACGCTCCAGGCGGTGTTGTGTCATGAATTGGCACATGTGAGGCGGCGAGATGTACTCTGGAATCTCTTGGGTCAACTGACACGGGCCCTTTACTGGCCGCAACCGTTGGTTTGGTGGTTAGTTCGGCATTGGCGGCAAGAGGCAGAATTGGCCTGCGACGATGTGGCCATGCAACAGGGCGTCGATCCTCACCTCTATGCGGAGGCGCTCTATCATTGTGCATCGATGACGGCGCATCATGAGTCCGGCCCGGCGGTGCCCATGGCCCATCCGTCGCCGGGGTTGTTAGACCGACGCGTGCGGCGTGTCTTGGCTGCCACCAAACAGGCATCGCCGCGGCAAGCGCCCATGGTTCTGGCAGGAGTCATTCTCCTGAGCATCTTGGTGAGCTTGACGGCACAGGAAGTGCCGGAGTCTCGCACGCCAGCGGATGGAGAGGGATTCCTTCGAATAGTCGACGAGAAATGGGAAAGGATCGATGAACGAGACACGCCATGCCTGAGCAAGCGCGTCAAGAGGAGAAGCGAAAGACGGATGCATCTATGCAGAAGATCGAAAACGCCTTGGACGCGATTATCATTCCCGAATGTCGCTTCGATGATCTCGTCTTGGAGGACGCAGTGGAAACCATACGGCAATTGGGCATCAAGCACGATCCGCGAGCGATCCCCGAAGAGCGTAAAGGTGTGAACCTACTCATCGATGAGCGGCAGATCAGAAGGGCTCAACCGAAAGCCTTGGCGCAAAGAATAAGCATGCAGCTTGGGCCCACGCCGCTTGGGGCACTGCTGAATGCCCTCGCCGAATTCGCGGGCGTGAGCTATCGTATGGATCCCTACGCCGTGACCATCGTCCCTTCTCCTGAAGTCGACATTCTCTTCACGAGACGTTATCCAACCGAAAGAAATCTTGGGATCGAAGACAACGCTAGGGCATTCTTCGAGAACGAGGGGATTCAATTCCCCAAAGGAACCACAGCCTTCTACCTGCCAGGTAGCGAGGAACTCGTTGTCCGCCATACCTCGCAGGCACTCTCAAAGATCGATGAGCTCCTCAAACACCCAACGCATCCGCAGCGCTGTTATGTGATCTACCGCCCACGAGCAGACACTTACACCATCACCAATAGGCAGCTGAGCACCCAGCGATTCAGTCCATTCTCTACTTACAAACTCCCCCTCACGATCATGGCATTGGAAGATCAACACGTGCGTTATCCTGGACAAGCGAAATGGTACGATCCCCTAGAGCATCCTGCAGATCCATGGTGGCCCATTTCTTGGACGACCCAGCCCCATGATCTCCGTTCCGCCTTCCAACACTCTGTCAATTGGTACTTTCAAGATCTTGCCGCTGCATTGGATCGCCAGCGTGTCATCAATCACTTGCGCACGTGGGGCTATGGAAACGGGGTGATCGTCGGCTCCCCTCGACGCTATTGGCTATCATCCGCACTCAAGATTTCGCCCATGGAGCAGATACAATTTCTGCGCCTTTTCCAAGAAGAGCACTTGGGGATTTCCAAAGAGACCACTGAAGCAACCAAGCAGGTTTGCCTTGTCGAAGAACGTGAGGGCCGGCGTCTTTACGCCAAGACAGGCACTGGAGAACTAGAAAGCGGTTGGATCGGTTGGTATGTTGGCTGGATAGAGCTGAATGCTCCAGGCGATGCCACATATTTCGCGATCCTCTGTTTGGATCACACCATTGAAACTGTCCGCGAAAGTCGATCTCACGTGGTTAGTCAGGTATTTGATGTCATTGGCTGGCCATCCGAGTAGGGAAGCCTCGCTGGATTGTGCTATCCTTCAGACACACGGCTGAAGAACATGTTGCCGAACTTTTCTGACGGAAACACATAATAAAAGCCCTCCGTCCCACGGTAGAGTGCCGGGCCTTTGCGAAGGCTATTGGTGATGTGGTGAGGGTCCTTCATGTGGAGGTGCCATCGGTAAGACGGCTGCACCATCCACCATACGGCACCCCGAAAGACTTTGGGGCCATCTGTGAATGTGTGGTCATAGAGTAAGAATTGATCGTCGTGCGTGATACGAAATTGATAGTGCGCATGTTGCCAATCGGCATTCGGGCCAGGATAGATCTTTCGATTCACTTCGTAGGTGCCAATGACGTCTGAGCGGCTAGGCGTCACTGGCGCCATCCACCATCCAATGACACATAAAACGACCATCAGCACGGCGAATGCTCCAAGGGCAACCACTGGAAGCCTCCAGAATCGTGCACGTCCGGTCGCCAGATAGGCGATCCAGCCGCATGCAAACACGAAGCTCCAGAAAGCGAGCAGCAAGAAGAATGAGAAGACTATCATGAGCCCTCTTCACCTCAGAGTGGAATGATGCCTATCTCAGCGAGGAGATATCGCTGCCGGCCGGTCGCTTCGGGCCTGACAGCCGAAGGGGATTTGGAATCCACGGAATCGGGATCAGTTTCAAGGAAGGGGCCCATGAGCATGAACGCGCCTCCAGACACAGACACCTTCTGATCAAGTTCCTGATGCTCGAAGTCTGGCACTTTCTTACGCCACGGAAACGAATCTTCTTTTGTCCATCGCATGAAAGCCGAGTTTCTCAATTGGGCGTGAATGTGGACGCGCCCATCGACCGTTAGGTGAGGTGTGAAGGTGCCGCGTGGCTCTAATTCTTGGCCCGCACCGGGCGCTTCCGGTCCATAGACGAATGTGTGCAGACTTGCGAGTTCAATGGCCTGACCCGGCCGCCCTGACAAAGGCACTTCGCGAGTATCCTGGAGTGCTCTCTTTTCCAGTTGCCTCTTCACGCGTTTCCCTATCGCCGGAGCATAAACAGTGACCGTTGGTCTCCCAGGATCGGTGAGATTGCTTTCAATCACATGGGATGTGGTTGTCAGGCTTATGATGGATCGGGAACGTTGCGTGTGGAACGCCGACGTCTGGGCATCGATCGGTTGTCCCGATGGAGGCACATAGTTGACCGCTTCAGGTTGGGCGATTGGAACCGTTGAACATCCAGCAGCAAGCGCCAATATCAGCACGAGGGTGATACGCGTCATGTCTTCAGGCTATCAAGTCGTGCGGGAGGCCGCAATCCCAATGTTTGCGCTGCCAAAGAATCACGGAATGGACTTCTCGCAGACAATCATTGCCTCCGGATACCGCGCAGGCGTCCAGAGACATGATCCAAGCGGGCCATGAGATCGTCCAGGCTCTGTTCCGCAAAGCGCACGTCACTCGCTTCTGGCAGTTGCAGGGCAGTCGTTCCATATTGGGCAAAGTCATTCTCCACACGCTCAAGGAAAGATCTGGCGCGCTGGTGACGGATGGGATCCTTCAGCTCTGCCAACCACGATCGTGCTGCTTTCGCATCGCGAGGCGAGCGTCCAGCGGTGCGCTCTATCAAGACTTCGATGAGCGCCCCACGGCAATCGCCCTCCGGGTGGCTTCGAATGACACGGGCTGCTCGCTCCGGGCTAAAGCTGGCTAACAAATGCAGATCGGCGCATAGAGAAGCGATCCGTAATTGCTCGTCTCCTGGCGATAGGGTTTCTTGCCAAGCCTGCAAGTCGTGACGTTTCCCAGCGGTCAGTCCACCTAAGCTAAGCGACCGCACGGCGAGCTCGCGATCCTTGGTGTCATGGATCACTGTGAGCTTCGCGATGGCTTCTTCCAAGTGCTCTTGCCCTAACTGATAAAAGGCATGCTCCAAGGCCACTTGTCGATTGACCCCTGGGGGCACGCCGAGTGCCCAGTCTAGCGCTTTTCGCGTGGGCAGGAACTGGCAAAAGTCGACGAACAAAGGTTGTGCTCGCGCTTCATCGGCCATGCCTTTCAGCCAATGAGCCATCTCGTCTGTATTGGGATGCGTTTGGAGCCAGGTAGGGAAAGCTTGGGTCAGCGCCGTCCATTGAAGTACGGAGTCGTTCAAACCCGTGAGCCATGCCAGGCAGCTTGCCGCATCGGTCGTTGCCCAGGCCTCGATCACCAAGGGCCACACCTCCGATTGCTGTGTTTCCGTGAGAGTTGCTACCCACATGACGGCCGCCTCCGGGTCATGATGCGCCCACATCGAGGCTAAGGTCTGCCAAGCAGCATCCGTTGCCACCGCCGATGGCGGAAGAGTGCCTACCCAATCGGCAACGTCTTGAGGCGTGTCTGCAAACCATCTCCGCACGGCTGCGGACCACAATCGACTGCGATTCTGGTCCGCTTCTTGAGAACTTTTGAGAGCATAGCGGCTCGTATGGATGCGTTCAAAGCCGAGATCCGCATCGAGTTGCCCTAACCAATGCAGAGCCGAATGAGGATCCGCGAAGTGTGAGGCGACCTCGCTGAGGAAGTGTTCGCAAATGCTATTCCCATTGAGCGGTCGCTGGCAGAGCCATCCCCAGGCGGCATCGGGATCACCTTGTTGGGCTAGATGGGTGAGGCATGCCACAAATGCTGTTTCTTCGGCGTTGTGCGCCCTTGGAAGGGCTTTCACCCATGACATGGCTTCCTTCGATTCGATATCATTGATAGACAACCAGGCATTTAATGGAATGGTCATGGTTGCGGCTAGTTGACCAGCATAGGCAGGTGCCGTGTGTGCGCAGTGTGCTTCGAGCTTGATGATGGCGTCACATGCGCGCGGTGCATCTAGACGAGACCACCGGGCGAATAAGTCTTGCAGATAGACATCGTCTTGAGGGGTCTCCAGGTGTTCTATCAATTGTGCGAGCGCCACTTCTTTAGGGCGTTCCGCTAGACGATAGATTGCCTCAAGATCGTCCACGGCAATAGCGCGCATGCTTTCTTTGCGGCCTTTACGATCGCCGAGAAGACTGAAGATCTCCTTACTGGCATTGCTCACGGGCTGCGAGTCTTGCCATGGCATTCTCCCGCTCAGGGTAGCGAACGCGGCCACCGAACTCACGGCGATCGACCACATCAGCACTTGCGATCCCATCCAAGTCACTGCAGCTGTCGGTATCTGAGTTGTGGCAAGTCGATAGGTGTTTGCGAATACTCGAGCGGGAGGTTCGGCTCCGCCGGAGGTGAACATACTGCTCCCTAGCATGGCTGCAGTCAGGGGAATGCCTCGTTTGCCCAGTAATCCACGTAATCGGTCCACAGCTCGATGCAGGCGCTTCTGTGCGGCGCGTTCTTTGATCTTTAAATGGCGGCTTAGTTCGGCAAATGTGAGGCCTTCGTAGAAGCGGAGGAAGAGAATGGTCTGATCATTGACAGAGAGGCGATTGAGGGCAGCGCTCAGTTGTGGGACGTGATCCCGCCACGCATCTGTCTCCACCGCTGCCGTATCTCTTTCTGCTTCCGTAAGCTTCTGATAGGACTTTTCGTGAGCTTTGCGTCTCCTCTCGGTTCTCATGGTGAGGGCGATTTGTTTACGAACAGTTCCATAGAGCCATGCTGACACGCGCTCAATCTTGCGTTGGCGGTGTGCCGCCTGGGCAAGGGCAGAGAACACGTTCTGTGCCGTTTCTTCTGCGAGGCGGAAGTCGTAGATCTCACGAGAAATGAGGCCATAGACCCAGGGAAGATGTCGATCTACCAAAGATACAAACGCCCTTTCGTTCCCGTGTTGCGCGTACTCTTGGAGCAGAGCGTTGTCGCGGTCGGCATCTTTGATAGTTGGCTTCATCACATGGGTGCGCTGTTAGAAGCTGGGCACGACGCGTAAGCGGTATAGACGAAGCGAGAGTTCTGAAATCGGAAGTCGAGAGCGCATCGTCACCGCACGCAGTCCTTGCCCGTCCGGCACCGCAAGGGCCGTCGGAGTGAAGTAGGAGCTTGCTTCCAACCAGGTCTCGCCGGTCTCAGAGCCTTCAAGAAGAATCACTGCCCCTCGAACGCTGACGCGATGTGCATAGTGCAATTGTAGGAATGCTTCCCCGTCGACATGCGCTAGAGAGCTTGTGACCGGTGAGGCATGCGTGGGATCAAGGGGATCGGTCCCCACCATGAATTCTACCATATCCGTGAGCCCATCGCTATCGTGGTCCGATGTAATGGTTACCGCATCCTCACTTCCCAAGGCGTCGCCGAGTTGACTGAACCATTCATCCAAGGCAGCCAGTTGCGGCACGGCATCAGGACTGCCTACATCAAAGTGATAAAGACCGATCTCTCTCGGGATGACTGCTAGACCGTCCATTGTTCGCACTCCGTTCTCCAACGCGGCGATGCCCAGTTGAATCTCTCCACCAACCTGGAGCCAACCACCGGCGGGACGTTCCAAGGTGTAAGAAGCGCGCACGCGCTTCCCTTCATCTTCGATTGACAGTATCTCGTTAAACGTCGCGACGATACGTCGTCCGGTTTCAAAGTTGATCGTGCTCGTCCCAATATCGTCATCGCCCAGTGTTTCGATATCGATGGCCGCTGAGCGTGATTGGTATTCGATTTCAAAGGGGACGTGATCGACGCCAGGAGCCAAGCGCGGGCCGGCGTCGAGAAGAGCGGTGACTTCAGTGGCCTCGATGACAATGAGGCGACCCAAGTAGTAGCTGCCCTGCAATAGCTGGGTGCTTTGAGGGGCGTTGGCACCCAAAGCTCTCAGGTTCACATTGATGCGGGCTTCGTTGGGTTGGGACGAGGGATCGTAGACCCAACCGTCTTGCGGGGGATCAAGCGCATAGGAAGCCGTGATCGCGGTGCCATCGCCGTTGTGCTGAGCGGAGAGCAACCGTGTCGCTATGTTATGAACGTTGACAATCGGGTTCCCAAAGAGGCTCATCTTGGGGGTGCCGTCATCATGGAGTTCGGGCGTCCACACCTGGGCTTGAATCTCATCATGATCCAATAGCTCTATTTGCAGCGCATAGTTTGCCTGGTAGTGGATCTCGAACGTGGCGGGTGAATTGGAACCGGCCACCACGATTGGAAATTTGGTGAGTTGTACGGCGAGTTGTGGAACGGACTCCAAGACGACCTGGAGGGTGCCCAAGGAGGAGCTTGGAACTTCCCTGCCTTGCAAATCGAGGATGCCGCCAGAGGCAATACGCACGGTTAGCTTGCTCAAGTTCCAACTGGCCCATCCATCATCAGGGCGAGGGATTCTGTAGGTAGCGGTGATCGTTTCCGTTTCATCGTGTCGGACCGCTTCTTGGAACTCGGGATGGAAGGCTCGGCCTCCTAACTGGGGATCGAAGAGGGTGCCGTAGCCAATGATGATGTCGTCATCTCCGAGACTTCGAATATCAATATGGGATCCTGATCCATAATTGACTACGAAATCGTGGTAGGGACTATCAGCACGACGAATGGGCGGAATCGTTGCTTCTGTTTCAGAGAGTGCGCGCGTGACCTGGGGGAGCAGGCATAGAAAGATGCTGGCGGTGACGGGGTGGGCTAGTTTCATGACCAGTTGGGATGGTTTGACATTTCCGAGTGGTTGCCGGCGGATGCCGCCAGGAGACATCTTTCTGAAGAAATTACCTTGGATTGGTATTGAAGGTCGAGAACTCGCTCGGGGAGGCCAAGTCGGCAGAGCTTCAAGCATTCTGTTAGTCGAATGCGCAGCCACTGCTCGCGTGATCTCTTCGCTTGCGAATCAATAGCAGGCTTGAGAGGGTGTGGGATGAGATCCCTGCTCTTTCTAATCATTCCAACCCTTGCGCTCTTCCAAGCGGCGGCCCAGGAGTGGAAACTGGCAGGTGACGGCATGGTGAGCGCGTGGGCGGACGCGGTGGATCCTGAGAAACCGTTGCCAGATTACCCACGGCCGCAATTGGTGCGCCAAGTGTGGGGGAATCTGAACGGCCTGTGGGACTATGCCATTGTGGCCAAGGATGCGCCCAAGCCGGAGAGCTGGGAGGGCAAGATCTTGGTTCCCTATCCGGTAGAATCAGCCCTGTCAGGCGTAGGCAAGTCGGTGGGTGAGGACCAACGTCTGTGGTATCGAACTTCGGTCTTTGTGCCTGAGCGATGGCGTTCAGATCGGTTGCTCTTACACTTTGGCGCTGTGGATTGGCAAACGGAGGTGTGGCTGAATGGCAAGCCGGTGGGTGACCATCGCGGGGGCTACACGCCCTTTCATTGTGACATCACCGAGGCGTTGCAGGAGGGGGAAGAGCAGGAGCTGGTCGTGGCGGTTTGGGATCCCACAGATGCAGGCTCCCAACCAAGGGGCAAGCAACGAGAGGAACCGAAAGGCATTTGGTACACGCCGGTGACGGGCATTTGGCAAACGGTGTGGTTGGAGCCAGTGCCTCAAACGGCGATCACGAAACTACGCACGGTTCCCGATGTCGATGCCAAAGCTCTACGTCTCACCGTGCACGGCGAGGGGCCAGAGGCGACGGCTAGCACAGTGCGTGTGCAGGTCCTGGCACGGCGGGAAGTCGTGGCCGAGGGAACGGGCACGTTGGGGGAGGAAATGCAACTGAACCTTGCCGAGCCGCAGTTGTGGTCGCCAACCAACCCTTTCATTTATACGATTCGCGCGCATCTCTTGGCGGATGATGGTGGAGTCGTAGATTCCGTCGTCAGCTATGCAGGGATGCGCAAGATTAGTCTGGGGAAGGACGATCAGGGGGTGACGCGTTTGTTTCTGAATCATGAGCCGCTCTTCATGTTCGGGCCGCTGGACCAGGGTTGGTGGCCGGATGGGCTCTACACAGCTCCGACGGATAGTGCCTTGCGCCACGATATCGAGATGACGAAACAGTTAGGTTTCAACATGGCTCGTAAGCATGTGAAAGTGGAGCCAGCACGCTGGTATTTCTGGGCCGATGTGAAGGGATTACTCGTCTGGCAGGATTTCCCAAATGGGGACCAGCACATCGGGCGCGAGGGGGAGGATTTGGAGCGGAGTCCAGAGTCAGAGGCGCAGTTTCGACAAGAATATGCGGAAATGATCGAGGCGCTACACAATCACCCTAGCATTGTGGTGTGGGTGCCTTTCAATGAAGGCTGGGGACAATTCAAGACGGACGAAATTCTCGCCTGGGCGAAGGAACAGGATCCCAGTCGCTTGATCGATGGACCGAGCGGATGGGTTGATCGTGGTACAGGGGATCTCCGCGACGTGCATGCCTATCCAGGTCCCGCAACGGCACCGATGGAAGAGACGCGTGCCGTGGTGTTAGGTGAATTTGGGGGTCTTGGCCTGCCGGTTGCCAACCACCTCTGGTGGGACAAGCAGAATTGGGGCTACCGAACCTATGAGAAAGCTGAAGATGTATGGAGTCACTATCAGAGTCTCATCCGTGAGCTCTTTCCGCTCATCGAGGGAGGGTTGGCGGCGGCGGTCTATACGCAGACCACGGATGTCGAAGGGGAGGTGAATGGCTTGATGACCTATGATCGCAAGCGTGTGAAGGTGGATGCCGAGGCGATGGCGGCGCTCAACCGCCAAGTGTATGGACCACTCCCTACCTTCGAGCGGATGGTGGCCGTGCCCACCAGTGAAGACGCTCCGCAAACGTGGCGCTACACGACGACATCGCCCGAAGGCGATTGGTCCAGTGCTGCCTACGATGACAGCGCGTGGAGTGAAGGATCGGCTCCCTTTGGCGAGGCTGCTGAGGGGGTGACGCCTGGCTCCGTTTGGGACGGGGAAGAGATCTGGCTTCGCCGGACGTTTCGTCTCGAGGAGTTGACCGCCTCCGAGTGGAATCATCGTCTTTGCCACGATGAGGGGCTGACCCTGGTCATCAACGGCGTCCCATGCACGATCGCTCGGCAGACGAGTGGCTATGAAGACGTGCCGGTTTCACAAGCATTCGCGCAAGCCCTCAAGACAGGCGAGAACATCGTTGCCATCCATGCGAGGCACAGCCGCGGTGGGCGCCTCCTCGACTGGGGCCTGGTCGATCTCCGCCCGACGCCGACTCCATGAGGCATGGTGAAAGAATTTCCCGATCTGCTGTAAGATTCTGGCCTGAGAGGCGGTAGTTAAGGTTGGTGTTGGAAATGACTGCTTCTGGCGAGGCCGCCTTCCTCAACCAACCAACCATCCATCCTGGTCTCGCCCCTCAGCAATCGGCTTCAATCCCCTCCCAACACCCCAACTCCCAACCTCGAGTGATTGCGAGATCGCTCAGGCGGGCGTTCCGCTGACCCCCTCGGCGGAACGCCCGCTTTGGTGTACGCAAGTCTTTGGTAGACGATTGGCAGATTCGAGCGATGCTCTCGCCAGCTAGAATCTTAGATATCGCGATTCTGAGAATTACCAGATCTATCCTCCCTTAAGGATTGCTTATTAGAATTATCAGATAATATGAAACCGACTATGAATATTTGCTGTATCGGAGCGGGCTACGTCGGTGGCCCCACCATGGCCATGATCGCCAACAAGTGCCCAGACATCGCTGTGACTGTGGTGGACCTGAATGAGGAACGTATCCGTGCCTGGAACTCGGATGTGCTCCCCATCCACGAGCCTGGATTGAATGAGATCGTGGCTCAGCGACGGGGTGAGAACCTCTTCTTCGATACCGAGATCGATGCGAATATTCGGAAGAGTGACATCCTCTTCATCTGCGTCGGTACCCCGACCAAGACCTTCGGGTTAGGAGCTGGGCGGGCGGCTGATCTGCGCTACATTGAGAGCTGCGCGCGTCGCATCGCGTCGGTGGCTGAGGGAAACAAGATCGTGGTGGAGAAATCCACCATCCCCGTCCGCACTGCCAATTCGATTCAGCGCATCCTCAAGGCCGGCAATCCAGATCTGAAATTTGACGTGCTCTCCAATCCGGAGTTTCTGGCCGAAGGCACCGCCATTCCCGATCTCCTCGAACCCGATCGCGTGCTCATCGGGGGCGAATCGGAGGAAGCGGTGGAAACGCTCGCCTCGATCTACGCGCGCTGGGTGCCTCGTGATCGCGTGCTCACGACCAATCTTTGGTCCTCAGAGCTCTCCAAGCTCACTGCCAACGCTTTCCTCGCTCAGCGCATCTCCTCCATCAACGCCATTTCGGCATTGTGTGAGGCTACCAATGCGGAAGTTGACGAAGTGGCTCACGCCATCGGAATGGACAGCCGGATCGGTCCCAAATTTCTCAAGGCTTCCGTTGGTTTCGGTGGTTCGTGCTTCCAGAAAGACATCCTCAATCTCGTGTATCTGTGCGAGCACTACGGCTTGAATGAAGCGGCCGAGTATTGGGAACAGGTGGTGAAGATAAACAACTATCAGAAACGTCGTTTCTCCTCACGGATTGTCGAAACGATGTTCAACACTGTGGCCAAGAAGAAGATTGCCATCTGGGGCTTTGCCTTCAAGAAAGACACGGACGACACACGTGAATCAGCCGCTATCACGGTCTGTCAGGATCTCTTAGGCGAACAGGCTCACCTCAGCATCTACGACCCGCAAGTGTCCAAAGGACGCATCCTAGAGGATCTTGGCGTGGAAGAAAGTGAGGAAGTCGAAATCTGTCAGTCTGCCGAGGAAGCTGCGTCAGGGGCACATGCGATCGTCATCCTGACCGAGTGGGACGAATTCAAAGAGCAAGACTTTGAGAAACTCCACGCGACCATGCCCAAGCCGGCCTTCCTCTTTGATGGACGGAACTTGGTCAACCTCACCGAAATGCGTGCCATTGGCTTCGAAGCCTGGGGTGTGGGTCAAGGTTCTCCTCCTGCAGTCTAACATTTGGAGGTTTTCATAGGCTCAAAGTGGCCTAGGGTGGCC
Source organism: Verrucomicrobiia bacterium (assembly GCA_030425385.1). Lineage (GTDB taxonomy): Bacteria > Verrucomicrobiota > Verrucomicrobiia > Verrucomicrobiales > DEV007 > JAACDM01. Next base: position 69,748 of record JAUIAH010000016.1, on the reverse strand, counting down.
ACATGAGAATCAGCATCTTCGGACTGGGCTACGTCGGTTCCGTAGCGGCAGCGTGTCTCGCCAAGCGCGGACACGAAGTGGTGGGTGTCGATGTCTTGGCTGAGAAAGTCGCCCTGATGAATGCCGGGGAGGCGCAAATCTCAGAGCCTGGTCTGGAGGAACGGATCCAGGATGGGCTCGCCTCTGGGCGCTTGCGAGCGACGACGCAGGCGGCAGACGCCGTGCGCGACACGGAGGTGAGCATCGTCTGCGTGGGCACTCCTTCCGCTGAAGACGGGAGCATCAACCTCCGCCACGTGGAGGCGGTCGTGGCCCAGATCGCTATTGCGCTCATGGGCAAGGAAACGGCGCACCCGCACATCGTGATTCTGCGGAGCACGATGGTGCCAGGGACCACGCGGCGCCTGGCAGAGGAAGTCTTCGCTCGCACGCTCGCGGCCGGCCGCATGGCCTTATACTTTTATCCTGAATTCCTACGACAAGGCACCGCCATCGCCGATTTCGAAGACCCTAGCATTGCGGTCGTCGGATGTGCGGATCCGGAAGCGCCGTTGGGGATCCTGGAAGCGTTGTTAGATCCTGAGATCGTCAGACTTGATTTCGAGGCCGCTGAATTGGTGAAGTACGCCTGCAACGCGTTCCACGCCACCAAGGTGGCATTCGCCAACGAGATCGGACGCATGGCCAAACACCTTCAGGTAGACGGACGCAAGGTGATGGAAGCTGTTTGCTCTGACACCGTTCTCAACATTTCTCCCTACTATCTCCGCCCAGGAAACCCCTTTGGCGGATCGTGCTTGCCCAAGGATGTGGCCGCTCTCTCTTCCATGGCGGCGTCGTCCGGCATTTCCATTCCAATGCTTGACCATGTCTTACCTAGCAACCGAGCCCACGTCGACCACCTATTCGACATGCTCGCCTCTGCCGAGGAAGTGGTGATGTTAGGCCTGAGCTTCAAACGTGATACCGATGACTTGCGTGGGAGCCCGATGGTTGAAGTGGCTGCGCGCTTGTTAGCGGAAGGACGGACGCTACGGCTCTACGACCCATGGTTGAATCTGGAGAAACTGATGGGGGCCTCCAAGGCCCTGGTGGCCCAGAAATTGCCCGGCCTTGAGTCGCTGATGCACCAAGACTGCGCCGCTGCAGTGGGCGAACGTGGAACCGTTGTCGTTTCCAATCAATGTGTGAATCTTGACGATTTGCAATCAGCGTTAGGGCCTCAACATGACGTGATCGATGTGAATGGATGGCCCGCTCTCCAGGAATTGGAGGTTTCGGTGCGAGGCATTTGCTGGTAAGTTGCGTTAGGAAAGAAGCCCAGGATTCACCACCCCACGGCCTTGCGGCTTCGAAGGTAGTAGACGAGCCCGGCCAAGGACATGCCATTGAGAAAGAGAAAGGCCGCCGGGATTGTGAGCCAGAAGGGCTTCTGAGCTCGTTGGGAGATCAGCCCAATCGTGCCAAGAATATAGAGGGCAAGGTGGGGAATCCAGGTGAGAGCGAAGAAGTAATGACCATGAAAGGCGAGCAAGCTGTGACTTAGCAAACACAGCATGAGGAAGAACGGCGCGGCGAGGCGTAGGTATTTGTGTGAGAGTAAGCGAAACCAGAGGGGATGGCCTGAGGGGAGACACCATTGAGGATAACGAAAGAGCATCTGGAAATTGCCGGCGAGAGTCCGGCGTTTACGGACGTGCTCGCGTTCGGGATCGAGCGCCTGGGGATCGAAGGCTTGGGCCTCTGTCAGGAAGAGAACCCGTTTCCCAGTGCGCGCAATACGCATCGGGACCACAACGTCATCGATCAGCGTGTCCTCGGGAAGCGGCAGGTAATCCGTTCGACGAATGGCGTAGATGGCGCCGGTGCATCCCACCGCTGATCCGGTGAGCGCCTCATCGCGACGGAGTTGGCGCTCCATTTCCCAATAGCGTCCAATTCCCTGGGCCACGTCACCCTCGGAGCCTTGGATGATGAGTTCCCCACTCACGGCTCCCACCCGCGCATCGGCAAAGGGCGCTACCAATGTTCTCAAGGCATCTTCCGCGAATCGCTGCCGAACATCTGTTAGGACAATGATCTCTGATTGGGCCCGATTGATGCCGTGGTTGAGGCAGGCGGGCTTGCCGCGCCGCGCGGGTTCTTCCAGAACCGTGGCCCCGGCAGCACGCGCTTCATGGGCGGTGCCATCCGTGCAGCCATCGCTGACCACGATGATCTCGCAAAGGTGCGAAGGGTAGTCGCACGATTGAAGGTTCCGAATCCGATCGCCAATGAGACCTTCAGCCTGATAGGCCGCAATGACCACCGCGATGGTAGGCTGATTCAAAGGGGCGGCGGCGCTGCTCATGGGATGCACACATCGGCGCGCGCGGACCCGCATCAGGAAGTGATAACCTATAAAGGTGTAGAACAGAACACCACCTGTAGACACAAAGATGAGAAGGAGGAACCACATGGCAGTGAACGTTGCTTAAAGGAGGTTTATATTTGGCAAATGATGACAAAGGGTCTAGCCGTGAATGGCGGGAATGACAACGCAGCACGCTGCCTTTGGGCTTATGGACCTGACATTTGTATTTCCCTGTCTCAATGAGGAAGAAACCCTGGCGCAATGCATTCGCGACGTGCGGGCTTCACTCGATCGCGCAGAAGGCTTAGCCTATGAAATCGTCGTGGCGGACAATGGGAGTGAAGATCGGAGTGCGGAGATTGCCATGGCAGAAGGTGCGCGTGTCGTTCCCGTGAGCCAGCGTGGCTACGGCGCCGCCTTGCAAGGCGGCATCGAGGCAGCGGAAGGAACTTACGTGATGTTTGCCGACGCCGATCAAACCTATCGCTACGAGGATGCCTTGGCGCTGTATGAGAAAGCGATAGAGGCCGATGCCGACATGGCCATCGCTTCGCGGATGACCGATGCCATTGAGCCCGGAGCGATGCCAGGCTTGCATCGGCATCTGGGGACGCCGGTGTTGACCTGGCTGATCAATCGGCTCTTTCACGGACGCTTGAGCGACTGCAATTCGGGATTCCGCTGTCTTCGGAAAACGGCTTATCAGCGATGGGCCATTCGATCGAACGGCATGGAGTTCGCATCGGAACTGCTCATCAAGGCCCTGAAGGGTAAAGCGAAGATCGTAGAGATCCCCTCCGGTCTCCGCCGCGGACCAGAAGGACGCGAGGCCCATTTGCGCACGTGGCGCGATGGGATGCGCCATTTGCTCTTCATCCTTTCTGAACGCCCACAGCTGTTCGAATTCATCGGTCTCTTCTTGGCACTCGTGGCGAGTTTGATGCAGCTGTTAGCATTCGTCACTGGACCGATTGCGGTAGTAGGGCTCAATATCTTTGACGTCCACAGCAAGGTCCTCCTTCTCATCACGGCACTGGTCGGGGCCCAACTCTATCTCTTCAGCTGCGTTCTCTATCTCCGCGGGAAACACCGCTGTTTGGGGATCACACGGATGCTGATCACGTTGGATGAAGGCGTCTTATTCTTCGCTACCTTGCTAGCTTTTGGGGTAGGGATGTTAGGGGTAGCAGCTTTATTTGTCGCATGGATGCGGGCTGGATTTGGTGGGATTCACCTAATGGATATCCTCACCTTTGGCGGACACTTCCTCAGTGTCTTCAGCGTGCTCGTCACCGGACTGCTTTGCATCCACGTCTATAAGAAGAGCGAGAAAGGTCTCCATCCTTGATGCGGCCTATGCTAGGAACGCTTGCGCGCCAAGACTTGGTATTGCCCGCCCAATGGAAACTTCTGCAAGGCTGGCTCCAGGAAACGCAATCCCTTGAGAAAGCCAGGAAAGACGAAGGCGAAATCCGTGCGAAGGATGTCAAAACCGGCCTCTCGCAACAGGCGGCGAGCCTGACAGGGCCACACCAGAATCGCGTCGCGATCAAAGGGAACCCGACTCATCACGAAACGCGTGGCTGGATTCCACGCATTGTTTTCCCAAAGCGCAAAGAGACCTCCTGGACGAAGGGCCTCAAAGACCTGTTTGGCCGCTCCAAGGCGGTCATCAAGCGGGATGTGGTGAAAGACTCCATTGCAGAAAGCGAGGTCAACGTTTCCTTCGCCCTGAAAGGACTGCGTATTCTCAAACCTCGTCTCCGCAGCGCTGCCATGGGTGGCGCGTGCTACCTCAAGCGATTGATCCGAGGGATCGATCCCCACGACCTGGGTAGCGTGAAGATGCTGATAGAGAAATGGCGTGGCCGAGCCTGTCCCGCATCCAAAGTCCAGGCAACGTGCCACCGCATGCTCGCGCTCGCCAAGCATCTTGGCGAGAAGCTTCAAGCGCCCGTTGGCGTAGAAGTCCTTGCCCTCCCCGGTGAGCGCGAGGCCTTTCTGCAACGCACGATCATAGTCGGCTGCATAGGCATCGAACTCTGGATCAGGGGTGGCCATTCCCCAATGGAGACGAAGGAGACGCCTTCTGCAATAGGGAAGATGATAGGAGGACCATTGTTATGAGCAATAGCTGGAAAGGCATCGGAGTCTTTATCTTGAGCCTTCTGTTAGCGCTTACGCTCCAGGATGAGAATCGTGCCTACGAGATGGATTTCGCGGGGCATCCTGACGAAGCGGCCCATGTCGTCACCGGATTGATGGTGCGCGACTACCTTGCGGGCGGATTCCTTGAAGAACCCATGCCGCTTTCCTACGCGCACACGTATGCGAAGGCCTACCCAAAGGTGGCGCTAGGGCACTACCCACCCTTCTTCTACTGCCTGGAGGGATTGTGGCTCTGGCCGCTACCAACGAAAGGTGCCGTCCTCATCTTTGCCGCCATGGTGATGGCAGGATGTGCGGTGCTCATCTTTACGGCTGGTCAGCGCATGTTGCCGGACCCGGCCGCCTTGGGAGCCGCCCTAGGTTTCATGGCCCTCCCGCTCTCACAGAAATACACCGCCACCGTGATGTCAGATGGTCTGCAAGTCCTCATGACCTTCGCGGCGATCCTTGCCTTTGCGCGCTTCGTGGACCGTAAGGATGCGCGCTCGGCGCTGGGATTCGGGTTCTTGGCTGCTCTGGCAATCCTCACCAAAGCCGCAGGACTCGTACTGGCATTGGTGCCAGGCCTATGGATGCTGTTATCAGGGAAATGGACACTCCTCAAACGACGCACCTTGTGGCTGGCACCGCTACCCGTGTTGGTCCTGGCGATGCCTTGGATGCTATTCACCCTTGGCATCACGCAAGAGGGAGCACGCGATACGACCGTGACGCAGCATGCGCAGGAAGCGCTCCCCTACTACCTACAAGGCTTGCGACGTGTCTTTGGTGTCTTTGTCATCCTCTTGGCCATCATCGGGGGAGTGATGGCTCTACGGCGGCGCCAAGGGATGGCCTTGGGATGCGTCGTTCTAGGCCTGGCAGGAGGGGTATTCTTTCTCTTTGTGCCTGCGGGCCTGGAGGATCGGTACCTGCTCGTGACAGCACCTCCCGTGATGTTGTTAGGCGCCTTCGCGATCCATGGGATCTGGGAGCGCACCTGGGGTTGGGCACGCTATGCGGCGCTTGCTTTCTGCCTACTAGGCGTATTCCTATCGCTGGACGGGTTTCGCGCAGCCGACAAGCGTGGCGACGGCTTCTCCAAGGCGCTGGCCTCCCTTCTGAGTTGGGAGACTCGCCCCATTCGGATCCTCGCCTCATCGGATGCGCGCGGCGAAGGTGCCCTTGTGGCAGCAGCGGCCTTCGCAAGTGAGCATCGCCCCCACGGAGAGGTCATCGTGGCACGAGGGAGCAAGCGGCTCGCTGATGTGGAATGGTTAGGGCAGAACTTCGCGCTCAAGGCGACCGATCCCGATGGTGTGCGCGCGTTGTTAGACGGCATCGATTACCTGATCGTCGATCATGGGATCCCCTCAACCCGACGACGCCCCGATCACGATCTGGTCGAGCACACCGTGGCGACCTATCCCAACGTCTTCGAACAGGTGGCAAGTGTGCCATCCACACGTGCGAAGGGCCGTGAAGGGATCTTGAACGTCTATCGCATCCACCCCATGGCAGATGAACCCGAGGCTTAAGATACTGTGGGTCAAGAGCGGGCCGCTGCACCCGCTCGATACGGGAGGCAAGAAGCGCACCTACCATATGGTGCGTGAACTGCACCGCCAATACGAGGTCACTTTCCTATCACTTTGTCCCAAGGACACGCCTACATCCGCCCTAGCAGACGCCTCCAATTACTCTTCGAAACAGATTTGGATCGATTGGAAAGCGCCCAACACAGCGTGGACCGCCCTGAAGAATGGCTTTCTATCTTCCTATCCATTTGTCCTGGAAAAGTACCTGCATGCGCCGCTGAGGGCGAAGATCCAAGCGCTGGACGACGCACAGGCATTCGATCTAATCGTGTGTGACTTCCTCACACTGGCACCATCGTTTGCTCCGAAACGCGATGGAGGCACGCCTAGGGTGCTCTTTCAGCACAACATGGAGGCACAGATATGGGATCGCCTGGCCGCGGCCCATTCCAATCCGTTGGTTAGATGGTATTTCAGACGCCAGTATCATCGCATGCGGCGCTGGGAACGCGTGTTGTCGGAACGCTTTGACGGTGTGATCACCGTTTCTGAGGATGACACGGCCTATGCCCAGAGAGAGTATCGCCTCGGCAATGTGCTCGGCTCCGTGCCGACGGGAGTGGACTTCGACTACTTTCACCACCCCACGCGCGTGGGGGGCGATGGACGGGTCATCGGTTTCCTGGGATCGATGGATTGGATGCCTAACATTGAAGCGGTGACGTTCTTTACAGAGAAGATCTTTCCGCACATCAAGGATCGGTTGCCGGGAGCTCAGCTCGTCATCATCGGCCGAAACCCCACTGCGCGGGTCCGCGCTCTCGCAGAGACCGATCCAGCGATCGACGTCACCGGCACCGTGGATGACGTCCGACCCTTCTTGGGAAAGTGTGATGTCCTAGCGGTACCCTTGCTCTCGGGTGGGGGAACACGCATCAAGATCATGGAAGCCGTGGCGGCAGGGTTGCCGGTGGTTTCCACGACAGTGGGCGCGGAGGGCTTGGAATTGGAAGCTGGCAAGGAGATCGAGATTGCGGACGACCCGCAAACGTTCGCCGAAGCGGTGTTGCAGTTGTGTGAGCGTCCAGAGCGCCGAGAAGACCTGGCGCACGCGGCCCTCATAGCGGCCAAGCGCAGAGGAAGCTGGGAGCACTGCACGAACATCTTCATGGAGCACTGTCTGAAGGTGATGAAAGGCTGAGATGAATCGCCGGCTTGCCAAGAGTTCCCTTCTGAACGTGCTCGACCACGTGGTGAAATTCGCGGCGGTCTTCTTTGTCACGCCTGCCCTGGCTTCGGGATTGGGAGAGCATCTCTATGGGGTGTGGCTGTTAGTGATGGCCTTCTTCTCCTACTATACGTTTCTCGACGCCGGCATGGGGCTGGCTGGCGTGCGCTACCTCGCGCGAGAAATGGGGAAGTCTACTGAAGAGACGCGCTTTGGCGATGTGGTCGTCACCTGCCAACGGATCTTCCGCAGGATAGCGGTGCTCTCCGTGTTCTTGACGATGTTAGGCCTATTGGGGGCCTCACTATTTGTCAGCGATCTCACCCTGCGAAGTCAGGTATGGATGGTGTTAGGCGTTTGTGGTACAGGGGTAGCGGTGCGTTTCTGGCTGATGATGGGACCGGTGCTGCTGAAGAGCCGGGTCGACTACGCCCCCATCGTGTGGGTATCAGTCGTACGAACGGCAGCGCAAGCAGCGCTCACTCTGTGGTGCTTGCACCAGGGCTGGGGCTTGGTCGGATTAGCATGGGTGTTAGGCAGTTGTGATGTGCTGCAACAAGTTGCGGTCCATGCTTGGGCGCATCGGAAGACGGTGCCGAGAGGGCAATGGACCAGGCCCTTGCAGCGGGAACTCTGGGCCTACTCGATGAAGACTTTCGTCGCGCGATTGGGGATCAATTTGAAAGATAAGATTGATCCCTTTGTGGTGGGAGCGCTCGCGGGGTCCATCGCTGTGCCCCAGTTGGTGGTTGGAACCCGATTTCTGGGCATTGCCAGAGACTTGGTGAATGCGTTATTTGGAGGCCCCTTCCTAGCATCCTTCAGTCGGACGGAGGCCGCAGATGGACGGGCCAAAGTGCGCTCGGATCTCTTTCGCGCGCTTGGCTGGAGTGCGCCGTTTGCCACGTTGTTAGGATTGGGCATGGGGATGCTAGGGCCGGCATTCATGGAAAGATGGATGGGCCCAGGATTCGCCCAGGCTGGGCATGTCTTGGAGCTCTTGGTAATCCCTTATGTCCTGTTTCTGATGCAGTATCCGGCCTTTGGCATGATGTTCGCGGTCGGCGAGCACGGAGCCTTGGGGCGCGCGGCTTGGTGGGGGAGCGGGGTGAATCTCTCGTTGAGTATCCTGCTCGGGTGGTGGTTCGGGCTGATGGGTGTGGTCTGGGCCACCGTCATTGATCTGACCCTGATCTATGGCGGCGTCTTTCCGATACTGGTGGTGCGCGTCGTGGGAGGAAGCGTCCGGACGTACCTGTGGGCCTTGATTCGAAGCACGAGTATGGTTCTCCTTCCAGGGCTGCTCTATTGGCGGCTGGTGCGCGACCAAATCCGCCCTGACTACGGTGCTGTGTGGGTGCTCGGCATGGGTTTGGTGGGGGTGGTAGGGTTGGTGACGATGCTGGGGCGATCGTGGAAGCAGGTTGACAGGGTTTGAATGGCGCTGTGGGGTGAATGGACGCTATGCACGCCACTCGCAGCCGGGAACAACTTCGTGAGCACTTTGAGGTGGAACGCGAGCTTGCAGCCCGTCTGCGCGCCTCCACCCGTGCCGAGCGGACCGCGCTTTATGGCGTGCTCTATCAAGAACTCTTCGAACGTGTCCCGCATCATCCGCGGTTGACACGGAGAGACACTCCAGAAGCCAGCCGCCGTTCGGTCGCGGTACGCATGCGTTTGTTAGAACACGTGCTCACGCCGGAGACGCGCTTCCTGGAGTTTGCGCCAGGCGATTGCCGCCTGGCTTACGAAGTGGCTAAACGCGTGCGCACGGTGGTCGCGGCGGACATTTCCGATCAACGCGCCCAAGACGACACCGCTCCGGCCAACTTTGATCTGGTGGTCTATGATGGCTACTCGCTCGATCTGGAACCAAATAGTGTGGATGTGGCCTTCAGCTATCAATTTCTAGAGCACCTGCATCCCGAGGACGTGGATGCGCACATGGAGATGGCGGCCCGATTGCTGCGTCCCGGCGGCGTCTACGTGTTCGACACGCCGCATCGTTACTCGGGGCCCCATGACGTTTCTCGATTCTTTGGAGACACGTTAGAGTGTTTCCACTTCCAGGAGTGGACCTTTCGAGAGATGCGAATACTGTTAGAAAGGCACGGATTCGCCAGATGCACGGCGCTGCGTCGCGGCACAGCGCTTGAAAGCCGATGGGCCAATGCCGCCCACGAGGGAGTGGAACGCGCGGTGGGAATGCTACCTCGTCGCCTGCGGAAGGCTGTGAGCGATCGCCTCTTCCAAAGCGTCTCCATGGTCGCGACGCGTGGAGACCATCCATGACAAAGGGTTTGTTCGTTTCAAACCTGTTCCCTGATGCCGTGGAGGACTATCGGGGACTCGATAATGCAACGGTGTTAGGGCTACTTGCTGATCGTTTCACGTTTCGGGCCCTCGTACCGCGCCCCTGTCTGCCCTGGCAGAAGCAGCATTGGCAGAGCCGCGATGCGGAAGCCTGGTGCAGGCCTGAGTATCTTCCGGTGCCTTACCTGCCCAAGATCGGCAGCTTGGCCAATCATCACCTGATGCACCGAACTCTCCGCAAGGCAATGATGCGCCTGCATGCGGATTACAAATTCGAGTTTGTGTTAGCATCCTGGCTCTATCCCGATGGTTGGGCAGTCTCCCAAGTAGCCGCGGAGATGAATCTTCCTGTGGTGACGATTGCTCAAGGAACGGATGTGCACGTGTATCTCACGATGCGGGGCAGGCGCGCCAAAGTGGTCGAAGCCGTGGAGGGCTCCGTAGCCACAATCACTCGTAGCGAGAGTTTGCGGCGCTTGTTAGTCGATGCGGGATGTGATGCCTCCTGCATCCGCACGATTTGGAACGGGACGGACACCGACTCGTTCCATCCTCGCGATCGATTAGAGGTCCGGCGGCAATTGGGCGTGGATCCAAAGGCATCGGTCGTGCTGTTTGTGGGAAATCTTCTCCCGGTGAAGGATCCGACGCTCCTCCTGGATGCCGTGTCCGGGATGTCGGCGGAGCTGGTAATGATCGGCGCGGGACCTCTTGAAGGTGCCCTCAAACGGCAGGCTCAGGATCTGGGGATGGCGACGCGCGTGCGATTCCTAGGATCACAGCCATCCGACGCGATCGCACGCTGGATGAACGCGGCCAATCTCCTGTGCCTGACCAGCCACAATGAGGGACTGCCCAATGTCGTGATCGAGGCGATGGCTAGTGGATTGCCGGTGGTGGCGACCGACGTGGGTGGCATCCACGAACTGGTTGATCGGCCTGAGCGCGGTCGCTTGGTGAGTCGCACGCTCGCAGACATACGAGAGGCCATTGCCGATTTCCTTCAAGCCACGCCCTCCACCAGCGCTTTCGGTGACTTTTCGTGGACTCGTTGCACAAATGAATACGCAGAATTGTTACAAGAGACGCTGGAAGATCGGAAATATACTTAGCATTCCGCACAATTCAATTGTTTCACGAATTTACCGGAACGTCGCCGAATTACCGTTATGATGATAATTAGTGAATCGTTCAATAGGATCCAAGCATTGGGCTCATGTCTCCAGGCATCTTCTCCTGGACTTCTGCCTCATTGTGCTTGGTTTCCAAGTGGCAGCGATGCTCCGATTCGGCCTATGGTCCCCTCTCGCCGGAGTCGGTTATCTACCAGCCTCAGTGGTGGGATCGCTGGTCTTTGCCGCCTTGGGTTATATCGTGGGACTCTATTCCCTCTTCCAGACGCGGCGAGATCTCTTCCAACGGATGATTGCGGTGGGTGCTGGCGTGGGTTTGGGCTATCTGGCAATCCTGGCCTACGGATCGATTGATTTCGACGGACGCGTGGGACGAGGCGTCATGGCGCTCTCCGTTCCTATAGTCACGATCGGGCTGGTGTTGCACCACGTGGCCCTCTGGCGGAAGAGTTTAGACTACCGCGAGCGACTGGCCGTTCTGGTAGGCCGCCCCTTTCACGAACGTGAGGCTGAGTTGTTCGAGAAAGTGCAGCAAACCCACACGGAACTCGTAGGCGTGATTGAAGTGGGCGGGTATCGATCACGCGCCGGGCATTGTCTGGGAAGCTTTGAAGATGTCTTTCGGATCGTCGAGCGGGATCAAGTGGACACTCTCCTGTGTCCATCGGAGCTTCTGGGAGATGGGGATCTGGCGCGAACCGTCCGCGAACTACGCTATCGCGGGGTGGCCGTCCTATCGCTGACGGATCTGTGCGAGGAATTCTTTCAAGCCATCCCCCTGAAGCTCGCATCAGCCGAATGGTTATTGCGCGCTTCTGGACAGACGCGCGTGTTTTATGTGCATAAAGTGAAGCGCGTCTTTGATGTGGGTGTGTCCATCCTCTGTCTCCTCGCCTTGGCTCTGCCATTTCTCCTCGCGGTCCTGGCAGTGAAATGCACGTCCCCTGGCAAGGTATTCTATCGGCAACAGCGCTGTGGTCGCTTTGGAAAACCAATCGAGGTGATCAAACTGCGCACCATGCGCGAAGACGCCGAAGCCGATGGCCCACAATGGGCCGCACGGAAAGGCGATCACCGATTGACTCCCGTGGGCGGGTTCTTTCGCAAGTTTCGTATTGATGAGATCCCACAACTGTGGCTCGTGCTATGCGGCCAAATGTCTTTTGTCGGGCCACGACCTGAACGGGCCGAGATCATCCAACAAATTGCCGACGACATCCCCCTGTTTTCGGAGCGCCTGATGGTGCAACCAGGATTGACAGGATGGGCACAGGTAAACTTTCCCTATGGGGCTTCTGTGGATGATGCCAAACGGAAACTCGAATACGATCTCTATTACATGAAGCACATGAGCGTGTTCTTGGATTTCTTTATCCTATTGGACACGATTCGGATTGTGTTTCTGGGAGGAGCCGCGAAAGGACCTGGCAAACAGTTAGGCGAATTCAGTCGCCTCTTAGCCGAACCCTTCCAGGTTCCGAGTCGGAAGCGTCTCCGCTCTGGCGCTCGCGACTTGGGCAAACCCGTGAGCGTCTCGTAACGGGCATGGACTTCGTTTCCGCACTCCTCGTTTTGATCATCTATTTCATCCGTCCTCAGGATTGGGTGCCTGGACTGGCAGGCGCCAATCTCATGCAACCGGTAGCGTTGTTTGCGGTCTTGGCCATGGTGGTGAAGCGCCAGTCATTCTCGTGGCGTGATTTCTTGGCATCGCCCATTGATTGGTTGGTCGTGAGCTACGCGGCCTACATCGTCTTCACGGCGACCGCGTTCTTCGGAGCGCTGAGCGGCGTGTTGCCATTGGTCGTGTTTTATATGGTCACACGCATGGCGATTGATAGCGAAGAGCGGCTATGGCGCTATCTGTGCTGCTGGACCATCTTACTCGTTGTCATCGCGCTCTTCGGCGTTGGCTCGCGATTCGGGATAGATGTGACGGGTGCTCGGGAAATGACCGAGACATTCGGCGGACGATTGGCTCTCGGAACGTGGATCCACAACAATCCCAATTCCCTTGGGCATTCGTCCATTCTTGCCTTGCCTCTCTTGTATCTTGCATGGTTCTGGAAATCGCCTTGGATGAAACGCCTCGCGGTCATCTTGGCGATCGTCATAGTCAGTTATGGTGTGTATCTCACCAAATCTCGAGGGAGCTTTGTGGCTGGCCTCATTGTACTAACATTTGCCTTGGCCATTGGTCGACCGAAAGTCTTTCAATTATTCTTGGTGGCTTTGGTAGCCATCTGCGCCACCTCTATCCTGGCCATGCTGCCGAGAATGGAAGGAATGGAATCACTCCGCTCCGACGAAGGCGTGCAGGGCAGGATGTTGGTATGGGAAATTGCGCGGAACGCCGCGGAATCCAAACCGTATGGTGATGGGTGGAAGGAATTCGAGGCTTACATCGAATACGAAGGGAAGCTTTATCCGAAAGCCACGCATAGTTGTTATGTGCGGGTGGCTGCAGATTTGGGGTATCCGGGGTTGTTCCTTTATCTGGGAATCTTGTGGTGTTGCGCGCGTGCGCTGTTTCATTTGGCCAAACGCAGCGCCGAAAGCGAACGGATGGAACGGTGTCGGCGAATGCTCTTTGTCCTCTTGGCAGGTTATGTCGTTTCTGGGTGGATGATCGATCGTTCCTACCACATGGAATTCTTCCTCATGGCGGCGGCAGTCGCCGCGGCCTATCGGTTTGCCATGTTGGAAGCGCCCGATAGTGCGGTGGAGAGCGCTCAAGAGTCAGAGTCAGAGACGGAGGCAGTTCCAGGACCGATCTGGGCGCGCTTTGGATTTCTTGATGCAGGAATCGCCTACGCCCTTGTCTTGGCGACGTTTGGAGTCTGGGACTACATCATGGCCCTGGTGTAGAGCGCTCGATAGCCCTCGATCATCTGGGAGATGGAAAAGTGCTCAAGGACGTGCGCGAGCGCTTGCCCGGGCAGTTCCTGGAGATCGTCACGGTGGCAATGCGTCTGAATCGCGCGGGCGATCTCCTCAGGCGTGTCCATCGCCACCAGCGTGCCCGCCGGTGACGATCCGAGCGCTTCACCGCACCCACAGCTAGCATTGGCAAGGACGGGGGTGCCGCAGGCCATGGCTTCCAACGCAGCATTGGGAAGCCCCTCGTTAGATGAGGGAATGACTAACAGATTCATAGCACGATAGAACGGAGCAGGATCTTCTTGAAAGCCGGCCCAGTGGATGCGGTCGGGTTCGGCGATCTGCGACATCTGTGAGAGAATGGCATCTTTGCGAGGACCTTGATCCCCCACCACAAGCAACCGGAGCGCTGGATGCTCAGACATGAGGATCGCGAAGGCGTCGATGAGGCGGTCATGCCCTTTGAAGGCACCAAACCGGCCGACGATCCCAAGGACCATCCGTTGGGAGGGAAAGGGGAGGGTCGCTGCCTCTCCGTTGGGAGTGAAGCGTTGAGTATCAACCCCATTGCGGATCGTGATGACTCGAGCCATGGGCATGCCGACCTCAGACAGATGCTGAGTGAGGCTATCGGACACCGTGTGAATCGTATGGCATGACCGATAAAGGAAGCGACGCAGCGCGAGCCGCTTCGTCGTCAATTCTCCCGCATGGAACTCAGCGTGTTCTCCGTGAACGATTGCAGGCTGGCACCTTGAGAGTCTCCGCGCGGCGACAGTATAAATGAGAGGACCCAGATTGTGGGTGTGCACCACGGCCGGCTGCAACTCGGTGAGAACGCGGGCAAGCTGCCGAGCGCAGGTCAAGGATAGGCCTGGTTTCTTGTGAAGGCACCGGACAAGCGAAGGGTCCGGCAGGCGTTGCGCAAAGGCTCCAGTGGCTCGTAAGCAACACGCGTGCACGTGCCAAGCTTCTCCATGAAGCGCGTTGGCGACATTGGTGACGCCATTCTCCATGCCTCCAGGCTCTAACGAATCGACGACATGAAGAATGCGCCGAGTAGTGGAAGGCATCAAGGAAACACGTTATTTGGTTGTCGCCGCGATACTCGACGGCGGATCTCCGGGCTCGAAGTCAGCGTAGTAATCCGCTGAGTAATACTGATACTGGTAGTAGTTGGCAATCTTGTTCAGATCGATGCGATTCAGAACGAATCCGAAGAAATGAGCGCCAGACTTCTGCAAGAGTGTAATGGCATCAAGGATGTCCTTAGTGGGGGTGGCTTCGGCGCGAATGACGAGAGTCACGCCGTCGGCCACTCGCTGGACGGTTCCCGTTTCACTCAAGCCAAGGACAGGAGGCGTATCGATGATGACCCGATCATAGCGCCGACGCCAGGAGAGGACGAGTTCCTCAAATCGTCTTTGCGCTAACACTTCAGTCGAACCGGCGATGATCTCACCGCGGGGAATGACATCGAGATGGGTGAGGACAGACTTCTGAATGACATCCGCCTCGCTCGCGTCCTCGATCAGGAGATTCGACATGCCCTTCTCGTTCTCAATCCCAAGGACATCATGGACACGCCCACGCCGAAGGTCGGCATCGACGAGCAGGGTGCGTTCGCCAATGGAATTGAAAGCCCAAGCAATGTTCGCCGCCTGAGTCGTCTTCCCCTCTGAGGGGCGCGCGCTCGTGATCATCACGACCTGGCTTTCACCATTGACTCCGGGATGCAGGCAAATGTTGCTCCGGATGATGCGGAAGTTCTCTAGCAATTGGTTAGGGACTTTGGCTCCAAGGCTCGGTGAGCGGGACACGTTCTCAAGGTTCTCCCGCTTGCAAAGCGGCACCACCCCAATCCCCGTGAGCCCAGTGGCCGTCTCAATCTGTTGGATGCGCGACGCGGTGGTATCGAGCATCTGCAGAACCATGGGAACGGCGATGGCGAGACCAATGCCGACGATGAGCGAAATGAGAATGAGTTTGACTTTGTTAGGCGATACCGGAATCTCGTCGCGCAGGTTGGTGGGACTCAACAATTGAAGCTCGACACGTTCCTTGTCGGCACCAAATTCCAAGGCGGCGATGCGTTTCGAAATCTCCTCATGCGCTTTCCCCCAGGCGAGTTCGCCTTTGGTGAGCAATTCGTAGTCGAGGCGGAACTGCTCATATTTCCGCGTGATGTCATGATAGTTTGGGAGTTGCTTCGCTAGCGCGTCCTCGCGTGCTTTCAAAGCCTCGTATTCGCGATCAAATTGCTGGAGAGCGGCTTCGAGTTCGAGGTCGATCTTGGCGTTGAGGTTGCTCAAGCTTTCCTCACCTTGACGAATCTTTTCGTGAGCAGGTCCGTAGGTTTGCCGCAGTTCGGCGAGTTGTCCTTCCACCACGCGACGTTCGCGTTCGAGCTTTTCCCAGTCGCTGCGAAGGGTGATCCGTGAGGGTTGGAAGATGTTCTCCGTGGCTTCCTTGACAGCGATCGGGCTTGCGCCTTCCCGTTCAGGGCGAACAACACGTCCCACGGTGTCGGGAATGTCTTCGGCGAAGGTAGAGAGCAGAGTGAGTTGGCCAAGACGGTCCGTCTCCTTCGATGCGAGGGTCTTCCGAAGCCCGTCCATCTGGGTGAGACGGTGCCGGATCCAGACGGTTTCGACAGGGACTTGGCTCAACTGCTTCTGAGCAACGAAGACATCCACGAGCGCATTCTCTTCTTCGAACTCAGACTTGGCCTGCATCCGATTGGCCAACTTCCGCTTGATGCCCTCCAGCTCTTCCATGTACTTGGCAACGGCCTGCTCGCGGTACTCGCGACGCATCTCGGCTTGCGTGTCTTGATAGGTCGCCACAAGGGCAGCGGGGAAATCGCGGACAACGTGAGGAAGGGAGGAATAGACATCCAATTGGAGGTGATCATTATCCTCAAAGCGCACCTGCACCTTGGGAAGCAGACGCTCGCGAATGGCCGCCGCACTGTTAGAATCGTCCGCTAGCCCCATGCGAATCGCAACCAGCTTGAGAAGGTGATTGGAACGGAGCTGTGCGGCAAGACTACGCTTGGCTTTGGCGACAGGTTGACGTCCTTCTTCGCCACTTTGTGAGTCCACCGCATAGGAATAGACACGCACATTGATCAGTCCACGCGAGAAGTAGAGGGCGTCGCTGTAGAGGTAATAGATGACGCCACAAAGAAGTCCGGCAAGTAGCAGGATGAAGGACAACCGCAGGTACTTGCTGAAGGCAAGGACTCTACCGAGGATTTCTTGGGTATCGATGCTCTTTGAGGGGGATGGCACGCGATCGCAGGTTTGTTAGAATCCAAAGATACGTTCGGGGACAACCAGGATGTCGTGATCCTGCACAGCCACGTCGGCTTGATTCCCCAGTTTGATGGCTTCGAGATTCAGGTGAAGTTTCTCCCGACTCCCGTCTTCTTGCAGCCGCAGAATGTAGGATTTGCGTTCGTCAGCAAACCGGCTGATTCCGCCGCTGATGAGGAGCGATTCGTAGGCACCGATCGTGCTCGTAGCTCGTTGGGGAATGCGGTGTGGGCCAGGTTGATTGACGAGTCCGGTGAAATAGAGATTGAGGTGATGATCCTCTGTCTGCGTGCGGGCAGCGGCTGGCTTGGTCGACGCAAGATGATCGACGATGACTGTCGCCGTGTTCAATTGACTCACCTCAAGCGTCGATTTGATCTTGGCTTCCGCTTCGCTCGGTGTCATGCGGTCCACATTGATCCGACCAACTTTAGGGATAATGATATCGCCCCCTTTTCTCACGGGATAGATGCCGTCAAACGACGGATCCTCTTTCACAAAGATTTCAATCCGCTCTCCAGGGATCAGGCGTTTCCCCGAGGACTCCACAGGGGCAGGCTCCTCACCAGACGGCGTAATGGGGCCGACGCGCGGGGCGTCCTGGCGCATGCTTGTGATGTCCGTTGTCGTGCAGGCGCCTAGGAAGACCAAGGCGCCGAATGTAAGGAAGATGTGAGGGCATCGTTTCATTTCTTTCCTGAGGGGGTCGGATGATTGATAGGGCCCTTGGCAATGAGCCACACGTTTTCGCGGTTATCGTTTACGTAGTCTTTCTTGTGAGGCTTGTCGGCAACCGTGAGGAGGATGTGATCAAAGACGGTCCGATACTCGGGAGTCTCTTCAGCACCCCTGAATCGTGAGAGAAACCCCTTCCGTTCCGTTTCATTCTGCGGCGCACGCCGTGAAATGGTGAGCAGCACGCGAAGATCACCCAAGAATTCGTCCGATGACTTAACGCCTTCTGCATACACCGTTTTCGGAATCGTGTGCGCGATGTTCGCTGGGAAGAGCTCCGAATCGAGTACCCATTCAATGTAGCGGCGCTGGGGATCTGCGGAATCAAGCAAGAGCGTCTTCCGACTAGCATCCGTCCAAATCCGCACGCGCCCGACGCGGCTGACTTCGTCCTGAAAGGATTCAAATTCGCCAGAAACAGCGTGGCGATTGATGCCTGCAATCTCCATGGAGACGACCGCGCTCCCCGTGAAGTCGATACCGTAGGGAGTGAGGCGGAGCACGAGTTTACTCAGTTCGTCCTTGCCGATGATGAGTCCAGGAGGCGTGCGCTGATACTCACCATTATCCTCGGGATCATCATCTTGGATGGTGCCGTCATAATTGAAATCTCCATCAAGGTCGATCTTGGCAAGACGTCCACGTGCCTTGCGCTGCAATTTGCGTTGTTCGCGGAGGCGTTCGCTTTCGGTTTGAAAGGCGGCACTTGGATTGTCGAGTTGGGTGGGCGACGCCGTGCCTTGCAAGTCCTGGCCCTGGATAGGGGGGATTGCCAAGAAGAGCCCTGTAAAGGTGATGGTGAAGAAGCGCATGATGTTAGAAGGTGAAGGTGAGACCGAGGCCCGCGTAATGTTCGCTAAAGCTCCCTCCGGGGCGTCGATAGTCCTCATAGCGATAGTGGAGATCGGCATGAAGACGAGAGGTGAGCTGGCGGGAAAGAATGGCTCCGTGGATCCACCGATTGGCATCCCGCTCCTTCGGGCGCTCGGTGATCTCATGACGTGAATACACCCGGAGGTTGGTGCGGTCGCCTAAAGGGATGCGTGCCCCCGCTCCGAAAAGCCAACGCGTGTGATCGCTATCCTCCGTGGGCTCGTCACGATCATAGACACTCGCAAAGGCACGTAACGAAATCCCGTTCAGAGCCTCATGTGCCAGGGTGTAGCGCAGGTATTTGAAGAGTCCCTCATCGCCAAAGCGGTTCTCAGCCACAATGTGTCCGCCGTAGAGGGAGTGCTTGGTCGTGGCGTTGATGTCATGTACGAGGCCCGCTTCGTAAAGGAAGCGCTGGCCGTCATGCTTGCTATCACCCGTGTACCATTGATAGCCAACGCGGCCAGACACTCGTAAACTTTCGGTCAGACGCCCGTGCCCCCCATGCCAGAGACGATGGCGGGCAGCGCCCCAGCGATCACTAGTCGTGGCGAGGTAGGACAGGTAAGGAGAGAAAGGAATCGAGCCCTCATTCTCTAAGCGAATCTCAAAACGATCACGTTCACGGTGATCGCCAAAGTCCATGGACTGCCAATAGTCCTCGCGTTGATAGGTCAATGAGAGACGGTTGCGTGAGGAAACAAGCGTGCTGGCCTGGGCGGAAAGCAAATTGCTAAAGACCAGGAACTCATCATCTAAGAATTGGTTGCTGCGGAAGGTATCGTCTCGTTGACCAAAGCGATAGCGTCCCGCACGATCGATTTCATCGACCTCAAAGGGATCCAGAAGATCGGTCGCACGGTGATACACACGAAATTCATCGAATGCGTGCAGATCCCACGAGCCCAAGTGACCGAACCAATCAAGGCGCGCAAAGCTGCGAGAGGCCGCTCCTAGATCGATGCCAACCTCTCCCTCCAATGGAAGATAGTAGAGAGAACCAGCCACGGTGAGGTAGAAATCATCGGAGAACTCCAGAAATGCGCGTCCAGAGAGTTCCCAGATGCTGATCCATCCATCGTCCTCAGGGGGATCGATGAAAGCGGAGTCGAAATCAGTGAAAGCGACTCGGGTCCGAATGTCGTCGAGCTTCAAGAAGACGGGCCCTGCCTTGAGCGCTGAGAGACCCGGATCATTCTGCGTGAGTGGCACCCCGAGTTTAAGCCGAGCTTGAGCTGTCGGCGTCGTGAAGCGCTCGCCGCTGAGGCCACTGAGTTGACCGCGCGTCGGCGCGAAGGCATTCGACTCCGTCCGCCACATGAGCCCCTGCTGAACGGGGCGATTACGGAGACCACGAGGGGCAAATTGAGTGCCGAGAAAGCGCCCTTGGTGAAAGCCGGCGGGTGGCGGTTGAAAGACTGGCGACCACTGGCCATGGGGATCACTCCATGCGTGGACCATTCCCAACCACGTCACCGCAGCAACGATCCATCCCTTGTAATTATCAGACACCATTTGATCGACGGCTAGAAACGCTGTTTGGGGCGTCTGAGAAGCCCGGTGTTGTGGAGGAATGAGAAGTCGGCCCGGCGCAGAGAGTCGAGGCAGTAGAGAGCCATCCCGATGATCGGGAGCACAAGCGTGATCACGCTCCAAACAAGCTTTTGTCGAGGGGTGAACGGCTCTTGCAAGACGCTATGGAGGGTAGCCGCGACCATGCCTAAGTAGATGACTACCAAGCCCACATAGACCTCCGTGGTGATGTTACGGGGCTGCAGTTGAAGGAACTGGAAGATCGTTGTTCTCAAATATTGACTGGACTTGGTTTCTAATATATAAATAGTAATTATACCAAATATCAAGAATTAAGTGAAACTGGGAATCACGCTGAGTCAACGCCATGGGGGGTTCGGAGCCATTGAGAGCTTCGTGATGCTGCTCGTCCTGGCCGGTTTCACTTGGGTGGTGGCAGGGCTCGTCCTACGCAGCCAAGCCGATGGTGAAGAAGAGCCTCCCAAGCCGTCGCCCGTGACCGAAGTGGTGGTGACCGATGAAGAGGACGAGTGAGTTCCTCTGGGAATGGCTCCGTCGATGGCTCGCGCGAGGCTGCTGGGCTTACATTGCCTGCTTAGTGACCCTGGTTGGGGTCATCTTTCCGTTCATCGGTGAGCGGAACGCGCTCGTCGCGCTCTTCCTCTACATGCCGAGGATCATCTTCTTCCTGCCCCTCCTCGGGATGATCCCCATGCTGTGGGCCATGAAAGGGTGGCGACAGGGGCTGACGGGAGGAATCATCGCGATCGCCATCTTTCCCTCAGCCATGGGAATGCGCTTTGGACAGGCGTCCGATGCGGGTTCGACGGGAGCGCTCCTCCGTCTGGCGAGTTACAACAGAGGCCAGCACGGCAACCAAAGCTTCCAGCCCTTTCTTAAGACGGTGCAACCCGATGTCGTTCTCATGCAGGACGCCGCCCGGCGAGGCAAAGGCTATCGGGAAGCGGAAGCCTACGCCCATTTCCCCCACATCGAAGACTTGGGCGAATTTCTGATCCTGAGCCGGTTCCCCATCCTGGAAAGAGAGCTCATCGTCCCAACGAGCGCCCTTCCCGGAGCCACACGCAAGCGAGCACGCAAGCGGCTGGCGCTATCCCACACAGGACCGGCCCCCATGGCTGCACGATTCGTGGTCCAACTGCCGGGGGGGAAACGCATCTCCCTCTACAACGTCCACACCATGACGGTGCGCGAGCGCCTGCGCCGTTACCTTAGAGGCAGAGGGCTCCTTGGGATCCTGGGAGTGCCCGGAGGCCCTTGGAGCGCGGCACACCGAGAGGAATCGGCCTATTGGGAAGCCCGCTGGGCACAGCTCGAAGAGCTAGCCGCCAAGGTGGCGGCTGACCCTCACCCATGCGTGATTGCGGGGGATTTCAATGTCCCCGTCGGCGGATGGATCTACCGGCAACTGTGCGCCACCTGGAAGGAAGCACACCGCGAAGTGGGCACTGGCTGCGGCTACTCATTTCCTGGGAAAACACGTAACCCCCTGAGCTTGAGGGGTCCTTGGATGCGACTGGATCATGTGTTCGTCGATGCTGATTGGCTCCCGCGCGCAAGCGTGACCGAACGGAAACGGAAGTCTCAGCATTTAGGCGTCTTCGCGGCTCTTGAGTTGAAACCTTAGCAACTGCTTGTAAAAATTATTGCATTTCTCAAGAAATGCCATAATTTCTATACCACCAACTAGCGAATCTCTTGGATCTTATGGAAAACCTCTCTCTACGCCTCACGGGTGCGACCCTCATTGGGATGACGATGATTGCCCATGGGCAGCTTGTCGTCACCAACGAGCAATTTCTCCCCGGGACGAATGCCAGCTACACCACGATTGAGAATCGAAACATCGTGCCTGGAGAGGATTTTACCCTGAATCAGTCTCACAGCGATACGCACATCTACCTCCTCAACGAGCAGACGACTGAGTTCACGCTTCCCACGCCGATCACCGTCCAGAACTACGATGGGAGCCCGCTGGAAATCAAAGCTGGGAGCGATATCCTCTCTCTCCTCTATCACTTTGAGCCCGCATCAAGCTCACGCAACGCGAACATCCAGTTTGATGTGGAGGTTCCCGCACACTGGTGGGGTGCCGGATCGGGTGCCGCTGCCGGCTTCGGATCCTCCGCCACGACGGCGGAGTTGCTCGAAACGGACTTTGTCTCGCCCGGGAACTTCTGGGGTGACGGCTCTCGAGGAATGGAAGGCGTGAGCGAATTGCCCATCGTCACCAACCTGGGCGGCGGCAAATACCGCCTGGTCGTCAATGCACGCGCGAGTTCCTGTTGCATGGATGAAATGCGCATCATCGCCGTCCGTCAGTATCCAGGGGGCTATTACAATGGATTGATCGAGCACCCTAGTCCCACGACCTTGAATACCGGACTGGCACGGATCACGGTGAATCAAGCGCAGCCCTCTTTCAGTGCCTTATTCTACTTCCACGGCCGCTATTACAAGGTGCGCGGCCGTTTCGACGCCAATTGGACCTATTCTGGGACCGTGAGTGGCCGTGCGGGGTATCCCGATGTTGAGGTGAAATTCGGCCTTACCTTCAATTCCGCCAAGAACTATAAGGAAATCCAAGGATCCATTGTCGGCCCTGACGGTCAATCAACCTTCTCCGCCCCCATTGCGCCCCATCTTGATCCCGATCTGCCCGCTGCTGAAGCGGGGCAATACACTGCCCTGACCGAAGCCGCCACGTCCCCTGACACGAACACACCCGGCGGATATGGATATTTGATTGGCGACGTCACGAGCCACGGCCGGCTCCACCTCACCGGACGCGCTGGCGATGCCATGACGATCGGCCGGGGCACAGCGAGCGTCTATATGATTCCAGACAAGACGGTCCCCTTCTTTATGAACACCAACTATTTCGTAGACGGCGCCAAGGGGCAACGGGCTTCCATGACCGGCACTTTGACCTTCCGCAACCAAGCAGGAGTAAGCGATTTCGATGGTAAGATTGATTGGTATAAGCCTGAAAGCGCTCGTTCCTTCCGCTTCCGTCACTACCGCGAATATTACGCCAAAGGATTCACCATGCGCGGCGTGACAATGTTGGGGAGTCGCTATGATTCCACAAGAGCCATTGGCGCCACGAAGGTCTCTATTGATGGCGCGAATTTGGATTCGGCTGTTTCCGACACCGCGTCCTTTGCCCCAGCAGCGTCTTCCTTCGGTGGGGACACGGTCCAAATGCGGAAGTGGTATCCACAGACAGGATGGTTCAGCGGACGCTACATCCATCCTGGGATGGAAACGCCTCGCGGGAAAGCCGTGTGGTCACTCTGTTATGGCGTGTCGTTTCAGAAACAAGACATCGCCGTCGGCATGGGTATCGGCATGGACGAAGTCGGTCCCCTACTCGCCGAGTAACTAGATTCAACACAAGCCCCCCTTATGAAAAACCTCATCACCGGCCTCGCTGCCACCACCTGCATGGCGACTATTGTCCATGGCCAATTGATCGTTACCAACGAGCAATTTCTCCCTGGCACTACCAACACCTACAACACGATCGAAGTCCGCAACATGCTTGCCGGCGAAGACTTCTCCGTGGACAATGTTCACAGCGACGAAAAGCTCCACTTGCTCTACGAACAAACGAGTGTCTTCACTCTCCCTAACACCATCACGGTGACCAACTACGATGGGACGGACCTCGTTATTGAAGAAGGCAGCCAGGTGCTCTCTTTACTCTATCACTTCGAACCACAGTCAGGATCCCGAAGAGCGAATATCCAATTCGACGTCGAAGTGCCCGCCGGATGGTGGCAGGCCGGATTTGGAACGGCCCCAACCACGAATGATCTCCGCGACACGGACTTCATGTCGCCTGGGACGTTCTGGACAGGGAGCGCGCGCGGCATGGAAGGAGTTGGCGAATTGCCGACCGTCACCAATCTTGGGGGCAACAAATACCGCCTGGTCGTCAATGCGCGTGCGAATTCCGGAGCCATGGATGAAATGCGCATCATCGCTGTTCGACAAACGCCTTATGGATACTTCAACGGCCTCATCACCCACCCGTCTCCCACGACCTTGAATACGGGATTGGCGCGCATCACGGTGAATCGCGCGCAACCATCGTTTAGTGCGCTCTTCTACTTCCATGGCCGCTATTACAAATTGCGAGGCCGCTTCGATCTCAACTGGGAGTATTCCGGTACGGTGAGTGGACGCGCGGGCTACCCCGATATCGATGTCAACTTTGCCCTCGTCTTCAATTCCGCCAAGAACTATAAAGAAATCCAAGGAACCATTGTGGGCCCAGACGGTCAATCAACCTTTTCCGCCCCTGTAGCGCCTCATTTGGATTCCGCATTGCCTGCTGCGGAGGCCGGCCAATACACCGCCCTGACCGAAGCCGCCACGTCCCCCGACACCGAGACGCCTGGTGGGTATGGCTACTTGATCGGCGATGTCACGAGTCACGGTCGCCTCCACCTCACCGGACGCGCTGGCGATGCCATGACGATCGGTCGCGGCACGGCGAGCGTCTACATGATCCCTGACAAGACCGTTCCCTTCTTCATGAACACCAACTATTTCGTAGACGGTGCCAAGGGGCAACGGGCTTCCATGACCGGCACTTTGGCCTTCCGCAACCAAGCAGGGGTAAGCGATTTCGATGGCGAAATTGATTGGTATAAGCCGGAGGGTGCCCATTCCTTCCGTTTCCGCCACTACCGCGAATACTATGCCAAAGGATTCACCCTGCGGGGCGTGACAATGCTGGGTAGCCGCTATGATTCCACAAGAGCCATTGGCGCAACCAAAGTGTCTATTGATGGCGCGAATCTGGACGCGGCCGTTTCAGACACCGCGTCATTTGCCCCGGCCGCGTCGTCTTTCGGTGGGGAAACGATTCAAATGCGGAAATGGTATCCACAGACGGGATGGTTCAGCGGACGCTTCATCCATCCAGGGATGGAGACGCCCAGAGGCAAATCAGTTTGGTCGCTCTGTTATGGCGTGTCTTTCCAGAAGCAAGACATCGCCGTCGGCATGGGGATCGGCATGGACGAAGTTGGGCCACTCATTGCCGAATAATTGATATCCGTGATGAAGCGAATCTCACTCGGACTCCTATTGGTTGGGCTGCTCACCGCGACGCTTTGGTGGTGGGTGGGCACGCAGAAATCGGAAGTCGATACCAAGAAGGGGCGCACATGGCAGTCCGTGATCGCCTCGCCCGCAGAATCCTCGAAAGAGACTTCTGAGATTCCTGACCTCACGTCGATGGAATTGGGAGATTTGATTGCCGCCGACGCGCCCGACGCCTCGGTAGCGATAGAATTGATCCGACGCCTTCCTGAGGCGAAGGGCACAGGATATCAATATGAACTCACGTCCCATCTGGCGAATGTGATTGAGGAAGAGGACTACGATCAAGTCACGGCCGTGATCCTCGCGCACGAAGACCTGGAGTCCGCGGCGCTCGATGTGCTCCTAGCGGATCTCCATCTGCGTGATGCGACCATCAAGTTACCCACCTTGGCGAAGATCAGTGAGGATCCTGAACATCCCGCTTACCGAGAGGCCTTCTCCTCCCTACGCACCTACTTTGAAGACGCGGGAGATGGTTTGAATGCTTGGCGCGAGGCCGCCTACGCTTATGGCGAAGGCCGCTAGCCTTGATTGGACGTTGATCGCTTGCGCCCACGAAGATAAAGAGCCACGGGCGCTCCGAAACCAAGGTGGCTGATAACTTTCTGACAGGGGAAATTGTCAGAAGCGGTATCGATATGAAACGTGCGATGAGCGCGATCCCGAAGACCCTCCCGCATGGCTTGGGAAATGGCACGGGTGGCGAGACGCTGGCCACGGGCCGCTGGATCTGTCCATATGGATCCGATGACGATATCGTCTTGATGGACATGATAGTGCCTACAGAAACCAAGCGATAGCCACCCATGATGCACCATTCTCCCACTCTGAGGACTGCCATAAAGATGGCGTTTCCCCGTCAGCGTTTTTAAAAGGATTTTAAGAGTACCTCCCCATCCGAAAGTCTTCTTTAGCAGGGGAAGGTGTCGGAGAGTGCCCAGAGCACTGGAGATCTTCACAAAGGGCACCTCCAGATCTTCCGGGCTGATATCCGCAAGCGTAAAGGTCGCCTGGTAAACCAACTGATACCGCTGATCATCGGGAACCCGGATATCGACGGCGTGGCGAGAATCATTCATCCGAGTTTCCATTGGACGCGCGCGGGATGAAATCCAAATTTCCTTTTGAAGCGGCGCAGGCTTTCACTCGCACCGTAATAAGTGCCGTAGGCGTAATACGGCACCTCGGGATGATGATCGATCAGTTGCCGAGCGATTTCGATGATAAGAAGCGGAACAATGCCGAATTGCTGGTAGTCAGCATGACCATAGATCGTCTCGATTAAGCAGATATCTCCACAAAGAAAGCATCCCGCATAAGCGCAGAGTTTACCATCGGCATTCAGGACACCAAAGAAGGGATAGTCGTGATGAGAATCAAGTGAAGGCGGATTCGTATTCTCGTGGATCTCGCCTTTCAGGAGCCGATCGGGAACCTTGCCCTGGCGCACCTCGGTGGAAGAAACGATCTCGCGGATCTCAGGAAGCCGTTCATTGAAATCAATCGCTTGAAACCTGAATTGATGGCGTTGTGCCTTCTTCCAATTGCGCCGAGCCGCGGCTTCAATTGCCATGAAATACGCTTCGAAATCCTTCTCAAGGGCGTGAATGGCAAATCCAATGCTATAGCGTCGAACCAGAGGGAAGCGAGGGTGCCGTTGCCGCGCTTCCTCATAGAATTGCCGCGTGTAGTTTCGAAAGAAGGGAGCATTCCGCTCCGTATGCCGCCATTGAAGGTCGACCGTGAGCTGGGGTAGCGCGAGAACTTCTCGAAGAGTGGCGAGCATGAGGTTGGAGGAAGCTAGGTGTGAAGGGATGGTATTCAAGTTGCGATCGGTGAGGGTTCGGCGAAGTAAGAGAGCGGTTTTGTGATGCTAGAGAAACCCATGGTCATCTTCGGAATTGGAAGAACAGGATCGACGTTCTTTCATCGGGTGCTGTGTGAACATCCCCACGTCGCCTGGCTGACCGATCTCGCCGATCGTTTTCCGACGCATCCATGGATCAACGGCGCGTTGATGCGGTTGGTCGATTTGCCAGGAATCGGACGCTTAGCCAACCGCGTGTATCCATCAGAATGTTACACGTTTCTCGAGCACCATTGCCCGGGATTCCGTCGACCGTGTCGTGATCTTGTAGCGGGGGATCTATCAGAGCGCTCCAAGACGCGGTTGCAACAGTGTTTGCAACCCGTTGTGACAGCAAGCCGTTCAAGGCTCTCGCTCAAGATCACGGGTTGGCCACGCTTGGCTTTCCTTGCGGCTTGCTTCCCTGAGGCGCGCTTCGTCCACTTGGTGCGGGACGGACGTGCGGTCGCCAATTCCTTCCTCAATGTCTCGTGGTGGGAAGGGTGGCAAGGCCCCTCTAATTGGCGATGGGGACTTCTAACAGAAGAACAGGAAGAAGAATGGCTACGACACGACCGGTCATTCGTGGCTTTGGCAGGAATTCAATGGAAACTCTACATGGAGGCCGTGGCAGCGGCGAAAGATGCAGTGGGGGCGGATCGCGTCATGGACGTTCGATTTGAAGATTACTGTCAGGATCCCGAAGCCACGATGCGAGCCGTCTTGAAGTTTGTGGCTTTGGAAGAAGTCGATATCTTCTGGGATCGCTTCCGGCAATTTCCAGTCAAGGACGTGTCGTCGAAATGGAAAAGGGATCTCTCCAGAAGTCAGCGAGCGATCTTGGAATCAGTGTTAGGAGACGCACCAGCAGAACACGGTTATCCGAAAGCATGATGCGATTGCCGCGCGCCATGGATCAATGGCTGCTGCCGTATTGGCGGCGACCCCGTCACGATGTGAACGCTCTCAAGGCCGTCTTCCTTGCCGTTTGCGATCATTATGAGCCGCATCATCAAACAGACGCCGCTGGCGCCTTGAAGCGCGTGCGCCGATGGCGCAAAGACTATCCACGAAGCATCCAGGGACTCACGGACGATGCGGGTCGCGAGCCTCGCCACACATTCTTCTACCCGATTGAGCAGGTTGATGGAGAAGTGCTGAAGGAGTTAGGCGGCATTTGCGAAGGGACCGGGTCCGAAGTGGAGGTGCATTTGCATCACGCCGATGACAACGCGACGCATTTAGAAGCTGTGTTAGAAGAAGGAAAGGCGCGCTTCGTCGAGCACGGTTTCCTCCACCGTGATGCCGAGGGACAGGTGCGCTATGGCTTCATCCATGGCAATTGGGCGATCGGGAATTGTCATCCCAAGGGCGCGAAATGCGGCGTGCAGGAAGAGCTGGCAATTCTCAAGCGGACAGGTTGCTATGCGGATTTCACCATGCCCTCCGCCCCGGACGTCACTCAGTTGCCCCGCGTGAATGCGCTCTATCATGCCCCTCTCAGTGCGAGTGGTCGCGCGGTGGCCATGGGACCCGACGTGGGGGCGCATGCCTTTGCTGAAGCGGAGAGATCGGGCTTACTCATGGTCCAAGGGCCGCTCGGCTGGGCGTGGCAGCGTCGGAAGTGGGGCCTTGTTCCCAAGGTGGAGAACGGTGATCTCACGGGAGTCCATCCCCCCAGTACAACGCGCCTCCACGATTGGCTCCGCTTGGCACCTCGCGTGTCACAACGCCCTGACTGGGCCTTTGTAAAGTTGCATACCCATGGGGCCATCCCGCGCACCAGCACCATGTTTCTCGATGGCGTGATGCGCCACTTCCATCAGCGCCTCCGCACTCTGTTAGGGGAAATGGGCATCGCTCTTTATTATGTCACCGCTCGAGAAATGGCGGCCGCTATCAAAGCAGCTGCCTGTGGTCAGACTGATCCTGCACGCTCCATCCAGACACTTATGGATAAGCGCTAGGTTCACTCTAAGGGCGCGAGGTTGGGATGGAGGCAAGCGTTTCGAGGTGCTCTAGCAAGGTGTCGAGCGGCTGTGAGCGGAAATCCGATGGGGTGCTCTCTGGAAGAACGGCTCCCATCGGGCGTTTCTCAAGAACGGCCGCAATTTCGTCCAGGCGAGCAATCGTCTCTGTTCGAATCGCCACCTCGTAAATCTCGCTGGTCCACGCGCGTGCCTGGGCCAAGTCTGCCATCGAACGATGAGCCGTCCGCTCGATCAGCTGGATCACCACAGGATCTCGAAGGGTGCTCGCAGGCAGAGCAAACGCAACCTTCGCGCCTAGCTGAGGACTGATGGATGCTAATAGATTCACCTCGGCGCTGGCAATGGCATGGTGGAGCAAGGAGTCTGGTGTCAGGCTAGCTTTCCACGCCGCGACTTCTTGGCGGCCACCGTTGACCAATCTGCCCAGAGCAAAGGTGTGTGCAGATGGATAGAGAGCCGAGTTAGGGAGACGTTCGAGATGCACGCGCCCGAACTTGGGCGCGGATTGTCCAAGTTTGTAGAAGGCGCGCCGCAGCGCTTCGTCGCGGTGTTCGCCCGGAGACAAGGACGAAGCCCATTGATAGGCCTCTTCTGCAGGCAAGGTCTCCACGGCGAGAGCAACAAACGTTCGTGACTGACGGTTGCCTCCCTCAGTTTGCTGAGCCCAGTCGCGGGCCTGCTTCGGAGAATGGTCTAACCAAGCAGCAAACGCAGCCTCCGTCGCATAGTCTTGAAGCGCATCGCCTTCAAGACTTCGACTCCATGCGAGCGCCTCTTCGGGATCGGTTTGCGCCCAGCCCTGTGCCAGGGCGACGGTCGCTGCACGATGCTCGTTTCCGTCGAGTTGACTGATCCACATTCTCGCTGCCTCAGGAGCATCAGGACTCCAATGCGAAACAAGGAGACCAATCAATTGTGAGGATTGTGGTGAGGGAACTTGTTCAAGAATCCATGAAGCAAGGGCCGTCGCGTCCTTCTCATAGAGCTGCGGAAAGCACAGCGCCATGAACCGTTCGTGAATTCTCCCAGCTTCCTGCCGCCAGATGGCCGTTCTCGCCTGGTGGGATTGAGAAAGAAGCGTCGGAGATTCTGGTGTTTGCGCTAGGGTTGCGAGCGCTTGCTCCATGGGGAGCTCTGTAAGGATCTCACCGAGGACCTGCAAGGCGCGGTCACGGGCATGAGGCCGCGCGTAAAGTTCTGATAGAGCTTTGGGAATGCTCTGCCGCGCCCGACATTTCAAGAGAGCCTCGAAGGCGTAGGCTTCAGCGAGATCGGTTCGCGGCAGAGTCTCCACCCAGTTTGCAGAATTGTCCGGCTGTAACTCAAAAGCGATCTCAATGGAAATTTCTATCAATGATCCAATAGACTCCGCGTGGTGGGATTCCTGATGGAGACGGTAAAGTTCCACCAGAAACTGAGCGATACGAAGGGGTTCCTCCTGAGCGTAAGCTCGGGTGCATTCGGTCAGCTGGCGGAAGTCCACTCGGTCCTCGTAAAGGAGCTTGGAGAGACGCGAAAGTGCCTTGGCTCGATTGGATTTCACCAAGGCAAGGATCGTTTCAATATCGGTCAGTGAGGCATCTTTGACAGAGCTCCTTGGAGTGAGCAGCGACGATCGCTGCTCGGCAACCACCACTGAGACCTCTTCTACGGTCCATTCTGGTGGTTGTGCAAGTATGCTCACGGTCGCTATAGCCGCGAGGGCTCCGCCCCCGAGGCTAGCAAGGCCCTGTGGTGTTAGGCTCCACGCCGGCGTGGGGGCCGCGAGAATCGCAAGAGCAGATCCGGTCACGGAGGTGGCAAGGTGTGTAGGAGGCGAGACCGCGCCCGCCGTGAACACTTGGGGCACTAACAGACTCGCTGTGAGCGTGAGTTTGCGGCGCGAAAGGAGTGTGCTGAGCCGTTGGACTGCGCGTTCGACGCGCTTCTGAGCCGTCTTCTCTTTGACTCCGAGATGCTGGCCGACATCTCGCAGAGAACGGCCTTCGTAGAATCGGAGAAAGAGCAATTGCTGATCATTGGGAGAGAGTGTGGCCAGGTCCTCTTGGACGAAGGCGATGAGATCGACTTGAGAAGCTGGGGCATCCTCTTGCGCAGCGACGGCATATTCAGCCAAACGACGTTCTCGATCGTGGCGACGACGTTCAGCGCGAATCATGAGGGCAACTTGTTTGCGAGTGGTTCCGTAAAGCCAGGCAGGGACCGAATGGATGAACCTGTCCTTCTGAGCGGCTCGACCAAGGGCGATGAAGACATTCTGACAAAGATCTTGCGTCAGGTGATGATCCCTTAGATCGCGGTAAGCGGTTCCATAGATCAGCGGCAAGTGACGCTCAACCAATTGGGCAAAAGCAGACTCATCGCCCCAGCGGCTGTAGGCCAGGATCAAGGAATGATCATCCATGAAAGGATTCTGCTAGTTAGTCGTTCGTAGAATCATCAAGTGTGACATGCAGCCTGTAAAGCTTATCTGTCAATTCTGTCACGGGACGCTTCGAGCGCAAAGTGAGAATCTCCGCCTGTTCATAGGGGATCTTATCACGGGCGATAATCTCAAAGTGTTCTTCAGCGAGGTGCCACGTCTTTCCACTGGGGGATCCTTGCAGTTGCGTCAGGACTCCCTTGGCTTCCTTACGCTGGCGATACTTGAGCTCCAAATAGACCGTACCACCGATCTGAACGCGTTTGGGGGTCAAGGGTGCCGTCTGGTCCGCTTTGAGAGGATTCCTTGCCAGGGCATACTCCATCGCGACGGTCATTCCATCTCGGTCAGAGTCGAGATGGAATGCTTCTTCCTGCGTCACTCCAAGAGCGCCTATCAGGTTCCGTGTCCAGGCATCGAAATCTGACTGGAGGGGGCTTGTATCACTGGTGTGGTCAAGCGTCAGCTCCTCGCTGAAGACCGTAGAGGGCACGGCTGTTCCATCATCCATAAAAATCTAATTCTCTAACAAGACGACATGAATGGCTTGGTGCTGGTGCCAGACTCGGAGGGTAACCGTGTCCGAATGATCCCGATACGTTTCATCCCAGCCTTGAGAGGGAGGGACAGCTTCGTAGGTGGCGATGATCTCTCCTGGCGTTTCCGTCAGAGCAATCAGTTTCGTGGCGAGACTATGTCCGCTCCGGAAGGCGGGGTTGGTATGCAGCTCCACGTTTCCATCGCCGAAGGAGGAGAGGTCGAAGGCTCGGCTGATGGTTTGGAAATGGATATTGAAGCGATTGAGAGCCTCGACAGGGTGAAGTAAAGGAGAAGTGTCGACACGAACATCAATGTCAGGCAAGCGACGCCATGTGATTTCCCCAAGAATGCTATTAATGCTTCTCGTGGGTGCGTCGCTCGCGCCATTGTCGATCTTCATCAAGAGCGCCCCGTACTCGAAGACTTGCGTGACGCTCGTGACGCTCCCTGGGTAACTGATTTGTGTGGTTTCTTGGCTTCTCCACCCCCCGCTGGGCTTCTGCAATTGGTAATTGGCAACGAGGACGTCCGCAGAAAGTTGCGGCTCGATGCCAACAAATTGAGCGAGGCTATTGGCGCTTGAATAATTGACGATCTCGATTGCCGCCACCTCTGCCTCGGTGATTCCAGAGGGATTGACGAAACGGACCTGAAAGGCGTGAGCATCTTGGCTCACATCGAGATTGGAAGAGATCAATGTGGCAACCGTTTCAAGACCTGCGTAAGCCGTTCCCAACGGATGCTGGGCAATCACAGACCCTGACACATCGGCAACCGTCTTCTCTACAATTCTAATCCTTGTGTGCGATAGATTCTCCCAGCCTATCACGGGACGCTTGATCACATAGTCCACCCGGAGTTTGGTCCCCGCGGCATTGAGAGTGTGAATTTGGCGGAGCTCCGCCGTCGCTCCGAAACCATTGTGGCCCAAGAAGCCCCCCAGATCATCGGGGACCTGGTGCGGAGGGTAGGGGCCATTTCCCATATGAAGATCTTCGTTTCCAAGGGTTGCTTGATCGATGGGGAGCCGACTCTCGTAGAGGATGGTGACGGGATACTCCTCCAACTCAAGATTCCAAATGGGCTCAAGTTCCCCGTCGAGTGTAGCACGAATGGCTCCTGGGGCACTCGAAAGAGAGGCAACCGCCATTAAGAAAGCTGCACAAGTGTTTAGGCGCTGTTTCATAGATCTATTAGGTTGTGGTGTTAGTCACTCGGAATCCAATCCAAGCATCGAGTTTCATTGGAGTTGCCGCCCATCAAACTTTGGCGACATCAATTTCTGAGTTTCTCCAAGAGGCTACCAGCTGGGCAAATGAATGAAAGCAATGCATTGAAGAGCGCGCTCGCGCTGGACGGCGCTTCTCGGATTCAAGTTGCCTCGGACAAAGAACGGCATACCGTAAACTCGTGAATTTGCGTCTCCAGGCGACAGCTCTCTTCTTGCTGTTCCTTGCGGTTTCTCTCTTCGGGGCTCTGCCATTGCAGCGGTGTCTCTGTTCGGGAGACGTATCCATTGCGACCGATGCACCTCATCCCTGCGACCACTGTCACGATTCGGAGAATAAGGAAGAGGCGCCTTCTCCCTGTGAGAATGGCGATTGTTACGTGATCCTCACGCTTCCATCTCTCGATCAGCCAGTGATTCTTGATCTCCGGGAGCTTCCTGGCCTCGCTCCCGAGGCCAATCCTCTTCCCTGCACTGCTCACAGTGCGCCGCCCCAGCAGGCACCTTTCCCTGCGCCGCTTCTCCGGCCACCGGACGATCTCTCGGTGCCGCTACACGTGCTCTATGGCACGTTCCTGATCTGACCTTCTCAGTCTTCTCCCGGTCCTTGTAGGAGAGCTGTGCCCATCAGCAAACATGCTGACGCCGCTCTATCATTCCCTCTTTACCCGAAGACTGCTCCATGGCGTCCACTGATCTCTTTGCACCCCCCGAATCCTCACCGAAAGCTCATCCACTTCCTAAGAAACGATTTCCCACCTGGCTGCTGCCTGCCTCTCTCGCAGCGGCATTCGGACTTCTCTTTCTGTGGTTTCTTCGTGACCGCTTGCTGCCCTCACAGGCAGTGACGACGGCGCCTATCATTCTGCTAGGTGGTATTGGCGAAACGGAAGGAAGAGAGGCGGAAACCAACGCTTCCCCTGATCCTGAAGCTGCTTTCGCCGAACCCATGCGCTTCCAGGCCGCCGGCTGGTTTGAGCCCGACCCGCTCCCGATCCGAGCCACTGCACTTGTCGATGGCGTGATCGATCGCGTGCATGTGTTAGAAGGAGAGACCGTTTCGAAAGGGCAACCTCTCGCCAGCCTCATCGCCGACGACGTCACGTTAGAAGTCGCGGCCTCTAAACGTCGCCTGGACGAGATCGTGGCCGATCACCACATGCATCTCGCCACGATTCCAGCCGTCAAGGCCGAGGCTGAAAGCGTTCGCAGCCAGATGGATGCCGCGGTGTCGATGCTCAACGAACGTCGCGATCGAGAAGAACGCCTCGGCCAGCTATCGCCAGGAACGGTGTCTGACCAAGAAATCACCGCAGCCAAGCTCGCAGTGGAGGCCCAGCAATCCGAGGTGGAGGCACTGAAAGCGGCACACGCGGCCGAACTCGCGAAGCTTGATGCCATCAATGCGCAAAGCACCGTGTTCGATGCACGAATCGCCGCGGCAAAGGTCGCCATTGCCCAGAAGGAACTCGCACAGTCACGTCTTGAGATTACCTCTCCAGTGGACGGCGTTGTGTTAGAACTCAAAGCCACGCCCGGTCAGAAGAAGATGCTGGCCATGGATAATCCCGATTCCGCCACGGTCGCAGTCCTCTTTGAAACAGGTAGATTGCAGTCCCGAGTCGATGTGCCATTGACAGACGCTGCTGGCTTGGTGCCCGGTCAGGCAGCACTGATCACCAGTGACTTCCTGCCCAACGCCGAGTTTCGGGGCCGTGTGACACGCATAGTCGGCGCTGCCGATCTCCAACGGAACACGCTCCAAGCCAAGGTCCGGGTGCTCGATCCAGACCCAAGGCTTCGGCCCGAGATGCTCTGTCGCGTGAAGTTTCTCCGGACGCGTGCGGATCGCGGACCTAACCCATCCACGACCACTTCCACCACGACGCACACACTCTTCGTTCCTACTGCGTCTCTCTTTGAGCGCAATGGAAACCGGGCTGCGGTGTGGGCCGTCAGCCCAGATGGCCGACGGGCCCTTCGGAAGGCAGTCGTTCTCAGATCCCAGGAAGCCAACGGCCACATCGCTCTCGAGAGCGGCCTCCTTGCCGGCGAACAGGTCATTCTCCCGCCCCACGCAGGCCTCGCAGACGGTCGTCGTATCACCCCCTCCCCCAGCACTCCCTGACACCATCATGTCTCTATCATTCATTCAATGCCGAGGACTTACCAAATCCTATCAGAAAGGCAACACCACCGTCACTCCTCTTGAAAACCTCGATTTAGATGTCTCCAAGGGGCACTTTCTCGCGCTCATGGGGCCGTCTGGGAGCGGCAAGACCACCTTGCTCAATCTCATCGCTGGGATTGATAGCCCTACCTCAGGAGACCTCCACATCGGTGGCACCTCCATTGCGCAACTCTCGCGCGGTGCTCTCACCGATTGGCGGGCACGCCATGTCGGCTACATCTTTCAGCTCTACCATCTGGTCCCGATTCTATCTGCCTTTGAGAATGTGGAATTGCCCTTGCTCTTATCCCAAGGCAGCCGTTCGGCACGCCGCCAGCGCGTTGAGAGAGCGCTCGAGTTAGTAGGGTTGCAAGACCGCGCCTCTCATCGCCCGCCTGAACTCTCTGGAGGGCAAGAGCAGCGGGTGGCCATCGCGCGCGCCATTGTTGCCGATCCTCCATTGCTCGTTGCCGATGAACCCACTGGCGACCTCGACCGGGAATCGGCACAACAGATCCTCACGCTCTTACGATCTCTCGTGGCGGACCACGGCAAGACGATTGTGATGGTCACGCATGACCCCAAGGCAGCGTCGGCGGCAGATGAAACCTTGCACTTAGAGAAAGGGCGCCTCGTCACCGCCCAGTCCCTTGCAACTGTCTAACAATCGCCTCATCATGATCCGTCCACTCCTGGCTCTCATAGGTCTCGCGATGAAGCAACTCATGCGTCACCGCATCCGTTCTCTCCTCACAATTCTCGGTGTGGCGATGGGCATGTTTCTCTTTGGCACGGTGGAAACCATGCAGCGCAGCCTCAGTGAAGCCACTGAGATCTCCGCCAATGATACCACGCTCGTCGTCTACCGCGAGAACCGCTTCTGCCCCTCTACGAGTCGCCTTCCAGAACACTACGAGAACACGATTCGCAAGATCGCTGGGGTCACGGAGGTGATTCCCATTCAAATCGTGGTGAACAACTGCGGTGCCAGCTTGGATGTCATCGCCTTTCGGGGAGTTCCCCCTGACCACCTGCCACGCTACGCACCCCAGCTCAGCGTCATCGACGGCTCGCTTGATGCCTGGCGCAAGCGGAGTGATTCCGCTCTTCTCGGCAAACACTTTGCGACCCGACGAGGACTCAAGGTCGGCGATCGCTTCGACGCGGCTGGCGTCACCGTGACCATCGCTGGCATCATTGATAGTGATGAGCCGCAAGACAACAACGTCGCCTACGTCCATCTTGATTTCCTGCAACAAGCCTCGCGCGCGGGACTCGGCGTGGTCACACAGTTTAATGTTAGAGTAGCTTCCGCAGATCAGCTGGATCGCGTTTCTGAAGAAATCGATGGCACCTTTGCGACCGATCAACAACCTACCCATACCCGCCCTGAGAAAGCCTTCTTTGCGCAGACTGCCAGCGAACTCATCGAGCTCGTTGGATTCACCCGCTGGCTCGGGGTGGGTGCCGTCGCTGCCGTCCTCGGTCTCGTCGCCAACGCCGTTCTGTTAGTAGTGCGATCACGCGTGAAAGAGAATGCCCTTCTCCAAACGCTCGGTTATCCCCAAAGAGCCATCGCCGTCCTTGTGGCGACCGAAGGCATCCTGCTAGGAATGGTGGGTGGAGCTTTAGGAATAGCTGCCGCCTATTTCTTCCTCCAATGGCAGAGCTTCACCATTGGGAATGAAGGGCTGACCATGGCCATCGTGCCTGACGTGGCGATCGTTCTTCGAGGCCTTCTGGTCGCCTTTGCTCTTGGCTTGCTCGCGAGTCTCTATCCTGCCTGGCAGGCCGCTCGGAAACCGATCGTTCAATCCCTCCGCACCGCCTAGCACTACCGCCATGCTTCCCCTTTCTTATGCCGTCCGCAATCTCTTCCGTGTCCCTGCCCGTTGCGCGCAGATCATCCTGGGAGCGGCTTTAGTGATCGCCTTGGTCATGCTCGCGGCCGCGCTTTCCAATGGCATGGACGCGGTCCTCCGCTCATCGGGTTCCGATCGCAACGTGATCGTGCTAGGGAGTGGCAGCGAGGAAAGTGTGGAGCGCAGCGAGATCGGCGCGAACGTCCCCGGACTCCTCGCTGCCTCGATTCCTGGGATCGCCGACGTTCTCGGCCAGACAGCTGTGTCCGGCGAGATCCACTACAACGGATTTCTCACCCCTCCAGCTGGCCAAGGTGAGGCACGCCAGGCGCTCTTCCGCGGGGTCACGTCGAG
This sequence comes from Verrucomicrobiia bacterium, assembly GCA_030425385.1. Taxonomy (GTDB): domain Bacteria; phylum Verrucomicrobiota; class Verrucomicrobiia; order Verrucomicrobiales; family DEV007; genus JAACDM01. Next base: position 32,145 of record JAUIAH010000016.1, on the reverse strand, counting down.
TGCCTTACTAGTCCATCCCGATGTCCGCCTCCTTGAGGGCCGCTTCCCCCGTCCCGGCGAAGCGATGATCGGTCGGCTAGCGCACCACAAACTACGTCTTTCTCCAGAGGCCATTCGGGTGGGTCAAGCCATTCGCGCTGGTGATACCGAACTCACCATTTCTGGTATCTTTCAGGCTCCGGGCACGGTCATGGAAGCAGAGGTGTGGACAGACTTGGGCGATATGTTAGCCATCACCCAACGCGACACCCTTTCGTGTGCGGTCGTACGCCTAGGCGCGGCGAGCTTTGATGATGTCGAAATCTTCACGCTGCAGCGCCTCGATCTCGAACTGGTGGCGATGCGCGAGAGTGACTATTACGCCAAGCTCTCGGCGTTCTACACACCGCTTCGCGCCATGACCTGGGTGACGGCAATTCTGGTCGCTGCTGGCGCCATCTTTGGTGGACTCAACACGCTCTACGCTGCCTTCAGCGCTCGTATCCGGGAAATGGCGACCTTGCAGGCGATCGGGTTCAAGCGCCCAGCCCTCCTTCTGAGCCTACTCCAAGAATCGCTCCTTGCGACGATGATAGGGGCATTTGTGGCGGCATTCTTTGCCCTCGCGGTTGCCGATGGCCTCACCATTCCATTCTCCATTGGCACGTTTGTCATCGATATCTCTCCCGGTGTGCTCGGCATCGGCCTACTCGGCGGGCTCGTGCTCGCCTTCGTCGGTGCCTTGCCCCCGGCTTGGACCTGCCTTCGTCCCAGCCTCCCAGTCGCCTTGCGCTCCTCCTAACCGAATTCAACCCAACTATATGAACATAGCCATTATGAAACACATCCTCATCCTACCTGCCACAGCACTAGCTCTCGCGCTCTGTCAATGCAACCAACCTGAGTCTGGCGAGAGCGAGACGGCGACGGGAACGATTCCTGACATCCTCACTGCAACCGCTCCAGCGGGTGCTATCGGCGTCGCAAGTGCGCGTACTCAAGCTCAACCCGGAGAACCCATCACGCTTCGCGGCAAGGTGGGCGGCAAGATGACTCCCCTTTCCGAGACGGCCGCCATCCTTGTCCTGGCCGATGAAGAAACGATCACTTCGTGCGATGATATTCCGGGTGACTCTTGCGAGACCCCTTGGGATTACTGTTGTGAAGACTCTGACAAGATCACCGCTTCCACAGCAACCATCCAAGTCCGTGATGCGGACGGCAAGGTTCTCCGCTCCACGCTTCGCGGCCTGGGTGGTCTGAAAGAGCTCAGCCATCTCGTGGTCTCAGGCACCGTTGACGCCGCCTCCACAGAGGCCGCTCTCATCGTGAATGCTGACACCATTCACGTCGAGAAGCCCTAACAGCGTTGCTTTGCGACTCCTCACCATCATTCTAGCTATCAGCCTCACGAGTTGCGGGTGGAAAGCCACGTCGCCGGACGAGGCACTTCCCGGCAGTGGACGCCTTGGGACTGCCAGCACCACTCCGTGGTGGCGTGAGGTGGGCGGGCAGCCTCTCGATCGGCTGATACGTGAGGCGCTCGCCTCCTCTCCGACGGTGGAGCGGTTGGCCGCGCGGGTGGAGCTCGCCCGCGCGGATGCCAAGCTGCTCCTAGCAGACGCCTCGCCGATGGTTCGCCTAGGAAGTCGACGAGCCGTTGGCAGACGCCAGGATTTCGAGACTAGCGGCCAACCGGCAGACGTGATGCCTTACGCGGGCGAGGCCTCGTTTGCCTGGGAGATGGATTTCTGGGGGCGCATCCGGCAGCTACGCCAGGGATCGCAACAGCAAATCCGTGCGTCCCAAGCGGATGAAGCGGCCGGAAGACTCGTTCTCATCGCAGAAATCGCCACGCTTGATGTCGCCCGCCGTCGTCTGTACCACGAGGAAACCCTTGTCGCCGAAGCACTCGCCTCAACCCACGATAGCACCCACCGACTCGAAGAGAAGGCACGCGTTGGCATTCTCGACGCGAGTGCGGTGGAACGACAGAAAGCTGAAAGCGAGCGGTTACGCCGCGAGAGCGAAGAGATCCGACGGCAACGGCGGCTTAGCGAACTCGCGCTTGACCGTTTGTTAGGAAGAGAGCCCGGTATCCGCCCCTGGCCCGCACCTCCTCACATCCCAGACCCACCCAAACCACCTGCAAGCGTGCCGAGCACCTTTCTCGCAAATCGCCCTGACATTCATGCGGCCGCCGCACGCGTGTCTGCGGCCTGGCATTTATCCCAAGCCGCCACGCTCGATCTTCTTCCCAAAGTCACGATTCGCGCCCTGGCTGGCGGTCGCACCCTGCGTCTCACCCCTTCCATCGAGGAATGGATCGCACAAGTCGCCCCCACCTTGGAAGTACCCCTCTGGGATCCTGAGCGGCTCGCTCAGCAAAAGCGCCGCCAAAGGGAAGCCTCCTTGGCCGCGATTGCTCTCCAAGAGAATACCCTGAGAGCCCTCGAAGAAGTCCAGGCAGCTCTCACTAACTTACATGCACAGGCTACCATAGAAACCAGCGCTCAGGCGAGCACGAATGCCCTTCGACAGGTCTATGACCGTACTCAGGAGAGATTCCAGGCGGGACTCAGCTCTCAGTTAGAAGTCCTAGAGGATCAGCGAAGTGTCCTTGCATCTGAACGGGCTTCGGTGAAAGCGCGGGAGGCACGAATGCTAGCATGGGTTGCGTTCAAGAAAGCCACGGGAGGATAGCAGACTCACGTGGCCAACCTTTCTTCTTGCCCAGTCTCGCCCCACCCGTGAGGGTGGCTGGGCTCCTCTCCCCATGCACACGGACAAGCAAGTCTATCAATTGTTCAAGTATTGCCCTGAGGCGATCTTCGAATTCGCCGAGTTGAAGGCGAAGGGCCCGTTCCGCTTGGAGTCCATTTCCGTCAAAGCTCTTGAGCGCATCACTGACGGTTTGGTGCTCTCCGAAGACGCATCGGAGCCCATCACGGTGATCGAAGTTCAATTTCAACGCGACTCGTCGATCTACAACCGTCTGGTCCTCACCATGGCGCAGATCCAGTTGACTCATGACCTTCGTCCAGTCCGTGGCATCATCTTCTTCGCTGAACGGGCTTTGGATCCCAGAGTGGCACCCTGGGCGGATGCCATTCAGGCCGTCTATCTCGACGAAGTGTTGGCCCACCGCGAAGCAAGGGATCCGAACGATCCCATCGTCGCCGTCTTCAAGCCCGTGCTTGAGCAGGATAGCGCCGCACTTGAAATGCACGCTGCGAGATACTATCGTAACATCCAGAGCAGCCAGCTGACAGGCTCCCAGATCGCCGCGCTTTCCGAAGTGTTCATCAGTTGGCTCCTCGAACGCCTGCAAGACCGAACCGCCCAAGACCTCGCCATGATCCTCGACCTACCCAGTATCAAAGACACTCGCGCCGGCAAAGAAATCTACGAAGAGGGCATCGAGAAAGGCATCGAGAAGGGCATTGGAAAGGGGCGTGATGAAGGCTTAGAAGAGGCAGTGATCACCATTCTCGAATCACGCTTCAGCGCCCCTCTTGATGAGGGCCTGACCACCTCGATAAAAGACCTCCCCATCACCACCTTGCGCCAGTTTCTCAGGGAATGTCTCACGGTCGCCTCGCTGACCGAAGCTGAAGAACGCATTCGCGAACTGGGCAAGCAAGATTGACTTGGCTCAATCAAGAAGTCTCTGCCAGCATTCATTTCTACTCTAGCATGCTGGCTGAATCGGGATCGAGAAAGATCTGACACTGTTCGTGTTCCTGAAGGATGGAGGCTGGCACTTGGGGGGTGACTTTCCCTTCCAAAGCAGCCTTCACGGCTTCGGCTTTGCGTGCCTCTGGGACCGTCACCACTAGATGTTCGCTGGAGAGGATCTGCCTCACCGACATGGAGATCGCTTCTTCGGGCACATCATTCACGGCCCCAAACCAGCCCTCGTTCACTTGTTGCTGCCGACAGCGCTCATCAAGGTCCACCACAAGGTAAGGCTCGTCTGTGTCAAAGTCGGCAGGAGGGTCATTGAAGGCAATGTGCCCATTCTCTCCAATCCCAAGAAATCCCACATCCACCGTCTCATTGCGCAGCTCGCGACTCACCCGCTGGGCTTCCATGATCGGATCATCTGCCTGACCCGCGATGTAGCGAAAGGCCCCAATCGGCGTGGGCAAGACGGATAGAAAGCGCTCCTCCAGATACCGCCGGAAGGATGCGGCATGGCTTCGCCCAATGCCAACGTATTCATCGAGCGGAAAGACGATCACGTTTCCCCAATCAATGTCTGGCAACTGTGTGAGATGACGAAGCATGGAAAGCTGCGAACGCCCTGCCGCCAATGCGATCACCGCGCGCCCCTTGGCAGCCAAAGCCTCGCGGATAAGTGTCGCCCCCGCCTCAGCAGCTTGCGTTCCTGCGGCTTCCGCTGAGTCGCAGCGTATGACTTTCACGACGACGCCACTCGGTTAAAGGCGGAGACCAAGGCGCGCAAACCCGCCATCTCGATGGACGGATCAATGCCACACCCCCAAACGAGCCGACCTTCCTCGGACTGCAGCTGCACGAACGCTGCCGAATCCGTGGCAGAACCTCGTCCAATGGCGTGAGATCGATAGTCTGTTAGATGAAAGCGTTTCCAGCCCTGGTTGTCCATGGCTTGCACGAATGCATTGATCGGTCCATTGCCATCTCCCTTCAATGTCACCGTCTTTCCTTCGAAGGTCACGTCCGCCGCACAGGTGACTTTGCCAGGAGCGTCTTTGTGGTGTTCCAACTCGTAAGAAGTCACTTGTAAAGGCGACTGGCGATTGACGAACTCCTCGTGAAATGCCTCCCCAATCTCGTCAGAGGACAACTCCTTGCCCATCTGATCAGCTAACTGATTCACAAAGAGTCCCACTTCAGGATGCATCGTCTTGGGAAGATCAAGGCCATGCTCACGATCTAACACATAGGCTACACCACCCTTTCCACTCTGACTATTGATGCGAATGATTGCTTCGTAGGTTCTACCAATATCCTGGGGGTCAATGGTGAGATAGGGCACAGCCCAGCGCGCTTCTGGCTCCTCTGGATCTCGCAAGTCCATCCCCTTCTTGATGGCATCCTGATGGCTACCTGAGAATGCCGTGAAGACCAGCTCGCCTCCATAGGGTTGCCGGTCAGGCACGGTCATCCGAGTCGTTCGTTCATACACTTCGCGCACATGCGGAAGATTTGAGAAATCAAGCCCGGTCGTGATGCCGTGGCTATTCATATTGAGGGCCACCGTGACGATATCGAGATTTCCCGTGCGTTCCCCATTGCCGAAGAGGGTGCCCTCGACGCGATCCGCGCCCGCCAACAGTCCCAGCTCAGTCGCGGCGATACCCGTTCCCCGATCATTGTGCGTATGTAAGCTGATGATTGCTTGATCACGACGCGAGAGATGACGGCAGAACCACTCAATCTGGTCCGCATGGATGTTAGGCGTGAACCACTCGACCGTGGCCGGCAGATTCAGAATGATGGGAGCTTCTTTGTGAGGCTCCCATACATCCATGACGGACTCACAGATATCCAATGCAAAGTCTAGCTCGGTGTCAGAGAAACTTTCCGGCGAATACTGAAAGGCCACCTTCGTCTCTGGCAACGACGGCACCAACTCTTTCACCAAGGCCGTTCCATCCACGGCAATCCTCTTGATCTCGTCTTGACTGGCATTCCGAAAGGTAACGCGTCTCTGCAGTGGCGAGGTCGAGTTGTAGAGATGGACAATGGCGTTCTTAGCTCCTTGTAAACTCTCAAAGGTTCGACGGATGAGGTGCTCTCGCGCTTGCACCAAGACTTGCACGTGCACATCATCAGGGATGAGCTCGTCTTCGATGAGCCTACGCATAAAGGCAAACTCCGTATCTGACGCCGAAGGAAACCCTACCTCAATCTGCTTGAAACCAATTCCGACAAGCAAGCGAAACATCTCAAGCTTCTCATCAACGCTCATGGGGACGGCGAGCGCTTGATTGCCATCGCGAAGATCCACGCTGCACCAGGCAGGGGCTTGGGTGATCTCCCGCTCAGGCCATCGACGGTCTGGCAACGACACCTTGGGAAATGGTCGGTATTTGGATAAACAATGAGGTTTCATGAAAGATAGAAAGAATTAGGAAAGAGTGGAGGGAACAGTCCGGGGAAACGCTCCCGGGGCGAACGAACGAAGGTATTTGCGCCTAGGACGGGCTTGCGATCAGGCAAGGAGAGTCCGCCCCGCGCCAGTAAGTCGCAGGTTGCCGAGGGTCGTGAGAAGCAAATCTTTCGGCACGGGAGGCATCGATCGAGGATCGTGTTCGCGGACATCCTAGAAACAAATGGCGGGCTGTCTAATTGAAAGTGGGCGCTGTCACTGCTAAAAGAGGCGGGCGCATGTTCATCGAACTCTGTCCTCACCTGCAAGCTTACTTTTCCCAGGACACCCGAGGGTTCGCTGAACTCATGGCGGTCGACGGCTATGTCTTTCGCGACGTGAAAGGACGACGGACGGTGCGATTCGAGCGCGGCGGGAAACGCTATTTCATCAAATCTCACCCCCGCCCCTCTCTATCAGAGTGGTTGAAATGCTTGCTTTCCTTGAAGTGGCCTGTCCTGGGAGCCGAACCCGAGTGGCGCGGCATCCAAGCGCTTGAGACCGCAGGCGTCGCTACCATGACTTTGGCAGGTCGAGGACGTGGAGCGGGGTCCTTTGTCATCACGGAGGCATTTGAGAATTCCGTTAGTCTAGAGGAACTGCTAGAGCAATCAGCCGCGCTCCCCATCACGCTACGGAATCGTTTGAAACGCGCTCTCATCCCTCAGTTGGGAGCGATCGCCCGCAAGATGCACGCCGCGGGAGTGAATCATCGAGACTTCTACCTCTGTCATTTCCTCACCCGTGATCGCGATTGGGCCCAATGGCATCCAAGCGATCCTATTTCACTCGTGGTCATCGACCTTCACCGTGTCCAGATCCGACGTCGCCCCACGCCGGCTCGCTGGCGCATCAAAGATCTAGGTGCCCTTGCTTACTCCGCCTTCGGATCTCAGTTCACCGTGTGCGACGCCGTCCGCTTCATTCGAGCCTATCATGGAGGCGATGACTGGAAGGCTCGCTACCGTGCCAGTCGCCCCTTCTGGTTCCGCGTGACGGCGCGCGCGCTCGGGTTCCAACGAGAGTGGGACCGGAAACAGATGCAGCACGCCCTCGACGAGATGGATCCGGCGTGATTTGGGAGTGACGGACACCATCAGCCGAGGCAAGTTCGGCAGATGCACCGTATCATCCTCTCCTTTCTCGGAAGCCTTCTCACGATCGTTAGCGCTTGGAGTCAAGATCGCCCCAACGTTGTTCTTATCATTTCCGATGACCATGCCTGGACGGACTACGGATTCATGGATCATCCTCACCTCGACACTCCTCACCTCGATCAGTTAGCCGCTGACTCTCTCACTTACACACGAGGCTATGTCACCTCACCGCTATGCCGGCCATCCCTTGCCTCGATCCTCACAGGCCTACACACGCCTGTGCACGGCATCACGGGAAACGACATTCGTGTACCGCGCGGTCCGGACGGGCAACGGCGCAGCATGCGCGCACGCGTCGATCCAGAGTGGGCTCCCAAGCACGAGCAGCTCTACGCAGGCTTTGAGAAATGGCCTAACATTGCTCGTTCCCTAACGGAAGCAGGCTACCTCAGCTTGCAGACCGGCAAGTATTGGGAAGGGAAACCGGAAAGAGCTGGCTTCACGCACGCCATGACTCACGCCGATCCGAAACGCGGCGGGCGGCACGGCGATGCCGGTCTCAAGATATCGCGTGAAGGCATCCAGCCCATTCAGACGTTTCTCGATGACGCTCGGGATGAAGAGAAGCCGTTCTTCATCTGGCACGCCCCCTTCCTCCCCCACACGCCTCATAATCCCCCTCAAGATTTGTACTTCAAATACCAGCAGCGGGAGTCGAACCCTTTCGTTTCCCGCTACTACGCCATGGTCGAGTGGTTTGACCAAACCTGTGGCGAATTGTTAGGGGAACTGGACAAGCGCGGCCTTACCGAGAAGACCATGGTCGTTTACGTCACCGATAATGGCTGGATCCAGGATCCCGATTCTGCCAAATACGCCGCCCGCTCAAAGCAAGCTCCCTACGAGGGCGGCATCCGCACCCCCATCATGGTCAAGTGGCCAGGCAAGATCACTCCTCAACGAAACGACCACACCCTCGCGTCTGCCATCGACATCGCTCCCACGATTCTCACTGCTTGCAACGTCCCCGTCCCCGACACCATGAAAGGACTCGACCTTCGGGACACACCCGCATTGGCCAAACGCAATGTGATTCACGGGTACGATGGCCACCACGACATCGCTGATGTCGCAGATCGCACCGCCAATTTGGAGACACGTTATATCGTGCAAGGCGAATGGAAACTCCTCCTCCACCAACCCCAAGCAGACTCGGGCAATCCAGATCAAGATGAGGTGGCCGAACTTTATCACATCACAAGCGACCCACACGAGAAGGTTGATCTCGCAAGTTCTCACCCTGACATCGTCACGTCGCTCACAATGGCGCTCGACCATTGGTGGCGCCCGGATCAGACTTGAAGGGCTGCGCCCACCTCCCTCGGCCATCACCGGATCGTGAGGCTAAAGGAGAAGGGAATCGGTGGCGAATGCTTCGCCGGGCTGAGACCAATACGATCACTGGTAATGGTGGAAATGGCGACGTTCCCGAAGGCCCAACCAATATCAGTGATGGCGCCGTCACCAGCGCCATGCCGAAAGCAGGTCGCTCCGCTCATCCGTCCACGGTGCGGGCAACGGAGCGCGATTTGTTAGGGTCTCCCATTGCTGAGAAGTCGCCAACGCTTCACTCACTTGGGGGTTGGGGGCAAAGAGGGCCCAGTCACTCGATTTCAAGGCCTCGTCAGGCAGGTCCTCGCTATCCTTGAAATAGACCACATTGCCGAGTTGGGCCATGCCACTAGCAAGCTGAGGGCGCAGTTTGAGGGCGCGATTGGAAATGTGCATGAGGATGATTCCCTCCGGCTTCACTGCATTCAGGTAGACTTGGAGCGCCTCAACCGTCAGCAGATGCATCGGAATGCTGCCGCTGCTGAAGGCATCCAGAAGGAGCACATCAAAGCTCCCCTCTCTCTCCGCGAGCGCTTGGCGCCCGTCCCGTTGATGCAAGTGTACGGTCACCCCTGCCTTCTCGCGATCGGCAAGATAGGAGAAATGCTCTCGAGCAATGGCGATATTAAGAGGATCGATCTCAAACACTTCAAACGTATCCCCCGGCTGCGCATACACAGCCATGGCCCCAGCCCCGAGGCCCACCATGCCAAAGCGCCGTTGACGAGAAGGCATGCGCCCTAACAATTCGCCCGCCGGACCACCTCGGTGGTAGTAGGACAATGGAATCGAACGGCTCTCAGTGGTGAGATTCTGGATCCCGTGATTTGTCGTACCGTGCGTCAAGTAGCGCCGCTCTCCTCGGTCGGCAACTTCATAGATCCCATAATGATTCCGATAGTGCACCGCATGACGCGCCTTCCACAGAATCGCTTTGCTAGGACCCGTCATCGCACCAACGGCGAGGGCCATGCCCACCCACCAAGAAAGCATTCGTTTGCTCAATGCGAGGACCATGATCACCGCCGCCGTGCCAACGAAACCAGCGACGGGGCCGTGGGCTTGTCCAAGACTCATCAGCACCACCCACAAAGTCACGCTCATTACCACAAATCCTAACATTGCCCACACTGCGGGGGATCTCCCGGCCCTCATGAGCGGTCGCTTTGAAAGGCACACCACCACCGCAGCCAGCGCTAGCGGATACTCCAAGAAGTCATTGACCACGACGGGGAGCACCCAACTTACCAAGATCGATCCGGCAAGTCCCCCCGCAGACATGGCCACATAATAACTCGTGAGCGCCCGCTCGTCGGCAGGCTTCCATTGGCTCAGCCGCGCATGCACTAACCAGCAGCCCAGGCCACACACGATCAATTGACCGGCCACGGTGACGCTGCCGCTGATGCCGACTTGATACCGGCCCATCAAGTAGAGAATAAGCGCTCCCGAAAGCCACCAGGGAAGCAAGGTTCGCGCAAACCCTTCGTGAATCCAAGGACGAGCCTGAAAGACGATGACGAATGACAGGAGATACAACGCGAGAGGCAGCACCCACAACAGAGGCGCGGAGGAGATGTCGAAGGTGATCGCGTTTGTCACTGACAACAACAATGCCGTCCCAGCGGCACTCGTTCCGGCGGCCGCGAGCACGCGCCGAGAGGAAAGCGATTTCCCTTTCGCCGCCGAGATGATCGTGGTCTTGGGCAATCGTATCGATACTCGCAGCACGCATAACATTCCCACCAATAGCATCATCCCCATTCGCCAGCACTGAGTCTGCTGCGAAAGCGCTAGGATGGGTTCTACGAGAAAGGGATAGGAGACCAGTGCCAGCAACGATCCTGCATTCGAGGCGCCGAAGAGCGGATAGGGATCGGCACCCAATTCTACACACCAGCGCTGGAGCAGCGGCGTGGAGAATGAAAGGAGGAGGAACGGCATGCCCACCTGAGACAGACAAGCGGTGAAGACAGTGACCCAGGGCCAACTGGCGGACACCACTGCGGGCTGGAGCACTCCAAAAGCCGTCGTCCACCCCGCCGAAAGGGCGAGCAAGGCTAAGTGCCAGGGAAGATACGATTGGGCAGACAGATGCTTCAGCAGATAGTGACTAGCAAGATAGCCAAGGAGTAACAATCCTTGGAAAGTCACCATGCAGGTTCCCCACACCACGGCGCCGCCTCCCAAGGCAGGCAGCAAGGCCTTAGCCACCACAGGCTGGATAGCGAAGAGAAGGTAGGCGCTCAGAAACGAGCACAAGTGGAACAGCAGGCGCATGCAAATGACAACGCGCCATCTACGCACGTCACAAATTGCTTGGCCAGGCCTTCTTGTCCGCGTATCCTACAGGGCTCTCTGTCGCCTCCCGTTTCCCATGAATTTCGAAGATCCATCATCGTTGTCGCTCGATGGGAGTCTCCTCTTAGCAGATCCTGCTCTTGGGGATCCCAATTTCAAACGCACGGTCTTGTATCTTTGCCACCACACGCTCCATTCGGGTGCCGAAGGTTTTATTCTCAATCGGCCCTTGGAGAAATGCGTGGGTGAACTCTCCCTCGCCACCGATGTGCCCGCACTCGATGACATCCCCGTCTACATTGGCGGCCCGGTTGGGACGGACCATCTCGTGTTTGCCAGCCTCCATTGGCAACCTAATGATGAGACCTTGCAGTTCACCACGCGCCTTTCGGCAACGGAAGCCGCCGCACGGGCTGCTGAAGGCTTTGACGTGCGCGCTTTTGTAGGCCACGCAGGCTGGGCCGCTGGTCAGTTAGAAGGAGAGTTGCAAGAGAGAGCCTGGATCGCCTCCCGGCCAGACGAACAACTCCTAACACTGCCCTCAGAAACCTTGTGGAAGCACACGCTCGAAGGGATGAGTCCCTGGCACTATCTCCTCTCCAAGACGCCCGAGGATCCTTCCCTCAACTGACCTGATGGAGATTCCGGAACGACGGACAGAGCAAGCTCTCCAATTGCTCTGTTATCCCACAGCATTCTGTCAGGCCATCGAGAATCGCGTTGGCGAGAATCGGGGCTATCCCACCGGGCTCTGGCGACTCATCGTTCTCTTCGTCATCCTTGGTGTTTCTGTGTGGGGCATGACCGTGGGTCTCCTCATCGACTCCTGGTCACCCTGGGCAGCGAGCGGGAAAGCACTCGGTCTATGGGGTGCCGCCTGGAGTGCCTTCCTCCTCATCTTTCTCTTACCCAAGACGGGCTCGCCGCGATGGCTCCGTGTCCATATGGCCATCACCTCGATGGCCCTTGGAGAGGCCGTCTTCGAATGTGGCATCGCTCTCAACCTCCTCTTCTACTGGCTTGATCGACTCTCCCCGGACCAAGCGCACGCCCTCGCCATCACCTGGTTCGTCCTCGCAGAAGCCACCATGCTCATCGGCCTATGCACGCTTTGGAAAGCTCGCGTCGGCTCCCCATTCCGCTTGCAGATGACCTGGCTGCTCTTCTTCCATGGCACCGCCACCGCCCTTTGGCTCATGATCCCACCGTCTCATCCATGAAATCCGCGATACGCCTAACGTGGGTAGCGAATACGAAATGCTCTCTCAACGGAGGATTCGATGAGGGCCCCCATCACCGTAGAGCTGAGTTCAACCACGCCCGAGACGACGGTTGAATACACGCTCCCTCAGGCTGCATCGGTGGCTGAACAGAAGGAATCAGAGGCACCAAAGGCGAGATTGCTAGGGTTGAATGGCGTTCCCAATCTCCTAAGTCGTGACGCCTCTCACGCCACCCTTTGTTGCCTTTGCTTCCTTCTGTTCTCATCTGTCCGGCTATGAATTATGAATCCGGCCAGTGGCATAACGACGAGTGGGTAGGCTCGCGATCGTTTGTCAGCGTCTTGATGCTCAGGAAGACCCCATTCTGACACCACAGGTAGCGGATACGAAGTTCTCTCTCAACGGAGGATTCTATGAGGCACCCATCTCCGTGGAGCTGAGTTCAACCACGCCCGAGGCGACGATTTAATACACGATCCCATCTTCGGGCTGCAGCGGTGACTGAACAGAAGGAATCAAAGGTACCGAAGGCGAGATTGCTAGGGTTGAATGGCGTTCCTGAACTCCTAAGTCGTGACGCCTCTCACGCCACCCTTTGTTGCCTTTGCTTCCTTCTGTTCTCATCTGCCTGTCCGGCCAGTGGCATGGCGACGGGTTGGTAGGCACGCAACGCCGCCAAGCTCGCAAAGCATGACGGCTCATGACCAGCCTTTCTGTTTGTGCCTTGTGCCCAGCCAGGTGATCATCATGAACTCCGTTCAAGCTATCACCGTCTCCATGAAATCCGGATTTCTCCTATCATTTGCTCTCTCAGGGGCATTCGTGATCGTTTGTCAGGGTCTTGATGCTCAGGAAGACCCCATTCCGACACCACAGGTAGCGGATACGAAGTTCTCTCTCAACGGAGGTTTCTATGAGGCCCCCATCATCGTGGCGCTGAGTTCGGCCACGCCCGAGGCGACGATTGAATATACCTTAGATGGCTCCGAACCGAGTCTCTTCAATGCGGCCACCCGCCGCTACTCGGGCCCCATTTCCATCGAACGCACCACGGTCGTCCGCGCCCAAGCGTCCAAGGCTGGGATGGAACCGACCAATCTCGACACGCACACTTACCTCTTTTCCCAATCAACGCTCTTCCAACCGAAGCAGCCAGACGGGTTTCCTGCCAATTGGTCCAACGCGGGTGGCATCAATGCTAGCAAACCAGCTGACGTCGACTACGAGATCGATCCCCGCATTCGAGAGGCGCGCTACGTCGACATGGACGGCGAGGCTTTCGGTCTTGCCGAAGCTCTGCAAGCGCTCCCGAGCATGGCGATCACCATTCCTAACAGCGTTCTATGGGATCCCGATCATGGCCTGCATGCTCAGGCTCGCAACAAAGGACGCGAATGGGAGCGGCGCGCTTCCGTGGAGTATTTCGATGCAACGGGAGAGCGCTTGCAACAGGCTGAAGCCGGGTTGCGAATGCAGGGTGGATGGAATCGCAACCCGGAGATGCTCAAGAAGTCCTTGCGATTGTATTTCCGCAAGGAATACGGCGATGCCAAGTTCCGCGCCCCCCTATTCAAGGACACGCCCGTGGATAGCTTCGACACCCTGATCCTGCGTTCTGGTAATGGCAAAGCCTGGCCGAGCCCGTGGCGGGCGCTTTCTGGCTTAGGCAATTCGCTAGAACGCACGACTTATCTGCGTGATGAGTTTGTCAGGGCCACGCAGCTGGACATGGGGCACCCCTCCGCCCACGGCGATTTCGTTCATCTCTACATCAATGGACTCTATTGGGGCCTCTACAATCTCACCGAACGCCTCGACGAACACTTTGGGGCCCGCTATTTCCCCGGGGAAGCCGATGACATGGACGTCATCAAATGGATTCGCAGCCTCGGACGCCTGGCCAACAATGGGACGGAAGACGTGTGGGAATCCGTCCTGACCCTCGCTCGAGGAGATGTCGAGAGCCCCGCCGTCTACGATGAAATCGCGTCACTCGTCGATCTTCCGAATCTGATCGACTATATGCTGGTTAATTTCTTCGTCGGCAATGGCGACTGGCCTGACAATAACGCCTACACGATGCGTTCCCGCGTGGAAGGCGAGACGTTTCGCTTCTTCTGCTGGGATTCCGAAGAATGCCTACTCTCCCCACAGGCGAATCGCCTCAACGTCAGACACCCTGGCAATCTTTCGGAACTCTATCAATTGCTCCGACAGAACGAGGAGTTCCAGTTCCTCATCAGCGATCGCATCTCGCGCCATTTCTTCGATGATGGCGCCCTCACAGACACTCAATCGAGCGCTCGACTCATGCGGCTCGCGAGGCGGATCGACCGCGCCATCGTGGCGGAATCCGCCCGTTGGGGCGATCTCTTACGGCCCAGCCAGCCGTATGATCGCGACGATTGGCTACGGGAACTGCAACGCCTGCGCGAGGACTATTTCAATAGCGCCGGCAATGGCCGCAATGCCATCACCCTATCACAACTCGAATCGGCAGGTCTTTGGGATCACCAGCGCCCCCCACTTGTCGTTCAGGAAGGAGACGTGGTCCGCGTGAAGAAGCGCTCGATCTTTGCGAGTGGCATTCTCTATTTCACCACCGACGGGACAGATCCGCGATTGCCCGGGGGCGAGATTCATCCCTCCGCGCAGCAAGGTCCCGCCGCGATCCCCTTCACGGAAACCCTCACTATCCGTGCACGCGCCAAGGGATTGACGCGCTGGACTCCCGAGGTCGAACACACCTTCGTCTACGGAACCGCCGCCAGCGCGGCCAATCTCCGCATCACGGAGATCATGTATCATCCCGCGGAGGACGATCCCATGGCGAACGAGTTCATTGAATTGATGAATACGTCTGAAGAGAATGTGAATCTGCGAGGACTTCGATTCATCGACGGCATCGATTTCGCTATCGCCGAGGACACGCTGTTGGCGCCGGGCGAACGCGCCCTCATCGTGGGAGATCAAGAGATCGCCATGAACGCAAGGGTGTTAGGTTCCTTCGCTAACGACACCCGGCTCAGCAACAGCGGCGAAAGGCTAGCGGTAGCTTCTGCTGAAGGCGCTCTCATCCATGCAGTATCCTATCAGGACGATGTCGCCGATGGCGACGGTTTAAGTTTGGAGTGGCATGCGGCGACGGGCACGTGGTTAGCCAGCACCGAACGCGGCGGCACTCCCGGAAGAAGCAGCGCACCCATGACGCCAGGGATTCGTGTGGATGCCAATGGGCAACTCATTCTCCACATCGATCCTTCCCTGGAACTCCAACATTCACCTAATCTCATCGATTGGGACACCTTGCCAATCATCGATCGTGCCGATCGCCCGCTGGATGCGTCATCGACTCGGGCAGGCTACTATCGCTGGCGTTCGCGCGCAGAACCATGACCTCACCGCTTCCGTACGCAGAAAGGGCTGCCATGCCCATGGCAGCCCTTTCGCGATTGGAGGCCAGAACGGCTTACTTCAAGACCACTCGATAGTAGCCTGACGCTTTGCCCAAACGTCCGGCATCGGTCTCGGAGAAGCTGGACTGACCAGCGGTGCCCTGGACTGTTCCCACCACATTCCAGGTCACCAAATCTTCGGAGTATTCGATATCATAGGTGGCTCCCTCACCACTGGCCCAGCTCAGCTCACCAGCAGCCACGGAGGCAAGGGTGAAGAAGCTGGCAGGGTTGTTAGGATCCGTGCCATTGGCAATCTCCACGGCATCCGGTGTGCCGTCGCCATCGGAATCCAACTCGGGATCGACCGGCGGATTGGGATCCAACGTGCCACCGGCAGCACCCGTCAATTCGATCTCAGCGATCTGCATGCTGTTGGCATTCGCCGCGTCTTTCAAGGTCGGGAAGGTGAGACGATAAGAAAGGTAGGCCCATTCGTTATCGAAGGCGAGCACCTGACGATTGAGATCAGCGGTGATGGGAATGTCGCCACCGTCATTCCGTTCGTCAGGCAATGCGAGCGGTCCTTCCGAGATCAGGCTCCACGGGCCATCGGCACCGGCAACCGAACCTTCCAACTTGTAGCTAGCGGGGTCACGCTCGACCGCGTCGTTAGCGGTGTAGAGATTCAAGCCGCCGACAGTCGTCGCTCCCACGCCTGGGGTGACGATCAAGCCGGAACCCAGGTCAAGGAAGTTGAGATACTTCTGGGTCACGTTGTTGATGGCATTCTCCACCCCTTCCGCCCCCGGAGGCGCTCCGGCATCGGCATCGTCATCATTCACGCCGTTGACGAGGACAATCGCGTCGCCGGGTTGGGTCACATCTTGTGGACCAGCCGCTGGCCCGCCGTCGAGATCGCCGAGGTAACCGTCTTGGGACAGCTTGGTCCACCCGTCCATCCAGTTCTCGGCACCAAAGGCACCACGATAACTGACCGTCTCAAAGAAGTCGCCTTCTGGGAGATTGGAGAGGGCTGCGCCCATCACGGGGCTAGCGTTCAGAGGCCGTGGGTCGAGACCCCCGTCGGTCGTCCGGCTGATGCCGCGCAACTGCGGATCTTCCACCGCGTTGCCGCGATCGGCCGCAAGAACGAGTAGTTCCTCTGCCGAGGCATTGAGGGTCAGCGCCCCAAGGTCCGATCCATCACCAGATCCGAAGCCGAACCAGGTATTGTTCCCAAAGAACAGATCGCCGTCGTTTACCCGAGCCTTCGTCGGATCATCATCGATACGCACCGCGTAATCTTTGAAGTCCGTGATGATGGAGTTGTGATACTGACCCGCGAAGTTGTCCTTCAAGCGGAAGGCAGCGTTCGTCTGTGGATTCCCACCATCACCCGCACCGCTACCGATGTAGGTCACGTTGTAGAATTGGCTCCTAGCATAGGGCTCAAGCGTCTTGTCAGGGCTATCCCCGCCGTCGTGCTCACCGCCGTAGTTGGAACCGGCACCCACGTTCTTGCCGATGGCGAAGAGGAACTGTCCACGACCGCGATATCCTTGGTCGATGTCGTATTGTTCGTCTTCGTTGAAGGCCATCACGAGATACTTCACGTCCACCGTGCCGCCGAAGAATTCGACCCCGTCATCCGAGTTATTGAAGACCTCGACGTATTCGATCGTCGTGCCACGTCCCACCGCACCGAGCGTCAGGCCGTTGATTTCCTCGTCCGTCTCGAACTCGAATCCACCGTATTGAATAGACACATAACGAAGCACCCCGGAGTTGTCGTCATCATCGAGACCACCATACTTGATGAACTCGTTGTTTCCGCCAGCGGGGAACCCTTCGATCTCGCGCTCGTTGAGCACTGGGTTGTCAGGATTGATGATCGGATTATCCGCATCGTTTAAGATGGCGTTTCCGAGGATGATCAAGCCGCCCCAGAGGGAGCTGTCTTCCAAGGTCAACTCGCCGTCGCGTGCGTCAAGGGCCGTGAAGACGATCGGAGCGTCCTTCGTGCCTTCGGCCATGATCTTGGAGCCACGGGTGATGATCAACGAACCGAACGTTCCTAAGGCCGTGTCTTCAAAGCCATAAACGGTCGTTCCTGGCTCGATGGTCAGGGTCGCACCATTCGTCACGAAGATGGGTTGTCCGAGGAGGTAGTTCTTATCGGATGTCCAGGTGGTATCTTCCGTGATGTTCTCAGCCACGGTCACATCATTGATGCCACCCACGCCTGGGAGATTTCCAATGTAACCATCACGTGAGATCTGCGTCCACCCGTTCATCCAGTTGACGTCGCGGAACGCTCCTTTGTGATTCACCGTCGTAAAGAAGCCTGATTGACCTTCAGGGAAACCACTGAGGGAACCACCGATGGCAGGGCTGCCGGGAGAGGGTCGTGGATCAAGACCGCCGTCTGCCGTCCGGCTGATGCCGCGGAGGAAAGGATCGGTCACCTGGTTTCCGCGGTCACCCGCAAGGATCAGAAGTTCCTCTGCGGAACCATTCAGCGTCAACGCTGCAAGATCGGACCCATCACCGGAACCAAAGCCGTGCCAGATATTGTTCATGAAGGCAAGGTCGCCTTCATTCACCCGAGCTTTCGTCGGATCATCATCGATACGCACCGCATAGTCTTTGAAGTCCGTGATGATGGAGTTGTGATACTGACCGGCGTAGTTGTCCTTCAAGCGGAAGGCAGCGTTTGTCTGCGGATTCCCATCATCACCCGCACCGCTACCGATGTAGGTCACGTTGTAGAATTGATTCCTCGCATAAGGCTCAAGCGTCTTGTCAGGGCTATCGCCACCGTCGTGCTCGCCACCGTAGTTGGAGCCAGCTCCCACGTTCTTGCCAATGGCGAAGAGGAACTGACCACGGCCCCGATATCCTTGATCAATGTCGTATTGTTCATCTTCGTTAAAGGCCATCACCATGTAACGAACATCCACGGTGCCGCCGAAGAACTCGACGCCATCGTCGGAATTGTTGAAGACCTCCACAAACTCGACCGTGGTGCCCGAACCAACCGCACCGAGCGTCAATCCATTGATCTCTTCATCCGTCTCAAACTCGAACCCACCGTATTGGATGGAGACATAACGAAGGACACCAGAATCGTCTTCGTCATTGAGACCACCATATTTGATGAAGTCGTTGTTTCCGCCAGCAGGGAAGCCTTCGATTTCGCGTTCATTGAGAACAGGATTATCCGGCTGAATGATGGGGTTACCCGCATCATTGAGAACGGCATTCCCGAGAACAATCAGGCCGCCCCAGAGGGAACTATCTTCCAGCGTCAAGCCGCCCGCGCGCGCATCCAAGGCGGAGAAGACGATGGGATTGCTCCGTGTGCCCTCCGCGTAGATCTTAGCGCCGCGAGTGACAACCAGGGATCCAAAGGTCCCAGCGTCGAGATCCTCAAAACCGAGCACTTCCGTGCCAGCCTCGATCGTGAGCGTCGCATTATTGGTGACAAAGATCGGCGCACCGAGAAGATAGGTCTTATCATTCGTCCAGGTAGTGTCTTCAGTGACATTCTCCGTCACTGCCACGTCTGTTGTGGTCGTCGGCGCGGGCTTGGACAAATATCCTTTCTGAGAAAGGTAGGTCCAACCTTCCATCCAGTTATCATTAGCTGAGAAGGCACCCACATAGTTCACTTGGTCATAGAAGCCATTGTCAGGCACTCCGGAGCGACCGTTGGAATACGCGGGACCACCAGCAACCGGGCGAGGGTCAAGACCGCCGTGTGGACGGCGGCTGATACCACCGAGGTATGGGTTGGCGTAATTATTGCCATTGCTGCTGACTACCGCAATTTCCTCTGCACTGCCATTGAGGGTCAGCGATTCTGCGGTACCGTCATAGGAACCGAAGTCAAACCAGAGGTTATTCTCAAACGAAAGGTCACCCTCCGTGTTTGCCCGCTCCTTGGTGGAATCATCATCGATTCGAACGGCTTGGTTGGGGAAGTCACCAAAGATGGAATTGTGGTATTGGCCCGCAAAGTTATCTTTCAAACGGAATGCTGTGTTCGTCTGAGGATTGCCGCCTTTCACTCCACTACCAAGATAGGTAGCATTGTAGACCTGAGAACGTGCAAAAGGCTCAAGCGTCTTATCAGGGCTGTCGCCGCCATCGTGCTCGCCGCCGTAGTTAGAGCCGGCACCCACGCTCTTTCCAATACCGAACCAGAATTGGTTCATGCCGCGATAACCTTGATCGATGTCGAACTGCTCGTCTTCGTTGAAGGCCATCACAAGATACTTCGTGTTCACCGTTCCCCCGAAGAACTCAACGCCATCATCGGAGTTATTGAAGACCTCCACGTATTCGATCGTCGTGCCGCGTCCAACCGCTCCGAGGGTCAATCCATTGATTTCCTCATCAGTCTCAAATTCGAAGCCACCGTAGCGGATCGACACATACTTGAGGACGCCAGAGTTATCGTCATCATCGAGACCACCGTATTTGATGAAATCGTTGTTTCCACCTGCGGGAAATCCTTCGATCTCGCGCTCGTTGAGCACCGGATTGTCAGGATTGATGTTCGGGTTGTCGGCATCATTGAGAATTGCCTGTCCCAGAATGATCAACCCGCCCCAGAGAGAGCTGTCTTCCAAGGTCAATTCGCCATCACGCTCATCAAGCGCGGTGAAGACAATGGGATCCGTCTTGCTCCCCTCAGCCATGATCTTCGCTCCACGAGTGATGATCAAGGAGCCGAAAGTGCCGCCTTCAATATCCTCAAATCCATAAACAGTCGTTCCTGGCTCAATGGTTAACGTGGCACCATTGGTCACAAAGATCGGCTGGCCCAAGAGATAGGCGTTGTTGGCTGTCCAGGTGGTATCCTCCGTGATGTTCTCCGTCACGGCAACATCCGTCACCGCACCGCCTTCCGCCACGAAACCCTGTTCCGAAAGGGCCGTCCAGCCTTCTGCCCAGTTGAGGGCACCAAAGGCACCGCGGAAATCAGCTGGTGTGAAGAAACCAGATTGGTCGTCTGGGAAGTCGCTGAGCGTCGCTCCGAAAACTGGACTGCTTGCCAGGGGGCGTGGATCAAGCCCGCCATCGGCCGCACGGCTGATACCGCGCAATTGAGGATCTTCAAACGTGTTGCCGCGCGCTTGCGACAAGACCAGGAGTTCCTCGGCGGATCCATTCAGCGTGTAGGAAGTGAAATTGCCTTCCTCTACAGCCCCGAATCCAAACCAAGTGTTGTTTCCGAAGAAGAGATCACCTTCAGTATTCACCCGCTCTTTCGTGGCATCGTCATCGATCCGAATCGCGTAATCTTTGAAGTCCGTGATGATCGAGTTGTGATACTGACCTGCATAATTGTCCTTCAAACGGAACGCAGCGTTTGTCTGTGGATTCCCATCGTCACCCGCGCCGCTACCAATATAGGTCACGTTGTAGAATTTGTTCCGCGCAAAGGGCTCAAGCGTCTTGTCAGGACTATCGCCACCGTCGTGCTCGCCACCATAATTGGAGCCAGCACCCACGTTTTTTCCGATGGCGAAGAGGAATTGGCCCCGACCGCGATACCCTTGGTCAATATCGTATTGCTCATCTTCGTTGAACGCCATTACCATGTAACGGACGTCCACCGTGCCGCCGAAGAATTCGACGCCGTCATCCGAGTTGTTGAAGACTTCCACGAACTCAATGGTCGTGCCGGAACCAACCGCACCTAAGGTCAATCCGTTGATCTCTTCATCCGTCTCAAACTCGAAACCGCCGTAGCGGATGGAGACAAAGCGCAAGGATCCGGAATTGTCTTCGTCGTCGAGACCACCGTATTTGATAAAATCGTTGTTGCCACCAGCGGGGAAACCTTCGATCTCACGCTCGTTAAGGATCGGGTTATCCGCTTGAATCACAGGATTGCCAGCATCATTCAAGACTGCGTTTCCGAGAAGAATCACCCCACCCCAAAGAGAGCTGTCTTCCAGGGTGAGCGCTCCGTCGCGAACATCAAGCGCGGTGAAGACAATCGGAAGGTCACGTGTGCCCTCAGCGTAAAGCTTGGATCCGCGCGTGACGATCAAGGAGCCGAAGGTACCAGCATCCAAATCTTCAAATCCATAAATGGTGGTGCCCGCTTCGATCGTCAGTGTCGCGCCTTCCGTCACAAAGATGGGCTGCCCCAAGAGATATGCATTGTCGTTCGTCCAGACCGTATCGGCCGTAATGTTCTCCGTGACAGTCACGTCCGTCAGCTCAGCGGGCGCTGCTTCGGGAAGGTAACCTCCACGAGAGAGATACGTCCATCCTTCCATCCAATTGTCCTCCGCGGAGAAGGCACCCACGTAGTTCACGGCGGTGTAGAAATCATCGGCTGGAATGTCCGACCGGCTATTCGAATAAGCGGGGCCAGCAGGATGCGGACGAGGATCCAGACCACCACCTGCCTGGCGACTGACGCCAGCAAGGTAAGGATTCGCATAATCATTTCCATTCTCGCTCACCACTTTGATTTCCTCCGCACTGCCGTTGAGGGTCAAGGAAGCAGCCGTGCCATCGTAGGATCCGATATCGAACCAGAGATTGTTGCGGAAAGCGAGGTCACCTTCCGTGTTCGCGCGCTCTTTCGTCGAATCGTCATCGATCCGAACCGCTTGGCCTGGGAAATCACCAAAGATGGAATTGTGATACTGTCCCGCAAAGTTGTCCTTCAAACGGAAGGCGGTGTTTGTCTGTGGGTTGCCGCCCTTGACACCACTTCCGAGGAAGGTGGCGTTATACACGTTGGTCCGGGAAAACGGCTCAAGCGTTTTGTCGGGGCTGTCACCGCCGTCGTGCTCACCTCCGTAGTTGGAGCCAGCACCTACGCTTTTCCCAATGCCAAACCAGAATTGGTTCTTACCACGGTAGCCTTGGTCAATGTCGAATTGTTCATCTTCGTTAAAGGCCATCACCAGGTACTTGGTGTTTACCGTGCCACCGAAGAATTCGACGCCATCGTCGGAGTTGTTGAAGACCTCGACATATTCGATCGTGGTGCCGGAACCAACCGCGCCCAGTGTGAGACCATTGATCTCCTCATCTGTTTCGAACTCGAAGCCGCCGTAGCGAATGGATACATAACGAAGGACGCCAGAATTATCCGCATCATCAAGACCGCCGTATCTGATCAAGTCATTGTTTCCACCGGCAGGGAAACCCTCAATCTCACGCTCATTGAGCACAGGATTGTCGGGATTGAGAACCGGGTTGTCGGCGTCATTAAGAACCGCATTCCCAAGGATGATGAGACCGCCCCAGAGAGAGCTGTCCTCTAGGGTGAGACCGCCATCACGCTCATCTAAAGCCGTGAAATCGATGGGGTTCTCCTTGGTGCCTTCAGCCATAATCTTACTCCCACGAGTAATGATGAGGGAGCCAAAGGTGCCGTTTCCGACGTCTTCAAATCCATAGACCGTGGTGCCAGGCTCAATGGTTAGGGTAGCGCCGTCCGTCACGAAGATGGGCTGACCGAGCAAATACTCATTGTCCGCCGTCCACGTCGTGTCTTGGGTGATATTGGCGGTCACCGGCACATCTGCTGCCCGCACCGAAAGGGTGCCAAGGGCAAGGACCGCCGCCAGGGTTAGGGGGATTGGTTTCATTATCTTCATACAGGTTCCGCCCTTTCTAACCTGGGCTTTGCACAATGTGATTTCGAAGTTCGTTACAACTCCGTCACGACGAAGATTTCATCTAACACCCCCCGCAACAACACCCATCAACCTACTCATTCCCAAGAACTTACACACTCCAACAGCCACCACTAACACAGACTCACTTCAACAAAGGAGCGTTCTGTCGTGCCAATTCCGTCACACGCTTCCACACTCACTCGCGCACACGACGAATCCGGAAATAAGCGCCTTCGGGAACTGCCTTAGCAAAGGTCAGCGAGGAACGATCGCTGTTCCCGGGGTTCTTCGTTGACCAGATCTCCCAGGTTTTAAGATCCTCACTCATTTCCACGATGTCAATCACGTCGGCCTGAGCTTGCCACGATAGGTTGAGGTAATCTTCGTTGCCCAAGACCCGCTGTTCAAACTCCGGTTGAGGTAGTTCTAGAGGCCGGACAAAAGTAGGCGAGTCTGCTGTCAAGGGACCCGCGATGACCTCGATCTCAATGTGATCATCGCCATACACCATGGCCAGATCCATGAAGCCATCACCGTTCCAGTCCTCAGCCATCATCGTCATCTCGTCTGGATCGTCCTTGGAGATCGGGAGGTATTGTTGCTTCCAAGGCTCGCCCACTCCTTGATTCGCATACCAATAGCCGCTTTCTGACGGGAGCACGTCTACGTCACCATCGGCATCCAGGTCCGCTGTAATCAGGTGTGAAGTCGGTCGACCATGAACAAAGATGCGCCGCCTCTCCCATGTCTCCTCCGCCACAACTGGATTCTTTAACCAGTTGAGGACACCGTTTCCATCCAGAAAGACCACATCACGGTGCCCATCAGCATCCATGTCTGCCACGGTCATTGTCATTGGCTGGCGATAAACTTGGCTCGTGATGGTAGCCAGTTCCTCCTTTTGAAAGCCTGCCTCTTTCCCTTGGTTCCTCCACCATGAAAGGGACGCCCTATTCCCTTCCATTTGAATCGTGACGATATCAGCCAGCCCATCGCCATCTAAATCGCTCACCACCGCATCGTCGTTTCGTTGGTGTTCAATAGCAGTCGCGTGACGCGCCCACGAGGGACCATCATCAGAGGCATGGGCCGGTTGTTCTAACCACTCCAATTCCCCCAGGAGATTAAAGAGCACATCTTGATCGCCATCGCCATCTAGGTCTCCGGCGGCCAGTTGAGTCACCTTACTCACCTCACCTCGCCCCAGGATATGCGTATACGAATCCAGCTGATAGAAGCCGTCATCAAAGTCCCCTTCGTACCAAACCAACCGGCCCAATTCTCGGGAGACCACCAGGTCAGGCACCCGATCCCCATTCATATCTGTCACGAGCATTTCTTGAAATCCGAGATCAGCGTTCTGTTTCAAGGGCGCTTCTAACAAAAGCGGCACCGTCTCCATTGGAACCAATCGACCCACCGAGTCTGGAAACACCCTGTGGCGAAACACGCCATCTGGTCCTTTCTCATTGGAAGCTACCGCAATAATGAAGCGATCGCGGTCATTCAGGACCCCTTGGAAGCCCGAAAAGTCCTCTAGCTTCAAATAGTCATTCGCCCAAATCATCGCGGAAGGCAAGCATCCCACGGCCAGAAGCATCACATGCACCGATTTCATCGAAAAGGTTGACACTGGGAAGTGCCTGAAGCAACCAGAAGGCTAGATCGTCACATTGACATCCAACGACAATTCAGTTTGTCAGTAGTCGTAACTCACACCCAGGCTAAACGTCCGGCCCGTGCGATAGCCATCGTAGACGAGGCCCTCACCTTCATAAAACTGTTCCCGCTTCGTATCCAAGAGATTCTTGGCGGAGAATTTCACTGCCCAACCATTCTCCCATGATTTGGACGCGACGAAGTCGAGGCTATGGGTGGCCTTTTGAAAGATGTTGGAAACGCGCGGATCCGCACTGACATTGGTGAGAATATCACTCACATAGTTGTAATTCAAATCAGCCTTCACTCCCCAATCCTCGTGATCGAAGCTGAGCCGCGCATTGAAGATCCATTCGGGCTGCCCTTCAAATACCGTGCCCGATCCGAGCGAACGCCCCTGATCGTCGACGACCCCTTCAATCTCAGAACGGATATAAGTCGCATTCGTCGCCAGGGTGAAATAGTCCAAGAAGCGTTTCCGATACTCGAGTTCAACGCCCTGAATAAAACCGCCCGGACTATTCTGCCAACTCCGGAAAGAGCCACTGCCCGAAGTATTCTGAACGATCGTCACGATCGGATCTGTCATCTTCTTGTGGAAGAGGCTGACCGAGAACAACTCACCCGGTGTCGGATAGTATTCATACTTGAGATCAAAGTTATCGATCAGTGTATCCGTAAGCGCCTGGTTGCCCCGAATCTCATCCCCAGTCGCCTGGTCAACTGTCCGCACGGGCGCGTACTCGTAGAACGTGGGACGCGCCAACGTGCGCCCATAACCGAAACGCAGGATGTGATTATCGTCCTCGCCGAAGGCGTACTTCAAGGACAACGCTGGCAATAGATAGGCATTCTTCTCAACGTCATCTGGGTTCAGTTCGTTTACCAACGCCGTTTGGTTTAGCCCTTGCAGGAGCTTGTAGGAGCGTTGCTCTCGTTCAAAGCGAGCTCCGGCCACAATTTCCAAACCACCCCAAGTGAAATTTCCCATGATATAGGCGGCATTGATGCGGGAAAAAGCGTCGACGTTCCTCACCGTATTCCCTCGCGCGGTTTGATCGTCTAGCTGAATCCCCTCTCGACGCAGCCCCAGAATATCAACATCACTGTCAAAGTCCCTTAAGAAATCAATCCCTATGGCACTATTTCTATCATTAATCTGGCGAAGAATATCATTCCCGTAATTGTAACTGAAGAAACGCCCTCGAACTTGCCGTTCCCTACTGCTATAGGAATAGCCCATCTTCAATTCGAATTTCCGATCTTCATCGGGCTCCCAAAGTGGAATAGTAAGATCACTCTTTAACTGCCAGAGACTTTCCTCCGTCGTCAAATACTCGCGAAATCCATTGTCACGGTTATCTCCCAAGACGTTCGTCGCGGTGAAGACCGATCCAAGGCCCGGGTTCAACGTATCGGGATCCACATTTGGGTGATCGGCCAGGGAACCATCCGCGAAATCGACATTAAAGCCCCGGAGGTGCCGCTGGTCCGGCCGGTCTTCGATGGCATCGGAAGTGCTAAAGATCCAATCCAGCTTCACGCCACTATTCATGCCTCCCAGATTGTGAGAACCGTCTAATTGGACGGTGTCTTGACTACGATAGAGATACCCGATCTCGTCATAAGCCTCAAACCCGCGCCCTGTTGCCCCAAGGTATTCCACCGGCACGCCCGGCAAGCCATCTCGGGGATCGGCGATGATACCACGTTCACTCGAAGCAATCTGCCTTCCCCGTTGCACGCTATCTTGGGCCGACACATAGCGGAGCACGGTGAGTCCCAAGTCATGCTTGTCGTTTGGCTTCCACGCCAGATTGGCGAGACCACCCCAGCTCACTTCCACGTCGTAACTGTCCTGAACCTGTGATTGCGTTAACCCAAACTCTCCTTCGAACAGCTTCGCTCCCCGGTTCACTTCCCGTCCTTCGATCAATTGGTAATCACTCGAATGATTGGCTGCCAAGACGACCCCCAATTGGCCCACATCGGTATCCACGCTATTTCCATAGGTCACACTCCAACTGCGTCCCAAGAGTGCTTCTTCCACATCGGGCCGCGAAGAACCCGCATTGTGCAAGGAACTCCAGACTCGTTGCGCTTCCGTTTGCCGATCGCTAGGCGGGTTGCGCGCGCGCGTGTCACCGCCTGGAAATGGAAAGGGATCCGGGATGCCATTGGGAAAGCCATCCGAGGTCGTGCCTAGATAATCCAATTCGCGGTCAGCGTTGACCAATAGGTCTTTGCCCGTCGTGTTCTCGCCGTATTTGATCCCAGCACTTACCTTAATCGTGAGTTCCTCTGGGAAACGAATGGTCTGGATATCGATGGCTCCACCGGAGAACTCCGCCGGCAATTGCGGCGTGAACACCTTATAAGTGACCAGTCGCTCCACCAGATGGGTCGGAATCAAATCGAGCTGCACCGCTTTCTTGGAGGGATCCGCGCTGGGAATATAGGCGCCATTCAAGGTCGTATTCGAGTAGCGATCCCCCAATCCCCGAATGACCGCGTATTTGCCATCGCGCACGTTGGCACCGGCCATGTTCTTCACAGCATCGCCCACGTTGCTCGCCCCCGTCCGAGAGAATTCTTCTTTCCCCATCATGCTGACGAGTTCGCGCATCTCCTGTTGATCGAATAGCGTGCTATCCTGACCCTCCTCCACCAGTTCTGCGACGACCTCGATTTCATCCATTTCGAAGACTTCGTCGCTTTCTTCCACAGGCGCGGGTTCCAAGGCGCCGCTGACGCTGGCGAGTGTGGTGAGTTCGCCCGATCGGATGGAGACGCCCTCCGCCTGCATGGGCTGGTAGCCCGTCTGACTGATGATGATGGTGTATGTGCCAGGCTCGACTTGATCGATGATGAATCGGCCTTTGTCGTCGGTGATGGTGAGGTCGCCTGTTTCTTGGATTTGAATGGCCACGCCCACAAGTGGCTTCCCGGACTTGGCGTCATACGCTTTCCCGACAAAGCGTCCTTTGCTGGATTCAATAGGCTTGGAGAGTTGATCCTGATAGAGATCCAGGTCCCCGGCGGCGGGCGCAGCCGTTTCTACCGTGGGCTCGGGCTCGACAGGTGTCGTCTCTGGGGCTGGACTCGCCTCATCGGGAGAGGGGGCGTCGGCTTCTTGAGCAGGAAGCCAGACGCTTGCAATGAGCCACGCGAAGGTGAGCACGAAGAGATAGGCCGGGGGGCGTTGCGAGACCATAACTGACGCCCTCATCCATGCGATTTCGTGTGGCGGGAAGAAATGGGCCTTGGGTGAAGATCCTGTCACATGGGAGGCCGACCACGCGCCCCTTGTGGCGTTCTTGTGACGCACCACCACCCTGTAGACGCAAGAAACCCGACCGCGCTGCGCCCGGCCGGGTTTCAGTAAGTTGATTGAGACGAGAACGAGCGCTCTCGCTTAAGCGAGGTCGAAGCGATCCAGATTCATGACCTTATCCCACGCCGCGATGAAGTCCGTGACGAATTTCTCCTTCGCGTCTTCACATCCGTAAACTTCGGCAATGGCGCGGAGTTGGGAATTCGAACCGAAGACGAGGTCAATCGCGGTGGCACGCCATTTGACGTCCTCAGATCCGTTGCGGCCCAGATAGAGGTGTTCACACTCCTCATGCGGCTTCCAGGTCACTCCGATGTCTAGCAAATTGACAAAGAAGTCATTGGTGAGGGTCTCCGGCTGATGCGTGAAGACTCCGAAATCGGTCTGGCCGGCATTGGCGTTGAGGACGCGTAGCCCGCCGATGAGGACCGTCATTTCAGGTGCGGTCAGGGTAAGCAATTGCGCTTTGTCCACGAGAAGGTTCGCCGCAGGGGCGGTGACCGCCTCTGGATTGATGTAGTTCCGGAAACCATCCGCTTGCGGCTCCAACACGCCAAAAGAGTCGACGTCCGTCTGCTCTTGACTAGCATCCATGCGGCCAGGAGTGAAAGGCACCGTCACCTCATGGCCACCTTTCTTGGCCGCGGCTTCGATCGCCGCGCAACCACCGAGCACGATGAGATCGGCGAGAGACACCTTCTTGCCGCCGGATTGCGCGCCATTGAAGTCCGCCTGAATCTTTTCCAGGGTTTCGAGCACGGTTGCCAGTGTCTCGGGTTGATTGGCTTTCCAATCTTTCTGCGGGGCGAGCCGGATGCGCGCACCATTGGCGCCACCACGCTTGTCGCTGCCACGGAAAGTCGAGGCAGATGCCCAGGCCGTGTTGACCAATTGCCCAATACTGATCCCCGCATTGAGGATCGATTCTTTGAGCGACGCAATGTCCTCCGCATCAACCAATTCGTGATCCACGTCCGGGATGGGATCCTGCCAGATTTCAGGCTCCGCAGGAACGAGGGACCCAAGACCGCGATTGTGCGGGCCCATGTCGCGATGCGTCAGCTTATACCAGGCCTTGGCAAACGCTTTGGCGAACTCGTCAGGGTTCTCATGGAACCGCTTGGAGATCTTCGCGTATTCAGGATCCGTGCGCAGCGCAAGGTCCGTCGTGAACATCATGGGCGCGTGCTTCTTATCCGGATCCTGTGCATCGGGCACGGTGTCACCTGCCTTGGGATCGGTCGGCGTCCATTGATAGGCCCCAGCGGGGCTCTTGGTGAGGTCCCATTCGTAGCCGAAGAGTGTGTCAAAGTAGCTGTTGTCCCACTCAATCGGCGTCGGGGTCCACGCGCCTTCGAGACCGCTCCCAATCGTATCGCTCCCAGCGCCACTCCCGTACGTGCTGCGCCAGCCCAGGCCTTGCTCTTCTAATGGAGCCGCCTCGGGTTCCCGACCCACATACTTTTCGGGATCAGCCGCTCCGTGCGATTTGCCGAACGTATGACCGCCAGCGATCAAGGCGACGGTCTCCTCGTCGTTCATCGCCATGCGAGCGAAGGTTTCACGGATATCGCGAGCCGCCTTCATCACGCTAGGCTCGCCGTTAGGTCCCTCGGGATTGACGTAGATGAGGCCCATCTGCACGGCTCCGAGTGGATTGTCCAATTGGCGATCACCCTTGTAGCGTTCGTCTCCAAGCCACTCGGTTTCCGGTCCCCAGTAGATGTCCTCCTCGGGCTCCCACACATCTTCGCGGCCGCCCGCGAAGCCCGCGGTCTTGAAGCCCATCGATTCGAGGGCGCAATTGCCCGCAAACACCATGAGATCCGCCCAGGACAAGCGACGGCCATACTTCTGCTTGATCGGCCACAGCAATCGACGGGCCTTGTCGAGATTGACATTGTCCGGCCAGCTGTTGAGCGGGGCAAAGCGCTGAGTGCCAGAACAGGCGCCGCCGCGGCCATCGTGGATCCGATAGGTGCCTGCGCTGTGCCAAGCCATGCGGATGAAGAGTGGTCCATAATGACCATAGTCCGCTGGCCACCAATCCTGAGAAGTGGTCATCACGTTCTCAATGTCCTTCTGAAGTTCATCCAGATCGACTTTGAGGAATTCTTCGGCGTAGTTGAAGCCCTCGCCCATGGGATCCGTGGCGGGGGTATTCTGGTGCAGCATCTTCAGACTCAACTGGTTGGGCCACCAATGCTGATTGGCAGAACTGCCCATCGCCGTGGCGGCGTTACCCAAGACAGGGCACTTGTTGATATCTGACATGGTTGAGGAGGACATGATAGAATAATGTTAGATTTGTTTGTGGGAGGAGATTCCTCGTGTTACAGAAACGGGAACCCTTCATCTATGAGGCAGGCTCGGGTGAAGTCATGGATAAATTTCCAACCGTCCCGTCTCCATCGTCTCCATACTTCCAGAATCTTGAGGTGATGGCATTTCTCTGCGCCCCCTTCCATCTCACGAGCACCTCTAGCAAACGAACACTCTACCCAATAGTCGAGACGTGCCTGCCATGCGTATTTGTGAGGGTGTGTTTGGGTGAGCCCTTTGGCGCTTCCACTTGAGCTAGGGCGAGAATTGGCCACACTGTCGGCAAAACGTTCTCTTGCTCCTTTGGAACTCATTCTTGCATCTCAATCACCTCGCCGTGTGGACCTACTGATGGAGGCTGGCTACGCCTTTCGTGGCATCCCAGCAGACGTCGACGAGGCGATGGATCCCCATCTGGCGCCACCGGAGCTGACGTGTGCGAATGCGCTGTTGAAGGCGCAGCATGTGGCCGAGATGCATCCTGAAGCGTTGGTCTTGGGGGCGGATACCTTGGTGTATGTGGATGACGAGCCTTTGGGAAAACCAGCCGATAGGGAGGAGGCGGTGCGCATGGTTTCGCGTTTGGCAGGGCGCACGCATCAGGTGTGCACCGGAGTAGCGTTGGTGGGGCGGGTGCGAGGGATCGAGGAAACGTTTCACGTCATCACGGAGGTGACGTTTCGCCCACTGACGGAGGAGGCGGTGCGTGACTATCTCACGAAGATCGATCCGCTAGATAAAGCGGGTGGTTATGCCGCGCAGGAACACGGGAATCTGGTGATCGCTCAGGTGGAGGGTTCCTGGACGAATGTGGTGGGCTTGCCGATGGAGGCGACTGCTGAGCGGCTCCGCGCGCACGGGTTCTGAATTTCCTTTGTCATCAATCAATCGCGACCGGTGGGAGGGCATTCTTCCATTTCTCAAGAAGTTGATCACTCCCTTCCGTTTCGATCAATTCTTGAATCGTCTTGACTCTCTCCAGCAACGCGTCGCGATCTGCGAAAAGTCCAGAAACGTAACACTTGATCACTCCACATCGAAATTTCGCCACGTGGTTTCCCGCCGTCATACTAACAAGGGAGCCGTGGCCCAGGGATCCAAAACTCATGTCCTTCGTAATGGAGGATGGAGAGGCCGTGCGTTCAAGTTCCCGTTGAGCGGTCTTCTCATCTTCATAGACAGTCAACACGATTGACAGGTGGCGGTCTCCCGAAACAGAAAGGATCTCACAAGGATCCTCTGCCCTGAACAAATTCGGCGTACCGTCGTGAGACCTTAGTTTAACCGCTTGAGGATTGAAACCCTCGTACAAGCGACTGATCACCGGGGGCATCGCCTTGAACTTGGCCAGCGCTTCGGCGCGTTCGGCGCTCATGTCGGGTCTCCCTGCCGGCTTCCTGGCAGCCAGCACGTCTTTCACCGAGACTTCGCCCTGGTGCCCAAAGATTGTCTCGATCTCGATCATTTGTTCCCCTTGATCGTCTTCAAGGGTATCCCACACGATATCGCCTGACACCATCTGTACTGGTTCAGCGAGAATGTATGTTTTGGCGGATGAGTTTAAGTGACTCTGGTCGTCGCTCTAGGTTCGGTTCAAGCCGCTGGCGCGGCAGGTAAGTTTGGAGGCATGGCAGGCTCCTCTAAGG
>JAUIAH010000015.1 GCA_030425385.1 Verrucomicrobiia bacterium | reverse complement strand
CTTAGAGGAGCCTGCCATGCCTCCAAACTTACCTGCCGCGCCAGCGGCTTGAACCGAACCTAGAGCGACGACCAGAGTCACTTAAACTCATCCGCCAAAACATACATTCTCGCTGAACCAGTACACGTGAAGCCAAAGGTGAGGCTCGGCGCCAACAGATTGTGATGCACTTTCTGTTGGGCGGCCTGTACGATGTAGAGCGGATGCCTATTTGGGTGAAAAAGTTGTCTCGGTCTCCTCATCCTTTTTCAAATGAAGATAAAAAAATAGTTAAAGCCGTCATATTGCGGGCATTCGAGGCGGCGAAAGTGGACTATCGTGGTGATTTGGATCATGTTCTCAATGAATCCTTCACCGCACGGTGAGAGGGCGGGCGCTTCAATGCCGTCTCTACTGTCTCTAATCGTTTCGGGTGGAATATTGGGGTGGAAGTCTGAAATTCGAGCAAATATGGCAAAGGGAAAGGACCTTAATCCTGATGGCCTTGACGACTTCGCGCGCTCAACGGAGAGGGATCGAGAATGGCGATGGACAGCATGTAGGGACAGCATGTAGGGACAGTAGGAACGAGGGGACAGAGCGGGACAGGACCATCAGAGGAAGGGACAAAAGGGACAGGAACTTAGTCGCAATGCAACCCAAGCATCCCACCTGTATACCGAACCCAAAGCCCTAACCTACCTCCAAGACGACCATCACCGCCCCGCCGGCTTCCAAATCGGCACCCCCGAAGACCCCAACCAAGACTACCAAGTCCGCTACGGCTACGACCACGTCAACCGCCTCAGCAGCGTCGCGGCCCAATACCATTTAAAGGGACAGGAGAAATAATGATAAAGCAGTTGTCAGGATCAAGAGGTGGGTGTAGGTGTTTTTTACCATTTAAAGGGACAGGAGAAATAATGATAAAGCAGTTGTCAGGATCAAGAGGTGGGTGTAGGTGTTTTTTATGAGGAAGCCGCGTCGCATGTTGTTAGTCGAGGGGTCACAGTGTTTTCACGTCGTATTACGTGTCAATGGGCGACATTTCCTGTTGGGTGAGGAGGCGAAGGAGCGGTTTGCGACGCTGCTGCGGAAGGTGGAGCGCTTTGCGAACGTGACCGTGGTGACGTGGACGATGCTGGACAACCACCTGCATTTGGTGCTGCAGGTGCCGGAGACGATTGGGGTGGAGGATTTGCCAGAGGAGGAGTTCTGGGCGCGGTTGAGTGCGCTTTATTCTCGGGAGGAGATGGATGCGATTCGGGCGCGGATCGCGTCGTTTTATAAGCTGAATGGGGGAGCGACGGCGGTGGTGCAGGAGAAGGCGTATCGGCAGGATTTCGTGAACCGGATGCATGATCTTTCGGAGTTTATGAAGACGCTTATGCAGCGGTTCACGGTGTGGTTCAACAAGCGTTATGAGCGGGTGGGGCGGCTTTGGGAGCAGCGTTTTAAGAGCGTGGTGATTGAGGGTGGTTGGGACGCCTTGATGACGGTGGCGGGGTATGTGGATCTGAACGCGGTGCGTGCGGGGATGGTGGAGGACCCGAAGGATTATCGGTGGTGTGGGTATGCGGAGGCGGTGGCGGGGAAACCGGCGGCGCGTCGTGGGTTGGGCTTTCTGATGCAGGAGGAGGCGTTGCGCGAGGGGCGGGCGATTCCGAATTGGCGTGTGGTGGGTCGGGAGTATCGGCGGGTGTTGTTTGGGATGGGGGAGGCGCAGGTGACGGCTTCTGGAGAAGTGGTGCGGAAGGGGGCGTCTGCGGAAGCGGTGGCGGCGGTGCGTGAGTCTGGAGGGGAGCTGTCGCTGGCGGCGCTGTTGCGGTGTCGGGTGCGCTATTTCAGGGATGGGGTGGTGATAGGGTCGAAAGGGTTTGTGGATGCGTTCTTTGAGGCGAAACGGGAATACTTTGGGCCGAAACGGAAGGATGGAGGACGGAAGATGCGTGGTGGGGATTGGGGAGAGTTGCGGT
The DNA here is from genome assembly GCA_030425385.1 of Verrucomicrobiia bacterium. Lineage (GTDB taxonomy): Bacteria > Verrucomicrobiota > Verrucomicrobiia > Verrucomicrobiales > DEV007 > JAACDM01. Next base: position 150,896 of record JAUIAH010000015.1, on the reverse strand, counting down.
CGTTGCGTGACCTAAGGGAACGGTTGGAGTGATAGGGTCGGCTTTGCCGGAGAGGTCAGAAAGAGATAGGCGTTTGGACCACAGATGACACAGATGGGCACAGATTGACGCGATCGGAATCGCCCTGCGATTTGCGGTAGGCCTGGTTAAATTGAATGTTAGTAATTGCGGGATAAATACGGGTGGGGGTGGCAGAAAGATGAGGATGGATTGAACAGAAGTTCGCGAAGGAAACGAAGTAGTGGCTGCTGATGGGAATAAGGAATAGGCAGAGAGGGCAGAGAGGGCAGAGAGGGCAGAGAGGGCAGAGAGGGCAGAGAGGGCAGAGAGGGCAGAGAGGGCAGAGAGGGCAGAGAGGGCAGAGAGGGCAGAGAGGGCAGAGAGGGCAGAGAGGGCAGAGGTTAGAAATTAGTAGGGAGGCAGAAAGATGAGGATGGATTGAACAGAAGTTCGCGAAGGAAACGAAGTAGTGACTGCTGTTGGGAAAGGAATAGGCAGAGTGAGCGAGAAGAGGTCAGAGGTTAGAAAGATAGGAGGGAGATAGCAAGATAGGGGATGGATTGAGCAGAAGACTGCTGATGTGGTTGGGGATCGATGATCGCGGCGTGGCACGTGAGGTCGTGAAGGCCATCACAGTTGGGACTGGCTTGCAGTGTCTGGATCATTGTCGGGGCACTGGCATCGGTGTGCGTCCGGTCGGATCTTCTCTGGTGGGCCTACCTTCCTTGTGATTATGTGGGGATCCTCCTTTATCTCCCGCTGACCCATTGGATCGGATTCATCATCGGTTCCCGGGCTCGGAACCACACCCGTGCGCTGTTTCTCTCGATGGCCGCGGTGGGAGTGATTCACGGCGTGCCATTCCTAAAGAGAAATGACCGGAAGTATTTCCGGTCATTTCTCGATTATGGGAAAGTTTCGATTCTAACCGTCAAGCATTCAGGCATTGGAAATCTAGTAGTGGAATGCGTTAAAGATGGAGGATAGTGGTCCGTTTGTCATGGGTGGCTTCTTTGATATCCGTGGTTCACCGCTTTGCGAGAATTGTGGGAACGGTCGGAGTGATAGAACCACGAAAGACAAGAATACCACAGAATCGGTAACGGAAGAGCTCCTATCTATGCGCGCGGCGGCGTCGAAAGCAAAGAAAGCTCAAGGCACCTCCTAACAGGAGGCTGCTCGGCTCGGGAACCACTGTGGGACTGAAGTTCACGGTACTCATTTCGAAGTCGAGGTACTCTGCAACAATGGCAATGTCTGCTTCGGTCAGGAGTTTGCGCGTGCCTGCACTTATGGAGGGGCCCATCACGTTGGGGCCGTAGTTTGTGATGGGAAAGTAGGAGCTCCCACCTGGATCGTAAGGATATTCTGTTGAGGGAGTTTGAATCTCGAACTCGGTGTGTGACCCGTGGACTTCAATCTGCGAGTCCTTGAAAGGACCGCTGGTGATATGGATATCGCCATCTCCTCCAACGTCGGCATTGTCGTAGTGGATATAGCCGTCGACCCATCCGAGCGCATGGCCGATCTCGTGGATGGCGATGGTGAGCATGTCATGATTGTCTCAAACGACGCCAGCGGGTGCGTCATACCAGACGCGTTCGACATTCATGTCTCCGCCACCGAAGTTCAGCGTTCTGGAGGTGCTCGACTGGTTCCATTCCGATTGTTCGGTGGGAGTCGTGTCCACGTAGAAGAAGCTATCGCCATCGTTATCAAAAGTGAGCGATCCACCACTTGCCCATTCGCCCGTCATGTAGAATGAGCCCGGCCCGCCAGTGGCCAGGGTAGGATTGGTCTTGGCTCCCCATAGCACATCGATATCCTGGGTCAGATTGCCATCGACGGCCCAGGTGAGCCCAGAGCTGCTATTGGCGAAGACGGCTTCCCAATAATCGGCGGCTGTTTGAATCACATCCTGTGCTTGGGCGAGGGTTGCCCCTCCCAGAATGGGATCGCCATTGGCGGGAGCTCCCGTTCCAAAGTTGGAGAAGTCGAGATTGATCATCAGGGCACCACGTGCCGGGAGCAGGGAGATCACCAAGGCGATCACGAGGGAGGGGAGGGGGGTCATGGGCGAAGCCAACAACCTTCTGAAGTCGTCCTCTAGCAATAAACTGATGATATCTGAGACTAGAGAGAAGGGGCTCGCAAGAACGGGAGCGATTCTCAAGCTGACGGGCCTAATGGAGTGCGCCTTGGTAAATTTCCCTTCGTCCTATCTTAAAATTCAAACCCGGTATCACTTGAAACTCACGAGCATGCCGAGTGCTTTCTCGAGGCGATCCATGTAGTCGCGCCGCGGGATTTCTTGAGCTCCGAATCGTTTGAGATGAGGGGTGGTCCATTGCGTGTCGAGGAGGACGAATCCCCTCGCATTGAGATGCTCCACGAGCGTGACGAGTGCCACGCTGGAAGCATTGCTCTCCCGGGAGAACATGGATTCTCCAAAGAAAGCGCCGCCGATGGAGACGCCGTAGAGTCCACCGACAAGGTGATCCTCTCTCCAGGTCTCGACGGAGTGGGCAAAGCCTAACTGATGCAAATAGCAGTAGCTCTCGAGGACGGTGTCATCGATCCAGGTCGAATCGCGGTCCGCGCAGCCTAACATCACCTCTCGGAAATGCGTGTTGATGCGGACGTCGAAGGGCGATTTCTTGAGGAATCGTTTGAGCCCGTGGGGGACGTGAAAGGCGTCGAGGGGAAAGATGCCCCGAGGGTCGGGCGAGAACCATCCGATCTCTCCGTCCTCGAGCCCCATCGGAAAGAGTCCTTGGCTGTAGGCTTGGAGGAGGAAACTGGGCTCGATGATCTTGGAGGACATCTTTTAAGTTTCGAATTCGGGAGAATGCCGTTACGAGAGGCAGCAAAGCATCGTATCCTGTCACCGACCATGACAACCTCTCTCATCCTCCAGCTTGGCGAAATTCCGCCGGAAGGTCTCCACCTAGAGGGCGAGCTGGATCGCAAGGTGCTGGAAGTGCCGGATCAGCTGGCGGAGGCGACCTCGCCGTTGCGCTATGCCTTGCGGGTGAGCTATGTCGACGGGTATGTGGTCCTCCAGGGCAAGCTGAGCGCTGATTTCCGCCTGGTTTGTGGTCAGACGAGCCAGCGTTTCGACCACGCGGTCGTCCTGGATCCCTATTTGGAGTCGGTCGAGCCGGAAAACACTGCATTCCTCGATTTGACAGATCAGTTGCGCGAAGATATTCTCCTCGCCCTTCCGGCCTACCCTCGGGCTCCCGGTTCGGAGGCGGAAGTTACCCTTCCGCCGAGTGAAGCGCAGGAAACGCGCCGCTCCGAATGGGACGCCCTTGACGGTTTGAAGACCAACGACTAGCGATACGCAGAATTTCCTCTTAAGCACACAAGACCATGGCCGTCCCTAAACGTAGAATGTCCAAGATGAAGAGCAAGATGCGCCGCGGTGCCAACCGGTGGCGCGCCCCGCTCTTGAAGACCTGCCCCGAGTGCAACAGCCCGGTGCCCTCCCACATCGCTTGCCCTGCTTGTGGCAATTACCGTGATCGGCAGGTGCTCAAAGTGGATGATTTCTAAACGGGTCGGACGCTTTTGAGATGCTTTTGTGAAACCGTCGGGGCTTCTCGCCTCGGCGGTTTCGTCGTCTTGAGACTGGAAGCCAACCCACTTGATTCCCTAGTGGATACTACCCTATGGTGTGACGTGCCGTTCATCTCGCCTTCCCAGAACTGATGATAGGAGGAGAAATCCACCGCCTCAGTGTGCTCTTGTTCACGGATATCGTGGGTTCGGTGCAGCTCCAAGAGCGTCTCGGGACACAGGATTATGCGCGGCTGTTGAAACGTCATGACGAGCTCTTCCGGGAAGCGCTCAAGGACACTTCTGGTCAGATTCTCAAGCACACGGGGGATGGATTTCTCGCGGAATTCACCATGTCCAGTGCCGCCGTGGCCACGGCGCTTCGATTCCAGCGCTTTCTCAGTGCGGAGGACTGGTCTCCAGAGCCGATCAAGGCCCGCGTGGGCTTGCACCAGGGCGAGGTCTTAGTCGTCGATGCCAATGATCCGAACGAGGCGGCCCCTTTAGCGGTGGGCATGGCGGTCAATCTCGCCGCCCGCGTGATGGATCTGGCGGTGGAGGGACAGATCCTCATCACGCGTCCTGTTTACGAGAGCGCGCGGTACTACCTCAAAGATCACCTCGATTCGGACGGCGACGGCATTCCCGAGTCGATCCGGTGGGTGGCTCATGGGGAATACGAGTTCAAGGGGAGTGATGATCCCATGGATATCTTGGAGGTGGGATTCGAGGACATTGCCCCCTTCGTGGCTCCAGAGGGAGGCTTAAAGAGTCGGCGTGCGCGGCCTCACGAAGAGAATGTCTTGCCAGAAGTGCAGCTGGGAGATGTGCCAGGAAGCGATGTCTTCATCAGCTATGCGAATTTGGACAATGAACCCTTGGCAGAGGGAGAGGAGGGATGGGTCACCCGATTACACGATAGCCTTTCGCTGCGCTTGAGCCAATTGTTAGGGCGGAAGCCCCGTGTTTGGCGTGATCCTAAGTCGGATCATTTGGATGATTGGCACGAGGAACTTGCCGATGGGTTGAAAGAAGTGCGCACCATGGTGCCTGTGATTTCTCCTCCCTATCTCACTTCCGAAGGGTGCCAACGCGAGTTGCAAGCCTTTGGCGAGTTTAGTTCAGATCCTGACAGAATGATACAGGTCGTCAAGACGCCAGCGGAAGAAGACGCTTACGCGCCTGAGACGAAGCACTATCTCGATCAAAGCCCACGCATTGAGTTCTTCGAACGGGAGATTGGCGGTCGGCTGTATCAGTTTGATTCTTCGTTAGGAGAGGAGCCGCGTCGGCGATTCCTTCATGGGGTCTACGACCTGGCCTATGAGATCAGCAAGCGTGTCCGCCAGTCGGGCCAGCCGATTGGGAGTCCTGAGAAGACGGTCTACCTCGCTGAGACCACCTACGATCTCCGCGAGGCGCGGACCCGGATCAAGCGGGACTTCCAGGAGCGCGGCTACCGCGTCTTGCCTGATCGGCCCTTGCCATTGGAAGCAGAAGAATTGCGCCGGCGCGTGCATTCGGAGATGGAACAGGCCGATGTGGTGGTGCATCTGATAGGGCGGCGATATGGTGTGGTCCCGGAGGAAAGTGATCGGTCCTTAGTGGAGATGCAATGTGCCATCAGTGCGGAAATGATTCCCACCCACGCCTTCTCACGATTCTTCTGGGCTCCGAAACAGCTTGAATTTGAGGATCCACGGCAAGCGACGTTCTTCACAGCGTTGGAGCAGGGGGAATTCCAAATGGAACGCACGGAGTTCATCCGGGGGTCTCTCGAAGAGCTCAAACGACTCGCCCTGGCGCGCTTGTCATCGACCGCAGCGGCCGAGCCCGAGCCTGCTTTCACGGATCCTGCCAACGACGTGCAGATGATCTACCTCATGTGTGCGCCGTCGGACCAGGAAGCGGTGGAGCCCATTGAAGACTATCTTTACGAGCAAGGCTACGAGGTGAAGATATCTCCAGACGATGGTGATGCCAAGTTGCGGACGGAGATGCATCGCCAAATTCTGACATTGTGCGATGGTGTGCTCATCTACTTTGGCGAGAGCAGTCACCAGTGGGCGGAAATGATGCTCATGGATGTGATGAAAGCGCCAGGGTTTGGACGCGATCGCCCCATTCACGCGCAAGGTGTCTACGTGGCGCCTCCCTTCAATCGGCGCAAGGAGCGCTTCCGAACGCGCTCCGCTCTTGTCATGCGAGGCGAGGAAACGTTCTCGCCCGAAGCGCTGCAACCGTTCTTGGATCAGTTAGGCTCCTCCCGACCTCTTGCCAATGCCTGAATCCTTACAGAATCCCTTTCCAGGGCTTCGGCCGTTTCGGACTGATGAGGAGTATCTCTTCTTTGGGCGTGACGCGCAATGTCAGGACCTTCTCCGGCTCTTAGGGAAGCGACGCTTCATCGGTGTGCTCGGCATATCTGGCACGGGGAAGTCGTCACTTGTCCGGGCAGGATTGTTGCCAGCGCTCTACCGTGGAGGATTGGTCAAGGCAGGGTCCCATTGGAGCGTGGCTCTGTGTCGGCCAGGAGGAGCGCCCATGCGAAACCTTGCGCAGGCGTTGCATGAATGTGAGGTTTGGGATCACTTGCCCGAGGATGCCCGTATTCCAGAAAGACTTGAGATCGAGACGATGCTGCAACGCAGCGGCATGGGGCTGCGTGAGGTCGCTCAGATGGCGACCATGCCCCCAGAGGAGAATCTCCTTGTAGTGGTGGATCAGTTCGAGGAGCTCTTTCGCTTTCATAAGCGCGGAGCCTCACCCAAGCAGCGTGATAAGGCAGAGGCCTTTGTGAATCTTCTGTTAGAAGGGGCTCGTGATGAGACGTACGCGATTCATGTCGTGCTTACGATGCGCTCCGGTTTCTTTGGGGAATGTGCCGCTATCGAAGGCCTATCGGAAGTGATTAATCGAGGGGCTTACCTCGTGCCGCGACTGACTCGAGATCAATTGAAGGAGGCCATCGAAGGTCCCGTGCGCGTCTTTGGGGCGAAGATGGCGGCGCGTTTGACCCAGCGTGTGCTCAACGATGCGGGCGGTGCACCCGACGAACTGCCCGTGCTCCAGCATGCGCTCATGCGGACGTGGGATCACTGGACGGACCGCAACGTTCCTGGGGATCCCATTGACTTGGAAGACTACGACGCCATCGGCGGTATGGGAGAGGCGCTCTCCCGTCATGCTGATGAGGTCTATCATAGCCTTTCGCAGGCGGATCAGCGCATCGCAGAGCGCCTGTTCAAGGCCTTGACGGAGAAAGATCCGAACAATCGTGGGATCCGACGTCCTATGCGCTTGGAGAAACTGACAGGGATCATTGGCTGCCCAGAGGAAGATCTCATGCGTGTCATTGATGCCTATCGCGCGCCGCACGTCTCCTTCCTCATGCCAAGTTTCGAGACACAGTTGCGCCCTGACAGTATTGTCGATATTTCTCACGAGAGCCTCATGCGCGTGTGGAAGCGTCTGGGTGGTTGGGTCGAGGAGGAAATGCAATCGGCGCGGATCTATCAACGACTCACGGATACCGCGAAGCTTTGGGAAGACATGCAGGCGGATCTCTATCATGATCCCGATCTTCATATCGCGCGGGCGTGGTATAAGGAAACGCAGCCGAATGCCCTCTGGGCGGATCAGTATGGTGGGGGCTTTGCGAGGGCCATGCGGTTTCTCAATGAGAGTAAACGTGAGAAAGAGGCAACGGAGCGCGCCACCGCCGAGAATCGAGAGCGGGAGTTGGCCAATGCACGTGCTCTGGCACGCGAACGGGAACGGTCGGCGCGGCGCGCCCGAAGGTCATCCTATATCCTGGCGATCTTTAGTGTGTTGTTAGCATTTCTTGCTGCGGCGGCGTTCTTCTCCATGCGTTTCGCGCGTGATCAAGCTCAGTTGGCCCAAGCAGCTCGGCTAGAGTCGGAGGCTGCAAGGATGAAGGTAAGCAGTACTTTTAGCCGTTCGGACTATCAATTTGGCCAATCGGCAGCGGAGAATGGGCGTTATGGGGAGGCGCTTGCCTATCTCACACGGGCTCTCAAGAATGAGCGTGGTCTCACGGCGGCGGGTGATCGGATCTACTCTATCCTGACAGAGGTCAGCTTGCCGGTGACCCATTTCCACCATCGGAGTTCCCGCGATATCGAGGCGATCGCGTTCAGCCCTGATAGTCAAAGCCTTCTGGTTGGGTCTTACGATGGGAGCACGCGGCTCTTTGACGTCGATTCCAACGCGGAATCCACGTCTTGGCAGGCGGGAAATCGGGTGAATGCCGTGGCTATTTCTCACGACGGAACCTACCTGGCGAGCGCCACACGCGATGGGCAACTCATCCTGCGTGGCAAGGACACTGGAAGGATGATTCACGATCTCGAGACCTCGGATGATGACGTCAATGCCATTGCCTTTAGCAAGGATGACACCATGATCGCCAGCGCGTCAGATGACGGGTATGTGCGCGTGTTTGAAGTGGAATCGGGGCAGTTGCGCTACGAGTTCAGTCACCATGATGCCGTCAATGATGTGCAGTTCTCGACCAATAACAAACTGCTAGCAAGCGCGTCGGATGATGATACGGCCTGTGTCTGGGAGCTGGAAAGTGGGACGATCCTCCACCAGGTGTTTCATAACGATGATGTCAACAAGGTCGACTTTCATCCTCTGCAAACGGCCTTGGTGACCGCGTCTGAGGATGATACGGCCAAGATCTGGTCGCTCGAAGATGGTAGCGGTCTAGCAACTTTGCCGCACGATGATCATGTCAGGGAGGCTGAGTTTAGCCCGGATGGGAATCAGATTGGGACGGCGAGCAACGATAAGACAGCACGCTTATGGTCGGTGCCCTCGGGGTTGGAACTGCATCGCTGGTCACATCGGGAGGCCGTCGATGACATCGCGTTTAGCCCAGATGGGAAACTGTTAGCCAGTGCCTCTGATGATCAGACCGTGCGCATTTGGGAAACTCAGAGTGGGTGGGAATCGCCCGTGTCGCCACTCATTCATCGGCTTGATGTAGACATGGCGACCTTTAGCCCAGATGGGAAATGGTTAGGAACGGTGGCGGACAACGAGGTGCGCGTTTGGCGGTTTGAAGATCTCCGCGAGCCCCCGCTGACGTTTGGGCTTGAGAAGGTGACCGTGGGAGCGCTCAGTCCCGATGGCGCGTGGGCCACGGCGGGATCGATCGATGGGATCCTTGGTCAGTGGGATACCACCTCCGGCCAGTCTCGGCATCCTGAATTTCGGCTCTTGGCGGGTGTCAGTGCGGTGATCTACAGCCGTTCAGGGGATCATCTCATCGCGGGAGATATTGGGGGGAATGTCAGGGTGTGGGAGGCAGGCACGGGAAGACCAGTGAGCGATGTGATTCCCCATGAAGGCCCTGTTTCCAATCTTGTCATGGTGCGCAATGACAGGCTCCTCGTGGCACACGGAGACACGCTGACGGTGAGAGATCTCCCCTCGGGTGGCGTGACCGCGCAGGTGCACCTCACGTCCGCTATCACGGCTGTCCAGGTCGGTCCTGAAGGCACCTTCATTGCGGCGGGCACCGCAGGGGGAACGGTATCCGTTCGCAATCCTGGTGATCTTAGTGAGCAGTATGGATTCTCGCACAATGGCGTGGTCACCGATCTTGCCTTTGCGCCACAGCGCTATCTGGCTTCCGCATCCAACGATTGGTCGGCGCGCCTTTGGGATTTGAATACGGGTGAGCAGCATTCGCGGTCCATGGGGCACGGGGGAGATGTTACCAGCGTCGAATTTGATAAATCAGGGAAAGTGTTAGCAACGGGGTCTCAGGATCAGCGCGCCCGATTGTGGTCTACGGAGACAGCCAGCGTTCTGGGGCGGTCGATCACCCAGCGTAGTCCAGTGGTCACCACGCGCTTTGCTCCGGAAGGCTTGCGCATCGCGACCGCGACCGCAGATCACGTGGCGCGCCTATGGGATGTGACGTCGACGTTGCCTCTCACTCAGCCTCTCATGCACACGGCACCGGTGACTCACTTAGAATTCTCTCCCAATGGGCGCCAACTCTTTACTGTCGCGCCAATGGATGGTGCCCGTCTTTGGAATGTGAGTCTCGGGGCCGAGGGACAAGAGGCTCCTGACATCTTCCTTGAAGTGGCGCAAGCCATCGGCGGGATGGAGCTTACCAATAGCAATCAACTTGTCCCACTCAACCCCATCCGACGACGCATGATTCTAGGGCGAGCGTCGATGAGCATTCTGCGGAGTGATCCTGCCGAGGATGATGCCTACAAACGATTCATCCGGAAATTCATGAAACGCCATCATTCTGAACTGAATGAGGATCGGCGTCGTCTGCCGCCACGTCGAGGGCGGCCAGCCCGTGGACCAGGACGTGGCGGTGAGAGGGGGGCGCCTCCTGAAATGCGGGAGCGCCCCGGGTCGGCGCGCTAGGGGAAAGTGTTAAGAGGTTGAGACTGTGCTGGTTCGTTAGGCTAGTGCCTTGACGTGTCGAACTTGGAATATTTCTCGACTCTACATGGTCCCTTCGAGATGCTAACGGCATGCTTATGAAACGATCTTCACTTCTGATCGTCCTCACTGCAGCACTTGTCGCGCGAGCCACCGCTCAACAGCTTGTCTTCGATTTCGAAGACGGGACGACACAGGGATGGGTGCATGTCTTGGAGGATACCACTTTGCCGCACGTATTCACTCCCACGAATGAGCCGTCTGAGAATAACACCGCGTTTCCTGTCCCGGCTGGGGGGGATTTCCAGATGGTGCCGATTGAGTTTGAGAATGCCGATGGCACCAATACGCGGGATGGCGCCCACCAAACCCTGCTTGTGCGTTCTCCTGAGTTTCACTTGGTGTCCGGTGACCTCGCGGTATCCATTGCGGGTGGCGATGCCCATGGAGCCTTGCCCGAGTCTCCTGGGGCCTTGGCGTTATCGACCGATGCCGAAGACGGTGTGAAAGCGCAAGGATTTGGGTTGCGACGGGTGAGTGATGATACCTACGTGGCCACGGGGGCCCGGAGTACGAATGACGATCTCTACCAGGAAGTCGTTCTTTCGGCTGCCGATCTTGCGAGCTTTGTCAGTGACACAGAGACCTACACGGTGGATGTGTTTGATTCATCCGCGGGAGGATGGGGGTGGATCACGTTTGATGAGGTGAAGATTCCTGGGACGTTGCCACAAGAGAAACTGGTCTACGACTTCGAAGACGGTACTGCCCAGGGGTGGACGGTCGTTTCGTCGGACACGACTCTACCGCACGTCTTCCTGCCAACCAACGAGCCCTCGGAGAATGGGCAGGCTTTTCCAGCACCTGCGAGTGGTGACTATCAGATGCTCCCCATCGTCTACGAGGCGGAGGATGGGAGCAATGTGAGGGATGGAGCGCACCAAACGCTCCTTTCGCGTTCTCCTGAATTCTACCTCGGGTCCGGGGATCTCTCCATCGCGATTGTGGGGGGCGATGCTCATGGAGCCTTGCCAGAATCGCCAGCGGCCCTGGCAGAGACCACCGATGGCGAGGGTGTGCATGCGCAAGGCTTTGGGTTGCGTCGTGTGAGTGATGATACCTATGTGGCCACGGGGGCCCGCAGTACCAATGACGATTTCTACCAAGAGGTGGTGCTTAGCTCAGAAGATCTTGCGGAGTTTGTCAGTGAAACGGAAACCTACACGGTGGATGTGTTTGACTCTTCAGCGGGTGGCTGGGGATGGATCGGATTTGATCATGTGCAGATCCCGGGAACCTTGGCCGCCCCCGCCGAGATTGTGTTCGATTTCGAAGATGGTAGTGCCCAGGGGTGGACGAATGTAAGCTTTGATGGTGACCTTCCACATGCGTTCACGCACACGAATGAGCCATCTGAGAATGGGGAAACGTTTCCAACACCTGCCAGTGGGGACTATCAAATGCTGCCCATTGTGTTCGAGGCGGAGGATGGGAGCAATGTGAGGGACGGCGCGCACCAGACGCTGATCGCGCGTTCGCCAGAATTCTATCTCAGTGAGGGTGATCTTTCTGTCTCCATCGTGGGCGGTGATGCCCACGGCGCTCTGCCAGAGTCGCCAGCAGCTCTTGCGGAAACCACGGATGGAGAAGGGGTGCATGCTCAGGGCTTCGGGCTGCGGCGCGTGAGTGATGATGTCTATGTGGTGACAGGTGCGCGGGGGACGAACGATGACTTTTACCAAGAAGTGACAATTCCAGCAACTGACCTGGAGTCCTTTGTGAGTGAAAGCGAAACCTATACCGTAGACGTCTTTGATTCCTCTGCGGGAGGATGGGGGTGGATAGGTTTCGATAATGTGAAGGTGCCAGGAACCTTGGTCGACTCCCTGCCTCCCGTCATCCCGGGATTGGTGGACGACGATGGTGATGGCATGGACGATGCCTGGGAGACTCGGAATGGCTTGAACGTTGGTGTGAATGATGCGGCGGAAGATCCGGACAACGATGGCCTCACCAATTTGGAAGAATTCCAGCAGAAGACGTTGCCGACGAATGCTGACAGTGATGAAGATGGATTGCCCGACGGTGTGGAAACGAAGACCGGTGTCTATGTCAGTGCCAGCGATACGGGGACGCACCCCCTGCGTCAGGACACGGATGCTGATGGCTTGTTGGACGGTGTGGAGAATCCTGGAGCAGGGTACGATCCGGCCAATCCGCTGACGAGTCCCGGAACCTCGCCGGTTTCAGACGATACAGATGGTGACGGAGCTGTGGATGGATTGGAAGTCGTTGGAGCGACCAATCCCACATTGGCTGGGCCCACCCCCACGAATATCCAGGGTGGCGGCGCGTTTGAGACCACGCACATCTGGACAGGCAACAGTCTTGCGATCACTGATGCCTTGGTGGCTGAGGAAGTGTTAGATGATCCGGGTGATGCCACCGCGGTGACTGCGGGAACATCAGCGATTCACTTTCATGACGACGAGGAACCTCCGATCTTTAAGGAACTGTCGCGGCCTTATCCCTTGTGGGACAATGAAGAGGATGGCTTTGGGAGTCGCGATAACTTTGTGATCCGATCGACGGGACAGATCTTCCTCACGGAAGGTGGTCTCACGACGTTTGTTTGCAACAGCAGTGAAGGCTTTGTCTTGAGCATCGATGGTGAGTTAGTTGACGAAGCGGGCAATCGTGGGCGTGATACCAGCATCATTGAGGTGGACCTCGATGCTGGCTTGCACGACCTGGAGTTGATTCATTGGGAAAGTGAGGGGACCGCAGGGATCACCCTCGCCATCTATCGAGGCATTGGGGTCGCTCCTGATTACGCGTTCACGGCGGAGCGCGAGCCAGAGACCAATCCGCGTGAACCCTTCTGGGAACTTCTGACCGCCTTCCAAGAGGAGCCTTTCGCGATCACCGCGATCGCTCGGGACGAGGACGGTGGTCTATCCCTGAGCTGGGAGTCGGAAACCGGAGCCTTCTATAAGATTGAGAAATCGATCGATCTCACGACGAGTTCGTGGATCACGATCACGGGAGAATTGGACGGGGCGGCGGAGCCTGCAGAGGAGACTCAGGCGATCGTTTCGGTCAATGATAGTGAAGCGCAAGCGCATTTCCGGGTGCGTCGCGTGCCGCCGCCGCCGATTATTGGCATGGACTTTGAGGAAGGGTTAGGCGACTGGACGGTGGACAACAATGGGATTGCAGCTGGTACCACTTGGGAAATAGGCGTGCCTGCAGATCCACCAGGTGGGGTATCTCAGGTCGCGGGCACCGATCTTGACGCGGCAGTAGCTGATGGACTCCTCAATGACACGGGGACGGGAATCAGTCTCCGTTCGCCAGCGGTTTCGACGGCGGGTTTCAATCGCATGGTCCTGACATTTCGGCATTACCTGGACAATCCCAATCCTGAGGCTGCTGGTGGCCGCCTCAATTTCCTCAATGCCGCAGACTCATCCTATATCGTGGCTCCGGGGCAAGAGGACCTCACGTTTGCCACGTCCACTGATGGGTGGGAAGAAGCGCGTATCCGCGTGCCGCAGGAAGTCTTTGAAGTGGATGCGTTCATCGTCGAATGGGAGTTCCTGAGTGGTCCCGATGACAATCCAGATGACAACGGAGCCGGTTGGTTCATTGATGATGTGGCGATCCGTTAGTATCGGTATCGGAGGCATCGTCCTTCTTGCTTGGGCGGTGCTCTGTGGCGATGTCAGGGCGCAGCGGAATGTCCCGGCGGCTGCGCGCTCGGTGCTTGAGGAGCGCGAGAAGCTGAATGCTACGGTGTGGCATCCGGAGCAACTTGCTCAGCAGCGAGAAACGTCGATCACGTGGTTGTGGGATCAGTTGCGGTTGATCGAGAAACCCTCACAAGTCGCCCAAGAGATTGTTTGTGAGGAATGGATCTTGCCGACTCATGCGAATCACGAGGTGCTCGGCCTGGGCATCACCCGCCAGAGGTTCTCCCCCCCGGAAGAGGGAAAGCAGAGCACTCTCTCAAAGGCGGGCTTGTTAGAATGGTTGGCTGGATTGGAAGCCGCTGGCTGGCGTTTGCGTGAGTCGGAACTGCACCACACGGGATTCTCGCCTGCTACTGATGGCGAGGCGGCGGTCTCAGTGGTGGGTTTCCTCTTCCATATGGAGCGGGCAGGCGTTCGATCTGCCTTGCAGGGGAAAGCGGAGATTGTGTGGAAGGGTGCTCCTGTGAGGAAAGTGCGTGCGCAGTCGATACGCGTGAAGACGTGTCGTGTGATTCGGGGGGGCGCACAACCGGCCTTTGTCCGAGCAGGCACGTTTTCCAGACGGGAGAAGGAATTTCAAAGCGCTCACCCCGTGCTCCTGCACGACCTTGATCGCGATGGTGACGTTGAGATCGTCTTGCCACGATGGAATCGCTGTTATGACAACGATCTGGCGGGGAACACGCCGCAGCTGCGCGATCGCGCCTTCCTTCAGCATTGGCAGCCGCAGGAAGAATGCGGTCTGCTCGCCGACGTCAATGCCGATGGGTACGTGGATTACCTCACGGTAGTGAAAGCGCAAGGGCTCACGGTTTACCATGGCGACGCCATAGGAAGCTTTCCCCATCCTGGCAGAGTCCTCTTTCAATCCAATCAAATTCAGGCTCCGTTAGCCATGACGGCGGGTGACATTGATCAGGATGGCGACCTCGATCTCTGGCTCACGCAGTACAAGCCTTCTTATGTGGGTGGCCAGATGCCCACGCCCTTCTACGATGCCAACGATGGGCTGCCATCCTTCTTGCTCGTCCAAGACGACGGTCGTTTCCACGACGCGACGGAAGCTCATGGCCTGGGCCAGAAACGGTGGCGACGCACCTACAGCACCTCGTTCATCGATCTCAATGACGATCATCATTTGGACCTAGTGGTCGTGAGCGATTATGCCGGTGTCGATGTCTATCGGAATGACGGCAGGGGGCATTTCCAGGACATCTCCAGCAGCTTTCAGCCCAATCGCCTCTTCGGCATGTCGCATTGCCTTGCCGATTTCAATCAAGACACCCGCCTGGATCTACTCACTATCGGCATGAGCAGCAGCACCGCGCGGCGCTTGGATAGTCTCGGACTGGGAAAGGCGGACCGGAAAGACTATCAAACGCACCGTGCTGCCATGGGTTACGGAAACCGCCTCTTTCTGGCAACGGAAAGTGGCTTTGTGCAAAGCCCTCACAATGACCAAATCGCTCGCACGGGATGGTCGTGGGGAACCACGGCCCTGGACGTCGACAACGATGGGGATCGTGACATCTACGTGGCCAACGGATTTCGCAGCGGCAAGTCTTCCAAAGACTACTGTTCTCAGTACTGGTGTCACGACCTCTACACGGGCAACTCGAAGGAGAATCAGAATCTTGTGCCCGTCTTTGCAGAATCCATGTTGGCACTCAACCAAGGGCTCATGTCGTGGAATGGCTACGAGCACAATCATCTGAAGATGAATGTGGGTGAGGGACAGTTTGAGAACGTGGCCTATCCCATGGGCGTGAGCTTTGAATACGACGCGCGGGTGGCGTTGGCCGAGGACATTGATGGCGATGGTCGCGAAGACCTGCTCGTCAGCGACTATCAGTTTCTCGGCAAAGGCTTTCAATCGACCTTCCATCTCTACCTCAATCGCTTGCCTCTGGAGAACGATTGGATCGCCTTCACACTGACACCTTCGCCCAAGCATCAGGTGCTTGGGGCGCGTGTCTTGATCGACACAAACCACGGCCGCCAAGTGCACCCCATTGTATCGGGCGATGGCTTCCTCAGCCAGGACGCCTACAGTGCCCACTTTGGTCTCGGTAGGAACGGCGAGGTTACCGCCGCGACGATCCTGTGGCCCAACGGAGAAACCACGGAGCTCACGCAGCGAGCGATCAATCAGCGGCACCACATCGTGCTGGATTGACGTGCGTGGCGATTCTCCAGAGTGATGGGAGCAAGGGATCGCCTCGGAGGAGGTGATCACCCTTGGCGGACCATTCCAGATCACGCAGAGGCAACGCCGTTCAGATCCCCGATTTCTCCGCTTGGAATAGGTCTGAATCGGATGTTTCTCTTGATCGGCTGTAAGGTTCCGGCGTTGGGAGGGTTATGAATCGGAGAAAGCATCCCACACCCATGAAGATTCTACGTTTCGCCGTCGTCGCCGTCGTGTTGGCGCTCAGCTATGTACTTTGGCGTCTATGGCAGCCAGAGCCCCCGACGGCGACTCCGCCATCCGTGACCACCGCACCGAGCGCCGCACTGGAGGGCGAACTCCCAGCGCCACAGCCCGATGAATTTGCCGGCACCTCCCACGAAAGCTTGCCCGAGATCCCGGAGAATCCGACCGATCGGGAAATCGCGCAGTCACGCGTCTTTGGTCGGACCTTGGTGCCCTTGGACGGCGACGATGAAGCGGCTGAGAATCGTGCCTTTGGCGAGTTTCTCAGGGCCACGCGGAACCTCGATGCGGATGCCCGGCAGGCGTCGGCCAAGCAGTGGTTGGCGGACCATGACACGTCGCGCTGGGCGGCGAGCATGCGCGCCGAAGTGGCCTTGGGTGACTATCAACGCGGCTGGTTCGCTGACGCCCGTGATGGATGGCAGGGGCTCTGGGATGACTTGCGGGAACGGGACGAACGCGCCGCTCGTGGTCTTGCCGACGAGGCCTTGGGCCACCTGCTCGTGCACGATCTTGGAAGTGGTCGGGCCGAACGCCTGAAGACCTTGCTTGCCCAATGCGAAGGCCGGGCACACAGCGGCCCCTTGGAGGCGACGCTGATGCGCGCGGCTCAATCCGTGTATCTGCTAGAACACGTGGGCGCGCAGAACGTGATGTGCGGTCCCATGGCCTTGACCACGATCAAGGATCACGTGGATGGCCAAGCTGCTCCGGTTTCACTCAACACGGTCCCAGCGAGCTACATCGCGACCGGTCTGCCCCTATCCGAGGTCGAGGCCTGGGCGCAAGAGCATTACGAACTCCCTCTCACCTCTGCCAAACGCACGGATGCGGCCCAGCCAATTCCCACGCCCGCCGTGATGCACGCGAAAGAGGATCACTATGTGGCTTTAGTAGAAGAGGACAATGGGCGCTATTTCCTGGTCGATCAGGCACGCGACTTTGCGCGCTGGGTTGATGGCGCGGCGGTGGACGCCATGAGTAGTGGTCATTTCCTCATTCCTGACACTGATGAGGCGTTGTTAGGCTTCGTGCAGACGGAGGAAGCGGAAACTCGGCTCGTGTTTGGACGGGACGGCGCGCATGGAACCGGCCCAGGAGATGAATCGTCGGGGCCTGGCGACCATTCCGATGGACCAGAGGAGCCCTGTCCCAAGGGCATGCCACGGCATCTCTTCAATCTTCAGTTAGGCGGCTTGATCGTGAAAGACATCCCTCTGAGTTATCGGACACCTTACGGATCCGATTTCGAGTTCTTGCTCACGTATCAGGAAATGGATGATTCGCAGCCGACGACGGTGCCTTCAAACTCACACGTGGGCTTCATCTGGCAGGCCAATGTCATGGCCTATGTGGAGCACCTCGATGGCGCTCTCAATGACTCGACGGAACTGCGAGTGCACGAACGTCGGGGCGGAGTGGAAGTGAGCTTTTACGATGAAGAAGAGGGTTACTTCGGTCCCAACGACAAGACCTTCTCGGTCGTGCGCCGAACGGGGGGCCACACCTACGAGCGGAGCTTTCCTGATGGCGTGGTGGAGGTTTACTCCGTGGCGGACAATCCCGCCGCACCAACGAAGGTGTTTCTCCGCAGTGTGAGCGACAGGAACGGGAACACCCTGACGTTTAACTATGATGCGATTCTCCGACTCACCTCTGTAGTGGATGCGTTAGGGCAATCAACCACCTTTAGTTATGGAAATCCATTAGATAGCTTTGCCATCACTCAGGTGACAGATCCCCATGGGCGGATGGCCAAGATGAGCTACAACGCCGACGGCTACCTAGTCTCCGTCACCGATCAGGTGGGCCTGCAATCGACCTTCACCTACGACATGGATGGGTTCATGCAGACGCTGACGACGCCCTATGGGACGACCCGGTTTGTCAAAGTGTCGTCCACTCCGGGGCTGGAGAGGACGATCGACGCCATTGACCCTAACGGAGATCGCGAACGCATTCAGTTCAGTGATCCAGGGCCGCCGATCGAATCGATTCCGCCGGTTCGTACGATCTCGGTAGGAGGAAGCGACATCCGGTTCTATTCGGAGTATGGGCGTTTGCAGTTTCGGAATTCCTATTACTGGTCGAAGGAAGCCTGGTCCAAAGCCCCGGGAGATTACACAGCGGCGGTGAACTACCGCTGGATGACGAATCGCATTTACCGGGTGTTGCCGGTGATCGAAGCGATCAAGCCACCGCTACAAGGCCGGACCTGGTATGCCTATCCTGGCCAAGAGAGCAAGCAAGAGCAGCCGCTCCCGTACTATCCCGACATGGGCATGCGACCTTCCATGGCTCTCACCATGGTGGATGAAACGACACCTCAACTCTGGCAGGTGGCGCGCAATCGCTTTGGCCGCATCCTCCGGGAGGTGGATCCGTTAGGGCGTAGCCGTGACTATACCTATGCGGACAATCAACTGGATGTGGTGGCCATTCATCAAACCACGAATGGGATCAACGAACGCCTCGCCGCCATGACCTACGATGTGAACCGTCGGTTGACCTCGTTCATCGATCATATGGGGCAAACGTCTTCCATCACCTACGATTCGCGGGGACTCATCACCAGCTATAGTAATGCGCTGGGCGAAACTGTTAGCTTCGCGCGTGGTGTCGAAGGCGTCGTTGATGCGATTGATGGCCCCTTGCCTGGAAATGGAGACACCTACACCTTTGTCCATGATGACGCGCATCGGGTGACGGAGTTCACGCAGCCAGATGGATATGTGTTAGGGTTTGCTTATGATAGCATGGACAGGCTGACCCGGATGACCTTTCCAGACGCTACCTTCCGCGAGTGGACTTACGATCGGCTCGCCATCGGCAGCTTTCGCGATCGGGCAGGGCGTGTGAGCACGGGCAGCTACAACAACCTGGGCCAGCTGGAATCATTGACCGATGCGTTAGGACGAAAGAGCACCTACACGTGGTGCCGCTGTGGCCATTTGCGCACGTTGACAGATCCCATGGGGCGGCTCACGCGTTGGATCTATGATCTGCAGGGCCGTGTCGTGGCCAAGGAGCTGGCCGATGGCAGCCGCTCGACCCGCAGCTACCACCCCACCATGGGCTGGATTCAATCGCGGCGCGATCATGAGGGCCAACGGATCCAGTTGAGCTATGACATTGTTGGGATGGTCACGGGGATCGAGTACCCCGGAGCGCTTCACCTCACACCCAGCGTGTCCTTACAATATGGCGAAGCGTATGGGCGTCTCGTGAGTCTTACGGACGGTGAGGGGACGACCGCGTTCACCTATCATCCAGTCACCTCCACACCGAGTGCCGGGGATGGTCTCCTGGCCAGTGAGGATGGTCCTTGGGACAATGACACCATCACTTACAGTTACGACGCGCTCGGTCGGATGGTGAGCCGGTCCATTGATGGCATTTCTGTCAGTGCGACCTTTGATGAGGCGAACCGCATCACGAGTATCACGAATCCCTTAGGCACCTTCACCCCAAGCTACGATGGGGTGATGCGCCGTGTCTCCTCGATCGACCTCCCAGGTGGTGGCCAGTCGGTCTTCACCTATCATGGCAACACGGACGATCGCCGGGTGAACACGATTCGGCATGAGGCACCGGGTGGCGCCCTCATCTCTGAGTTTGCACATGTTTGGAATGCTCCGGAAGATCGGCTCGTATCTTGGACCGTCACACGCGGCACAGGAACAGCCGAGACCTGGACTTTCTCCCATGATGCTGGAGGTCAACTGACGGGCGTCACCACGCCCAGTGGAAATCACGCCTACACGTATGATCCGGCCGGGAATCGGATTTCTGAGACCACACCAGACGGCACCTTCACCGCGCGCTATAATGCCTTGAATCAGCTCATCGAGCAGGAGGGCTTAGTAGATCGTCTCTATGAATGGGATGGCGAAGGTCGATTGATCGCCGTGAATGAAGGCACGCATCGCAGTGAGTTCACCTACGATGGCCGCTCGCGCCGCACCCGTATCGTGGAGAAGGAGAATGGTGCGGTGACATCGGACCAGCGTTTCCTTTGGGCGGGCACTCAACTAGCAGAAGCCCGTAGTGCGGATGGTGGCACCGTGACGAAACGTTACTTTGGGCAAGGAGAACAGGTCGTGGCGGGAGGTGCGACCAGTCTCTATCATCGGGATCACCTGCAAAGTGTACGCGACATCGCAAACACGGCCGGTAGCGTGGGGCAAACGATCAACTACAGTCCGTGGGGAGCGGCTGAAGCATCGCCAGCAAGTCCCGCGCCAAGCTTTGCCTACACGGGGCTTCCTCTTCATGGGGAAACGGGACTGATATTTGCCTATTTCCGCACCTACCAACCGGAGACAGGCCGCTTCCTATCTCGTGACCCCTTGGCTGAGCTGGTCGGGCACAACCTCTATCTTTATGCCAACAACGCGCCTTGGCGTCATACGGATCGCTCAGGACTTTGGTTAGGCTGGGATGATGCCGGTGCGGCGGCCGTGGGCGCGGGTGTCGGTGTTGCTGGCCAAGGGCTCTCCGACCTCTGGAATGGCCAGCTCAGCGGCTGGGAAGACTACGCCGGGTCCGCCATCGGCGGCGCGGCTGGCGGTGTGGCCACGCTCTACACGGGCCCCTTCGGAGCAGGCGTGGTGGGTGGTGCCGGCACCAATCTGGCCAAGCAATTTCTCAAGACGCTCACCGGCAAGCAATGCGAATTCGATTGGAAGAGCCTCGGGTGGGACGCACTGGCGGGTGGGCTCGGCGGAAAGCTTGGCGACATGTTCAAGTTCTCGCCCTTCAAGACCAATCAGTTTGGTACTTTCGAACAGAACTATCTTCCCAGTGTCCTCAACGGTCTGACCAATGCGGGCACCCCAACCAATCTCGCCGCAGGCGATCTCTACAATTACGCCAACGGAAACTAGCAGTTGCCCATGAAGTCCATCTTCTTTGCTGTCCAGATGCTGCCATTGCTGGCGGCGCCAGCCTTTCAAAGCTTTGATATCAATGGCAATCTCAGCCAGACTGAGATGCTTTCTTCCAAGCCGGTCATCATCCTAGCGCAACCCCAATCGCGGACGACCACGCCGGGCGATCCCGTGTCTGTTTCCGTGGTGGTCACGGGCGGTCCCTTTGATTATCAATGGCAGAAGGACGGGGTGGCGATTCCAGGTGCTGAGGCTGACACTTATCTCATTCCCAATTTCATGGCTGCCAACGTGGGAGCCTACTCGGTGGTGATCACGCCGGCCGCGGGTGTCGTCGTGGAGAGTGAGGAGGCCCAGCTTTGGCTGGATGCCGATGGCGATGGGATGGGGGATGACTGGGAAACGGATCAGTTTGGCAATCTAGCGTCGGGCGGCGCCGCGGACAGCGATCTCGATGGGCAAAGCAACTTGCAAGAGTTCCTCGATGGCACGGATCCCAATGATGACGAGTCACTCAAGGTTACGCTCACCCTAACAGCGCGTGATGGCTCGATCGAAGTGACACCATTTGTGCCCAGCTTGCGCTACGATCCTGGCACGTTGCTCAGTCTCACGGCCATCCCGCGTGCGGGTTATGAATTGGCTTCCTGGGAAGGGGCCTATCCTGACAGTGCGCCGAACGAAGGGCATGTGGTCTTGGGGAATAAGGATACCACTATCACGGCGCACTTTGTGCCGGTGGGGAGTGCGGTCAGTTTGGCAGAAGCGTTGGACGAAACGCTCACCTTCACGACGGGCGGCGATGGCGATTGGACAGGTGAAGCCAGCACAGCGGCCTATGATGAGGTGGATTCCGCACGGGCGCCGGCAAATTTGAATCGGCATGAATCGGCTTGGATGGAAACGTCCATCACCGGACCAGGCACCCTGACTTACTGGTGGCAGTCCGACGCGCATGAAGACGATGGCATCACGCTGACAGTGGATGAGCACGAATTAGGTAAGTTGTTAGGAGAGCAGCATTGGCGCCCCGTGGAGATTCACCTCCCAGCAGGGGCGCATGCCGTGCGTTGGACCTTTGTGAGGAATGATGCCTCGCGGGAACTTGGGTCCAACATGGGCCGCGTTGATGCTTTGACCTGGTCGCCCGGCGTGGATTCAACCGTGGCCACGGCCATCGGGCAAACGGATGCCGTGCTCGCGACCGGAGGCCGCATTCGCTTTCGCGGCTTGAGCCAGTACGCACCCCTCGCCCTCACCGGTTTCGACAAGGATCTCATTCAAGGTGACGATGGCGTGAGTGACGAGGCTCTGGACGGCGGCGTGTTAAGGGAAGGCACGGGGCCTGAAGAGCGTACTTATTTCCCCCCAGACGGCATGCTCAGCGCACCGGATGCGGTCTTTCAATTGGCTGACGATGCGGGGCCCAATGCGCTCTATCTGAGCGATCTCGACACACGCACCCTATCGCTTTCCTCGCCAGCTTCATGGCAGTCGCTGCAGATTCTGGGCTTTGCGGTGAAAGGCGATGCCGAGGTCATGTGCGAGCTCGAGTTCACCGATGGCGCACGTCAAGCCACGGCCATGCTTGTCCGTCACTGGCGTCGGTCCGATGAAGTGGAGCACCTCGAGTTTCGTACCTTTGATCAGGTCACCGGGAGCACGTCATCGCAGCTTTATTTGCATGCGGCCACCGTGCCGATCTGGGAGGAACACTGGGGCCGGACCTTGGCTCACATCACCTTTCGTCCCACGGGAAGCGAAGCCGGTGACGATGGCAATACCCAAGGCATGGCCATCCTTGCCGTGAGCGGCGCGACGGCAGCCACTTCGGCCAATGCTAGTATCGCGACCAGCGGCCGTGCGGGGCAAGGCGAGTTGTCCTGGTTGAGCCTCGTCTTGCCCGGCAATCAAACGGTCGAGATCGAGCGGCGCATGCCTTTGACCGGCGCCAACTTGGTGACGGATTCCAACAGCTTCTTCTATATCAATGGCAATCACGTGCCTCATCGCAATGGCGACTGGGATACCAGCCTGCATCGCTTAGGCGCGGGAGATCACGTGCTGCGTTGGGAACGCGCACCCGCCAGGGAGATCGAAGCCCGCACGATTCGTATTGAGAAAGTGTTAGCGTCGCCTGCCATTCCCCTCGATACGGCGACGGACAATGCTCTGGCCTGGACCACGGGTGGCGATCTGCCTTGGGAGGGCTTTGCCATCCCCAGTTTGGCTGCCGATGACGTGGATGTCGCGATCAGCGGAGAGGTCGAGGCAAACTGTCAGAGCTGGATTGAAGCGACCGTGACGGGCCCGGGCACCTTGCGTTGGGATTGGCGTCTTTCGGGTGAACTCAACTCAGCTGGGCGCGACGAGTTCATCCTCGAAGTGGATGGGGAACGCATCCATCACCTCGAAGGCGAGACCGAATGGGAACCGGCGCTCCACACCTTTGGAACCGGCACGCATACCCTGCGCTGGACCTTCCAACGCACGCATGTGGAGCCTGAGAATCTCAATGCGGCCTTTCTTGATAACGTGGTCTTCACTGCTGGTGATCTGAGTCTTGCCGAGGCGCTCGATTTGCCGGCACCCATGGAGGTGTTTGCCTATGGCCCCGCGCTTTGGGAGAGTCAATCAGCTACCACGCATGATGGGGTCGATGCGATCATGCCCGTGCCTCTTGGGAGATTCGAAAGCTCGGCGGTCCAAGTGCGTGTCGAAGGCCCTCTAACACTGGCCTACTGGCGCTTTGTCGATACCGACGCGCGTCTATCACTTTACGTGAACGGCGATCAGGTCGTGGGTAACAGTGGTTTGCATGAATGGGCCGAAGTGACGCATCCGTTAGGCCCTGGACCGCACGTGTTGGAGTGGATCTACGGTCAGGGGAGCGCCGAAACTGGTGCGACGGCCAATGCTTGGGTCGATGAAGTGAGCCTGCGTCAAGCCGTGCCTTTGCTCACGGCGCTGGATGCGCCTGGGCAGACTTGGACGACGGGTGGTGCTGCCGACTGGGCCGGCGCCGAGACCGATGCGGCCACAGGTGACAGCGCGGCGACGAGTGGTGCCATTCCGCATGGAAGCGCTTCGTGGATCGAGACTCAAGTCATAGGGCCGGGCGTGGCTTCTTTCGTGTGGCGCATTTCCGCCGGCAACAGCGATGCCATTCGCCTTCTGTTAGACGGAGAAACCGTCGCCGAGCTCACAGGCAATGACTCCGTCTGGCAAGAAGTGCAGCAAACGATCCCTCCAGGCACGCGCACGCTGCGTTGGAGCTATGCCAAAGACAGCTCAGGGGTTGCGGGCAGTGATTCTGCTAGCATTGATGCCTTTGTCTTCACCTCTCAAGACCCGGTGGAACTCAAAGAAGCGATTGAAATCGACGGAATCGACCTCACGCTCACAGGTGACGCTGCTTGGTTCTCGCAAACGACGACGACTCAAGACGGCATCGATGCCTTGCAAAGTGGCGCTATCATCGACCACGAGCGCACGAGCATGTCGGCGAACATCACGGGGCCGGGCCTGGTGAGTTTCTGGTGGAAAGTGTCGTCACAGAACTTCAGCGACTATCTCAATTTCAATCTCAATGAAAGTTCCGTCCAACGCATCTCTGGTGAGCAAGACTGGGCCCAAGTCATTCAGCCCATCCCTGCTGGTCAACACGTGGTGGAGTGGTTTTATGAGATGAATTTCTCCAATCAAGCCGGGGACAATGCGGGCTGGATCGATCAAGTGAGCATCACGACACCGGAGACGCTAGCAGATGCCTTAGATGAATCGGGATTCGCCTGGACTACCGGTGGTGACGGTGCTTGGGCTGGCGTGAATGGACCGGGTTTGGCTCACGATGGTGCGGACACGGCTTATAGCGGGAGCCTGCCTATCAATGCGGAAACCTGGCTCGAAACCGAAGTCACGGGCCCGGGCACGGTGAGTTTCTGGTGGCGCCCTTCGGGGAGCAGTGGCGATCTCGCGACCTTCCTGGTGAATGGCGAAGCGCAGATCAGTGAGGGGGGCGATCTTGATTGGCAACAGGTCGAGCGCACCTTGCCAGCAGGCACGCATGTCTTGCGTTGGCTTTACGCCAAGGATGGCAATGCCCCGGTGGGAAGCGACGCCCTGTTTCTTGATGAAGTTGCCTTCACTGCTGGCATTCCGTTAGTCGATGCGGCAGAGAGCGCTCCGGCTGATTTGCTCACTCATGGTGACAGCCTCTGGGCCTCACAAAGCACCACGACGCATGATGGCAGCGATGCCTTGCAGGCCAATGCCATTGGCGACAATGAAGAGGCGCGTTTGGAGACCATCGTCAACGGACCCGGCACACTCGCTTTCTGGTGGAAAGCCTCAACCGAAGGCTCGGGGGATCGCTTGCGGCTCTATATCAATGACAGTCAGATCGACTCGATCTTTGGCGAAGCGGATTGGGAACAGATCACGCAGCATCTCACCCCTGGCAAACACACCGTCAGCTGGCGCTACACCAAGAACGGCAGCGGTGCCGGCGGCAGCGACACGGGGTGGGTCGATGAGATCGCCTGGGCTCCCGTGGCTGGCAGTCTGGCCGAAGCCGTGGATGCGCCTGCCTTGCCTTTCACGGTGGCGAGCGCAGCTGGAGCCGAAGGTTGGTTGCCGCAATCTCTCACGCTGGCACATGACGGTATCGATGCGGCCGTGACCCCGCGTCTGGACAAGGGCGAATGGACCAGCCTGGAGACCACGGTGAACGGTGCGGGCACCTTGAGCTTCTGGTGGCGTAGCGTGATGGCCAATGGCGATCGTCTTCGGATCATCATCGATGGCGTGAAACGTCACGAGTTGACCGCGACGACCGATTGGCAACCCGTGGCCTGCACGGTGGGAAGCGGCACGCACACCGTTCGTTGGGAATGGGAGCGCGGCACCAGTAACAACAATGCCAGTCAGGCCGGGTGGTTGGATGAAATGAGCTTCGCTCCCGAGACCACGCCCGAATTGGAATCCGCCTTGGACGGGAGCGGTCTGGAATGGACCAGCAGCGGCGATGCGTTGTGGTACAGTCAGGGAGCGGTCACGAACGACGGCATCGATGCGGCTCAAAGTGGTGATATCGACCACAACCAACAGACTTGGTTGCAAACCCACGTGACCGGTCCAGGAACCCTCACGTATTGGCGAAAGATCTCTAGCCAATCAAGCGATCGTCTTCGGCTCTACGTCGATGGAACTGCCATCAGCGCGCACAACTTCTCTGGCGAACAGGATTGGGCCGAGCAGGCCTATGTCGTGGCTGGTGGGAGTCACCTCGTGCAGTGGCGTTACACGAAGAATGGGTCCATTGATGCAGGAGACGACACGGCTTGGATTGATCAACTAGCATACACACCAGCCGCAAGCGGCGAAACTCTTGCCAATGCCCTCGATGGAGGCAGCTTGACTTGGAGCACGAGCAGTAGTGATGCCTGGACTGGGGTGATCGATACCGAGGCTCATGATAGCGTGGACTTTGCCCAAAGCGGCGAGCCCGATGCGGGTGGGAGTTCCTGGATGGAAACCACGGTCACCGGTCCTGGCACCCTGCGTTTCTGGTGGCGAGCGGCTTCCGCAGCCGAGGGCGATGCGCTGCGTTTGTTGGTCGATGGCACCGCCTTGACTGAGATCGCGGGAGCCACGGATTGGCAATTGTTAGAGGCTGCGATCGGATCGGGCACGCGCACCCTGCGTTGGGATTACACTCCAGTGAACGGCGCCGCCAACTCAGGCCGTCGCATGCAGGTCGATGAGGTGCGTTTCACCGCTGAAGCCAATCCTGCTTTGCTCGCGAGCGCCGCCACCGATGGCTCTAGCATTGGCAGTATCGTGGCCATGATCAGTGGTGGCGATGGTGGTTGGGTGGCCCAAGGCGCCACGACGCATGACGGCGTGAGCGCTCCGGAAAGCGGCCCCATCACCCACAACGAGATTACTTGGATCGAAGCCGTAATCGATGGTCCGGGCCATGGTCAATTCTGGTGGAACGTCGATTCACAGACCAACGACATCGCCTCCTTGATCATCGATGGTGTGCCGATCGACACCCGCAGCGGCACGGGGCAAGCCTGGGAGAAGCCGGAGTTCTACCTCGATAGCGGTCGTCATCATGTGAGGATCTCTTATGCCAAGAACAACAGTATCAACACGGGCTCGGACCGCACCTGGACGGACGAGTGGAGCTGGTCAGCCAGTGTACCCAACGTACTAGGAAATGCGCTAGAATTGCAAGATCAAGCACTCGTGACCTATGGTTCCGAGCCGTGGTTCTCGCAGTCCACCACCACGCAGGATGGCACGGACGCCTTGCAAACTGGCGGCATCACGCACAATCAACAAACGTCGCTTTCGATGGAACAGGCAGGACCGGGGTGGGTCTTCTACTGGTGGAAGGTGTCGTCGCAATCCAGTGACCGCCTACGATACTATCAGGATGGCGTGCAACTCGCCCAGATCTCTGGCGAGCAAGACTGGCAGTTTGCCATGCATCGCGCAGGCGTGACGACGGAGCGTCATCTTTGGCAGTATGAGAAGAATGGTAGTGTCGACACCGGCGATGACGCAGGCTATCTCGATGGTGTGGAGTTTGCCGCGCCCGGGGCATTGGACAGCGCGCTCGATTCCGCCCTCACCTGGACCACGGGTGGCGATGCTCCATGGGCGGGCTACGTTTCGAGTCACGCCGCCGATGGTACGGATGCCGCGAGTAGTGGCGCCATCGATCACAACGAGTCGAGCTGGCTAGAAACGACCGTGACGGGACCCGGAACCCTCACATTTGCCGCAAAGACGCTTTCGCATAGTTCGGACACGCTCTCTGTCAGCGTGGATGGCCAATCACCTGGCCTCGTGCTCAGCAGCAGTGATTGGGAAACGGCTCAGCTTGAGATTGGCGCAGGCGTGCATACCGTCCGCTGGACCTACGCGAAGAACAGCAGTACAACGATCTTGCCCGATGTGGCTTGGTTAGACAGCGTTGTCTGGGTGCCGAACGCCGCACCGGCCTATGCCACGGCATTGGATGCGCCTGGGGAAACGTTAGGAATGGGCAGCGCACTTTGGTTCTCACAAACGAGCACGACTCATGATGGCGTCGATGCCTTGCAAGCGGGTGCCATCAGCGATGGCGAAGCGACCAGTTTCTTTCGAACGGTGGAGGGCCCGGCTGTGCTGTCTTTCTGGTGGAAATGTTCCTCACTGAGTGGCGATTGGGTGGGTTGGTATCTCAATGGCACCCGCATGGATTGGCGCCAAGGAGATCATGAATGGGAGAACATTGCTCGCGAACTCAGCGCCGGCACGCACACCTTGGAATGGCGCTATACCAAGAACGCCAGCGGCAGCGGGCTCGACGACACGGCTTGGGTAGACGAATTGGAGATCGTGCCCTATCAAAGTGACTACGGAGATGCGTTAGACAACACCGGACTCACCTGGACGTCCGGAGGTGCTGCCCCTTGGCGCACGCTGGGACTCGGAGCCGCTCAGACTGATGATGACCTCGCGGTGAGTGGCGATGTGGCCACCGGGCAGGAGTCCTGGATGGAAACCACCGTGACGGGACCTGGAGAAATCAGTTATTGGACCAAGACATCCTCACATAACAGCGACGCCTTCATCTTCACCGTCAACGGAACCGAATGGGATCGCAAGGCGGGCTCCACGGATTGGCAACGTTCCGTCTTGAGCGTGCCCGCTGGCGTGCACGTCTTGCGTTGGGCATGGAACAACCTCAGCACGTCCTCCGCAGGTTCGAATCAAGTGTGGTTGGACGACGTCCAGTTCACCGCAACGGCATCGCCTCCCTTGGCCGATGCGCTCGGAAATACCAGCTATCCGTGGTTCTCCACCCGAGCGCCGTGGCAACCCAGTGGACCGACCGAGGCCTTTGATGGCGTGAGCTCCGCTCAGAGCGGTGTGATTGGGGACAATGATAGCACGGGTATCAAGACACGCGTTCAGGGGCCCGCCTGGATCACGTTTCAATGGAACGTGTCCTCGCATTCCTTCGATTATCTCAGATTCTTGATCGATGGCATCGAAGTTCGCCGCACGAGCAACGAGCCCGGCTGGGCTTTGATTGAAGACGCCATCCCTCCGGGCGAACACGTGATCGAGTGGCGTTACGACAAGAATTTCAACACCGTTGGCGGCCAAGACTTGGCTTGGTTAGACGCGGTAAACATTGTCCCTTACACTGATTTCGAATCAGCGTTAGAGGGCGAAAGCTTCGCCTGGACCACTGGTGGCCCTGGTTGGGCGGGCGTGGCTTCGGCCGACTCCAGTCACGACGGCGTGGACACGGCGGTGAGTCTGCCCACCGCTGTCGGTCAAGAGAGTTGGATGGAAACGACGATCACTGGACCGGGCACCGTGCGATTCTGGTGGCGCACGGACACTGGGCAAGACGATCTCAGACTGTATCTCGACGGCAACTTGCAAACGGATATTGATTTCCTAACAGAATGGCAGGAAGTGATCCTGAGTTTGAGCGCAGGCACTCACACCCTGCGTTGGACGTATGAGCGCAGCCAAGACGCGGCTTCGCCGACCGACACGGCCTTTGTCGATGATCTTCGTTTCATTCCAAGTGACCCATCGAGCATCAGCACAACGCTGGGATCGCCGGAGCAGACCTTTGTCAGCTATGGTGATCAGAATCCATGGGATGTGACGGCGGAGGGGCTTCGTTCTGGAGTGACCGAGCGCAATGACGAGAGCACAGTGCGTACGTTAGTCGAGGGCCCCGCCTTGATCAGCTTTGATTGGAAAGCTGAGAGTGATTCGCTCGACCGCCCCACCTTCCGCATCGAACACAACAACCGAGCTGAGCTGAACGGCATGACGCCTGATTTGCAGAACGTCTTGGCGCGGATTGGCAACGGTAAGTATGACCTTTTCTGGATCTACGACAAGCGGCGTGATCATGTTGACGGGCATCATGCTTTGTTAGACACGATCGAGATCGCGCGACCGATCGATCTCGCTACGGGGCTGGATGCGCTGGGGCTCGCCTGGACCACGGGCGGCGATCAGCCTTGGTACGGCTACCCATTCTCACACGCCCATGACACGACGGACCTGGCCGCGAGCGGGCAGCTCGATTCTTTCGAGTCCAGCTGGATGGAAACGGAGATCATCGGCCCAGGCACTCTTGGTTTCTGGTGGAAAGGTCCGCAGTATGGGGGTGAAGATTTCAAGCTGCTTATCGATGACATTCCCTACATTGATGCCAAGAGCGCTGACGAATGGACCTATGTCGAAGTCGCCGTGTCTGCTGGCACGCATCGCGTGCGCTGGGATTACCGGACGGAGAACAGCTTTGCCCCTGCTGGTGTTTGGGTAGACGAAGTGAAATTCGTTTCTGAAACGGAGCCGCCTCTCTTCAAGGGCTTTGATGTGCCTGTCAGGGCCGTCGTGGCTTCGGGTCACAGCCCTTGGATGGTTCAAACAGATCAGGCCCGCGACGCCAATGGCGCCTTGGAGAACATGCCTACGCCAGGCCTCGTCCCTCGACCCGTGAACGTCGCCGCCGAGTTGGAAGGGCCTGGCCAGTTGTCGTTCTGGTATCAATCCTCAGATCATCGATTGACCGCGTTGTTAGACAATGAAAGCTACACACTTGCACGCGCTACCGATTGGGCACCTGCGCGTTTCCCGCTTGGTCAGGGGAGCCATCGCTTACGCTTCCAAGTCCCCTTGGCAGCCACGACGGAAGGGCCCATTCGCATCGACCAAGTCAGCGTGAGCACCATTGCCCCAATCGCTTTGGCTGAGGCGCTGGATGCACTCAGTCTACCGTGGAACACCAGTGCGGCCTTGCCATGGATCGGGTTGTCCGATCCCGCGGCTATCAGTTATGATGGCAGTGATAGTGGCATGTCATCCCCGGAAACACCAGACGGCGTGCCTTCTTGGGTGGAAACGGAAGTCACGGGGCCCGGCACTATTCGCTTCTATTGGAAGGCACCGAATCGCTCTGGTTATGAACTCGCTTTCCTCATCGACGGCGTCGATCAAGCGCTCGACAATCCCAACGAGCTTTGGAAATACGAGCTCGTTCCGGTGAGTGAAGGCACCCACACGCTCCGCTGGGTAGCCTATCGCGCACCCGGCGAACCGTTAGACGCGGTGCAAAGCGCGGGACTTGACCAGGTCACGTGGGTTCCCGGCGACTTTGCTTTTGAGAACTGGCAGGCCTTGCATTTCACGCCCGAGGAACTGGCCGACCCACTCATCAGTGGCGCCGAAGCAGACCCCGATGCCGACGGCATTAACAATGGAGTGGAGTCGGCACTCGGTCTCGACCCGCGCTCACACTCGTCCCTGCCATTGACTGGATCGGGTCAGCAATCGGATTGGCTCTTCACCTTCACGGCAGCAAGCGTGATCCCGGTCGATATGATCTTGCACTTTGACCAATCCACGAAGCTATCCACGCCCTTCTGGTCAGCGATTGCCGACCACACCGTGAACGGTTGGGTGCCCGTAGCTCCCGCAACGCTGACAGAAACGCCATCAGGATCGTTCAGCGAAGTCACCATTCGTGTTCCCAGCACCGGACTCGAGCGGCTCTTCGGACGTATCCGCGCCGTGGTCTACGAAAGCGGCGGCGGTGGTTCAGGCGGAGGCGGAGGAGCCGGTGGTTCAGGAGGTGGTGAAGGCGAAGGCGAAGGTGGTGAGGGTGGGGAACGATTCTGATCTCGGCCATGAAACACAGCTTCCTACTCTTTCTGTTGAGCCTGCTCCTGGGATGCACGCCTTCGTCCACGGAGAATGAAGTCGTTCTCTACGCGAGTATCGATGAAACGTACGCTCGGCGTGCCGCCAAAGCGTTTGAGGCAGAAACGGGCATCCGGGTCCGCTTGGTCAGCGATTCAGAAATCGCCAAGAGTTCCGGACTTCTAACCCGTTTGCTAGCCGAAGCCGAGAATCCCGTAGCCGATGTCTTCTGGAGCGGCGACATCGCGCGCGCGTTCACTCTTGATCGTGCGCGATTGTTAGATGATGTGGCTCTGCAGGATCCCGATAGCCTTCCAAAGAACGCTTTCCTCGCTGATCAACGTGTCATTGGCACTTCCGCAAGGGCTCGGGTCATCATCACGCATCAGCCGAAAGCCGCTCAGCTTCCCAAACTGCCGCAAAGCGTGGAAGAGCTCGCCAGCCCAACCTTTGCGCCGCACAGTTGCCTGGCGAACCCACTCTTTGGCACCACGACGGTGCATGCCGCTGCCCTCTTTCGCGCCTGGGGAAACGACCGCGCCTCCGCCTTCTTTGAGAACTTCACCAAGAACGGTGGCACCATGTTAGCCAGCAATGGAGAAGTGAAACGCCGCGTCGGTAGTGGTGAATTCGTCCTTGGTCTGACCGATAGCGATGACCTGCATGTGGCGTTGTTAGACGGCAAGCCTGTTTCCGGTATCGTGCCACGGAGTGCCGAGGCCGGTGGCCTTCTCCTCCCTTCCGCCGCCGTCTTGATCAAGCAAGCGCCCCACCCCGAACCCGCACGCCGCCTGGCATCTTTCCTCTCTGGCCCCAAAGCCGAGGCGCTCATGGCCTCCTGCGAAGCGGGACATTTCCCCATGCGACCCGCCCTCGCCAAACCAGAACGTTTCGCCAGCTATCAGCTGCCCGAACCCCTCGACGCGGCTGCTTGGCAAGAGATTGACGCCTTGTTAGAAACGCTTCTGCCAGGGTATCTCACCACCTGGGTAGACAACCAACGTCGTCGAGAAGGATGAAATGAAAGCCATACGGCACGCTTGGCTCCTCGTGGTGTTGGCCTGGTGCTTACCGCTTATTGCCCTTGTGCCGGCGGCGTTCTCCGGTGATGGGCGAGGCCTGCTTTGGTGGGCCGGTCAACCCGCCTTTCAGTTTGCCGCCAAAGCCACGCTTGAACAAGCGGTCATGGTCACTATCGCTAGCGCTTTGATAGGGTGGCTCCCGGGGATCCTTGCCGGGCTCGCCACTTCATGGATTTGCAAGACCATTCAGGCTATCTGCGTCTTTCCCATCCTCATGCCGCCGTTCCTCTGGGCCATCGGTTGGTCGTATCTTGGTAATCGCCTGCCCTTAGCCTGGCAAGACCTCTTCGATGGACGTTGGGGCCTCTTGCTCACTGGACTCGTTCCTGCCATCTCACTCGTGATCCTGGGCACCAGTGCGGCTGTCCGTCTTGTTCGATCTTCGGAGATCGATGCGGCCCTCATCCTGTGCAGCCCTTGGCAGGTCCGCCTTCGCATCGCAACCCGCTTGTTTCCCGTCGCTATCGGCTTAGGAACCATGGCTGCTTTGTTAGGTGCGGCTGATGCAGGGGGTGGCCAGATCATGGGGCGGCATGGTCTCGCCGGTGAAGTGCTCGTTTCAATCGCCTCGCGTCAAGCCATCGGTGAAGCCGCCGCTAAGGCCGCTGCTGGACTCGTGTTCCTGAGCCCCCTGATCTTCCTCACGCTTTGGTCATTCATGCGTATGACGAAGGCGTTAGGCCAAGCCAGCGCCACGGTCGCGCGACCGGAGGCCATTCGCACCGACTGGTTCTTGGGACTCATGATTGGCATCCTGCTCCTTCAGTTCCAAGCCTTCCCCTACCTCGGCCTAGCCCAGCCGCTCGGCCGCGATATCACCGGCCAGTTCATGCGCGACGCCCTCATGATTTGGCGGGAGAGCTTCCCAGCCACCATCGCTCTCAGTGTCATTGCGGGTATCACGGCGACCGTCGGCGGGACCCTGCTCGCCCAACGCATCGCGCTCTTCTCACGTCGACGCGCCTTCGCGCTTGGCCTCTGCCTCATCGCCCTGTCATTGCCATCAACCTTGCGAGCGCTCGGCTGGCTCTCACTCGACATCCGCGTTAGTCAGGGGTGGCTTGTTTCGGGTCTGTTAGGGATTCAATGGATCCCACTCGCTGCCCTGCTGCTCACCCCAGCGCTCGCCGCTGTTCCCCAAGGATGGCGAGATCAACGCGCCTTGACTCAGGCATCCCTTTGGAGCTGGGCACGGCACGCTTGGCTTCCCGCCACGGCACCGTGGCTCCTCGTGAGCGCACTCCTCACTGGCCTGCTCGCCCTGACCGATGTCACGAGCCTCATCCTCATGCAGCCGCCGGGATTCCGACCCTTCACCGCGCATCTCTTTGCCGTCATGGACAATTCAATGGAAGTCATCGTCGCTTCTCTTTGCGTTGTTCTCGCGATCTTTCCATTGCTCATCGGAAGCTTCATGCTTCTGGTCACCGCATGGACCAGCCGCCGGTCTCACACCCTCACATGATCAGGTGCCAACAACTGGCCGTCTGTGCCCATCGGCGCACTATCCTCAAAGACGTCTCCTTTGACATCAGTGCCGGGGAACGCATCGCTCTTGCTGGGCCGTCCGGCTCGGGCAAGACGACCCTCCTCCGCACCCTCGCCGGCCTTCAAGTACTCTGTCATGGAAGCATGCAGATCGAAGGCGAACCAGTTTCTTCTAACAAGAATACTCAAGCGCCTCATCTCCGTGGCATCGCCATGGTCCCCCAAGACCTGGGCCTCTGGCCCAATCTCACAGTGCTCGGCCACCTTCGGCTCGGCGGTCATCGCAAAGACGTTGCGGTCCAGATGTTAGACAAACTCAACCTCACTTCTCTGGCCAAACGCAAACCGGCCAAGCTCTCTGGAGGTGAGCGCCAGCGCGTCGCCCTCGGCATCGCGCTCATGCAACAGCCCAAGCTTCTCCTTCTCGACGAACCCTTCACCGCCCTCGACCTCGTCCTCAAACAAGATCTCCTTACTCTCGTCAACGAACTCATCGACGCCACCCATTGTGCCCTTCTTTGCAGCACGCACGATCCGCACGAAGCCCTTGGACTGCAGGCGACCCGGCTCCTTGTGTTAGACAACGGTCAACTCCACGTCGACACCCCTTGGCCGAGCAACGAACGACCGCTCAGCGACGCTCCCTCGATGCTTCACGCTTGGAATGTGTGTGCTCGAACGGGGAGGGGGACCAAGCTTTCGCATCATGTCGCGGATGATCTCACCTCGATAGATTGATGGCCTTTCAACGATCAGCGTCTGTTAGTTCATGGATGGCATGAACCGTACCAATGAGCCTATGGAGCCTCTAAGTATCTCTCTGTGAATGAGTTGTGAAGTCCATTCACAGAGAGAGGTCTTGAAATCAGGTAATTAATGCGCTGTTCTGTGGCGCCTCCGGTAATTTGTACCGGAACGCTGAGTTACTAAGAAGCGGCGTGGAGCCGTTTCTCAAGGAGACTGGCGACCATGGACTCGATCGCCTCATCGCCGATCTTGGCGAAGGCTTCTGCTGTGAATCCGAAGGTGATGAGCTTCTTGGCGGCGTGGGTGGGAATGCCGCGGGCGTTGAAGTAGAAGATTTCCTCTTCGGTGATAGGCCCGCTGGTTGAGCCGTGGCTACACTTCACTTGATCGGCGTTGATTTCCAAGCCGGGCATGGCGTTGGCCTCGGCGTCGTTGCTGAGCAAGAGATTGCGGCACGTCTGATAGGCATCGGTATAGTGCGCGCCTTCATCGACTTGGATCAATCCAGCGAAGATGGTCCGGGTCTTGTCGTAGAGCGCATTCTTGTAGAGAAGATCGCTTGTGGTGTGTGGCTCCGCATGGTGTTGGAGGGTTCGCTGGTCCACCTCCTGATTTCCCGTGGGCACGGCAACGGAAAGCATGTCACTGTTGGCTCCTTTGCCGGCCAAGTGGCTGACACTCTCGGTGCGTGACCAAGTGCTTCCGAGTTGGACTTGGAGGCTTTTCACGTCCGCATCGGCGCTGGCGAGGGTGGAGGAGATGTGAATATTGGCGGAGGCGTGGCTAAGATCCTGGCAGGCGACGTAGCGCAAGTGACTGCCGCGACCGGCGACAAGATCAACGACTGCTGCGTTGAAATGGCCCTCGTCAGCTGTGGCACTTTGATAGTAGTCGACGACGGTGACCTTGGCGTTCTCGCCCGTGACAATGAGTGTGTGCGGAAAGATGCTAGAGCGATCGCCTTGGGCCCAGTGGTAGACTTCAATGGGCACGGTCAATTCCATGCCAGCGGGCACATAGATGAAGAGACCGCTCTTGGTGCGGCTCTTGTGCAGGAGAGCATATTTGGCAGAGCCGAGGGTGGCTTCTTGAGCCATGAAATATTCCTGAAGCAGTTGGGCATGAGAAACGACGGCTTCCGCTAGAGGCACACAGATCAGACCGTCGGCATTGGGCTTCTCGGCGTGGGCCAAGGACTCATTGATAAAGACGAACTTGCCATCTGATGCTTCAAGTTGATTTGACCGTGCCACCAAATCTTCCTGTGTGGCCGCGCTCACGGGTTCCGCGGCCGCGTATTGGTCGATGGCGGCGAGGTGCTCAAGATTGGCAAAGCGCCAGGCTTCATCTCGTCGGCTGGGGGTGGGGATGGCATCGGATGCCTCCTGGGCCTCTTGTTGCAATTGGACAAACCAATCAGGGAATGATTCGTCGGAGGCGGCGGGTTGTTCTAACAAAGATTTGGACATGCTCTCTGCGTTCGCAATCACGTCTGTTGAAGGATTGGTGAAGATAGGGTGAATGGATGGATAGTTGTTCGCCTGTGGGATGGCGGCAAGAGTTAGCCGACGGAGCCTTCCATCTCAAGGTCGATGAGGCGTTTGAGCTCCACGCTATATTCCATGGGAAACTCGCGCACGAGATCATTCACGAAGCCATTGACGCTAAGGCTCATCGCCTCCGCCTCGGAAAGGCCGCGCTGTTTCATGTAGAAGATCTGATCTTCGCTCACTTGACTGACACTGGCCTCATGTTGTGTGGCGTGTTGATTGCCGCGCACGGTGATGGCTGGATAGGTATCGGTCTTGCTATGCGCGTTGATGAGAAGCGCATCACATTCAGTATTGTTCTTGCAGCCTTTGAGATGCTTTGGGATGTGCACTTGCCCGCGATAGGTGGAACGGCCTTGGCCTACGCTGATGCTTTTCGAGACGATGTTACTCGTGGTCTCATCAGCGGCGTGAATCATCTTGGCGCCGGTATCTTGATGCTGGCCGTCATTGGCCAAGGCGATGCTGATGACCTCCCCGCGAGCCTTACGGCCTTTCATGATCACGCCGGGATATTTCATGGTGAGTCGCGAACCAATGTTGCAATCGATCCACCGAATCTCGGCATTCTCATGCGCCATCCCTCGCTTGGTCACGAGGTTGAAGACATTGGAACTCCAATTCTGGACGGTGACGTATTGGATCTTGGCATTTGGCATGGCCACGAGTTCAACCACGGCGCTATGAAGCGTGGACGTTTCAAACTTGGGCGCCGTGCAACCCTCCATGTACATGACCTCGGAGCCCTCATCGGCGATGATGAGTGTGCGTTCAAATTGACCAAAGTTCTCCGCGTTGATGCGGAAATAGGCCTGTAATGGGTGGGTAACTTTGACACCGGGAGGCACGTAGATGAAGCTGCCGCCGCTGAACACGGCGCTGTTCAAGGCCGAGAATTTGTTGTCGCCCGTGGGGATGACTTTTCCAAACCATTTGCGAAAGAGCTCGGGGTGTTCGCGCAAACCCTCGGTGCTATTGACGAAGATGACGCCCTGCTTTTCCAAGGCTTCTTTGACATTGCTGTAGGCTGCTTCGCTGTCGAATTGGGCTTCGACTCCGGCGAGAAACTTCCGCTCTTGCTCAGGGATGCCGAGGCGTTCGAATGTTTCTTTAACCTCGTCAGGCACTTCGTCCCAGCTACGGGTGGGGCGTTGGCCTTGGCTCAAGTAGTATCGAATCTTGTCGAAATCGATATTGTTCAGATCCTTCGTGGCCCAGTGAGTGGGCATGGGCTTCTCGCGAAAGACTTTCAACGCGCGATGGCGGAACTCCCGGATCCATTCCGCTTCGTCTTTCACATTGGAAATGTAGTCGATCGTGTCTTCTGTCAGGCCGACCCCAGCATCATAGGTGTGTTTCTCGGGGTAGCTGAAGTCGCCGACACTGCGATCAATCTCTAGCGCGCTATTGGCTTCTGCACTCATGTCTGTTAGGTCAATTAGAGGGAGGGTTAGGCGGCGTCGTTTAGCCAATCATAGCCGCGTTCTTCCAATTCCAACGCGAGCGTCTTGTCGCCTGAGCGGATGATCTTGCCATCTTTCATCACGTGCACGTGATCTGGGACGATGTAATCGAGTAATCGCTGATAGTGGGTGATGACGAGGAAACCACGCTCAGGAGAACGCATGGCGTTCACGCCCTTCGACACGATCTTGAGGGCATCAATGTCGAGGCCACTATCGGTTTCATCAAGCACCGCGTAGGTGGGTTTGAGCATGGCCATCTGCAGGATTTCATTCCGCTTCTTCTCACCGCCGGAGAAGCCCTCGTTTACAGAGCGTCCCGTGAATTTGCGATCCATCTCGAGGGCGTCCATTTGGGCGTACATTTCTTTGTAGAATGCCACGGCATCCAATTCTTCGCCTTTGGGAAGACGCGCTTGCAGGGCGGCGCGGATGAAGTTGGCATTGGTCACACCCGGGATTTCATGGGGATACTGGAAAGCAAGGAAGAGCCCGTCGCGTGAGCGTTCGTCGGCTTCTTTCTCTAACAAATCCTCACCGTCCATGGTGATGGAGCCGCCCGTGACTTCGTAGTCCTCGTGGCCGGCGAGCACCTTAGCCAGAGTGCTTTTGCCAGAGCCGTTGGGACCCATGATGGCGTGCACCTCGCCTTTCGGTAAGGTCAAGTTGAGCCCTTTGATGATCTCTTGGCCATCGATGCTCACTTTAAGGTCACGGATGTCGATACTCATGGTGGTGGGATTCAGGTCGTCAGGTGTTGGTTGGTTGAGGAAATCGGTTATGATGGGGTGGCCGCGCTTTCTTGAGCGCAGGCATTGCATACGCCGCGAACGGTGAGGTCGAGGTGAGAGACCTCCGTGCCGTCTGGCAGCTCGAGTGCTTGCGCGAGGCGGTCAGGTGCCTTCAACGGCACATCTGAGACCTGGCCGCAGACCTGGCAAAGCAGATGGGCATGGTCGGCGAGATTTGCACAGTAGCGGGAGGGCTCCCGATTGAGGTTCACCTGACGCACGACACCGCTCTGGGTCATGGCGTCGAGACAGTTGTAGACCGTGGCGAGGGAGATGGATGGCATGGCATCCTTCACTTCCAGGAAGACTTCACTCGCGCTGGGATGGTCTGAGCGAGACATGATGGTCTCGTAAATCTTGCGACGCTGAGGAGTCATCCGGAAATCGCCGAAATCGGCCATCGGCTCAAGCGGATGCACGTTGCTTGCGGGGCTGTCGACCGTTTCGGACATGTTGGAACGATAATTAGAACTGTTCTAAGTTGAGATCAAGAATTATTCTAAGTTGTCGAGGAAGGCCTTGGTACCTCTTTTCCCCTGGATTGTTACAAAGGAAAGGCCGATCTCACCGAGAGTGAGCGGGATGTGGTGCTCAATTATAATAATTGCAATAACTGTAATTTGCGTAAATTATGTGTGCGGTTACGGTCCATGATCGTCTTGTGCCCACGATGAATGCCCCTATTCGACTCCCCCTTCTTGCTCTTGGCGTGCTTCTGACGACGCCCTTCATTGCTTCCTCTCAGGTGGTGATCAACGAGATCATGGCGTCTGCCTCTACGCGGCTCCAGCGCTATCAGGATGACCACTCCTCACAGGTGGGGAATTCTCTACCCTGGCAGGAGCGTCTGTTTGACGATGCCCAGTGGGTGCCCAGTTCCGGTGGGTTGCACTGGGATACGACTCCAGGCTTGGAAGACGCGATGGAAGGCCAACATCCAAGTGTTTACCTGAGGCAGACGTTCACGGTGAATGCTTCGGACGCTGCCTCAGAGGCATTGCTACAGCTGGTCGTGGCGTTTGAGCACGGGTTTGTCGTTTCGCTGAACGGGAGAGAGGTGGCTCGGAGAAACCTGGGACCATCCAAGGTCTTTGTTCCCTTCGATCACTTGGCCTTCAATGAAGAGCTTCTGGGCTTGCGCGAGTATGCGATAGGTGAGGCGCGGGATTGGCTGGTGGAGGGAGAGAATGTCCTGGCCGTGCAGGCGCACACTTTTGACCTGCGGGAATCGCCATCCTTTGCGGCCTCGCTTACGAAAGACAATTCCGTTCTCGCCGACGCGAGCGATCCTTGGCGCTACTTTGTAGGGCGAACGGAACCATCGGGTGGGGTCTTTGACCTTGCCACGCCCGATGTGGATGGAGGCATCAATCATGAAGATTGGATTGAATTGCGTAATCTTGGAAGCACGCCGGTGGATCTGTCAGGGTGGGGGTTGAGTGATGACCATGAGGTGCCTTGGAAATGGACTTTTCCTGATGGGACGAGTATCGACGCACATGGCTATCTCGTGGTTCTAGCAGATGGTAAGGATGTGATAGGAAACAAACACCATACCAACTTTCGCCTGTCAGCGAGTGGCGAATACCTAGGATTGTCAGATACCACCAGGGTGGTTGATGCTTGGAATCCGTTCCCAAGGCAAGAGCCTTTTTATAGCTTCGGGCGGGTGGATGATGGTGTGTTGCGTTACTTTGAATTGGGAACGCCGGGTGAGGCGAATACGGGATCCGATCTGGAGACAATCCTCGATAAACCTGACGCGGATATCGATCCAGGCTTCTATGACAACCCAGTGGTGGTCACGCTTTCAAGCGATGATCCTGAAGCATTGATTCGCTACACCAAAGATGGAAGTGAGCCGACGATGGCTAATGGTGAAGATTACGAAAGTCCCCTCACCTTAATGGAATCGACTGTGTTGCGCGCGCGCGCTTTCCAGGCGGGGCATGTGCCGTCCAATACGCGTACGGCTTCGTATCTTATCTACGACTCGACAAGTGTCTTGCGTTCCTTGCCTGCGGTGAGTCTTTCGGGTGATGGCTGGCGGACGCTTTATGACGAGTGGGGGATCGCCTCTGAGGATGTCTCTGGTTCTCCAGAGGGCAATTATCGCCTCCGGCTCTTGCGTGGGCGCTCTACCGAGCGCCAGGCTGAGGTGGAGTTTCTGAGCCCTACCGACCCATCGCTCACTGTGGGGTCGGGTGTCGGCATGCGATTCGCCTCGAGTGATAGTACTCGGTCTTCAGTCGATATGAGTGCTGTCGAGATGAGTCCTTGGGAATATGCGTGGCAGCGGCGTCCTTCGATGAATCTCTTCTTCCGCGATGAGTATGGGAAGACCTCTATCAATGACAATCCTGCGCTGACGGAAACGCGGATCACGGAACACACAAGTTATCGACTCAGGGCTGGTAAGAGCGATACGAGTATCTACACGAAGGACGAGATCATACGGCGAACGTTTCGCGACATGGGGCATGCGAGCGCGATCGGGAGCTACGTCAACCTATGGTTTAATGGCGAGTTCAAGGGCATCATGAATTTGACGGAACGTTATCGCCTTGAGTTCTTTCAGGAAACCTTTGATCATGATCTCCTCTGGGATGTTGTCTCCCATGGGCACAAAGCGGACGAAGGTGATTTGGTGGCGTGGAATGCTGTGGTGGATCTCTATGAGAACCATGACCTTTCGGATCCGGTTCATTATGTGGCCTTAGCGCAACTGATCGATATGGAGGCTTTCGTCGATTGCATCCTCCTCATGAGTTACACGGCGAATACAGATTGGATAAATAACTGGTTCTTCGCGCGGCCAAGGCAGGAAGGGGCGAAGTTCTTTCCCCTCGTGTGGGACGCGGAGTCCTCGATGCGGGAGGCGCGGACGCCTGCGGCGACCCATAACTATTATCGGTCTGAGAATATGTTTCTGATCGTTCCGAATGAGAGCAATCCGGTGGGGGAGATGTTCACGGAGCTGATCGATAATCCTGAGTTTAAGCTCAAGATGGCGGATCGCATGGCGGAGCATTTCTTCCATGACGGAGCCTTGATGGCATCCAAATGGGTGGCGCGGCAGGATGCGCTTCGCGGTCTTGTCGGCCCCTTGTATCAATTATTAAAGGGTTCCGTCTACGACGATTCTGAGCTATATGATTGGTTCTCACAGCGGCGATCTGGGTTGTTTGCAACTTCGGAGTTGGAGGGTTTCTGGTCGGAGACCGATCCTAGCATCATGCCGCTCCCACCGGAGTTTCATCAGCATGGTGGCACTATTGGTAATGGTTTCCAGTTGATGATTTCGAATCCTAATGCTGGGGCAGTGTCAGAAGTCTTCTACACGGTCGATGAGAGTGATCCGCGCGATGGTGGAACGCTATACACGGCCCCAATCGATCTGGACGGATTCTCGGGGATCGTCGCTGCGCGTGCACGTGTGGACGGGAAATGGGGTCCGCTTCAGGATGCGACCTTTATTTCTCCAGTGCCGCCACCGTTGCGTATCACTGAAATCATGTATCATCCCGCTAATCCAGATGCGGAAGAGATGGCGGCAGGTTTCCTTGATGATAACGATTTCGAGTTTATTGAACTTCGCAATGTGGGAACGGGTTCGTTGAATCTGGCGCCGTTTGCATTGATCGACGGGATCACCTTTGATTTCGTGGACGCAACAGAGACGGTATTGGCGTCAGGCGAGCATGTGCTTTTGGTGAAGAATCAGGCAGCGTTTGAAGCCCGCTATGGGTTGGGATTGCCTGTGGTGGGAGTTTATGAGGGGTCTCTCAAGAATAGCGGCGAGCGTCTTGTGCTCTCTGGGCCGGGTGGGCTGACGGTGCATGACTTTGAGTTTCGCGATGACTGGTACCCTACAACAGATGGTGATGGATTCTCTTTGGAGATCATTGATGACGTGGGGGAGGTGGCGACGTGGGCAATGATGGCCAGCTGGCAGCCCAGTGGCGTGGTGGGAGGTACGCCTGGTGAGGGCGGCGAGATCATTGCGCTCCCCGATCCGGGGACGTTGGTGATCAACGAAATTCTCACCCACACGGACATGGCTGAAGGGGATTGGGTCGAGATCTACAACACCTCGGATGCACCTATTGATATCGGTGGATGGTTCTTGAGCGATGACCCTGGCACGCCGCTCAAATATCAATTGCCAGCGTCGACAATCATTGGGCCCCAAGGGTATCTCGTATTGAACGCACGTGACCACTTTGGGGCGCTTTCCACCGACCCAGGTGTGCTGATCCCCTTTGGATTGAGTGAATCGGGTGATGAGGCGGTGCTCACGTCCGGTGTCGATGGTGCGCAAACGGGGTATCAAGAGGTGGTAGACTTTGAGGGTGCAGCCAGGGAAGTGACCTTTGGGCGGCATGTTTTATCCACCGGTGAAGTGGTGTTCACGGCCCTTGTGACTCCAACTCCTGGAGCGGCCAATGCATTGCCACTGATTCCGCCAATCTTGATTTCGAAGATTCATTATCATCCTTTGGAGGGATCTTCTGAGTTCGTGGAATTATTGAATGTGAGCGATCACGCGGTGCCTCTCTTTGATCCGGGCAATCCGAGTGAAACGTGGAGATTCACCAATGGAATCGAATACACCTTTCCGGAGGGCGTGGTGCTTGGGCCGGGCTGCCGCTTGTTGGTGGTGCCCTTTGATCCGGCAGGTGTCGAGTTGGCGGGATTGGTTGGGACGTATGCGGTGCCGCCGGGCGTGGGGGTCTTCGGCCCCTATACTGGGCAGTTGGCGAATGATGGGGAACGGCTGACGCTGAGTCGTCCTGGGGCGCCGGATCCTGAGCCGCCGCATGAGGTGCCCTTGATTGTGGAGGATTCCGTGCGCTATAACGACAAGGTGCCTTGGCCGCTCTCTCCAGATGGTGAGGGCGATGCCTTGAACCGGGTATTGCCAGCGGGGTTGGGCGATGATCCAGCAAGTTGGGAGGTGGCGCCAGGGGGGCTGATCTGGGGTGGGCCGCCCTCCAGTTACGATCTGTGGCTACAGGCGCACGTTCCTTTGTTGGCGTTGGCTGATTTGTCGAAGAAAGACCAGTGGTTGGAGTGGAAGGATGTGGATCAGGATCAGTTTCCCAACATCGTGGAGTTCTACATGGGTATGGATCCGTTGGAGGCAGAGGACGATGGCTTGGCGATTGATCGTGTGGACGACGAGAAGGTGATGATCACCTATCGGCGAGCGAAGGACGTGGAGGGTTATGTCCTGGAGATTCTTGTTTCAGAGGATCTGACAGCATGGGAAGCGACAGAGTTCACGACGGAGATGCTCAGCGACGAAGGTGATTACGAAGTGTGGCGTGCGGAGGTGGATCTGGGTGTGGGGGATGGGGATAGCGATACACGCTTCTTTCAGTTGGAAGTGAGTGTTCCGTAGCTTCTTGCAACGGAGGTTCTCTCAACTTTACAAGCTGGGGGTTCCCTCTTAGTTTCCGGCCCCTTTGCCAATGGGTACGGAACGCACACGCAACTTTTCCATCATCGCGCACATCGATCACGGGAAGACCACGCTCTCGGATCGCTTGCTAGAGTTCACGCAAACGATATCGGAGCGGGAGAAACAGGATCAGTTGCTGGATTCGATGGACTTGGAGCGTGAACGCGGGATCACGATTAAGTCGCATCCTGTGACGATGCATTATCCGGCCAAGGATGGGATCACCTACAAGCTGAACCTCTTGGACACGCCGGGCCA
This sequence comes from Verrucomicrobiia bacterium, assembly GCA_030425385.1. GTDB lineage: Bacteria > Verrucomicrobiota > Verrucomicrobiia > Verrucomicrobiales > DEV007 > JAACDM01. Next base: position 106,242 of record JAUIAH010000015.1, on the reverse strand, counting down.
TGTCGATTTCTCTTACGAGGTTTCGCGGAGCCTGGCTGCCTGTGAGGGGGCGCTGCTCTTGGTGGACGCGGCGCAGGGGGTTGAGGCGCAGACAGTGGCGAACGTGCACCTTGCCTTGCAGCAGCATTTGACGGTGATCCCGGTGATCAACAAGATCGACTTGCCGAGTGCGGATCTTCCCATGGTAAAGCGCCAGTTGGAAGACATCCTGGCCATCCCGGCCGAAGAAGCCGTTCCGGCGAGTGCCAAGATGGGCTTGGGGATCGAGGATATTCTGGAGGCAATCATCGCTCGCGTGCCGCCTCCGAAGGAACCCGAAGATGACTTTCTCCGCGCCTCGGTCTTCGATTCCGTCTACGACACCTATCGCGGCGTCGTTTCCTATATCCGGATCATGTCGGGGGAGATCAAGCGCGGCACGCCGGTGCGCATGATGAGCACGAACAAGGCCTATGAGGTGAAAGAGGTGGGGGTCTTCACGCCCAAGCCGCAGCCGCAGTCGGAACTCCGCTCCGGGGATGTGGGGTATCTCATCGCGAACATGAAGTCGTCGACGGAAGTGAAGATCGGCGACACGGTGACGGAATCTCGTAATCCCGCACCGGAGCCACTGCCGGGCTTCAAGGAAATCCAACCGATGGTCTTCGCGGGCATCTATCCGATCAGCACGGAGGATTTCGAGCAGCTGAAGTTGGCCATGGGCAAGCTGCAGATCAATGACGCCGCCTTCACCTATCAGGCGGAAAGTTCCGCTGCCCTCGGGTTCGGGTTCCGCTGTGGCTTTCTCGGGCTACTGCACATGGAGATCGTCCAGGAGCGGTTGCGACGCGAGTTTCAGATGGATGTCATCTCCACCTACCCTGGGGTGGTCTACGAGGTGACGCTGACCAATGGAGAGGAAATGTTAGTGGATAACCCCATGCATCTTCCCGAGCCTCAAGAGATCGAGGAGATTCGGGAGCCCACGGTGCGTGTCTTTGTCATGACGCCGAATGACTACATTGGCGATATCATGCAGTTGGTGATGGAGAAGCGCGGGATCATGGAGAACACGGAGACGCTCGACGAGCATCGCATCCTCCTGACGTGCACCCTGCCATTGAACGAAATCTTGGTCGATTTCAATGATCGTATGAAGAGCATGACGCGCGGGTATGGGTCCATGGACTACGAGCATGCGGAGTATCGCGCGGCCAAGCTCATTCGCATGGACATGCTCATCAATGGAGAGCCTGTGGATGCCTTCTCTACGATCGTGCATCGAGACAAAGCCGAGGCTCGGGGGCGTCATTTGGCGAACAAGTTGAAAGAGGTCATTCCGCGGCAACTCTTTAAAGTCGCCATTCAAGCGGCCGTGGGCGGTAAGATCATCGCTAGGGAAACCATCACGGCCATGCGCAAGGATGTGACGGCAAAGTGTTATGGGGGTGATATTTCTCGGAAACGCAAATTGTTAGAGAAGCAGAAGGAAGGGAAGAAGCGGATGAAGAGCGTGGGCAAAGTCAACATCCCGCAGGAAGCTTTCATTCAAGTCCTCAAGACGTCGAACTAAGCCAAGCCCGATCCGCAATCGCACGCACGCACTCACATGTTCACACCGAAACACATCAAGGATGGGAAGATGCTTCTCAAGGGCGTCACGAAGTTCATTCATTACAAACGTGACATTCTCAAGCCGGAGAAGATTGAGGAGATTGAGAAGGAGAAAGACGCCTTTCGGCAACTTCTGAAGTCGGGCGATAAGGAAGCCATCCGCGAGCGTGCCAAGGATTTGCAAAAGACCTGTGAGCGTTCGCTTCCCATGCCGACCTACCCTGGCGTGCGTGAGAATGTGGAGGTCTTCTTTGTGGCGATCGTGATTGCGTTAGGCATTAGAGCCTACTTTCTCCAGCCTTTCAAGATTCCCACAGGCTCCATGCAGCCGACGCTCAACGGGATCATTGCCCACGATTACGGCAGGGGGAAGGATGCGGAGTGGGAGGAGGTGAAGCCGAATGTGGTGAGCAAGGTTTGGGGGCTGTTCTGGAACGGTCGCAACTACATTGATGTCACCGCCAAGGAAGATTTCATCCCGGTGGGTGCTTATCAGAAGAACCCTTTCAAGTTCTTCTCGTTCACTTACATTGAGCGAACCACGCCGCAGGGGCAGAAGATGAAGCCTCTCAAGATGTGGGTGCCTCTCGATAAAGCACTCAATCCGGTGGCCCTGGGAGGTTTGGCTTTGGGCGAGGGGTTGGGGATGTTGCCCGGTGAATCGAGTGATTATGTGAAACGCGCGCAGCAGTTCAGCCGCGCCACGCCTAAGGTGGAATTTCGCTCTTCCGATCGGCGATTGGTGAAGGCGGGAAGCTTGTTAGCGCGAGGTTACGTGGATACGGGGGATCAGGTCTTGGTGAACAAATTCTCTTATCACTTTCGTCAACCCAAGCGCGGCGAAGTCTTTGTCTTCACTACGCGAGGCATCTCTCTGATTGAGAATCAGTCGCCCAATGGGCAGTCGCAGCACTACATCAAGCGGCTTTGTGGGCTTCCCGGAGATCAGTTTGAAGTCAAGGATCCGGATCTCTTCATTGACGGTGAACGGGCGACTGAGATGGGCATCATGAAGGTGATGGATCAGGTGGATGGCCGCCATGGGTATGTGCAATTTCCGCGAGATCGGCGCTTCAATGCGGGAACGTTAGGTGAAGGCGAGTATCTCGCGCTGGGGGATAATAGCCGACAATCCTGGGATAGCCGCGGCTGGGGTCCAGTACCTTCCACGAGCAATCTCGTCGGTCCGGCGCTCTTTGTGTATTGGCCCTTCGGGCAGCACTTTGGCCTTATCCGATAACCTCTTTCTCGGAGGTCGATCGCTGTCATGATGGAGGAACGTTGGTGGCCGTTGCTATGGCTTGCCGGCGCGGCGTTGGGTTACGCCCTCTTCATGCGCTACCACCCGTTGCGCGCCCCGTTCGATAGGGCGTTCGCCTTCGCGCGGACCAATGTGTCGATCATCGCAGGGTTGGCCGTCCTCATGATCGCGACGGTGCTTTGGCGTTATTGGCAGGAAATTGGTCTAAGCAGTGAGAACACGGTTGCCCTCGCCCTCGATGGTTGGCGTGATCTGATGGACTGGCTGCCTTTTGCCAATGAAGACCTACGCACGATCTTCTGGTATTGTGTGCCTTTGGATGTCGCCTTTCTCATGGGAACGCCGATTCTGAGTCTCACTGCCTGGTATTGGATTCCTCGTCTGTGGCGAGCGTGTCGAGAAGCGAGCGGGACGTGGATGGCAGGAATGGTGTTAGGACTCTTTGCGTTGTCGCTTTGGTGGTGGCTGCAACGGGTGAGTGAAGTGGCCGGTCTTCCTTTCCGCCCAGTGCCGGCCTTGAATAGCTTGCGCCACTTGCTTACGGGCGTGGGCGAGATCGTCTTCGCAACGCTCTTGGTTTGTTTCATCCAGTCCGTGTTATTGTTAGGAGCCTATCGCAGTCATGGCGCGGGCGCGTCTCCGCGCCAACTGAAGATCGCGCTCGATTGGGGGCTGAAGTGTTTTCCCCGGATGCTGCCCATTCCAGCGGCCGTGCTCGTCGCCATGGGAATCAATTGGTTGGCGGAGGATCGTTTGGAGTTCGGTGCGGCGCCTGTGTGGAATGCGTTTAAGGGACTGGTACTCGTCGCCACGGCGGCCGTGCCGGTGTGCCTGCTCTTGCTTCAAGATTTGAAGCCGTGGGAGGCGGTGCAAGCGTCTTTCCGATTTCTCCTGCGCACGAGTTGGCGATTCTTCTTCTTCCTCTTCATTTGTCTCAGTCACTTCTTCTTGGTGCGTTTGATAGAATCTTACTTGCAGACCTCCGTGCTCACGGGCGAGGTCAGTGTGCTGCTGAGCTATCTCGTCACCGCGGTGCTGCGCGCGGGGCTCATCATTTGGTTCGTCAATGCGTTCTGTCTCTATTTCTGCATTGACGTCTCGCAGCGGCAGACCACAAAGAAGCCTCAGAAATCCATGAAATTGGCCACGCTCCAAGCCCGTCTTCGACGACGTCGCCCCTTCGCTCGCTCATGAATCCGCACGATCTCCAGGCCCAGAGCCTTCGTGCGGAAGAGATCACGAAGAAGAGTCGTTCGAATTTCGCCTTGGCCTTCGCCACGCTGCCAAAGGCGCGACGAGAGGCCATGGTGACTTACTACGCCTTTTGCCGTATCGTGGATGACATCGTCGATGAGCCAGGACCGACTCGGGACGAACGTTTGCGACTGTTAGATCGTTGGCGAGAGACCGTGGATGGCCGGGCGGCGGATCTGACACCTTTTGAGGCAGATGTCAGGAAAGTGCAGGAAACTTACGCGATCCCTGCTTCGGAGTTGCACTTGCTGATCGATGGGATGGAGAAGGACCTGGACACGAAGCGTTACGAGACGTTTAAGCAAACGTTAGATTACTGCTATCATGTGGCCAGCTCGGTGGGATTCGTGTGCATGCGCCTCTTCGGCTGTGAAACGACAAAGACACATGCCTACGCTGAGAATCTTGGTTACTGTCTCCAATTAACAAATATCATCCGCGATGTGGTTGAAGATTGGCGCAAAGATCAGCGGATCTACATACCCAAGGAGGACCTCGACCGGTTCGACCTCGATGAATCTGTCTTTGAGCGCGGACCAGAGGGCTCTCGATTTCTTGAGATGCTGACCTTTCAGTATGAGCGGGCGGTTGCCTATTATCAGAAGGCTGAAGAGGCCATCCCGCGATCGGAGAGGCGTCGAGTCATCGCCACGGAAACGATGCGCGACACCTACCGTGCCATTTTAGAGAAGATGAGGGCAGATGGGTTCCGCGTATTTGAGAAACGCTACCGCTTGGGTGGGCTCACCAAGGTGGGAATCTTGACAAGGCGAATCCTCGCCGGTTTAGTCAAATCCTGAGGCTTGGATCTCCCTCTCTCACGCAGCCATCCTCTTTCTCCTCACCCATGCAAACGTATACGACGCTCGAAGCGCAGTCGACTCAGCAGTCTCAGAAGACTTCCTCGACGTTCTCCGCCATCCTCATCGCTGGTCTCCTGCATGCCGTCGTCATTGGTGGTCTCGCCGTCTGGTATCTGGCTGGTCCAGAGCCTAACGAGCCCGAGTTGATCGTGTCATCACCGGTGGGGGAAACGGTAGAGAAGGTGAAGTCGAAAGACTTTTCCAATGTGGTGAAAGAGAAGCCTGCGGCGTCGTCCTCACAGATGACGAAATTGATCACGGCTAGAGCAGCTGTGAGTGATATCGCGGTTCCTGAGGCGCCGGACATCACCTTAGACACCGTAGACCTCGGCGTGGGGTTTGGAGATGGCTTCGGCATGGGAATGGGCATGGGCGGCGACGGCTTTGGATCTGGAGGCGGCATCCCGCAAGGTTCGCCCTTGAAGGATCGTTGCTCGCCCAAGGATCGGCAGCGCCGATTGGTGGAAGGTGGAGGCACTCCTGAGACGGAAGCCGCTGTCGTCAAAGGCCTGGAGTGGCTGAAGCAAACGCAGAACAATGACGGTTCGTGGGGGCGCGGGCATCGCATCGCCATGACGGGCTTGGCGCTTCTGTCGTACTTAGGGCATTGTGAAACCTACGACTCGCGTGATTACGGCGAGAACGTACGCAAAGCCATCTTCTATCTGGCCGAGAAGTCTCTCAATGAGAACGGGGTGATGCGCGCGAGTGGCGGTCATTCTTGGGTCTACGAACACGCTATCGGCACCTACGCATTGTGTGAGGCCTACAGTCTTCTCCGCTATGATCGGAAGAAATTTCCTCACATGGATGCTTTGAAGGAGGCGATCAACCTCTCCGTCCCTATCATTATTCGAGGGCAGAATCATGACGGCGGATGGATCTATGAGTACGAGGGCTCGGAATGGCATCGCGAGTCGGGAGGACGCGGTGAGAAAGCAAATGGGGATACCTCAGTCGCTGGCTGGCACATGCAGGCATTGAAAGCAGCCACTCTGACAGGTTTAGAATTTGATAACATCAAGCGAACCATTCGCAATGGCATCGATTTCCTCCAAAGCATGCAGGGCCCGGCGGGGGGCTTCGGCTACCGCAATCGCGGCGATAAGTATAGCCTGGCAGGTGTGGGGGCCCTAGCGCAGCAAATGTTTCGTTCGGGTTCTGCAGGATCGATCCGTCGTGCGGTTGATTTCATTCTTGAGCATGACGTGAAGATGGGCGCGGACGACGCCAGCATCTACGCCTGGTATTACGGAGCGCAGGCGTGCTTTCAGCGAGGGGGAAGCGACTGGAAGAAATGGAATACGATGTTCCGCGATCAAGCGGTTGCCTTGCAGAATAGCAGCGGTTCCTGGGGTGTGGAAGGCGGCGAGGGCGCGGACTCCAGCCAGGCGGCGGGGCGCGATGCGGAGACCTACCGCACCTGTCTCTTTATACTGATGTTAGAAGTCTACTACCGTTACTTGCCAGCCACCGAATAGTTTTCCCATGACTCGCCAACTCTCCTTCTCGATTCTCGTTGGGCTCGGTCTCTTCGTCTCTTGCCAGGCCGAAGAAGCGCGCAAAGCCAAAGCTGAAACGGAGGCTGTTCACAAGGGGAAAAGTCTCTTTGATGGGAAGACGCTGAAGGGCTGGGAAAAGATTCCCTTTGGCGGCTCGGGCGACATTGAGGTCGAGGACGGTGAGCTGATTCTCTACATGGGCGAAGTGCTCACGGGGATCAAATTGTCTGGCGAACCACCGCTCAAGACCAATTATGAGCTTTCGTTAGAAGCTAAGCGTCTGGATGGAGTTGACTTCTTCTGTGCGCTCACGTTTCCGATTCAAGACACGTCGAGCACGTTTGTCATCGGTGGATGGGGAGGTTCCCTCTGTGGGATCTCTAGCATTGATAACATGGACGCCTCCGAGAACTCCACGGGATCCATCCACAAGCTGGATGACAATACCTGGTATAAGATCCGGGTGCGTGTCACCGACACCACCTTGGAAGCTTGGATCGATGAGAAACAAGTCGTTCAGTTGTTGCACTCCAATCATGAAATGGGCATGCGCCCCGGGGAGATCGAGGAATGCATGCCGCTCGGGATCTGCACGTATCAGACCAAAGCCGCCATTCGCAATATTCGCCTTAAGAGTGTCTCGGCCAAGAAGGATTGAGGCGTTGATCGTTTCCTTTTCCTAGCAAATATCCAATTCACGCTCGGAGCGGTTAGCCTTCGTTGCTCTGCAAGAAGTCGCGATAGGCGAAGGAATCGATGTCGTGGTCCGGCAGGAGGCTGCGCCATTCTTGTTGCCGTAGACGCTCGACACAATGCCGTGGGTCGTTCAATGCATAGATCTCGATCGTACAATGGGCCCTCTCCGTCTCCGTGGGACTCAGGTCTGGGCGCACGAGGAGTTCGCCATTCGTGTAGTCCGACATGAAATACCGCTCAAAGGCGTAGTCGGGTTCGTCCGGCTTGAGGAGCGCCTCTTCCCAGCGCTCCCCCTTCTGGGTCTGACAGAAGTCGCAGCAGAAGAAGAGGTTCTCCCATTCCCAAGCTTGCCGTGGAAATCGTGATTTGGGTCTGAAATGCTCGATGGTTTCGTTAGACGGCGGGCTTACAGGAAAGGCATCACAGAATGAACAATGATCCTGCGCTTGGGCCTTGAGCAATGGGAGCAGTCTGTGATTGACCCTCACATTGCCAACCTGCCGCCAGTTCCAGCCCGTAGGCGCGGCATCCTTGAGATTCGCTTCCCAGTTCTCGCCCCATTGCTGCCAACGATTGAGAAGGAAATCAGGAGGCTCGGCGCGAAACTGCCGCCTCATGATGCGACGGCTTCCGCAGGCTCCACGAGAAGGGCTTCCAGTTGCTTCTTCTCTTTCGCCATCATATAGGCGAGTTCCGGACTGCGGCGACTGATCTCTTCTGCCAATGCAAGTGCTTCTTCGCGTTTGTTAGGAATGTGAGACAAGGCATCTTGGCGAAGCTCGCGATATCGGGAAAGGAGGTCTTCTGTCTCAGGGTCGTAGATCTCGGTCACTCCCATGATACTTCCCATCACGCTAACATAACTATCGCCTTCGCTCGCCCTCAAGGGAGGTTCCGCTGTGACGCTTCCATCGTCATTGAGTGTGAGCGGGTGAATCCACCCTTCGTTCAACGAGGAGATGACGAAGGGGGAATGCGTGGCGACAAAGAATTGAGCTTTTGGAAAGAGTTCCTGAGCGATGGGGAGTACTTGCCTTTGCCAGGCTGGATGAAGGTGCCTCTCCACTTCGTCTAAGAGGAGGATAAGGGGTTGCTCCCAGGGTTCCGTTTCATTGGGATAATGGAGGTCCATCATCACGGCGAGCTCGACGATCCAGCCTAGGACGGAGCGTAGCCCGTCTGGCAACAGATCAAATGGCAATGGATCTCCACTACCCCATCTCACGAGCAGCCGAGTGGAAGGTGTTGGTACGGGTTCAAACGAGACTTTGCGCCGTGTGAGATGCCCTAGCATTTGCTCGATACGATTGATCAAGCGCAAGGGGCGCGATTCTCTTTCAGCGGCTTCGAGACTGCCATAAGTACGAATCCCATTGGCGGCCATAATGGTGAGATTATAGAGTGCTTGGCTGAGGTTCCCTTGCTCTGGTTTCGAAAAGGCGAGGGCGATTTCTCTATGGGGGACCTCCACGGATTCCATGACACCCTTCACGGGGGGGGACTTGAGGTAGGCTTCCCCGGCGTGAGCATATGCTGGGATGGTATTCCAAGCTGGTGGTTTGACCATCCATGTGAAACTATTGGCACCCGCAGCGAATCCGAATGCTGGATCGTCATCGATTTGGCAATTGTGATTGGCCCGTTGTGGAGCCTCCTCAGTGTGGATAAGAAATCGGTGTGCTTTCTCTGGGAGGCGAGCTTGTAAAGGTTTTGGATTTCCGAACACTGCCGCGAGAGCGGCGAGGATTCGCGTTTTGCCAGTGCCGTTGACGCCACAGAGGAGGTGAACTTCGCCGCCGCGTGTCGGGGATTCCACGGGAGGGAACGATAGATCCATCGTTCCGAAGGGCTGGAAATCCTCACAGTAGAGGCGGCGGATTCTCATCCAGTACCTTTACAGATCACGAAGTCCATCGCAACTACCGGCTTTCGCTGATCCGATAGAGTGCTTTCTCCGTGCGGATGAAGAGCGAGTCGTCGGCCACGGCGGCCGATCCCATGATGCGCCCGTCGAGTTGATTCTGTGCTAGAGAGGTATAGGTGTCGCCTGGTTTGAGGACGTGGGTGAGGCCTTCCTCTGCAGAGAAATAGAGTTTGCCGTCGCCGTAGAGCGGAGAGGCCCAGTAGGCGGCGCCGCCGGCGCGTTCTTTCCAGATGAGCTCTCCGGTGAGGGCATTGAGGCAGGTGATGACGCCTCCTTGATCACTGACAAAGTAGAGCCGCTCGTCCACGAGGATGGGCGATGGCGCGGTTGGGACATTCCGTTTGTACTGCCAGACGGTCTCTGGGCCGTTAGGACCGTCGGGCTTGATGGCATGGATCTCGGATTTCATGAACCCCGTGGCCAGGTAGATGAGCCCATTCCCAACCACTGGGCGCGGGACATTGGAAAAGCCAAGGCGATCATACGAGAGTCGCCAGCGTTCGTTGCCCGTCTTTGGATCGTAGCTATAGAGCCAGTTGGCAGCGTTGGAAAGCAGGTGGGGCTCGCCCCCGAATGTGGCCATCAATGGGGTGCCATAGGCTTTCTTGAGCTGCGGATTCTCGTGCATCTCCCCAGAGCGATCCGTTTTCCAGGCGAGCTTTCCTGTTCGTTTGTCCAAAGCGGCGATGTACTGGGAATCGCTCCCATCCATGTGGAAGATCAGATGGTTTTCCCAGAGCACCGGACAACTTCCTGGGCCGTTCTCATGCATGACTTCCAAGTCTTCATTCCTCCATAACACTTCGCCCGTTTGGGTATCGACACAGGCGGTGCCGTAGGAGCCGAAGTGGGCATACAGTTTCCCCTCTTCGAGCACGGGAGTGGGGGAGGCGTAGCTATTGGTCTTGTGCACCCACTGAGGGCGCTCTTTCTCCAGTAGCGGGAGATCATGGAGGACCTTGCCCGAGTCGAGGTCGACACAGATCGCATGGAGGGCGACCTTGGCTAACAAGGTCAGTTCTTGACCGCCTGTGTTCGCCTTAAGACGCTCCTCGGCGTCCTTGGGATCGGCGGGGGTTTCGAATGCCGTGGTCATCCACACGTGCTTGCCGCCGATGACGGGCGAGGACCATCCCCGCCCGGGAATCGGCGTTTTCCAAACGACGTTCTCGTGTTCACTCCAGCGTGTTGGCAGGGAGCCTTTGGCATGGCCTTGTCCGGTGGGTCCCCGCCATTGGGGCCAGTCGCCAAGGGCGAGCAGCGTGGAGAGGAAGTGAAGAAAGAAGATGGTTGTGAAGGCCTTCATCTCAGGCGCAAACCCCAAGTCTACCGCGATGATTCGGCACCCTGCGCCTCTCAAGAAAGCACTTTACAAGGCCCCTTCCTATGAAAGGATGCGCTTTAGTAGAATCAATCCAACTCACCCTCACTCTTATCAATCATGGCCGACCTTGAGAACAAGCAGCCCGAAAGCGTCGCTGGCAAATACTACGTGGATGACCAGTGCATCGACTGCGATCTTTGCCGGGAGACCGCTCCCGCGAATTTCACCCGTCAAGAAGATGGCGGCTACAGCTACGTCTTCAAACAGCCTGAGAATGAGGAGGAAGAAAGCCTTTGCCAGGAAGCGATGGAAGGGTGCCCGGTCGAAGCTATCGGTGAAGATGGCGAAGATTGAATCGCGCCTTGTGCGAAGTTACTGAATTTTAGAAAGGCCGATCCCTGTGGATCGGCCTTTCTGTTAGATCGATGAATGCGCATGCTGTCCGCTGCACCTTGTGTGCCTGGGTGAGTTGGCTTTCTTTCGGCCTGCCTGTGGCCGCTGAAGAGGGAGTGTGGCCAGAGAATCTGCAGCGAGAGCAACTCGTGGCGTGGTGCATCGTCCCGTTTGACGCTGCTAAGCGCGGTCCTGAGGCTCGGGCGAAGATGTTGCAAGCGCTAGGGTTGAAGCGCTGTGCCTACGACTGGCGGACGGAACACGTGTCGGCGTTTGAGGAAGAGATCCGCCAGTATCAGAAGCACGGCATTGAATTCTTCGCCTTCTGGAGTGGTCACGAAGAGGCCTATCGACTCTTTGAGAAACACCACATCCATCCCCAGATCTGGCACACGGCACCAAGCCCTGACAAACCCACTCAGAAAGCGCGTGTGCAAGCGGCGGCGGATCAGTTAGAACCTTTGGCCCGACGTCTGGCCGATTTGCAATGTCCTCTCGGGCTCTACAACCACGGAGGGTGGGGTGGGCGCCCCGTCAACCTTGTGGCGGTATGTGAGGAACTGCGCCGCCGTGGGCATGCGCACGTGGGAATCGTCTACAACTGGCATCACGGGCACGATGACATGGGCACTTGGCAAGCGGCGCTGGCGCTTATGCAGCCCTACTTGCTCTGTGTGAATCTCAATGGCATGAATCCAGAGGCCGAGCCCAAGATTCTTGCGCTGGGCAAGGGCCAAGAGGAGAAGCGCATGCTCCGAATGCTGATCGATAGCGGTTATCGGGGGCCTGTGGGGATCCTCGACCACCAAGCCACGCGCGATACCGAAGCCGTTCTGAAAGAGAATCTCGAGGGGCTAGAGCTGTTGAAGAATGCGCTGCCTTAGGACGGGATTGCGCTTTGATTGACGGGCTGCCATGGTCGGCGGCATGCGGAACGAGGTTCCATCTGGCCCCTCCCAATGCCTGTCCAGGGTGTTTGGGATCGACTTGCGATCCCTCGCATTGTTTCGAATCGCCTTGGCGTGGGTGCTCTTGTGGGATCTTGGAATTCGGCTCACGGATCTGAGGGCCATGTACACGGATGGAGGGATGTTTCCGCGGGCTCTCGTGGGTCACTACTTCCCTGCAGGCTGGCATTGGTCCTTTCACTTCGGATCGGGTGAGGGATGGGTTGCCTTGCTTCTCTTTGGCCTGGCATCCTGCGCAGCGGTCGCCTTGATGATAGGATTTCACACGCGACTGGCATCGGTGGTGTGTTGGTTGTTTCTCGTGTCTTTGCACAATCGCCTTCCTCCCGTACTCACGGGCGGGGACAACCTTTTGCGAATGCTAGCGTTCTGGGGGATGCTGTTGCCTTTGGGGCATGTGTGGTCGTGGGATGCGCGGCGGGCGGGGCGGCGAGTGAGCGGTGAGGTGTGCACGGTGGCTTCTGCAGGCGTGCTGCTGCAGATGGCCTTGATGTATCTTTGCTCAGCCGTCTTCAAGGGTTCGGGTGATTGGTGGCAAGGTCAGGCATTGGCGGGCATTCTCCAACACGACTTCTATGCTAGACCTTTGGCAAAGCACCTTCTGGAGTGGCCTGCAGGTTTGTCTGCAGGGACCTATGTGGTTGTCATGTTAGAGTGGCTGGCGCCGTTTCTTCTGTTGGTGCCCTGGCGAACAGAGCTCCTTCGCATGATCATGGTAGCGCTGTTGATGGCCCTTCATCTGGGCATCGCGCTCTTCCTTTCCGTAGGGATATTTCCGTATGCATGCCTCGTAGGCCTGAGTCTGTTCTTGCCGCGCGCCTTCTGGAATCGCCTGTGCAAGCGGGAGACGTCTTCATCACCGTCTAGACTCCGTGCTCACGGGCTGATGCAATCGGTAGCCTCAGTGGCCCTCGGGTATGTAGCCTTGGCTAATGTCACGGGACTGCCTGGTAGACCGCTGGAGAAGCTGAAAGTGGAGCGATGGGAGCCCTTCTGGACAGCCTGGGGATGGGGCCAAAAGTGGAATATGTTCGGAGCTGTGCCCTCCAAGGATGGATGGTATGTGGCGCAGGGCGAATTGGCCGATGGGCGGATGGTGGACGTGTTAGCTGATGGGGCGCCACTGAAATGGGAGCGCCCACTCCGTCCGCTGGCGGTCTATCCGAATCACCGATGGGAGAAGGTCTTTCGTGAGATGGCCTACTATGACAGCCTTGGCTACCAGGTCTATAGGGCACCTATTGGAAAGTACTTATGTCAGGAATGGAATAGAGTCCACGAACCGAGTGAGCACCTGGTCGCATTCTCATTTGTGTATTGTCAGGAATCTGACGATGAAGGTGATGAGCCTCTCAGAGAGACCTTGTTAAGACTGGATTTCGGCGATGCGTCAACTCGTCGAGCCGGTGATTGATTTAGGGGTCTTGGTAGGTTTGCCCCTTCTGGTAAGCTTGCAGGATCTCGGCGAGCGGTGCTTTGCGGTGTTCAGGAGACAAAGGGATAGCTTTCGTTAACCACGTGGTGGCTTGCGTGAAATCACCCAAGCGCGCATAGGCAGCTGCTAGGGCAATGAGCGCTTCGTCGTTCTGCCAGTTCGTGAGTGCGCAAGCCTCCTCGGCTTTCTCTTTGGCTTGGTCACCGTCCCACAGACTGGGGTCCGCTCCCGCGGCAAGGAGCCATGCCTGGGAACTGAGTATGGTGGCGAGGGCAGATTGTCCACGGGGGTCATCGGTCGCGATCAGCGTGCGCTGGAGACGGGCGGCTTCTTCGTAGTCAGCCAAGGCGCGGGCGAGTTGGTTGCTCATCCGCCAAATCAGGGCGCGTTGGACATGGTTCTGAGCGAGTGCTGAAGGAATGGAAGGTTTATCTGCGTGTGTGGACAGCGATTGCTGGATAGCGATGGCTTGAGAAAGATCGTTGAGCGTGGCCTCTCGTTGCCGCCGTTGGCGGTGAATGATAGCCCGAGAGGTGTAGGCCTCTGCCAGGGGGGCAGCCTCTGATGGCAAGGTGCGAAACAAGGCGATGGCACGATCAAGATCGTGCTTGGCGGCATCCCATTGGCGAGTCGCAAGGTGAGCGAGCCCTCGATTCAAGAGCGTCATTCCATGCTCCCGCTCGGGGAGGCCCTCGGCAGGAGTAGGTGCCGACTCATGGAGGGTCAGCGCGCGATTGAGGAAGGTGAGCGCTTGCCGGTGGTGGCCCTCTTGTCTGAGCACTCTTCCCTTCAAAGCCTCCTTCATCGCTTGAGAGAGATGGATCTTCTGAGAGGAGGCGGTGGGAATCGTGACGTGAATAGCAGCATCCGTATCCTGATAGCCGCGACTTGAGACGCTCTGTTTACCAACGACTCCAAGGGCGAATAGCCCTAGTAACAGACCCATGACGGACAACTCGATCGGGTGGCGTTTCATCATCAGAGGCTTGGAGTGGGGTCAGGCTATCAGTGAAAGATTGGAAAACCAACGGTGATTGTTAGAGATTCTTCTTTACAGAAATATCGTGAATTCGGTTGGGTAGGAAGTGCGAGTGGTCTCTGACCTCTTTTCGCATTCCCCACATACGAAACTCCGAGGGCCATTCTTCCCTCGAAACCCACCTACATGAAAACACCTATAGACACAACCCACCCGGGCGCTCGCTTGGGCCGGGGCGCTCGGACGCGTCCCTTGGCCGTGCTTGCGAGCGCATTTCTCGCTGTTGGAGCCTTTACGGCTCAAGCAGATCTCAACGATGGCCTCGTGGCCTATTACCCCTTTGATGGCGATTTCCAAGATGCGGTCGGGGATAGCCATGGCGAAGCCATGGGTTCGGACCCCATCACCTTTGGTGAGGGCAAATTTGGTCAAGGCGTGGTCCTAGATGGCATTGATCAATTCATCCAGACACCGACGGAGAATGAAGATCTCTTCGACTTTGGAGCGCCTGATGATCCCACGGGTTTCACGATCTCCGCGTGGTTTTCCGTCGGCGAGTTCACCAAGAACTGGCAGGCGCTCGTCGCCAAAGGGGAAGGCAATCGTTGGCGCATGCACCGCCGTGATGCGACGAGCACCATTACAGGAAATGGTGGGAATGGAGATGTGCCTGAAGGATCGACCGATATCACGGAGGGCATTCACCATATCGTGCTGATCAGTGATATCGATAATGATCGTGCCGTCCTTTATATTGACGGGGAACTGGAAGCCGAGAATACCGGCTTGTCTCGTGAAGGCAATGACATGCCCATGATGATTGGAGAGAACCCGGATGCCTTAGGGCGTACGTGGAGCGGCATGATCGATGACCTCGGTTTCTGGAATCGTGCCATTTCCGAAGATGAAGTGATGGAGATATGGAACAATGGCGAAGGACGTTCCCTAGGTCGGACAACGCTGACAGAAGGCTTGTTAGGGTATTGGTCCTTCAATGACCTGGCACCCGGCGCAGGGACGGCTCTCGATAGTTCAGCCGAAGCCAATAATGGCGTGGTCAATGGCGAGCCAGAATTGGTCGAAGGACCTGCGGGCGAGGGTGATATTGCCATTCGCTTTGATGGTGTTGACGACTCGGTGACGACGGAAGGCGCCATCATGAACGACATCGATTCGTTTACGATGGCTGGTTGGGTCAAGTTTCCAGAGCAATCGGGCAATCGCGTCGGCTTCTTTGGTCAGAATGATGCCATTGAGTATGGCATGATCAGTCCCAACACGATGCAGCATTGGTCGGCATCCGGCGGGGCTTTTGATGTTCCCTTTGGACCCGCTGTCGATGAGTGGACGAATATCGTCTTGGTGAATACACCAGACGAACGCATTCTCTATGTGAATGGTGAAGTGGAAGCCACCGGAGGTGGCACCAATCCGGCGAACTCCGCCTTCACCTTCAATATTGGAGGCAGTGGTGTTTATGATGCGGAAGGCAATTACTTTACAGGAGAAATGGATGATGTCGCCGTGTGGAATCGTCCGTTGACGCCTGGGGAAGTGGAAGAACTCTTTCTCCGTCGTGCGGTCCTCCCTCCCGATGTGCGTGATACGGACCAGGACGGCATGGGAGATGCCTTCGAACAAGACAATGGTCTCGATCCCTTTGACGCGGCGGACCGTGATACGGATCTCGATGGCGATGGCCTGACAAACTTCCAAGAGTTTGAACTGCGGACCAAGCCTAACGACAAGGATAGCGATGCGGACGGGTATGATGACAATGTCGAGACGAATACCGAAGTATGGGTGAGCGCCACGGATACCGGCACGAATCCCTTGCGACCTGATACGGATCGAGATGGCTTGTTAGACGGCGTGGAGACCAATACGGGTGCCTTCGTCAGTGCGAGCGATACGGGAACGAATCCACTCGTCGCGGACACGGACGGGGACGGCGCCAAAGACGGATTGGAAGTGACCGGCGGAACCGACCCGCATGACCCCTTGAGCCTTGTCTCCGCGATCTTTGGGGGGTCAACCTTCACGACGACGCATGTCTTCAATACGGGCGAGCAGTTTAATGACGTCGATGGTGTTCGAGCGGCAATCGAAGGCGATGTGGGTGATCGGATCACGGCGCAGACGCCTTACATTCATTTCCATGACAACACGCCACCACCACAACTCGCGGATCTGTCTCGACCCTATCCTTTGTGGGATCCGGAGTATGCCGGACCTGATGCCGGGGGCTTTGGAGCACGGGATGACTTCGCGATCTATAGCACCGGAGAGATCTTCGTCCAGCAGAGCGGATTCATCACCTTTATCTGTAATAGTGATGATGGATTCCTGTTAGAAGTGGATGGGGAAGAGATCGGAACCGTAGGCAATCGTGGTCGCGCGAATACGGTGATGACGGTTGAGCTCGAAGCAGGCGTGCACCAGGTCGATTTCTGGCACTGGGAACGCGGTGGTGGCGCTGGTGTGAGTCTCTACGTTTATCGTGGTACGGAAGAAACGCCGCCCAATCTCAACGATGCCGATTACGAACTGCTACAGGCATTCGATATCTTTAGTGTCCAGACCGTGGATAGCGATGGTGACGGCATGGATGACTTTGCGGAAACCTTCTTCTTCGAGAATCTCAGCCGCGATGGCAGTGGCGACTTTGACGATGATGGTCTCAATGATGCCGATGAGTTGGCCATGCGTGCCTTTCCGAACAACAAAGACTCCGATGGTGACGGTCTGGAAGACGGACAAGAAGCCAATGATCTAGGGACCGATCCCGCGAACACCGATTCTGATGGTGACGGTCTTGCTGATGGCGCCGAGGTGAACAATCACGGCACCGATCCCGCGAAAGCCGACACGGATGACGATACCTTTGCCGACAATGTCGAATTGGCCTTGGGAAATGATCCTCTCGACGCAGGTAACAAGCCAAACGCCATCATCGCGGTGGCCGATGGCAATTGGAATGATCCTGCCACTTGGTCGGACGGGCTCGCTCCCAGCGCAGGCAAGAACTACGTCGCTGTGGGTACCGTGACCAATCGTCTCGGCTCGGTAGCGGGCGCCTTCTCAGGGGACTCTCTTACCCTTGTCGGGCCTGGGATCAGTCTCGATCTGGAGCATTCTGGACCAACGTTAGGGAATATCACTTTGAGTAATGCAGAAGTGACCGCGGTTCGCAGCAACACACTGGATGGCGCCTTGACCATCCGTGGCGAAGCGACAGTGAACGTTGGCGCCAATGATCTGGCCATTGCCTCGAATCTGCTTGGTGGTGGCACCTTGACTTTCGTTGGCGGTAGCGTCGACGATTTCCAAGGGAGCGTCGAATTGAGTGGATCTGAAAGCGCCTTTGGGGGAGCGATCAATGTGATCGGCACCGATCTGGCCGGGCTTGCTCCAGGTTCTCTCGGGTCGAATTCCATTCGCTTGGCGAGTGGTGGACTCGCCTATGGCTATGATTATGATAGTGATCTTTCCATCTTGAAGCTCCAAGGAGATAATTTCCGTCTCGTCTTGGGGGGCACCATCATGGTTGCTGATGTGATCGGGGTGGATAGTGATGGAAATCAAGCATTCAGCTTGTTGGAATTGGTTGGGCCTGGTCCTTACACCGCAGACGATCTGTTAGGAGCTTTCCAATTGAATGAAGGCATCTCGGGCGATGGCACGATCGAACTGCTCGGGCGTGACGCGGATACTGATGGCGATGGATTGCGCGATAGTTTCGAGAACGACAACCTTGGTGGTCTCGCCGCCACGCCGGAAGGCGATCCGGATAGCGATGGCATTTCCAACCTTGGCGAGCAAGCGGGTGGTACTGATCCCAATGTGGCTGATGTTGTCATTGTGGAACCAGTCGGTCCGGAAGATGTGACCCAGCCAGGGGACACCATTGCCCTCGTCAATGGCGAGAATGATGGGGACGCCAATGAGGGTCCGCCTCCAGGCGCCGAAGGCGTTGAGAACGTGATCAATAATGTGGGTCAGAAGTATCTGAATTTCCTCGATCTAGGATCGGGCTTCGTGGTGACGCCGGGAGTGGGGGCCACGACGATCACGGGCATTCGCTTCTATCCTGCCAATGACGCCGTGGAGCGCGACCCGGCCAGCTTCCGCCTGGAAGGTTCGCCCGATGGTCCCGATGGGCCCTGGAAGGTGCTTGCCGCTGGAGACCTCACTCTGCCAGATGCGCGCAATGATGGGGGTGATCTTGCCATCACGCCTGATCTGCCTAACCAAACCGTATTCTTCGTCAATAGTGAGGCATGGCTCTCCTATCGTGTGACCTTCCCTACGGTGAAGGACGCAGAGGCTGCCAATTCCATGCAGATTGCTGAGGTGGAATTGTTAGGTGAAGCTGGCGGGACCATTGGAACCGTTCCGGACACAAGTGCCTTGGCTAGTGAACTGATCGCCTACTATCCCTTTGAGGGAGACCTTGACGACAAGGTGGGCACCAGTCACGGCACAGGCATGGGCGCGAGTCCGATCACGTATGCTCCCGGAGCCTATGGCCAAGGAGTCGATCTCAATGGCATCGATCAGTATATTGAAACGCCCATTGAGAATGAAGATCTTTTCGACTTCGGCGCACCGGACAATCCTGAGAGCTTCACGATCTCGACATGGTTCCGTGTGGACGGATTTACCAAGAGTTGGCAAGCCCTCATTGCAAAAGGTGAAGGCAACCGTTGGCGGATCCACCGTCGTGACGCCTTGAATTTGATCTCTGGGAATGGCGGGAATGGTGATGTTCCAGAAGGATCCACGAACATCAATGATGGCGGTCTTCATCATCTCTTGCTCGTCAGTGATGCGGAGTCTGATACGGCCATGCTCTACATCGACGGTCAATTGGAAGCCGAGAACTCAGGCTTGGCTCGCGAAGGCAACGACATGCCGATGATGATCGGGGAGAATCCAGATGCCTTAGGGCGGACCTGGAATGGACTGATTGACGAAGTGGCCATTTGGAATCGTGCGCTGAGTGCCGATGAAGCCTCATTGCTCGCAAACTCTGCGGTGTCGCTTGCCGATCTCCTTGCGATCGATATCGGTGGCGGCAACAACGGCGGTGGTGGTGAAGGCCCACCCGAGATTGGTGAGGTCACGCGAACGGCCACAGCAGTGGGGCTAAGCTTCCCGGCAGGAACGACTTACACCGTGCAGTATTCCACCGACTTGGTGAACTGGACAGACATCGCTGCCGATGTGACGGGTCAGTATGAAGATACGGACGCTGGTCGCGTGGGCGCTGGCGAAGGGTATTACCGCGGCGTGGCTCAGTAGGCACGCATACGACGACATACTCTAACGAGATTGCAAACGGGCAGCATCGTAAGATGCTGCCCGTTTTGCGTACTCGAAGGTGATTTGAGTGAAGAAACGGTCACCAAGGATCTTCGCGGGCCGGAACGCTGCTGATTATCCAAGAGAGAGTTTTTGTTAGGCAAGATGGGCCCATAGGATTTCTGCTTTACAGGAAGATCGAGACGCCTTTAGGTCGCGTCCCGCCTTTCTAGTTAGACAACCCTCAACCCAAAGACAGGTCTTACCCCCACCTTGCAGACAGGCTACGCATCGAAAGATACGGCGATGCGCTGGATGCATGTGCTCGTGTGGGGTGATGCCCGCAACTTATAACATGAAATCCCATTTCTTTGAACGACTCTCTATAAATTCCTTGCGGAGAATTCCGCTGCTCGTCACTTGTCTCGTTGGGGCAAGCATACTGCCGGTGCAGGCAGACTTGGCCGAAGGCCTCGTTGGCTATTGGGGCATGAACAACACCCTAGAAGATGGCGTGGCTGATAGCCATGGCACCTTGATGGGCGGTGGCGAGAACGCCAATTTCACCGCAGGGAAGATCGGCCAGGCCCTCTCGTTGAATGGCGACGGTGAGTTCGTGGAGATCAATCCCGACAACGAGCCCAAGTTTGACGGCTTCGATAACGAAGGCAACCAGACTGGCTTGACCGTGTCCGCTTGGTTTCAAGTGGGGGCCTTTGACAAGTCGTGGCAGGCGCTGGTTTCCAAAGGTGAAGGTCAGAATTGGCGGATGCATCGCCGAGGGGATACCAGCACGGTCACAGGTAACGGAGGAAGTGACGATGTTTCAGAAGGGGTGATTGCCGTCGATGATGGCGAATGGCATCAGATCGTGCTGGTGAGCACGCCTGATGTCGGGGTGGAAGCGTATATCGACGGAATGTTGGATGGTTCGAGCGGAGCACCGGCGCTAGCTGACGACGACTTGCCCCTGTTGATTGGAGAGAACCCAGGCGCGCGGAATCGCACGTGGAATGGACTCATCGATGAGGTGGCCTTCTGGAATCGCCCGCTGACGACAGAGGAAGTGGCAGAACTTTGGAATGGTGGTGATGGGTTCGACCTGGGTGAAGGATTGGGATTGTCAGAGGATACCGATGGCGATGGCATGCCTAACATTTATGAGATCAACAACGGGCTCGATCCCAACAGTGACGATTCTGAAGGGGATCTCGACGAAGATGGACTGACAAACAAATACGAGTTCGATAATGGTTTATTTCCCAATGATGCTGACACCGATAACGACGGTTACTCAGACGGCGTGGAAACGGGAACGGGCGTGTGGGTGAGCGTCAGTGACACGGGGACCCAGCCTAACAATCGTGATACGGATGGCGATACCTTGCGAGATGGCGTGGAGAATCCTGATCTGCCCTACGTCAATGTGACCCAGCCTGGGACGAGCCCACTCTTACAAGACTCGGATGCGGACGGAGTCCGCGATCACATCGAACTGGATCAGGGAAGTGATCCCACGGATCCCAATTCTCTTCCCGGAGTGGATCTGAGTGAGGGGCTGGTGGGCTACTGGCCGCTGGACGAGGATCTGGATGACTATTCGGGTAATGATAGTCATGGAGAGCTTCAAGGAGGAGATTCACCGAACTTCGAAGGCGGTCGTGCTGGGGGTGCCCTGTTGCTGGATGGCATTGGTGAATGGGTGGTGATCAATCCCGAGAATGAGCCTCTTTATGACGGATTGGAAGAGACGCCGGATGGCGATCCTGAACAGACGGGGATGACCGTGTCGACGTGGTTTCGTGTGAACTCCTTTGATGTCAACTGGCAGGCCTTGGTGGCGAAGGGAGAAGGGAATAACTGGCGCATTCATCGCCGAGAAGGGACGAGCGTCGTATCCGGTAACGGTGGCAATGCCGATGTTTCTCAAGGATCCATAGCCGTCGATGATGGTGAATGGCATCACCTGGCACTGGTCAGCACGCCTGAGGTCGGCGTGGAGCTCTTCGTGGATGGTCAGTTGGAAGGATCCAGTGGTCCACCCAACCTGGAGGACAATGATCAGCCCATGATGATCGGCGAGAATCCTGATGCCACGGGGCGCTATTGGAATGGTTTGGTGGACGACTTAGCATTCTGGTCTCGCCCCCTGGCGGAGAATGAAGTGACGGCCATCTACGAGGCGGGCCTATCCGGCACGAGCATTGGCGACATCATCAATGGTCCCGCTGGAGCTCTCCCCATCGTTGGATGGGCGGTGGATGATGGTAATGTGAGTCTTGATTTCATCACTTCCAATGTGAACGCGGAGCACGGACTCGAATCGAGCACGGATCTCCTGGCTTGGGCGCCCGTGGAAGGCGCGATGGCGGAACTGTTAGGAGAAGATACCATCCGTCTCACGGCCACTCGGGCTGGTGACCTGACCACCTTCTACCGCGGTGCCGTTCTCGGCGTGCCGCCCATTTATCAGACGGACTTTGAGTCCGGCGAAGAGGGGTGGACCGCGACCGTTCTCCAGGGCGACACGGCTTGGGAACTCGGCACGCCTGCCGTGGAGGGGCTCATGGCGGCTCACAGTGGTGAGAATGCTTGGGGCACGGATCTTGATGGTCCCTACGGAAATGGAACGGCGGCATCACTGCGGTCTCCGGTGATTGATCTCACCGGAGCAAGTCGTCCCAAGGTGAGCTTCTGGTATTACGTAGACGCGACAGAAGATGCCGAAGGGGTGCAGATCAAGTACCTCGACGCTTCAGGTGATGTTGAGCTGTTTGTGAGTCAAGACATCCTCTGGGGGACCAGTGAAGGCTGGGTTGAGTTTAAGCAGACGGTGCCCACCGCGGCGCGTGAGCAGCAGATCATCATGGAATTCACGCTTCTCACAGACAATAGCGAGCCCAACGGAGCGGGCTTCTACTTGGACGACTTCTTGATCGAGGACTAACACGTCAAGAGGAGCATTCTCCACATTCATTTCACACACGCGTAACGGGCAGTCTCGCATGAGGCTGCCCGTTTGTGTGTAAGGGGAATGAACCCTTCAGTTCTCCCGAAGCGTATGATACAGAAGCTTCATGATGCCTCGGCCTCGATCCCTCTCCTTCGCCATGCTCGCGCTGATCTTCTTGGGAGCCTGTTCGCCCCAGGGCGACGAGGATGTCTCGGCGAATGTGGAGAAACCTGAGCAAGCCACTCCTGGACCACGTCTTCTCGGAACCCTGCCGCCGTTTGCGCTTTCGGATCAGGACGGCCTCGTGATCAGTCGCGAGTCTCTTCGCGACAAGATGTGGATTGCTAACTTCATCTTCACGCGGTGCGGATCCACCTGCCCGATCCAGACTCAGAAATTGGCGGCCTTGCAGGCGACGTTGAAGCAATCTCCCGCTTGGGAAGCGATTCGCTTCGTTAGTTTCACCGTGGATCCCGCGTTCGACACCGCACCTGTCCTGCAGCGCTATGCGCAAGAGTACAGCGCGGACACGGATCATTGGAAATTTGTCACCGGTTCGCGCGAGGCCTTGTGGTCACTCTGTCAGGATGGCTTCAAGTTGCCCGTGGATGAGAACGTGGAGGACGATCCGGCTGCTCTCATCATCCATAGTGCCAAGTTGGTGTTGATCGATCGTCAGAGCCGGATCCGAGGCTACTACGATGGTCTCAGCGAGGAGGGATTGCAGCAAGTGCAGGCGGATGTGAACGAAATCCTAGCAGAGCCTCACACGCCCGTGACCTTCAAGCCTTTGCCGTATCCTAGCTATGTGGCGAATCCGCAGTGGGTGAAACGCCGGGCGCAAGAGCAGCTGGCCGCGAGCGCTCAGTATTCAGTCGACCATGCATTCCAGTTCCGCGATGCGGTGGAATCCAGCGGTGTCACCTTCGAGCACCGGAGCGTGGACGATGCCCGCAAGCTCAACATCGCCGCGCACTACGACCACGGGAACGGCGTCGCGCTCGCTGATGTCGATGGAGATGGCTTGTTGGACATCTACTGGACCACGCAGATCGGGTCGAATGCGCTCTGGCGGAACCGTGGAGATGGGACCTTCGACGACATCACCACGCCTGCCCTCACCCTGGCCGACCGCGTTTGTGTCGGGGCCTCGTTTGCAGATACGGACAACGATGGCGACGCCGATTTGTTCGTCACGGCGGTGAGGCGCGGGAACGCTTTCTTCGAGAACGATGGGAAGGGTGGGTTCATCGACCGTTCCGTGGAGGCGGGCGTGAATCACCAAGGGCATTCGTCGGCGGGCGTCTTCTTTGACTATGATCGTGACGGATTATTAGACTTGTTTGTCTGCAACACGGGACAGTACACCGAGGCGTCCGCGTTTGGGCCTGGTGGCTATCACAAAGCCATCGAGGATGCCTTCGCCGGGCATTTGAAACCGGAACGCAGCGAGCGCAGTCTACTCTATCATAATGACGGCAACAATCGCTTCCGCGAGGTCTCCGAGGCGATGGGCTTGAATGACCTCAGTTGGACAGGCGAGGCCAGCCCCGTGGATCTCAATGATGACGGCTGGCTGGATCTCTACGTGCTCAATATGCAAGGGCATGATGAAGCTTATGTGAATCTGTCAGGGAAAGGCTTCGAGAAACAAAGTCGCCAGTGGTTTCCCAAGACCTCGTGGGGATCGATGTCCCTGAAATGCTTTGATTACAATAATGATGGGCAACTCGATCTCTACATCACCGACATGCACTCGGATATGAGCCACACGATCAAGTTAGGCCAAGAGAAGTTGAAATCCCAGATGCGCTGGCCGGAGTCGCTCCTGCAGAGTGGTGGCATGAGCATCTTTGGCAATAGCTTCTTTGTCAGAGAGAATGGTGGCTATGTGGAAATGTCAGACAAGCGCAATCTCGAATGCTACTGGCCATGGGGCGTGAGTGTGGGGGATCTCAACGCCGATGGCTATCAGGATGCCTTCGTGACTTGCAGCATGAACTATCCCTACGCCTACGCCTTGAACAAGGTCTACCTGAACGACCGCGGGCGCGGATTCCTCGACAGCGAGTTTATCCTGGGTGTGGAGCCACGTCGGGAAGGAAGAACGGCGAAACCGATCTTCACGCTTGAGCCTGATGGCGTCGACAAGGATCATCCCATGGTCGAGGTGCTCAAGCTGACAGAGCCCGTGGAGATCTGGGGAGCCTTGGGATCGCGCAGCGCGGCTCTCGCGGATCTCGACCAGGATGGCGATCTGGACATGGTGACGAACGAGTTCAACGACGGGCCTATGATTCTCTTGAGCGATCTCGCCGAGAAACGCGCCAATCTGCATTGGCTCAAAGTCTCGCTGCGAGGGAAACGCTCCAACCGGCATGGGATCGGGGCAACCGTGCGAGTGCGCGTGGGTGACCAGTGGCAGACACAGGTTCAAGACGGACAGTCTGGCTATCTCTCACAAAGTCTCATGCCGCTCTACTTTGGGTTGGCTGCTGCCGAGACGCTTGACGAAATCATCGTCACGTGGCCATCAGGACAGAGCCAAACCTTCAGCGGCCCCATCAAGAGCAATCAGCGCCTGGAAATCGAAGAGCTGTGACCTGGCTTAGCCTAACGCCTCGCGAGCCTCATCGTCATCGTCACTCGAGAAATCAAGAGTCGAAGAAAGATCGAGTGATTGGACGGCTGCGCTTAGCACGCCCAGGAGGCGATCATCGGCCTCGCGCAGGGCTTGGGCTTCCTCCTCCTCTGTCATTTGCCAAACGGGCTCGCTGGTTTCCGTCTCCAAACCGGTCGCCTCTAACACCACACGTCCTTGTGACCCGAACCATTCCAAATACAGGCCATTCTCCCATTGATAAGGCACTTGCAATCCTGCCTTCGCCCAAGAAAGCATTTCGTTGACGGTGAGGGTGGATACTTTCACCTTGCGAGAAGCGGTGATATCGCCCGTAGCACCGTGATGAACCGAAGCCAATTGCTGGCTATCAACCGTTTCGTTAGGGTGCGGAGAAGGATTGCGAAACTGGAGGAGACACCCAGCCAGATCGCGATGTGGTAATCCATCTAGGGTGAATGTGAGGGGACGCTCCCATCCGCACAGCGAGAGTTCTCCCGTCACCGTTCCTTTGACGCGGCAATCAATCCATCCTTCCACCAATGAACGTTCTGAGATGCGTAGCGCCATGGTCGCGACCTTGGCATACGCTACTACTGCTGGCTAGTGCATTCTCGAAGAAATGGAACGCAGAGGTGGTGGAAACTATCAGCTTTGGCGATCTAACGGAATGCCTAAGTGATCGCCTGGAGTCAGTAGTTAAGCTTCCTGGACATTGCGGGCTTCTCAGAAGGAATCCTGCGCAGATGATTTAAAGGGAAATGATAGTGCGGGAGGTGGCGCCCTTTCACAACGAGAAAACTCACGCTTGCGTTGATGCCAAGTTCACTCTCTCATGGGGGCATGTTGACCATCAAAGATGCCCAAGACTGCCGCTACGACTTGTTATCCCTCGGTGAAATCATGCTTCGGCTGGATCCGGGCGAAGGGCGTGTACGCACGGCCCGTCAATTCCAGGCGTGGGAAGGCGGCGGGGAATACAATGTGGCCCGAGGATTGCGCCGCTGTTTCGGCATGCGCACGGCGGTGGTCACGGCCTTTGCCGACAACGAAGTGGGGCGCTTGATCGAGGATTTCATTCTCCAAGGCGGCGTCGATGTGTCCCACATCCAATGGGTGCCCTATGATGGCGTGGGGCGCACGGTTCGGAATGGGCTCAATTTCACGGAGCGTGGGTTTGGCATCCGAGGGGCGCTTGGCGTGCCTGATCGCGGGCTCACGGCCGCCTCCCAGATGAAACCGGGCGATGTCGACTGGGACCATCTCTTTGGAGAGCTCGGCGTGCGTTGGTTCCACACCGGTGGGATCTTTGCGGCTCTATCAGAATCCGCAGCCGAACTCACGGTGGAAGCGGTCAAGGCTGCGAATAAGCATGGTACCATTGTCAGTTACGACCTCAACTACCGCCCGTCCTTGTGGAAAGCCATTGGTGGCCACGCGAAAGCGCAAGAGGTGAACCGCGCCATTGCCAAATATGTCGATGTGATGATTGGCAATGAGGAAGATTTCACGGCCTGTCTTGGTTTCGAAGTGGAGGGCATGGACGAGAACATTTCCTCCATTCAGGTGGACAGTTTCAAGAAGATGATCGGAGAAGCAGTCAAGGCCTTTCCCAACTTCAAAGCCACGGCCACGACTTTGCGGACCGTGAAGACGGCGACGGTCAATGATTGGGGGGCCATCTGCTGGCATGACGGTGCATTCTACGAAGCGACCTATCGTGAGAATCTTGAGATCATGGATCGCGTCGGTGGAGGTGATAGCTTCGCGTCTGGCCTTATCTATGGGTTCCTGGCGAAGAATGATCCTGACGAAGCCGTCAATTATGGAGCCGCCCACGGAGCCCTGGCCATGACCACGCCGGGCGACACGACCATGGTGACTGTGGCTGAGGTAGAGAAAGTCAAAGGAGGTGGCGGTGCCCGCGTGGTCCGCTAAGGTCTGAAACCCAAACAACATCCACGAACACGCATCTCATGAACGCAAATCTATTTCAATTAGAAGGCAAGACCGCGGTGGTCATTGGCGGAACGGGCGAGCTCTGTGGCGCCATGGCTGAGGGGCTGGCTGCCGCTGGCGCTGAAGTGGTCCTCGTCGGTCGGAGCGAAGAGAAGGCTGCCGCTCGGTTGGCAACGATCAAGGAAGCCGGGGGGAAAGCCTATTTCCTCAGTGCTGATGTCAATGCCCGCGCGAGCTTGGAAAGCTTGCGGGATGAGGTCGTCGCGCGTTCAGGGAAGATCGATATTCTCGTCAACGGTGCTGGGATCAATTCGCCCACCCCATTCTTGGAGATTCCGGAGGAAGAATTTGATCGCATCCTCCAAACAAATACCAAGGCGGTTTTCGTTGCCTGCCAAGTCTTTGGAGCCTATTTCTTGGACAATAAGATACCGGCTTCCATCATCAATATAGGATCTATGTCAGGAGTGACGCCGCTCTCGCGAGTCTTCACCTATTCGATGACCAAGGCGGCGGTGCACAACCTCAGTAAGAATCTCGCCCGTGAATGGGCGCCCCACAAGATTCGGGTCAATCTCCTCGTGCCAGGATTCTTCCCCGCCGAACAGAATCGCAAAGTCCTCACAGAGGACCGTGTGGCCCAGATCATGGGGCACACGCCCATGAAGCGCTTTGGTGAAGCTCAAGAACTCATCGGTGCCACCCTGCTGCTCGCTTCCAATGAGGCTAGCAGTTTCATCACCGGCACCGAACTCATCGTCGATGGCGGCTTCGCCTCCATGACGATCTGAGCCAACCCTATCGGGGTTTCTGATTGTTGAAGGATCCGGCCGTATGACCGTGGCACAGGCCTGGAGAACCGTCATTCCATGATGTCTAGGTGGCTAAGAAGCTTTAACCCGATCAAGAAGCTTCACCGCCTTTTCCATATCTGCGGAGAGCATGACCAGACCGCAATCCATGCAAAGGTGACTTTCCATGCGAACTTCATTGGTGCCGAAGGTCAGAAATTTGGTGTTCGCCGGACGGAAATGCAATCGTCCCGTGGATTGCACCGTTCCGGGCTCGAGAGATGATGATCCACAGGACGAGCACGTGCGTTGATGGATAGACATGACAACGAGGATAGCGATTTCCTCCGCCAAATTTGTGCATGTTATTGAACTTCTAGCTCGGTGGTTCGCCTTGAATGACTCTGAGCGTTGCCTGCTTGGAGTCATAAACGGCCGTGCCATGGGGATATTGCTCTTTGAGATGCTGCTCAAGTGCTTCACGAACCGTAATGTTCACAAAGGTCTTGCTTTCCGCGTCTCGTGGGATGGCTGATAGGTTGCCATGGTTCAACTTGTGTCGAGGGCCCTCCAAACGAATTTGAGCTATAGGAGCCATGAACCAATCGGTGAATCGCCGATCCGAAATCGTTGCGAACGGCAACAGAGCGTCGAAGAGATCGCCGCTCGTCGGAAGCGACGGTAGCCACGCCGTGTTGATAGGAAAGGTGATGCGTTGGTGGTTGGAGCTGTGCTGGATTCTAAAGTAGCAAACACGATCAAAGTCGGTCGGGTCATTCACGCAATAGAGCAATTGATGCGGCTCACCAAGGTCATGTCTTCGGTGCGAAGAAATCACGCTGCTCTTGTCTTTGGCGAGGAACGCGATCGAGAAGGCCTCGGTGTGGCCATGCGGCCATGTTTCGAAATAGAATCCAGGAGAAACGTGAGATAACATTGTTTGCGATTCAGAGACGAAGGCTCCCCATGCGTCTGCTTCCATCCAGCTTTTCATGACCAGCGGATTTCCCTTCGCCATGCAGGCGAGCACGGATCCTTCTCCATCGTCGAAGACTGGGCCCACTTCTGCCGGGGCAACTACTGTGTTGGTTGTGCCCACGGAGGAACGATAGTCGAGCACGACATCGATCAATGTGTTATGAAACACTGGAAAGCTAGAGAAATGGGCTCGTAGATTGACCTCTTGATGTTCCTCGGATTCTCCTAAAGCGGTTCTATCCAAAAGTGCTTTGGAATGGGAATCAAACAGAGTGATCTTCTGAAGGGATTCAATCGGGCTGGTATCTGATTTAGTGAAATAAAGTCCTAAAGAAGGCAGGCCGCGATGCCTGAAGTCGAATGGAGGAAGGTTGTGGACTGGGAACGGAGGGGACTCCGTGGGTTGCCCAAGACGATCGTAGAATTGGGTGTCCCAACCACTTGGCGTCTCACACCCGTAGGCGATGATCTCGAGGTTGAGCCCGAGGGAAGTGAGGTCACTGGCGGACGGAAGTCGGTTGACCGGTAACGAGGAACGCGTCGATTTCCTAGCTTTAGTAGCCTCGGTGCTCTTATCGGTGAAGACGATCCGGTGCCGAGTGAAGGGGCTGAATTCGCCGT
Organism: Verrucomicrobiia bacterium; assembly: GCA_030425385.1. Lineage (GTDB taxonomy): Bacteria > Verrucomicrobiota > Verrucomicrobiia > Verrucomicrobiales > DEV007 > JAACDM01. The sequence continues at coordinate 76,824 of JAUIAH010000015.1, read as the reverse complement.
CGATAAAATGACTGCGGTATCCCGTGTCTGTCGTGATTGCTCCCGTTCTCACGAGGTTGTCCCATAGTTTTAGAGCGTCTTTGTTAGAAATGGGATGGACTTCTGTGGTCTCAATCTGTAGCTGCGAACGGGTCATCATAGGACCCACTCCCATGAGATCTTCCCATTGCCGCCGATCGAGAGGAGCAATGTGATCAAACTTTCGGATCCAATGGCTGTCGGCCTTCCTCCATTGAGATTCGTTGTCGCATCCTAGAAGGGCGAGGATAGAGAAGATTATTGAGACGAATGTGAGTCTGCCTATCATTTGAATGAAAGTGCTTCTTACTGTCCGTTCCATTCTGACTCTGAGATCTTATCGGAGAAGGGGTAGGAGAGAAAGCTCGATCCCACAAGCCAACCGCGGTAGCGGATGCGTGGATCGCGCGAGTTGAAGTCGGCGATGACCTGCTGACCGACTTTGAGCAGATTCTTCTCCACATGATAGTCGTCATCGATGGTTTGCGCGTGGGAAACGATAGAGAAGTCAGAGCCGAACAGAATGAGAAAGGTGTGTCCGCGGGCCGGTGGCGTGTCCCGTCCCTTCGGCGAAGAGCGCAGGAACGTGGCTTTGGCGAGTGGATAGGTGTTGCCGTCTCGGGGCACCATCCCGAGATGGGCGATCTTCGTCATGTGGTAGGAGGTGTTCTCTTGATCAGAAAGGCACGATCTCAAACGCTTGATCGTGGAGTTTTCCAAAGCATTCACCATGCGCAGGAGGAGTTTGGGTGTTGAGGTGGCGGCGCCTGCTGATTCTGCCTGGGCGATCAGGGAAGTGCCTAGCCAAAGCACGAAGAAGAGGCCTTTCATAATATCCATGCCCACCCTAGGGCAGGAATGACGGGGCGGAAACCCTGGCTCGACAGGCGTTTCCCTTCGTGATGTGATGCGCCTATGAATGGTTCTCACAGCTCGCGCCGTGCGTTTCTCAAGTCTTCCACCTTGGCAGTGGTTGGGTGTGCTTCTGATAGTGCCGTGAGGGCGGAGGACCTCCCAGGCGCGGTGGAGGATCTCAAGGTGATTAGCCAATTGCCAGAGCGGTATCATGGATGGCCCACCGTAGCGCGGCGAGCAAGTGGTGAGTTGATGTTAGTGTATTCGGGAGGTCGAGAAAGCCATGTTTGTCCCTTTGGGAGGGTGGAATGGATGCGATCACGTGATGGTGGGGAGACGTGGACGTTCCCTCGGGTGATCCACGATGGGCCCATTGATGATCGCGATGCGGGCGTGTTAGAGACGGCAGCGGGAACGATTCTCGTGACCACGTTCTCGTCACTGGCGTATGAGCCGTCGCTGACGAAGAAAGCGGGTGAGACCGGGAGGCGCTGGCAAGCGGTGCATCAGCGTTTGAATGAAGAAGCGCGTCAAGAGGCGTTGGGAACCTGGATGCTGCGGTCTACGGATGCGGGAGCGACCTTCTCGCGCGCGTACCGGGTTCCGGTGAACAGTCCCCACGGACCCATCCAGCTTTCGGATGGGCGCCTTCTTTACCCTGGAAAAATGCTATGGTCGGAAGAGAAGAAGGTCGGGGTGTGTGTGTCGAGCGACGATGGGGAAACGTGGCAGTGGTTGGCAGAGATTCCTACGCGGAAAGGAGATCACTACGCGGACTACCACGAATTGCACGGTGTGGAGACGGCCGATGGTCGTGTGATCGTTCACATAAGGAATCATAACAAGACAAATGCCGGAGAGACGTTGCAATGTGAGTCATCGGATGGTGGCAAGACGTGGAGTGAGCCGCATGCGATTGGGGTGTGGGGATTGCCCTCCCATTTGCTCCGACTGGGGGATGGGCGCTTGGTAATGAGCTACTCCTACCGTCGTCCGCCCTACGGGAACCAAGCGCGTGTCAGTGACGATGGGGGCATGCATTGGGGACCAGCCATCACGCTGTCGGCCGATGGCGTGAACGGTGACCTGGGCTACCCATCGACGGTCGACCTCGGCGGAGGCCTACTGTTGACTGTTTGGTATGAGCAGCGTGCGGAGTCGCCTCGAGCTGTGTTGCGTCAAGCTCGTTGGGCACTAACATCGTGAGCAGATGATAAGACAGCATGATTCTCCCTTCCTTCTCGGGCTGGGCCAGATCCTGGTGGAAGGCGGGGCGCCAGAGGCGAACCGTGCGCGGGCGGTGGCAGCGGTGCATGAGCTGGCGAGGCGAGGGGCACGGGTGATTCTGCTGCCGGAAGCCCTGAATCTGGGTTGGACGCATCCGTCGTGTCATGCGTTGGCAGAGAACATTCCGGATGGCGAGACCTGTCAGGAGTTGAGTGCGGTAGCGAAAGCGCTAGGTGTCTTCCTTGCGGCCGGATTGGTGGAGCGTGGTCGGGATGGAAAGGTCTACAATGCCGCCGTATTGATAGATGATGCGGGAAACTGCCTCCTTCAGCATCGCAAGATTCACGAATTGACGATTGCGCATGCGTGTTATGATAGAGGAACGCGTTTACAGGTGGTGGATACTGCCTTGGGAAGGATAGGGCTCATGATCTGTGCTGATGGATTTGCAGAGCACCTGGCCATCAGTCGTGCATTGGCGGCGATGGGAGCGAGCGTGATCCTTTCTCCTTGTGCTTGGGCCGTTCCTCCGGATTTCGATCATGAAGCCACGCCTTATGGAGGGCTTTGGCGAGATAGCTACGCACCCGTCTGCAAGGAATCATCGCTCGTGATCGCGGGTTGTAGCAATGTTGGGGTGGTGGAATGTGGTCCCTGGGCTGGGCACGCGTGCATCGGCCATTCACTGGTGATGGGGCCAGATGGGCACCCGCTGTTGACTGGGCCTTATGGAGAAGAGGCGTTGTTGTTAGTCGAAATCACACCGGCTCCGGCTATGGAGCGGTGAGTGTCTGGACGTTGCTGCGGGCGTTGAGCGAGACGATGAAGACAACAAATATGATTCAAGATTCAAGGTGTGAGACATGAGTGGAAGCCAATGGTGTGCCCCTCTTTAGAACCAAGCATCCAGGGGGATCGTTGCTATATGAGTCTATCAATATCCCAAGAAGTGTTATTGATCATCAGTCGAGTCTGTGAATTGGGATCGATAAGACTCAAGCAATTGCAGTAGTTGGTCAGCATTGAGTTTGTATAAGTTTGGCAGCTGGGCATCATATGCGCCGTACTTCTGGTTGAATGCAATGGTTGACTGGATATGAGGTCTTTCAGCTGGACGCTTGAAGTTCCAAACTATCTGAGGTCTTGATTGTGAGGATCTATGATAGAACACTCGAAATGCTTCTACTTCACTCCATTGAATACAGTGTATGCGTCGAAGGTTGCCATACGTGAATCCTTTTGAGGTGAGCTGTAACTGGAATCGTGGAATTATAGGAGCTACGAACAACAGCATTCCAACCAGCGATAATAGTATGGTGACTGCGTACCCTATCCAGAGACCATCGAGCCCCATGAGGACCCCAATAAGAGCCCCGCCACATGCGACTATCGCAAATCCCCAGGCCCTCCTGCGGCTGATACCGACACAAATCTTTGGGCCTGTCGAGTCTGCCGTCTCTCCCGAGGTGGCTGCAATTGACTGGATCACTACTCTTCTTTCTCCACCATAAATCGGCGTGGAGCTTTGAGGATTACATTGCGCCCTTCTCTCTCTAAGCGTCCCTCGCAACGGATGTCTTGATCGTTCTGATGTGCTGAGAGAGCCATCTGATACTTGTCGGCATCTAGTCGCATTCTCACTTTCCGTGGCCGTTCATCGACCATGGCTTGTACAAGGATCTCGCCGCCTTCGCTGGTATTCGTGCTATCGAGGCGGATGATTGGACCACTCAGCTCGAAGTCGTCGTCCCAGGAGGTCTCTTTTAACAATCGTGCAGCTTCTTTGAGAATTGGAAAGGAATCGTATGAGATGGTTACGCGATTCATTCGGAGTTTGGGAGGACGGCGCGTTCGTGACCATGAAAAGTCGAACTCTAGCCGTCCATCTTCCATGAGGTCCCCAATGCGCGCCACGGCGTCACAGAGGTTGGCGCTTACTCCCTGAGGTATGCGGCTTTCGAAGGAGCGTAGATTCGATTGTAACATGGCTTCACGGGATGCTTGGCCTAATTCAATCACGGCATTTGCTAGTGTGCTGGTCACCCGGCGTTCATATGGGTCGCCAACGCCTTCGGCCCAATCACCGTCATAGTTGAGTTCGGGTGTGATTGGGCACAATACGGTCACGACATAGCTTCCGTGCTCTGTTTGTCCCAATCGAACGCGGTCCATGTAGCCTTCGGCTTCAATTGGCAGACGGCTTCGATAATAGGCTTTAGGGGCTACCGTTGCGCGAGCTGCCGCTTGGAGCATGTCCCTTGCATTGGTAAACAAAGCTACTCCTTCTTCGATGGACACACTGCCATCATCAATGGAGGGTGAGCAGAGCCGTAGTCGGAAGACATCCACATTGGCAACCACCAAGTCCCGAGCAATCTCAAGCTGAGATCTCTTCTCCAAACGCTCGAGTGATCCCAATACTTCTGCCATTCGGTGAGGGTAGTCCGCTAGTGATTCATCAATTGGAACAACGATTTGTTCGGTCGTGCCCTCGTGAGCCCAAACGCTTGCGTCTTCTTTCCAAAAGCCCTGCAAGATCCAACCTTGTGAGCGCAAGTAGGCAACGACCTCAGCGGGGCTGAAGCTTTCGAGGACGTTGCGGTCAATGATGCGGGCTCTCATGCTGTGTGACTAGCAGGGCGAAAGTGAGACGTGATTTCATCCAGTTTGGCGGTCACGGCTTGCGGCGTAAATACATTGGCACGTGGCAACTTCACTGTCACGGAGGTTCTGTTGTCTGATTCGTCGGCACCGGCCAGCGAAGTCCACCAAGCGCAATGGCGGAGGATGAGCTGATCAGGGGAACATTCGAGCCAATTGGCAGCGTCATCTGGGACGAAAAGTACGACCAGCCATCTGGGAGCTAGGGTTGGTCTCCGCAAATCGTCATAGTTCTTCAATTTCAATACGAAGGAAAGATCACCCTCCTTTGGAATGATGTCTGTGGTGCACTTCAATTGAAGATCGAGCTTTGGTGAGCATTGCCCGGACCGCTCAAGCTTGAGATCAATGCTATCGTCGTCGACGTCATCGGTCGACACTTTGACGCCAGCGACTGACGCGACAGCTCTCACGTAAGCCCTGCTAAATTCTTCTTTATGTTGGTTCGGATGCATGACAGCTCCAAGAAATGCTAACATTACCGAATGTCTTGGAACAAGTCTAGCTGATCACCGGCTCCGGCTATGGAGCGGTGAGTGCCTGGACATTGCCGCGGGCGTCGAGAGAGACGGCGCTTTGAGCCAGGTTTTCGCGTCTGGATAGACAAGGGCTACTTGAGACAACGCTCTAGCAATTGTGCCACGGGCATGGGCTGTGGCCGATGAGCGTTCTCGACACCGCGTTCTTCAGCGATGCAGTCGTAGAATTCGATGCCTTGGCCTCGGCCGAGGGCGTTGCCGTGATGTTCGATGGCCTCGAAGCGTGCCCGGCGCGTTTGCGTCATGAGAGGCTGGCGGTGCAGCCGTGTGAGGTAACGGTCTCGGCGCAATTCCTTGCGGCGCGTTTCGAAGAATGAAGGCGTTTGTTGCTGAGTGATGGCCATCGAGTTGCAGAGGGTTGTTCCCTCTTTCAACGGATCCGGCCGATCAAAGATTCATTGTTTCTGCCCACGCGCCATCAGGCGACAATGGCGGCGCGGTCATCGAGCGCGCCTGATTTCTCCAGGAAATAGTCGTAGCCGCTGGGATACGAGCGGAGTTCGCCGTTCTTCACATGGAGGACCTTGGTGGCGAGCTTACGGATGAAATGGACGTCGTGCGAGATGAAGACGAGGGTGCCCTCGTAGCGTTCGAGGGCGATGATGAGGGATTCCACACTGAGGATGTCGAGGTGGGTCGTGGGCTCATCCATGAGGAGGAGATTGGGGGGATCGACGAGGAATTTCACCAGATTGAGACGGCTTTTCTCGCCTCCGCTGAGGACGTCTGTCTTCTTGTAGATGTCTTCTTTGCGGAAGAGGAAGGAGCCGAGGATGCCACGGACCTGGTCTTCGCGATACTCGGGTGGAGCGCATTTGAGCACTTCCTCGACCACCGTGTTGTTGGCGTCGAGTTGGTCGGAGCGGTGCTGGGAGAAATAGCCGATCTTGCAATTATGACCGAGGCGGCGATCGCCCTCCTGGCACTGGAGTTCGCCTGCGAGGATCTTGAGGAGGGTCGATTTCCCCGCGCCATTGGGACCCACGAGAACCGTGCGTTCGCCCCGGTCCACGGTGAGGTCGACGCCGGAATAGACTTGGTGATCGCCGTAGGCGAAATGGACGCCGGAGATGGTGATGGCCGGTTGCCCCCCGCGCTCGGGCTGCGGAAAGCAAAAGGCGAAAGGCTTCTTGGGACGTCGTGGCTTCTCGATGATATCCATCTTCTCAATCTGCTTGAGCTTGCTCTGGGCCTGGGAGGCCTTGGAGGCGACGGATCGGAACTTGTTGGCGAAATCTTGGAGAGCTTTGATTTCCTTCTGCTGATTGCGATAGGCGGTGTACTGGCGTTGGAAATTCTCTTCCCTCTGCTTTTCGTAGTCGGAATAGTTCCCTTTGTAGGGATTCAGCTTGGGATTATCGATCTCAAAGACCTTCTGCACGAGTTCGTCGAGGAATTGCCGATCGTGCGAGATCATGAGGATGGCGCCTTTGTAGGTCTTCAGGTAGTCTTGGAACCAGAGGAGCGAGATGAGATCGAGGTGATTGGTCGGCTCATCCAGCATGAGGAGATCGGGCTCCATGGCGAGGAGTCGAGCCAGGTGGGCGCGCATGATCCAGCCCCCGCTCATTTCGCGGGCTTTGCGGTCAAGGTCCTCTTCTTTGTAGCCGAGCCCCGTGAGCATGGCCTTCGCTTTGGCCTCGATTTGAGGATCGTTGAGCGCGTCATACTTGGCCTGAGCCTCTAGATACTCAGCGCCTTCCACATCGCCCTTGTCTTCCAGGGCCTTTAGCTCGGCCTCATACTTTTCCAACTCACCTGCCCGGCCCGTGGCGACTTCGAGAACAGTCTCGTCCGCGACGGCCTCGCTCTCCTGGGGGAGATAGCCGATCATGGTCCACTCATCGCGTTCGACCTTCCCCTGATCGGGTTCGTCTTGCTTCAGGATGATGTTGAAGAGAGTTGACTTGCCTGCGCCGTTCGGGCCGACGAGGGCGACCCGTTCTCCGTAATTGACTTGCATCTGTGCGTCCTCAAAGAGGGTGCGGCCGCCGAAAGATTTGCTGAGTTTGCGGATGGTAAGCATGAGCGAAAGGGCAATGAGTGGTTTCCGAGATTCTGTTAGGAAACGCGATAGGCGTGGGGTAGGCAGCTATAGCGCGGAGTGGCGGAAGCGCATCTAGGATCTTTGGAGAATCTCGATTTGTTCTTAGATTGGCGGGTGAGGGCCGCCAGGGCCGCCCTGGGGGGCATCATTTGGCATTGCCACGGCTCACAGCTCCAGTAGCCTTCCTTCCATGCGCCATCGCGCGTCCTTGCTATGAAACGAATCGTCTGTTCTTTCGCCTCACTCGTCCTTGGGATGTTGCCACTCGCTGCGGCTCCTCTGGAGATCAAGAAGGGGGATCACGTGTGCTTGATTGGAAATACCTTGGCCGAGCGCATGCAGCATTTCGGCCATTTCGAGAGCCGACTCCATGCGCGCTTTCCTGAACATGAATTGGTTGTCCGCAATCTTGCGTTCTCAGCCGATGAGCTCGTTCTGCGGTCGCGTTCCTTGGACTTTGGAACGCCAGATGAGCATCTGACGAAAGAGAAGGCTGATGTCATCCTCGCTTTCTTTGGTCTCAACGAATCGTTTGATGGCGAAGATGGTTTGGAGGATTTCGCCAATGAGTTAGATGCCTTTATCAAGGCCACGCTGAGCAAGGATTATAGCGGACGAGGGGCACCGCGTTTGGCGATCATTTCTCCCATTGCCTACGAAAGTCTGGGAGGGAGCTTGCCGGACGCGCGGGAGATGAATCGCCAGATCAGTCTCTACACAGACGCGATGCGCACGGTAGTGGCGGATCACGAAGGCGTCGTCTTCGTCGATGTGTTTGAGCCCACGCTGTCTCTGTTAGCTGAGAAATCGCGGCTCACCCTCAATGGGATCCATCTCACGGAGGAAGGCTACACGAAGCTGGCCCCCGTCCTCGATCGGGGACTCTTTGGCAACGAGGGGGCGGCTGAGCCGAGTGATGCGCTGCGGGCGGAGGTGAATGAGAAGAATTACCAATACTTCCATCGCTATCGCGCCGTGAATGGGTATTACATCTACGGGGGGCGGTCGCGTCTGCGCTTTGATCCTGACAAGTCTTTTACGAATGCCGATGTGATGGAGCGCGAACGGCAGATCCTCGATGAGATGACGGCTATTCGGGAACGACGCGTGTGGACGGTGGCTCAGGGGAAGAACGTGCCGGAGGCGATCGATGACAGCGGAGTCTCTCCTATGATGGAAGTGAAATCGAACTTTGGTCTTGGGGCTAACAAAGGCAAAGAAGGAACCGTCGACTACTTGTCGCCAGAAGCTTCGCGGGAGAGGATGACGTTAGGGCGTGGCTATGAAGCCAACCTCTTCGCGTCCGAGGAAGATTTCCCCGAGATCGCGAACTGTGTGCAGATGTGTTTCGATGCAGCGGGCAAGCTCTGGGTGTGCACCATGCCGATGTATCAAAGCGTTCAGCCCGGCCAGGAGATGTCTGATAAAATAGTGGTGTTAGAAGACACGGATGGCGATGGCAAAGCGGACAAGTCGACGGTCTTCGCGGATGACTTGCATGTGCCCACGGGCATCGAGGTGGGTGACGGCGGCGTCTACGTGGCGCAGCAGCCGGATGTGGTGTTTCTCAAAGACACAGACGGCGATGGCAAAGCGGACCATCGCGAGCGCATCCTGCACGGCTTTGACTCAGCCGATTCGCATCATTCGATCAGCACCTTCACTTGGGGGCCTGGTGGGGGGCTCTACTTGCATGAGGGCACTTTCCACCACACCTCGGTTGAGACGCCTTGGGGACCGGTTCGCAATGCGCATGGTGGTATCTACCGGTATGATCCCACGCGGAAGAAATTGGAGACCTTTGTGAGTTATAATTTCGCCAATCCGTGGGGACATTGTTTCGATGATTGGGGCCAGAATTTCGTGGCTGATGCCTCCGGTGGCGCCAACTACTGGGGCACGGCCTTTTCCAGTCGGGCAGTTCCCTATGAGGGCCAAGACGACTTTGGCCCGTTCACATTTGCCTACCGGGCGCAGCTCAAGCAGTTCTTTCCGAAGCGGGTGCGTCCGACGGCGGGTTGTGAGATCGTTTCTAGCCATCATTTCCCACCGAGTGCTCAGGGGAATTTCCTGCTCAACAACTGCATCGGCTTTCTCGGCATCCTTCAGCATCGTTTCTACGACGAGGGATCCGGCTTTCGCGGCAAAGAGATCGATCCCATCTTGCAATCGGCCGATGGCAATTTCCGGCCGGTGGATCTGGAATTTGGGCCAGACGGCGCCCTTTATGTGGTCGACTGGCACAATGCCCTCGTCGGGCACATGCAGCACAATGTCAGAGATCCCAACCGCGACAAAACTCACGGTCGGATCTGGCGCATCACTTACCCGGCTCGTCCATTGGCCACGCCGCCTCGCATTGCTGGTGAGCCAATCGAGAACTTGTTAGTGTTGTTGAAGGATCCTATCCTACGCACGCGTCATCACGTGCGCATGGAACTGCGAGAGCATTCCACGAAGGAGGTGGTCAAGGCTCTCGGTGGATGGGTTGCGCGGCTCGACCCCAATGATCCCCACTATGAGCACCATCTCCTGGAAGCCCTTTGGGTGCATCAGCATCATGATTCTCCGAATAGCAGCCTGCTAGAGAAAGTGCTCAATGCGAAAGACCCGCGCGCGCGGGCCGCTGCCGTGCGCGTCCTCAGCTTCTGGCGTGACCGTGTGCGCCGCCCCCTTTCGCTGATCGAGGCGCGCTTGGCGGATGATCATCCGCGCGTTCGTGCAGAGGCGCTCCGAGCCGTGAGCTATCTCGATAGCCGAGAGGCGGCAAGCGCTGCTCTTGAGGTGCTTCACAAGCCCATGGATGATTACCTCAACTACCTGCTCAACGAGACCATGCGCGTTCTCGACGTCCACTTGGCGGACGAGCAGGAAGATGGGAGCTTGCAAGCAAACGTGTTGTTGGATCGCGACCGTAAGATCGTCGATTATCAGTTAGACCGGTTGAGCATTGATGAATTGCTTGGGTTGGAAAGGGATAGCACGAATCCGCGCTACGAGCCCATTCAGGAAGCGATTCTTACCCGTGCCGGCATGCCCTCAGCCGAGCGTGAAGCCGCGCTCACGGCTCTTGCCAAATCTAACAAGACCCACGTGGCTGATGAGCTCGTGCGCTTGATTCGCCGTCTGGATGGGGCCCGTGCCGATCGGGGTGTGATCGTTGATCTCGGTAAGATGCTATTGCCGCAAGAGGGCGATGCGATTCTCAATCAGCGTCCAGCGCTTGAGAGTTTGGCAAAGGGTGGGAAGACCTCCGCCGGCAGGCAGATGGCCTACGCCGTGCTCATGAACAGTCGATTCATGGAAGAGGCCTGGGGGCTTGCGGGCAAGAATCCTGATCGCCTAGCAGATCTGTTAGCTGGAGTCTCTGCCTTGACTTCAGACGCGGCGCACACCCAAGCGAGTGAACGCGTTCTGCCTCTGTTAGATGCTTCGGAAGCCAAGGTGCGTGACGCTGCCATCAGTGTGGCTCCCGGGCTATCGGGTGATCCCAAAGTGATCTTTGCTAAGTTTGCAACGTTGTTAGGGAGCGATCAATCCACGCACGCGGTGATTCGGGCAATGAGCCGACTTCGGCAAGACGCCTGGGATAGGGCGAAGTTGCCCGCTGTGGCCGCCAAGCTGGTTTCCTTTGCCGAGAGCATCAATGCGAATGACCGCAATAAGGCACCCTTCCTCGATGCCGTGGCTCTAGGAAACACGGTCTCCGCGATGCTGGATAGCGAGTCTAGCAAAGCAATTAAAGAGAAGTTGGCCGCCTTGCAGGTGCCCGTGTTTCGGATTGGCACCATCAAGCACCAGCTCAAGTTTGATAAGGCCTCTTTCGAAGTGGCCGCCGGGAAACAAGTGGAGATCATCTTCGAGAACACTGACATTCTTCCTCACAATCTCCTTCTCGCGCACCCGGGGTCGCTTGAAGAGATTGGTGCGCTCGCCGACAAGATGGCACTGCAACCGGATGGGATGGCTAAGCATTTCATCCCGGAGTCGCCCAAGGTTCTGGCGTCGACCAAGCTCCTTTCAGAAGGAAAGAGCGAAACGCTGAAGCTCAAGGTCCCTGAGACGCCTGGGAACTATCTTTATATCTGCACATTCCCAGGACATTGGCGCACGATGTATGGCGAGATGGTGGTGAAGTAGCGTCGCCGTCGTCGACTAGCGGCCTTTGGTTAGGCCGCTTCCCCCTGACTGGCGTAGAACTGATCGATAGGAGCAAGCAAATCGTGACCTTCCCATAGCCCCTCGGTGATGTATCGAGCGCCGGCGTTCTGGAGGGTGCGGCGGCTAGAGGCATTCACCACTCCCCAGTGGTTGATCGCGATGTCAGCGGTATTGTCATTGCGTTGGAGCCGCTTGCAAAGGCGGTGCCCTGCCGCCACTGCTCCGGGGGCGACCGAAACAATGCAGATCATCCGACTCTGTTCAGCCTTCGCAAGATCGTTGACCTCCGAGGCGAGGAGCGAATGGGAAACCACGCGGCAAGAGGCCCCTCCAGCTTTCAAGACGAGAGCCAAGACCTTCGCGGCGATTTCGTCGATGTCATCAAGGGCGGGACACAACAAGATCCGGCTCCCATCGACCTTTCCTTTCCCCACCGCGTAGGACTCGGTGAGCACATCGATTTCGGCGGCGAGAAGTGCCAGGATTCGTTCCCTTTCACCTTCGTGCAGCGATTGCCGGACACTATCTCGTTTGATCAATGAGAGGACGGGAGCAATGACGTCTCGTGAGACAGCGTCCGCGGGTGTGACCATGGGATCAGGGTTCTCCACGTCGGTATGGGCGGCGATCAACGTGGCGGCGCCGTCGTCATCACGGGCCAATAAGCGCTGGTAGAGGAGTAAGTGCGGGGCTAACTGACTTTCCGATCCGAACATGCGCGCCAGGAAACGCAGGGGTTCAACGTGTTCCCCCAAGGCGACAAGGCAGACAGTCAGAGGCGTAGATAGCACCAGGCCCACGGGTCCCCACAACCAGGTCCAGAAGATCGCACTGATCAATAAGACAAATGCGGGAATGCCCACGGACTTCCCATAAAGCCAAGGCTCCAGGACGTTGTTGCTGATGATCTCAAGGACAATGAACAACAACAGGACAGCGCCAACAGTGGCCCATCCGGGAGAGGAGAGCAATGTCGTGGTCAGCGGGAGAAGGGCGGCCACCCACGGACCCACATAAGGGATATAACGAAAGACAGCCGCACAAGCGCCCCATAAGAAAGCGTAGGGGACGTTGAGTAGATAAAGTCCCGTCGCGACAGCGACACCATAACCTCCATTAAGAAGCAATTGGGTGCTCAAATAGCGACTGATGCGCGAACCAGCGTGATGCAGCGCGCTCGTGGTCACGGCCAAACGATTGTCTCCCGCAATTCCAACAATGCGGCCGCGTATATCTTCCTCTGAGATCAGAAGGAAGATGACAAGGACGAGCACTAAAGCCACCTGCCCGGCAGAGGCGAAGACAGGGGTGAGGGCTTGGATATTATTCCAATCAAGGATCTTAGATTTGGGAACGACCGTGACCGCGATAGGACCATCATTCGCTGTCTTCACGATTGGAGTGGGTGCCGTCTCGGGTGGGGTTTGCGTTTCCCCTTCCTCTACTTCTTGGTCGATCTCCTCGTTGACGGATTCAATAGTCTCCTGAATGGCGTCGATGGAATTTCCTCGGCTCATTCCGCGAATATCCGCCAGCTTTTCCTTAATGATCTCGCGTTTGGCGGGTAGCTCCTCTGCAAAGGCAGCGAGCTGCGTGGTGAGCACCCATAAAAGGCCGGAAACGGCGGTGGCGGCGGCCGCAGCCACCGCGATCACGGCGATCATGCGCGGTAGCCGCAGCCGTTCGAGTCGTTTGACGAGCGGACTGAGGATGAAGCTGAAGAGGATGGCCAGAGCGACCGGCACAAAGATCGCTTTTCCCCAATAGAGAATCGCACAAACCAAGGTGAAGATCACCAGGCGCGCGGCGACCACCAGTGCATGAGACGCCGCGTCACTTTTGCCAATAGAATCAGCCATATTTAGAACCCGTCGAGTTGTCGCTACGCCGTGTGTCTGGAGGTCGCGGGACCACTTGGATCAGCGACGTGTTGGGGGAAGTCGCCTGGCCTTAATTGGTGGTTCGGATGGTGTGATTGATTGGAGGGAGAGGCCCATTCCGTCACGCGCTGCGCGAAGACGGGTGCCGCAGCCATCAAAAGCCCCCGATAGGCAAATCCCATCATGCCGCCCAACACCACACCAATGGGGCTCTGGCGCGAGGATGGCAAGATGGACGAACCCACGACGAGCCCTGTGGCAGCGGCCACTCCAAGAGCCGTCTTCGGGCGATGCCGAATCGCCTCCTCGAGTCGATCCCTCGGATCAATGGACGAACGGACATCTTGCCAATCGTCTTTTAGGCGTTCGCGGTAATGGTCTACGTCTTCTTTAATGTCGTCAATGGTATCTGTAGCTGTATTCATCTTGTTGAATGATAGTTATGAGTGATTGCTTTCTTGGTTGATCTCAATGCCGCGCTCCCACCGGTCTTTGGCGAATAGAGCCAAAGAGGCAGAGAGGATCAGGTGGCCAAAGGCAATAAAGGCCAGCGGCCACACCATCTGCCCGTTGAACCATAAGGTCGATAGGAGGACAGAGAAGAAGGCCATTAGAAATAGGTAACCGATGAGCGCGAGCATGGCGGCGATGACCACCATGCCCGCGGCACCGCCGAGACGCTCTAAGGAATCCCTCAGCTCGGCCCGGATAAGTCGGATGCGAGCTTCTCCATAGTCGATGACATCGGACGTGAGTGTCCGCATGGATCGAACCAGGCTCGTGCTCCGTTCGTAGGCGGGATGCAGGGCGTTCATGGCTAGGCCGAATCGAACCCTGTTAGTGCTTAAGGCGGATGAAGGCGGCGGCTAACAGACCTGCACCGAAGGCTGCACCGATGGCTGTCAACGGCTGTCGGGCTACCCAGCGCTCAAGTTCTTCCCCTTGCTGCCGAGCAAATTGCTCGCCGTCTTGAACCGCATTCGCCATGGCGGTTTGCGCCGGCTCGACGAGTTGTGTTTTTGCTTGTTCGGCTACATTCGAAAGGGCCTTCTTGGTTTCTGTGGATGTATGATTCATGGTATGGTTAGTCTTGGTTGGTATGTGTTTAACGTTGGTGTTCAATTCTCTTGGGCTATCCAACTTTTTTCCCAGTGACGAGGGAGACCACGAAGAGGACGAGAAAGATGAAGAAGCAGATCTTCGCGATCCCAGCAGAGGCGCCGGCGATGCCACTGAATCCGAGGATGGCGGCGATGATGGCGACGACAAGAAAGACGATCGTATAGTGTAACATGATAGTTAGAGGTGTGGTTTAGCGTTCTGGAGTTGAAGGTATTGAGGGATTACTGAAGGGCGTCTTCGACGGCGTCACCGGCGTCCTCGACGGCATCGCCCGCTTTCTCGATGGTGTCTTCGACAGCGTCGCCCGCCTTCTCTGCTGGCGTCTTCTGCTCGCAGGCCACCATGGCTAATGAGGCAAGGGCGGTGACGAATGAAATGGTAAGGAGTTGGGTTGCTTTCATAGGAATGATTGGTTTCCCTTCATGAGATTGCATGTGTTGTGCCAGGGAGTGAGTGTGGTGGTAAAGTGTTGACCGTTATGCCATTAAGGCGTTTTGGGTTGCCGATGAGAAGCGTTTGAATCATGCAATCTGCATGGGCCATCCTTAGGCGGTCGTGCAGGAAAGCGATCCCCTCCAGAAGGCGCCTCCGAGGTTGTTATCGCGCCGAATGGCAGTCTCCGTGACTGCTGGTCACTGCCATAGCAATAAACAGATAGGCGACTAGCACTAATCCGCAATAATAGGATCTGGGATCCTTATGAATATTGAGAGACTTAAGTCCCTGAGTGATCGATGAAGCTCACTGGCGCTGGCGCGCGACTGGTGAGGTTAGAGCACGTCCGACTGAGTGTCGCCCAGTTGATTGGCCTGGAAGTAGATGCCCGTGCTAACATCGAGACAGGTGAGCCATCGGTTGGCATAGGCATGGGTATCAATGCAGATCGCGTGCCCGACGCTCTTGGGCTTGCCTTTGCGTTGGGCGGTATGGCCACAGATCATCACCTTGCCTGAGGCGTGCGCTTTGGGACGAAAGAATGGCCGCCAATAGAGATCATCCTCCGTCTGCTCGGCGAGCGGAAGATTCGGGTCGGCGTTGGCATGCACGAAGAAATGGGTTTCGGTCTCATAGTAGGGCCGCGTGGATTCCATGAACGTCCAATGCGCGTCGGGAACGTCATCGAAACTGGTGCCATAGGAATCGATCGTTTCCGCGCCGCCCACGCCGAGCCAGCTGGTGAGCATCGACCGCGACTGGCGAGCTTCAACCATCATGATCTCGTGATTTCCCCGTAGGGCGATGAGACGGTAGCGTTGCTGCCATTCGAGAAGGCATTCGATCACCCCTTTGGAGTCGGGCCCTCGATCCACGTAGTCTCCTAGGGTCACCACCATGTCATCGGGCTGAAAGCCGACGTAGTCCGCCAGCGTCTCGAGAGCGGTGCGGCATCCGTGAATATCGCCAATCGCAAGGATTCTCATGATAGGGTCGCGCTTCGCGCGAGGGTGGGAAGTTTCTGCCTCTGTGACGAAACCTCGTTTGACTGGCCAGGGGGCATGAACTAGTAAACGTTTCCTAATCAATGGAAATCGAGGCAGGTCAAACCACTTTTGAGGACCTGGGGTTGTCCGAACCGGTTCTACAGGCTGTTCGGGACCTCGGATTTGAGAAACCGACACCCATCCAGGCAAAGACGATCCCGCTGGTGCTGGACGGGCGTGATGTCATCGGCGCCTCCCAGACAGGCACCGGGAAGACGGCGGCGTTCGGACTGCCCACTTTCACGAAACTGGGCCAACATGGAAAGTTTCGCTGTCTCGTGCTCGAACCCACGCGTGAACTCGCCGCCCAAGTGGAGGAGCAGTTCAACCTCTACGGGAAGCATCTCGATCTGAAGATCGCCCTGCTCCACGGTGGTGTGGGGTATAAGAAACAGCTCGATCAGCTGAAGGCAGGCGTCGATGTCGTGATCGCCACCCCTGGGCGCTTGCTCGACCATTTCCAACGGAAGGCGCTTCACTTCCGAGACATCCAATTTCTCATCCTCGATGAGGTGGATCGGATGTTAGACATGGGATTCCTCCCTGATGTGCGGCGCATTGTCAGTCAATGTAAGAAGAAACGGCAAACACTCTTCTTCTCGGCGACCATGCCCGGAGCTATCGAGACGTTCGCCAAGTGGGCCCTCGACAATCCAGAAGAGATCAGCATTGGCCGCCGTGCCAGCGTGGCGGAAACGGTCACCCACGGGTTCTTCCCCGTCGCTTACGAACAGCGGGATGACCTCTTGCTAGCCCTGTTGAAGAAGACAGACTATCACAGTGTCATGATCTTCACCCGCACGAAGGCGGAGGCTAATAGCATCACCGCGTTGTTGAACAAGGAAGGCGGGTTCAAGGTCACTCCCATGCATTCGGACATTCCGCAGAAGGATCGTACGAAAGCATTGAAAGGATTCCGTGAGGGGACATTTGATGTCATTGTCGCGACCGATCTTGCCGCGCGTGGATTGGATATTTCCAATGTCACCCATGTCATCAACTATCGTGTGCCGGAGAACGCTGAGGATTATGTGCACCGCATTGGCCGGACAGGCCGAGCGGAGCAAGAGGGTGATGCGTTCACCTTGCTAGCCGGAGACGAGGTTGATCACGCCTTGGCCATTGAGCGTTACATCGGTCAGAAAGTGGAACGTAAGAAGCTCGAAGGCTTTGATTACATCTACACGGCCATGCTCGATGATGAGGCACCCACGGGGGACGCACTCAGTCGCCGTTTGGGCACGCTGAAGCGGCGCCGATCCTTTGGTCGTCGCCGTCGCTAGGCGCAGACGCTAGACCATCATGCGCGTGCTCTCCATCGATCCCGCGTTGCGGAAGACTGGGTATGCCATTGTCGAAGAGACCGCGCCGAAGAGTTATCGTGCGGTCAGTTATGGCATCATCCATAACAAAGCCTCCCTAAGGCAATCTCGCTGTCTTGTCGGCATCCGTGACGCCTTGTCTGAAGTCATCGCGAAACACGCACCGGATTGCTGCGCCATCGAAGCCACCATCTACGTGCAGAGCTTTAAGACAGCCATCACCTTGGGAGCTGCCCGCGGAGCTGCGCTGCTTGCTGCCGCGGAGGCGGGATTGGCCATCACTGAGTATGCACCCCGACGTGTGAAACAAGCCGTCGTGGGAAAAGGCGGCGCTGACAAGCAACAGGTCGCCTACATGATGCGCGCTTTGTTAGGCCTCACGGAAACCCCATCGCCTGATGCCGCAGACGCATTGGCGATCGGACTTGCCCATTTATACGCCAGCGATCCGCTTCGCGCCGTCAAACCAGCCTCCCAGGATGTATGAAGGTCCGCTGGCTCGGTCGCATCGCTTATCAAGACGCTCTGGCGGAGCAGGAGCAATTGTTAGAACGGCGTCTTCAAGGGGAGGCAGAAGACACGCTGCTGTTGTTAGAGCATGAACCCGTCTACACGATAGGGCGAACTCTCGATCGATCCAGTCTATCGAAACAGCCTGAACTGCCGCATCCGGTTGTGGAAACCAATCGCGGCGGTCAAGCCACCTATCATGGACCGGGGCAACTCGTGGGCTATCCCATCCTTGATCTGCGCGCCCATGGGAAGGATCTGCACCGTTACCTTCGCGCGCTCGAACAGAGTTTGATCGATCTCTGTCAGGATGTCGATATCCGCGCCGGTCGCCGGGAAGGGCTCACGGGTGTCTGGGTCGCTGATCGCAAACTGGCGTCGATCGGTGTGGGAGTGCGCCGCTGGATCAGCATGCACGGCTTCGCGCTCAATGTTTGCGGCGAACTCACTGGCTTTGACGCCATCGTGCCCTGTGGGCTCTCGGATGTCACCATGACATCGATGGCACACGAAAGCGGTAGCCAGGACAGTGGTGGGTGGACTGTGAAAGGCGTGGCGGACCGTTACCCGCCTTTCCTCAAGAATGCACTCACTCTAGCGGAAAGGTAGAGACGAATGGAGAGCTATACCCAAAGATTGCGATCGATCCTCTCTGCCACGCGCTCTACTGTCCCTGATGTATCCTGAAGCCATTGACCCAAGTAAAGTAGGAAACTATCCAGCCGCCGCAGGTGCGGGAGGAGGCTTTGTTTGGGATGAAGTCCTTGAATATCGAGTCTGGTGTCATCCCAAAGACGGTGGGGACGATTTCTACTATGCCTACGCCACGCACGAAGAGGCGTTGGAAGCTGCTGCATCGCTCCGGGAGACGGACGATGCTATCGCTGATGTCGAGGATCCACTCGTGCTGATCCTCCAGAAAGAGCATCTCAATGAACCAAGCCCCGGGAACTATGAGCACGTCATTATCCCGAGGAATACCGAGTGGCCGCCCGAGTTTCTCAGCAGGCCAAAGCGAACGGAGCGCACGATTCCCGATTTCTTGGCTCCTGATGCACCTGCCAATCGTCTCGATATTCTTCGGGGTCTCGCGTGACGAGGTGTGAATGAATTGGTGAAACGGAGATTGATTGCGCCTGCACCGCCCTTCAAGGTGCGGGCGTGGACTACTCCGAACAAATGCTCTTCGACTTGCGGGTGGCGACCAAGAAGGAGGCACGCGCGAAACGGAAAGTGAAATCGTCTCGTCTGAAGAATCTTCAGGAGGAACTCCTCGCCTTTGACGCGTTCGGCAAAGAGACAGTGACCTTTGAGATTCAAGCTCAGGACCGCGTCATCCCGACCTTTGTCAATGAGTTCTGGACCGCGGGTCAGCGTCAGGCGAACAGGCTCCATGAGATCTCTTACCGGGCCTGTTTCAAACCGCAGCTGCCCAAGTTCTTCATCGATCGGCTGACGAGCCCCGGTGACGTCGTCTACGATCCTTTCATGGGGCGTGGCACCACTTTGTTAGAAGCTGCGTTGCTAGGACGCGTTCCCATGGGGTGTGATGTGAACCCGTTGAGCCGAATGCTCGTGGGCCCGCGCTTGGCGCCTCCACAAATGGATGACGTGGCGGAACGTCTCGAAACCATGAAGATCTCTGAAGCGAAAGACCTTCGCGAAGATCTCTTACATTTCTACCATCCGAAAGTCTTGTCAACCCTGACAGGCTTGCGAGACTACTTCGTGGCCCGCCGCCAAGCGGGGAAGAATGATCCTGTAGATGACTGGATCCAAATGGTCGCTACCAACCGGCTGACCGGCCATTCCCCTGGCTTCTTCTCTGTCTACACCTTGCCGCCCAACCAGGCGGTATCAGTCGCTTCCCAGATCAAGATCAATGCCAAACGCAATCAATCGCCGCCTGAGCGGGATATTCGCGCCATACTCCTCAAGAAATCGCGTGCCTTGATGAAGGGGCTTGATGAGAGGATTCGAGAGACTCTTCGGAAAGTCTCAGGAGATGCTCTCTTGTTAGCCCAAAGTTGCGACGAGACGCCCGAGATCCCATCGGATTCTGTTAGTCTGGTGGTTACCTCGCCGCCCTTCTTGCACGTTGTCCAGTATGAGACGGACAACTGGCTGCGTTGCTGGTTCAATGGCATTGATGCTAAGGCAGTGCCCATGTGGCAACTCACCAAGGTCGATGCCTGGCAGGAGGCGATGACGCGTGTGTTAGTTGAACTCAAGCGTATTCTCAAGCCTGGCGGGCACGTCGCCTTTGAGGTCGGTGAAGTCAACAAAGGAAAGACGAATCTCGAAGATCACATCATCCCTGCGGCGTTTGATGCTGGCTTGGATGTGGAGCTCGTGCTCATCAATGATCAGAAATTCACCAAGACAGCCAATTGCTGGGGGGTTTCCAATCAAAGCAAGGGGACCAACACCAATCGGATCATTCTCCTACGGAAAAGCTAAACCAACCCTATCATGCGCACCATTGCCTGTTTCAAGGCCGTGTGGGGAGCGTGAGCGATTGCAACCAGGTAAGCATTTCCTTCGGCCATGCTTGGAGTTCGCCATCCTCCGTGCGTTGGCCGAAAGCGAAGCCGTGACCAGCATCGGGGAAACGCATCAGGCGATGCGGTACCTTGGCTTCAGTATAGCGTTGTTGCAACGTGGTCACGTTCTGGATCGCAAAGGGGTCGTTGTCCGCTGCAACGAGAAAGGCAGGGGGTGCGTCAGCGGGAATCCTCGAGGGAAATCCCCGGATGCCAGGATAAGCGAGAACGATTGCATTTGGCTGACCTGCTAGACGCTCTAACGGATCCACCGCCTGGGAATCGCCGGGGAGGGTCTCGCAAGCGATCTGGCTCGCCACGCTTCCACCAGCGGAGAAGCCTAACATGCCAACTTTCTGGGGATCGATCCCGAATGTCTCAGGCAACGCGCGAACCACGCGGACCGCCCGTTGGGCGTCATCTTTGCCGTGGATGTCCATTTGATAGGGCGCGAGCCGATACTTGAGAACAAAGGCGGCCACTCCCTCCGCGCGCAATGCCTTGGCGGGCTCATTGCCTTCGATATCGATCACCAATTCGCGATAGCCTCCACCGGGACAAAGGATCATGGCCATGCCCGTGGCTTTCTCTTTTGGAGGGAGGTAGGCGAGCAGGGAAGGCGCATGCACGTTCTTGACCCAGTAGTGCTTGGCTTCTTCTGGCCAGTCCTGACGTTCTTCAAATCCTGGAGCGCCATCGGGCCAGAGGGGAATCGCGACCGCCCTGCCATCAGTCGCCTGTGCGGCTTCTAGCAGCTCCCGATGCGGAGCCCAGAAGGCATCGAGCGAATCGTACGAAAGCGTGCGCGGCGCATTCCCCGATTGCTCACGGGGAGATTCAGCACACGCACCCAGAAGAAACGACAGGGTGACGCAGCAAGCCATAGTCAAGCGCGGTCGTAGATGGCTTCATCAACCTTCAGCGTGATGTTCTTCATGCGGCACAGTAGCTGTGCGACTGTGCTATACGATAGGTTTTTCCCAAGAGGATTTCCTCGGATTGCTGCTCCGAAGCGAAAAGCCTTCACGGGAAATTTCCACCACTATAGCCTGTTCCGTAATACCACTGTAGCCCTGTCTCGTAGCTGATTATAACTAAGTGCCTGTCCCACATCACAAGCGGTCCATCGTCATGTTGTCAGGCTGAGGCTCCTGCGGTAGGGATTGGAATGAAGTGGTTTCTCTTTCTATGCACGACGTTGATGCTTGCCCTGGGGTCGACCCATGCGCTGTTCTTGCAGCCTGATTTGGAGAAGATCCCGGTGAAGCGCTTGCTGGAGAATTTGGAGAAACAAGTCGCTGCAGAACCGGAGGATGTTGCCAAACAGCACCATCTTGCGCGTGCTCATGCGATGGCTTATGCCAAGGGGCTTGCAGCCAAAGATGCTGTCGAATTGGAAGGGGAGTCTAAGGAACTCTGGTTTGGCCATCAGCCGTCGTTCGTGCCCTACCATGCTTACCAAAGGACGGGGTCGGGATCCAAGGAGATCGCTCATGCGCACTTGCAGAAAGCCATTGCTGCCTACGCTAAAGCGCTCGCACTTGACCCTGACAAACCAACGATCCGCCTCGGATATGGCTGGTGCCTGGAGCAGGCCGGGAAGAAGGACGAAGCGATCGCGGCCTACCGTACGGCCATGGAGGCCTTTTGGAAGGATGATCAGAAGTTGGACGGCGTCTTCGGACCCGTGGCGAGCAAAGAAACGGCGAGCTACTTGATTCCTTTGTTAGATGCGAAGAAAGATGCCACGGAGATCGCGGAGTTGAAGCGACGGGTCGCTCAGATTGAACGCTTGCCTCGGGCGATCACTCCCATCGCCGTGGCCCTGGATCCAACGACAACCCTTGCAGAGATCCTCGATGACAAGGCCGCGGTGCGGTTCGATGCGGATGCGACGGGACGACAGGCGACTTGGCGGTGGATCACTCCGAAGGCGGCGTGGCTAGTGCATGATCTCGCGGGTAACGGTGAGATTGATTCTGCCATCCAGCTCTTTGGGAACCGTTCATTCAATCTCTTTCTGGAAGATGGCTACGCCGCCTTGCGCTTGCTCGACACCAATGCCGATGGTTTCCTCACTGGCATCGAGACCGAGCATTTGGCACTTTGGCAGGATGCTGATGGCGATGGCAAGAGTGCTCCTCAAGAGGTGCGTTCGTTAGAAGCCTGGGGAATCACCGCTCTGGCGACCGGGGCATGCTCCCACGCCAGTGGGATCCTGCATGCGCCTGATGGCGCACGCTTTCGCGATGGGCGTTCTGCTGCCACGTATGATGTGATTCTGAAAAAGGTCAACTAGGTGGCGGGCTATTTCATCACGGGCACTAGCACTGAGGTCGGCAAGACCTTCGTGACGACCCTCCTTCTGCGTTCCTTTCACGCTGCTGGCATCCCGGCAGTGGGCTACAAACCGGTGGCCTGTGGGTCGCGCGAAGATGCGGAGGCCCTGCAGGCTGCGAGTGCGATCAACTTGCCTCTAGAGACGATCAATCCCTTACACTTTCGCATGCCAGCGGCTCCCATGACTGCGGCGTTGTTGGAGAATCGCCCCGTGGATTGGGACGCCATGTTGGGGGGTGCCCAGCGCTTGGCGAGGGAGCATCCAATGATCTTATGTGAGGGTGCGGGTGGGTGGATGGTTCCGCTGACCGCCGAACGAACCATGGCCGACTTCGCGGTGGCGCTCGGATGGCCTGTCCTCTTGGTGGTGGACAACCGTCTGGGCGCGTTGAATCACACGTTGCTCACGCTGGAATCCATCGCTCACCATGGGTTGATCTGTCAGGGGCTCTTGCTCAATCACCCTCAAGAGGAACGCGATGCGGCCAGTATTAGCAATGCAGCCATGCTCAAGCAAATCACGGAGATCCCCATCCTGGCGGAAGTGATGCACGATCAGGCGACGCTTGACCTACCGGACGTCCTCCGTGTGTCGGCAACTTGAACGTTTCCTCCTGAAATAGGGAGGGCCAGGCTGGCAACTCACCAACCTGGCCCTGAGAATCCCTTCTCAACTTTAAACCAAGGAAACAAGGTCGCAGGACCGAAGCGCATGGCCCTTGCTAGAGGTTGAGACCGCCGCGCGCTCACGGCGTTCAAACTTTTCTGAAATATCTTGGACGCGGGGCTATGGGCGCGTCCTACGCCTTGGATTCTGGCTCTTTCTCCTCGTCTTCATCGTCGTCGAAATCGTCGGGATTGACGAGTTCCCCGTGCGAGAGCAAGAAGCGCCGTTTGCGGGCGTGATCCGGCAGGGGCGAGAGCATCATGGTGATCTGACGCCCTGCGAGTTTGGGTTCCATGTCCACCCGGCCCATGCTGGACAGATCTTCTTTGATCTTGTGCATCACCTCGAACCCGATGTCGTGGTGGGCGTTTTCCCGACCACGAAACTGCAGCTGGATGCGGACCTTGTTCCCGGCTTCGAGGAAATCCTCTGCGTGAGAAAGCTTGATATTGTAGTCGTGCGGGTCTGTCCGGACGCGGAATTTCACCTCCTTCAGCTTGGGAGCAGGCTTGCTGGCGCTGTCCTTCTTCAGCTTGGACTGCTCATACTTGTATTTCCCGTAGTCGACAATCCGACAGACAGGCGGATCGGCATTGGCAGCCACTTCTACAAGGTCCAAACCAAGGCGTTTGGCGTGCTGCAGCGCTTCCTGAGGGGACATCACCCCGAGCTGTTCGTTGGTTGCGGCGACGATCACGCGAATCCGCGGGGCGCGGATTCGTTCATTGATGCGGGTCATGTCCCGGCGACGGGGACGGAACTTGCGGCGAGGTTTAGCGATAAGACGTAGGAGTTGGGTTAAGCGGCGGGAGCCATCGCAAAGGGCGACGGACCTGCACGGTATCAGAGCAATACCTGTGCACAGAAGTAGAATTGTGGGAAGCGCGATTCACAAACCAGCAATGCGATCACAGGGAGCGTTCCCGAATCTCCGTGCCCACCTGCTCAAGAAATGCGGACACCGATACGGATCCGAGATCGCCACGATTGCGATGTCGGATGGTGACTTGTTGAGATTCCTCTTCCTGAGCACCTATGAGAAGCATATAGGGCACTTTCTCTAGCTGAGCAAGACGAATCTTGGCGCCCACTTTCTCGCTATTCCGATCGATTGTCATCCGCAGGCCGGGAATGGTCCGCAACGTCTCAGCGACGGTGTCCGCGTAAGCGTGATATTTTTCCGAGATAGGCAGCAGACGCACTTGCTCGGGGGCGAGCCAGGTGGGGAAATGCCCCGCAAAGTGCTCGATCAGCACGCCCACGAAGCGTTCCATGGATCCGAAAGGTGCGCGATGGATCATCACCGGGCGATGCGGCTGATTGTCCGCGCCCACATAGCTGAGGTCGAAGCGACGAGGCAAATTGTAGTCTACCTGGACGGTGCCCAACTGCCACTCGCGACCGATGACGTCTTTCACGAGGAAATCGATCTTGGGTCCGTAGAACGCTGCCTCCCCCGCCGCCTCCGTGAAGGGCACGTCCAGAGTGGAGGCCACCTGGCGCAAGCTTTCTTCCGCACGATCCCAATCTTCGGGATCGCCTACGTATTTAGAACTGTCGGGGTCACGCAAGCCCACCCGCACGCGGTAGTCATCGATCCCTAAAGTCGTCAGCACCTTCTTCACCAAGTTCAGGCAGCCGATGATCTCATCTTCCACCTGATCCGGCGTACAGAAGAGGTGGGCATCATCCTGAGTGAAGCCACGTACCCGCGTCATCCCCCCGAGTTCCCCCGATTGCTCCCAGCGATAAACCGTGCCGAACTCTGCCAAGCGCACCGGCATGTCCCGGTAAGAATGGTGCGTGGCGGAGAAGATCTTGATGTGATGCGGGCAATTCATTGGCCGCAAGAGATAGCCATCCACGTCTCCGGCATCGAGTCGGTTGCTCAACTCCGCGCAGCCGCAGCCTTCATCCGCCAAGTGCTTCAGCGTCTCCCGGTCCACGATGGGCGGATACTGGGAATCCTGATAGTAGGGGAAATGGCCTGAGGTCCGGTAGAGGTCCAGCTTGCCAATATTAGGCGTGAAGACCTGAGAGTAGCCTTGCTTGCGCAGCTCTTCGGAAATGAAATCTTGCAGCTCCTGACGGATCACCGCGCCCTTCGGCATCCACAAGATGAGTCCCTGGCCCACTTCTTCATCAATATGAAAGAGTCCCAACTCGCGTCCCAACTTCCGATGGTCGCGTTTCTTTGCCTCTTCCAACTGTTCTAGGTAGGCGTTCAGTTCCGTCTTGTTGGGAAAGGCCGTTCCATAAACACGCTGCAACTGCGGGTTGTTTGCATCGCCTTTGTAGAACGCGCTCGCCACGCTCATCACTTTGAACGCCTTGCACTTGCTCGTGAAGCCGACATGTGGACCCGCGCAGAGGTCGGTGAATTCGCCGTTCTGATAGATCGAAATCTCCTCGTCATCTGGGATGTTCTCCAGGATATCGATCTTAAATTTGCTCGGGGCGTCCCGCTCCGTCAGCCCGCCAAGGCGACCAGACTGCGCCATGTCCATCGCCTCCGCGCGTGACAGGACGATGCGTTCGAATTTCTGATTCTCCTTCACCACCTTCTTCATCTCCGCCTCGATCCGTTCGAAATCCTCTGGCGAGATCCGGTGATCCAGATCCATGTCGTAATAGAAGCCATTCTCCACGGGCGGCCCGGCGGCCAGCTGCGCATCGGGCCAGATCCGGAGAATCGCGGTGGCCAAGACATGCGCGCAAGAGTGACGCAAGCGCTCAATGTCCGACATTTGAGCGCGTTCTTCCAGAGTCTTCCGTGCTTTCTCAGCCATGGGCAGGGCCCATAAGCTGGGAACGGCCCGGATTCAATAGGAAATGGCCTCTGGGGCACTTTGCGCTTGCAACTTCAAGCCACTGCGCCACTTTCCCGCCTCTCGCTTTAGAGCGGGGTGTAGCACAGCCTGGTAGTGCGCCTGGTTTGGGACCAGGAAGTCGTAGGTTCGAATCCTATCACCCCGACTCTTCTTTCTCTTCTCGCTGAGAGTTCACGGGGCCGATTCACTCGGCTTGTCTTCGAAGTTCGCTTCAAAGAACTGCGTGAGAGTCGCCATTTCGGCCTTCTCCTCTTCGGCAACCAAGGGACTCAGGATCAGGTCAGGAATGGTCACGGTCTCTCCCGGAGCAACGTTGAAGCGAGTCTTCGCCATGGCCCGATGCCCCACAATTTGAGGGCGGGGCTTGGACTTGCGAACGCTATTGAGCGTGATGGCCTCAACAGCTAGGGGATTATCTACTAACAGTTCTCCAAAGAAGTCGACAGATGTGTTCTCGCTCGGCGCATGGGCGATGATCGCGATGGGTTGTGTGGCAAAGAGGTGTGCCGTCCACGCGTACTCGCCCTTTGCATTGGTGCGTATGGATGCCGATTTGCTTTCGAAACTGACGGAAACCCATGCGTCTGCTGCGGGTTGGCCATCGGGATGGAGCAGGCGACCGCTGAGGGCCGCTGGGAGGAAGACGGAGATATCGCCAACGTCCACTTGTGTCCCCGCGTCGATCGCATCCTCCAGAATGAGCTTTCCGGCATGCCCCGCTTTCGTCGAGAGGCCCAGGCTGATCGATTCTTGATCTGCTAGCGTGGGAAAAACACCATAACCTTCTACATCTGTGAGAGTTTGATGCGCTTCTGAAATGCCTGGATGTCGCAGTTGGATCTCTGTCTCTGTGAGAACGCTGCCATCGCCATCGACTAGACGCGCTCGAACGTAAGCGACGGGAGTAGCGGAAGGAATCTCGATCACGGGCGCGATTTCCCGGCCCTCGCTTAGAGCTATTCTCCAAGCGTCTTCATCGCTGGGCCAGAATTGTCCATATCCTGGGTAGGGGATCGCTAGATGATCGGGCCGTTTGTATCGAACCTGCAATCGCACGCGACAGGGTGGCAAATGGGTGAAACGAACCTGTCCGTTCGCATCCGTGGGTTGCTTTCGGCCAAGGACTCTATTCTCCATGAAAAGGAGGACGTCACTTTGGGCCGCGGGCTTTCCGCTTACGTCGTCGACGACCGTTGCGCTCACCGTGACGGGATCCTGGTCCACGATCAATAATAACCTCTCAGAGCGTTCGCGTGGCAGGGGACGTAGCCAAGAATAACGCTCACCACGCTGGTCCGTCGCGTAGATGTGTGCCCACGGGTTGTGGTCGACGTGCTCGAACGCAAAAGCTCCCTCGGAATCTGTTAGGATTTCTTGGTGAAAGTTGCTGTGGCTGAGGATGGATACTTTGGCGCCAGCCACCAGATGGCCCTTCTCGTCCTCGACGGTGCCAGAGTAGGTTCTAACAGGCATCTCAAAACGGATGGGAGCATCGCCGAGAAGCCGAGTTTGCGTGGCTCCTCCGTAACGGGCGATCACATCGAAGGACCCTGGCAACGAGGGGACGCGCAATGCAAAGGAACCGTCTGCTAGCGTGGAAGTGGTTCCAACATCGACCCGGCTGTTGTTCGTTTGGTGTTTCACCACAACTTCAGCTTCTGCGATGGGCTCCCCTTTCGAATTGTGTACGGTTCCGGTGATGTTGATAAGATTCTCCTTGGTCGGCTCAGTTTGAGCCTGAGTCTCACGCATTCCCCAAAACGCAATCGACCCCAGTAAGGCTAACAGCATCATCGCGCTTCCGAGAGGGCTGGGCCGATAGCGTGATTCTTGCCCAAGGATTGACCGGAGCCTCGGGAGCAAGCCGTCACGATCCGCCGCTGCCGAGACGGTCGTTGGTACGGCTTCGGAGAGTTGACACAGTGTCTTGGCGTAGGTGCGAGAATCATGGAAATGCTTCTCTACGATTGCATCGCAGCACGCTTCTCGGGCAGCACTTGCTTGTCTCGATAGCATCCATACGAGCGGTTGAAAGAAGAGCAGCGCCTCAGTAAATCTCTGAAGGAGTTGTGCAAGATTATCCCAGCGCTTCAAATGGGCGAGCTCATGCACCAAGATCATCTCCAACTGATTGGGCGCCAGGCCCGTCGCGACATGACCTGGAAGGAGGATCATTGGTCGTAAAATACCAACCACGACTGGAGAGCGTAGTCTGTCGGTTAGGTTGACAATCACAGGCCGTTGCATTCCAAGGCGGTGCTGCCATCGCGCTCCCATATCACGGATCCGTTCGTTGGCTGGATAACTGTGAAGTCGAAGAGAATACGTTCCAAAGTATCCTATCATCATGGCAATGAGCATCCCTCCTGAACCGATCGCCCACAGAACGGGTAGCCAATGGAACCAAGGTCTCGCCCAAGATTCGGCGTCGGTGGTTGGTATGTGTGCCGTGGATTGAAAGGAGGTGCCAGGAGTAGGTGCTTTTGTCAGCATGCCGCTCGTTTGAATCTCTTGCGGCTTCAGTGGAGAAGGCTCAGGAGTCCCTTCACTAGCGTTGATCTCTTGAAAGATGAGTATCGGCAAGAGGAGCATTAGGAGTAGGCTCAGGAAGGAAGCGCCGTATTGCCAAGTTGCTGATCGGTTCCCTATCAAGCGACAAATCGTGTAACTGATGGCGCCCAAGACGCTCCCAATCCAGAATGTGTGGATCATGGTCCATCCTAAGGTCTCCCACCAGGGCGCCCGGGCAAATTCAAGTATCCAAGGGTTCATCATCTTTCCGTATCTGGGTGAGCAATTCGCGAATCTCAGCGCGTTCAGTGGCACTCAAATCACCTTCTTTCACCAAGTGAGAAATGAGGTTCTTGGTGGAGCCATCAAATAGGCGTTGTGTGAGGCCTTTCAGAAAGCGATTGCTGGTCGTCGAGCGGTCTTCAGCGGCCGCCCAGGTCACTTGCCCCTTGAGTGAGCGGCGTTTGACGAATCCTTTCTCCCGCATCACCCGCAGGACGGTTGCAACCGTTGTCGTCGCGAGTGGGGAACCTTCCTGAGCAAGGCGATCACAAAGCTCGCTCAATCGCATCGGCCCGTGGTTCCACAGCGGGTGTAGGAGACGTAGTTCCGCATCTGTCGGCTCCGGGCGCTTCTTTCTAGCCATGCGTGCATACTAATTCTATAAAATTAGAGTGCAAGCGTAATCTAATCCCAATCTAGATGAATGTGCCTCGTCCTACCCCAACAATGGCAAGGCCCGCTTCTCGCGAGCGCTTTGGTAGGCGGTGTCGACGATTTGCTGGCCGATGCGGCTGATCTCGATGGAGAGGGGGCCCTCGACGGGTTCACCGCGTTCCAGCCGATCAAGGAAGTAAGCAATAGGGCCTTTGTTAGGTCCTTCAAGGGTGTCCACGGGAAGATCGATGCCTTCGGGGTGATCGTTGTCCTGCAGCCTCACCGTTTCGTCATAGTCGTAGTTGCTGAGGGTGCCAGCGCTGCCCTTGATGACGAAGCCACACTTGGGTTGGGGCTGATGCGTCCAGGGATCGGTGAAAGTGCCCCAGCGAGTTTCGAATTTCGATAGGCCCTGAGCGTAGCGCGCAATGGTGATGCTGTGTTCATCGACCTCTAACCCAGCGGGTTCGTCCATCATGGCGGTGACTTCAATCGGTTTCGCGCCGCCGTGGTACCAGGTGCCTAACGTCGTGCCATAGCCCAGATAGTCTAACAGAGATCCGCCGCCTTCTGCCTTCTTATAGAACCAACTGGCCGCTTTGCGTTCTGCCGTGGGTTCGAGTTCAATCTTGTCCGCGCCGTGCCAGAGAGGGCCACGATTGCCATCGTAGAAATGGACCTCCCGCACCTCACCGAGGCGTCCTTCGGAAACGAGCCGATGCGCGGTGACGTGGCTTGGATACCAGCGGAGGGGCCAATTGATCGCGAGAGGCTGACCGGAGGCGTCCATCGCGGCGATCATGCGATCGGCATCTTCTAACGAAGCGGCGAATGGCTTTTCCACCAAGATCGGTCTGCCGAATGGGGCCACTTTCTCCACCCATGCGGCGTGTCCTTTGGTCGATGGGCAAAGGATGACCATGTCCGGCTGGGTTTGTTCCAGACACGCGCGATAATCCGTGAAAACTTGGTTATCTGTCAGGCCAAAGGTCTTCTGGGCATCCTGCATGCGGGCGAGATCTTCATCGGCGATGCCGACGATTTCCGCGTGGGGAAGATCGTAAACCTCCCGCAGGAGATCTCCCATATGGAAGTGATCGAAGTTGATCCCAGCGACTTTCCAAGTTTGCGCACGCATCCGACTCGCACTGGTTAGGCGTTGGCGTCCTCGACGGCTTTGGACAGGGTGGCGAGCATGGTTTCCGTCGTTTCCCAGGAAACGCACTGGTCCGTGATGCTTTGCCCATAGACGAGGTCTTTGTTAGGCTCGACCTTCTGATTGCCTTCGACGAGATGGCTCTCAATCATGATGCCGCGAATGGCTTTGGAACCGCTGCGAACCTGGTCAGCCAGCGCTTCGGCCACTGCTGGTTGATTGCGATGATCCTTGCGGCTGTTGCCATGACTACAATCCACCATCAATCCGGTGGGCAAGCCCGCCCCGGCAAGCTTCTCGGTGACGGTGGCAATAGAATCGGCGTCGTAGTTGGGACCCTTGCTAGAGCCTCGCAGGATGACGTGGCATGTCGGATTGCCTTTGGTGAGAACGATGGCCGATACGCCCTGTTTCGTGACGGATAGGAAAGCGTGCTTCCCCTTGGCGGCGCCGATCGCATCGATGGCGATCTTGATATTGCCGTCTGTGCCGTTCTTGAAACCCACTGGCATGGATAGTCCTGAAGCAAGCTCCCGGTGAACTTGGCTCTCCGTGGTGCGCGCCCCGATCGCGCCCCAGGTGACGAGGTCGGCGAAGTATTGGGGGCTGATGGTATCGAGAAATTCCGTGCCTGCGGCGACGCCCATTTCGGTGAGCCGTAGCAATAGCGTCCGCGCCAAACGGAGACCGCGATTGATATCGCAACTGTCATCCAGTCCGGGGTCGTTGATGTAGCCTTTCCAGCCCACGGTGGTGCGTGGTTTCTCAAAGTAGACCCGCATGACGATGTGCAAGGTGTCGCGGTATTGATCGATCAAGGGCTTCAAACGCTGGGCATACTCGATCGCACTAGCGCTATCATGAATCGAGCAGGGACCCACCACGACCAAGAGACGAGGGTCGTTCCCGGCCAGGATAGCCTCGGCCTCTTCGCGAGCCTTTGCCACAAACGAGCGATGGGTGTCATCGGTGGACAATTCCTCGATGAGCACGGCGGGCGAGATGAGCGAATGGATTTCTTCGATACGCAGGTCGTCGGTTTCTGGCATGACGGAAGCTGTATGTGCGTGGCGGGTAGGGAAGGCAAGTGGAATGTCCGCCCGGGGCAATGGCCTGGAGGGGTGCTGACAACTTTCTTTGAGAAAGAGTGAAACATCGCGGCCGCGTTTTCGGAGAGGAGAGGGAACGCCCCACGTTTGCCCATGAACCGCAATCCTTCCCTTCTCAACACGATGATCATCGCCCTTCTCGCCGTGCTTCCGCAGGCATGGGGGGTGGACTACAGCACCTGGATGAATGATCACAAGGCCATCATCGGAGACTTCAAGCTTCGAGATCTCTTGATCCTAGGGACTCACGACGCAGGCTCCTATGATCCGCTGAGCCCGGTCGACTTTGGAGATCCCCGCTGGGATGAACTTGAGGTTGGCGATCATTTCCCGCCCGATGACTTTGACGATTGGAGAAAGCAAGTCTTTGCCCTGGGAGACGAACTTTACGAGCCGTGGTCGCAGAATCACGAGCGGACCATCTACCAGCAGCTCAACGATGGGATCCGCTCAATCGATCTACGGGTGGCTGTCGATGACGGAGGCACCATGCGCTTTGCCCATGGTCTCTACAATGACACCATCGAGAAGAACCTGGACGACGCGAAACGCTTTCACGACGAGAATCCTAACGAAATTCTCATCATCTGGTTCCAAAAGTTCTACGACTCCTATCTCGATGATCAGCCGGGTGATTACACAGATGGAATGCGCGGATCGAAGCATGAAGAGCTAGAAACCATGATCAATGATCGCTTCTCTGGCGATATTGCGGAGTTCACCAACTTCAATGGAGCATCGAAAGTCAAAGATTTCATCAATGCCGGGAAAACGGTTATCATCGCTTACCACGCGGCAAGTGCCGGGACGTGGTCGCGTCCGTCGAGTTTCTGGCCGGGGCACAGTGGCTATGGTCGCGGGACGAACCACTCGGATTCCCATCATCGGCAA
This sequence comes from Verrucomicrobiia bacterium, assembly GCA_030425385.1. Taxonomy (GTDB): domain Bacteria; phylum Verrucomicrobiota; class Verrucomicrobiia; order Verrucomicrobiales; family DEV007; genus JAACDM01. The sequence goes on along the minus strand of JAUIAH010000015.1, from coordinate 44,296 downwards.
CCGTATTATGACGGCCTGATTGCCGCCATGCAGGGCACGCCCTACTTGAGCGATGAGGATAATCTATTCACTTTCGGCAATGTGACCCACAACTCGACCCTGATCGCCAATGGGACACTCACGTTCGGTTCCTATCCGGGGAGCATTGAGAGTGTCGCGCGCGATGCCAATCCCGTGCTCTTGCACTGGTTGGTGACGGAGCTGGCGGACCCTCCTCCCGCTGGCGCAAATTATCGTTATAAAGCGCGTCCGAATGTGATCGGTGTCGATTACTATAATCAATCGGACGTAGTCGATGTGTGCTTGGAGTTGAATGGAATCAACACGAATACAGGAGTGCTCACCACCTATGCGACGGAGCCCGATTCTCCTTGGAATGAAGGCTGGAAGAGTGGACCAGAGATCGCTCTTGAATGGAGCGAGCAGGCATTGAGCGATGCCGGCGATTGGTTTGAGGATACTGGGGACCAGATTGCCGATTGGTTTGAAGGAGCGGGCGAGGACTTTGTCGAGTTCTTCGAGGATCTATTCTCCGATCCGGAGCCCGCGCCGCCGTCGTTGCGGACCAATTTTATCATCGGTAGAAACGGAGCGCCGCCCTCAGGGCAGATCCCCACGGGCGTACGTCACTATCAAGTGCAGATCGAATGGATTAAAGGAGGCAGCAGCGCCAATGGATACCCTGTGCAAAGCGTCCAGTTCTATTCGCCGGACTTCCAATTGCTCCCGGATAGCATCGGGTTCGATGACTTGAGTTGGCTGCACAAAAAACCGATTGGCTATCTCAATCCCGGTGCCAATCACTTCTTCTTCGATTCCGACATGGCACAGAATCATCAGTGGTACCCGCCGGCGATGATCAAAGATTTCTATATCTCGGACGACTACTTTCCATCATCGGCCTCACCGGTATTGTACTTCACCTCGGAGTATCTGACCTCGAGTGCTTCATGGATCGCGTCCACCTACGATTTCATGTATTTGCCCAGTGCAATTGGGGAAACGTGGGAATCGACGACGGCGGAGTTGTCCAATGGTTCTCAACTGAAGTATCGGGTCACCCGCTTGCGAGCGGGCGAGCCACGCGAAATTCCTCAGATCGTGTGGGAACCCCGAGAGGTCTATTCAGAGCAGAGGCTTGAGAATGCGTTGAACGCCCGAACGGAACCGTCCGTCCCTGGCACCTTCACGTATGCTCGCGTAGACGGCAACACCGTCTTGCCGGATGGTGAGCATGAATTGTTAGTGCAATTCGTCCCGCAGGATACGGAGAACTATGCGTCCGTGACAAAGACGGTGACCATTGAGATCGGTCCTAAACCCTTGATTGAGCCGGTGATCACTTGGAATCCTTCCTCCTTGGTTACCAATCTGGAATTCTGGCCATTTGGTCAAGCCACGGCCAAAGTGAATGGGGTGACCGTTCCTGGCACATTCACCTATACGCCCGCGCTCGGTGATTATCCCGAATCTGCCTTGCACGGCGAGACTCCTCTACGTTATCGGGTGGCGCTCTTCACTCCCGATGATCCGACTACCTATGCAGAAGCATACGATATTGCGGAATACCGCATGAACTTGGAACAGAAGCCCTACAGCGGCACCCCTATCGATCTACCGGGACTGATTTCTCCTGGCTACCACGATCAGGGTGGCTGGCTCATCGCCTACAGCAAGCGCTACGGTTATTCGGAAGTCGATTGGCTGCAGGAATTCAGTACGGATGAATGGGTCGAGTATACCGTCAATGTCGCGCATTCGGGAACGTTCAATGTCACGGTGAAGGCACAGGCATGGCCATCGAGCGGTGACCCCACCTTTCGGTTGAGTCGCGCGGAAGGGCAGATTGTTCTCACGGATTCCCATCCCGTGCCTGCCTATTTGAGTGATATTCATATCACGGATGTCTATTTGCCTCGAGGCGTGCACGTGTTGCGGTTAGAGAATACCAGCCCTCACGCGGTAGGAAGAATGACCGCGAGAAGCATGCGCTTTGATCGGGCCAGTTATGATCCCGAAGACGTCACGGCACCGGGAGATGCCATTACCGCTTCTTCGAGCAATTCGCCAGAGGGAGAAGAGGTGGATAAGATCATTGATGATACCCATGAGACGAAGCATTTGAATTTCGATAAACAAGGCGCTGGTTTTACCGTCACGCCTTCTTATGAATGGACGCGCGTGGGTGCCATCGCGCTGACGTCGGGAAATGACGAGCCTGCTCGCGATCCTTCCCGTGTGCGTGTGGAGGGATCCGTGGATGGGATCCAGTTTGTCGTCTTGGCGGAGATGGACATTCCTCCGTTCACTCAACGCCTTGAACGACAGGAGATACCCTTCACGAATACGACTTCCTATAAGTCCTACCGGATCACCTTCCCCGAGGTCGCAGACGCCGCCGCGGCAAATGCCGTGCAAGTGTCCGAAGTGGAATTGATCGGTACACCCAGTGATCCACGGCCCATGCTCCGCTTTCTAGGTGCGCACGAATTTGAGGTCGATACGACGGTGCCTGAAGTCACGGTGACGTTCTGGCTGGAGAATACCGGAGAACAAACTGCCACCGTGACTGGCTTTCAAGACTTCGGGAAACCTGCTCAAACGAGTTGGAATGGGGGTGAAATCCCTTCAGGTGAGCGTCAGAAAGTGGACCTCACCGTCGCCTCCCAACACATAGAGATTCTCTATTCATTGAAAGTGGAATCAGATAGTGCTGGTCCTAATTTGTCTGTCTATCTTTCAGCTCTTGAGGAGAATATTTCGAGTGAACAAGACTATGCCCTTGGGGAAATCGTCGCAAACGCAATGGATGGAGAGACTGTTCGCTTTGGTCAATATCTTAATGGGAAGACGATTTCTTTCTTCAGGGCGCCCATTAGCATCGATAAAGCAATCACCATCGATGCGTCGAATCTTTCTGAAGGCGTCACCTTCGTCCGGTATCTCACCGAGACCGGCCAACGCCATTTCCATATTGAGCCCAATGGCCATCTCACCTTGCGCGGGATCAATCTCACGGGAGGGAATGTCGGCAATGACTTTGGTGGAGCCATCCTAAACGAAGGACGCCTTACGATTGAAGATTCTGCCTTGTTTGGAAATCAAGCGGCCAGGGGAGGTGCCATCTATAGTCCAGGCGCTAGTGAGGTGACTTTGCGGAACGTGACTTTTAGTCGTAATGTAAGTCATGGCACGACGGGTGGGGCCGTGGATTTGCCGTCGAGTTTGAGCACCTGTTTGATCGAAAGTTGCACATTTAGTGGAAATGAAGCCGCCACTTATGGTGGCGGAGTGCACGCCAAGGGCATGATCACCGTTCGTCACTCGATCCTCGCTGGCAACACGGCCGGCACGAGTGGTCCAGATTACTTCGGCATCGTCCAATTTGAAGATCAGAATCTCTTAGGGGGCGACGCCCAACTCGCACCATTGGGGTTCTATGGAGGTCCCACCCTCACCATGCCCCCATATGGAGGCTCGCCCGCGGTCGATGCCGTCGTCACAGGAACGGTCCCGGTGTTGGATCAACGTCGCTTTCCTCGTGTGGGCCCGGCGGATCTCGGGGCGGCCGAGGTCCAAGGGATCGCGATTTCAGGATCCTTTGAACTCGGTCCGGAGACAATGACCGTTGCGTTAGAGGGATGCCCTACCATGTCCTACATGTTAGCATCGAGCACCGATCTACAAGGCTACACGCCACTGCCTGAGAGCTTCCTCCGCGCCGAGTCACTCAATGAATCCTGGGAAACGACCTGGTCGCAGAATCGTGGGTTTGTCAGGGCACAGCGCGTATCAGGATTGACTCAAGGATTGCGTGCGTATTGGGGATTTGAGAATTCTGCTTTGAATTCGAAATTTGCCTTGGGAGACATGAATCAGACCAAGCCGTTGCACGCGGTGGCCGAGGGCGATGAAGCTTACACGAGTGATATGTCAGGCTCAGCAGCTTGGTTCGATGGCGTCGGCGATTACTATTCTGTCGATGGGCAGATTGTCCCTCCGGGGGCGCCCTTCACGGTCTCTGCCTGGTTCAAAGCGGTTGATGTTCCCAGTGGCACGGAACGCCAGATGATCTATGAAACATCTCCCAATTACACCATCTCGTTAGGATTACGGGAAGGCGCGGAGGATACCTCCATGACGATGGTCCAGTTTCATACGTATGACGGCAGTGCCATCCACGTGGAGAAGGAGTTTCCCGATGCGGAGATCCAAGGCCAATGGATACACACGCTGATGACCTATGACGGCTCACGGTTCCGATTCTACGTCAATGGTAACAGCCTCGTTTGGACGCGCCCGAGTGATGGCTGGATCACGAACTTCATTCCCATTCAAGGAACACTTGCCGATTACGACTCTTTCCACATCGGCACGCACCGCGATGCCAACGGTCGGTGGTTTCATGGATCCATTGACGAAGTCTCGGTGTGGAACCGAGTGCTCACCCACGCGGAACACGTATACCTCTACAACGACGGTCGACCCGTATCGGGTATCCGTTAGTCTGGCCGGACGCTGGCCCGTCATGATCGCCGCCTCGCCTAGGCGAGTCCGTGGCGGGCCAGGCAGGCGTCGACCTTATCGGAATTCTCGAGCAGCTCGCCGATAGGATCCCACCGCCCACTCACGAGGGCGTCTTGGGCGGTCTCGGGGATGTGGACGGGAAATTGCTGGTCTCCGTAGAAGACGCGCGCTTTCTCGACGTCGACGGTGACGTCGAGGCCTGGGTCGGCGTCGAGGGCTTGACTGAGTGCGGCGATATCTTCGGAAGTGCCCGTGACGCACGGGATGCCCAAGGTGGCGCAGTTCCCAAAGAAGATCTCGGCAAAGCTCTCGGCAATGACCGCGCGGAAGCCAGCACGATAGAGAGCCTGCGGGGCGTGCTCCCGCGAACTGCCGCAACCAAAGTTTACCCCGGATACAAAGATGCTCGCCCCCTGGAAACGCTCGTCGTTGAGCGGGTGCTCTTTGGGAGTGCCGTCCTCCTCGTGACGCGCGTCGAAGAAGAGATACTCGCCGAGGCCATCAAAGGTGACGCATTTCATGAAACGCGCCGGAATGATCCGGTCGGTATCAATGTCAGAACCAGGGACCGGCACGGCGCGGCCGGAGACTTGCTTGATGGGATCGAGTGCCATGATGTTAGGAAAGGTGGATGGTGTTAGACCGCTGCTGGGGTGCCGACTTCAAAGACCTCACGAGCGTCACTGACAGAACCACGCACGGCGGCGGCGGCGACCATGACTGGGCTCATGAGGATGGTCCGGCCGATGGGGGATCCTTGACGGCCCTTAAAATTGCGATTGCTAGAACTGGCGCAGAGTTGATCGCCGATGAGTTTATCGGGGTTCATGGCCAAGCACATGGAACAACCTGCACCGCGCCACTCAAATCCGGCCTCGCGGAAGATCTCGTCGAGACCTTCCTTCTCGCAAAGCGCGGCAACGACCTGCGATCCCGGAACGGCGATGGCCTTGACGCCCTCGGCCACGTGGTGACCTTTGAGGTAACGCGCCACTTCGCGAAAGTCTGACAAACGTCCATTGGTGCAGGAACCAACGAAGGCGACATCGATCGGAGTGCCTTTGATGGGAGCACCCGGCTCAAGTTTCATGTAATCGAGCGCTTCCTGAATGCTCACCTTCTCGGCGGGTGTGGAGGCGTCTTCCACTCGGGGGATATGCCCGGAAATGGGCACGCCCTGGTCAGGACTCACGCCCCAGGTCACACTGGGAGCAATGTCTTCAGCCCGGATCTCGACGACGTCATCATAGTGACAATCAGCATCCGAAGCGACGGCTTTCCAGGCTGCGACGGCGTTGTCCCAATCATCTCCCTGTGGGCAGTAGGGCTTTCCTTTCAGATACGCAAACGTGGTTTCATCGGGGTTCACATAACCACAACGGGCCCCACCTTCGATGGTCATGTTGCAGACGGTCATGCGCTCTTCCATTGTGAAACGGTCAAAGACATCGCCGCCGAATTCATACGCATAGCCGATGCCGCCCTTGGCACCCAATTGGGCGATGATATGGAGGATGACATCTTTCGCATAAACGCCAGGGCCAAGATCGCCACTCACGGTGATGCGCCGGACCTTGAGCTTACTCATGGCCATGGATTGGCTGGCGAGCACGTCCCGGACCTGAGTCGTGCCAATGCCGAAGGCGATTGCGCCGAAGGCCCCGTGCGTGGCGGTGTGGGAATCGCCACAAGCGATCGTGGTGCCTGGCTGAGTGATACCCTGTTCGGGTCCCACCACGTGGACGATGCCTTGTTTCCCACTCTTGAGATCGAAGTAGGTGATCCCAAATTCCTGAGCATTCTTGCGAAGTTCCTTGATCATGGCATCCGCCAGCGGATCCGAGAAAGGCTCTTCAAATTGGTCCGTGGGCACGATGTGATCCACGGTGGCGAAAGTGCGCTCCGGATGGCGCACTTTCAGTCCGAGGTCGCGCAACATGCCGAACGCCTGCGGGCTCGTCACTTCATGAATGAGGTGGGTATCAATCAATAGCTGCGTTTGCCCATTGGAAAGCTGCGCGGCGGCGTGTGATTCCCAGACCTTTTCATAAAGACTTTTACCCATGATGACGTGATGCGAAGTTTGGAGGATCACCTTCTGTCACCCTCGGGAAATTGCCAACACTTTCAGCCTATGTTGTCACCCGAGCTGTGCTTAGATGGGAAATGAATCGACACTACGTGAGGGTATTCTTGGTATTGGGGCTTGTGTGGGGATGGAGCGCTTGCAAGCCGGCGCCTCCTTCGGAGCCGTTGAAAGAAGATTTCATGATGGCGGAATCGGCCACCGCCGCATCGCCGGACAATCCTCAGGTGGTGCGTGGAGACACCTATGAGGACTACTACGGTGCCTTCACCTTGAACCGCCCCCACAAGAAATGGCAGTTCCTCACGGAGGAGAAGGCCTTGGAGGCCAATCCAGACGCCACCATGGTCATGACCTCCTCGCTAGGGGGCTTTCTCGCAGTGGTGGTGGAGACCATGGATGGCGTGACGCTCGATGACTACGCCGATCTTATTCTCAGTCCTACGTCATTGTTAGGGCAAGGAGCCCCACGCACCGACGAGATGATCGGTGGGCAACGCGCCATTCGCAAAGCCGCCTCGGCGGACATCGGAGGCACGGGGTTCGAATACCGGGCCGCCATCCTGCAACGCGGCGATTTCAACTACCAACTGATCGGGTGGGGGACCAAGCTGGGTTTCTCCAAGCACGCAGCCGATATTGAAGCGATCATGGCGTCTTTCCGCTTCGTCGAGGATCGGGAACCGGCGATCCGTCCGATCTTGACGACTCCTGATGGCCAAGGCTTTGGCTGGGCGATCCGCGATCGTGTGTATCAGAGCGCCATTAGTGGTCTGACATTGACCTGCCCGGAGGCTTGTCGTCTGCCTGGCGCGGATGAGCTTCGCGAAATGAGTGAAGATGCTAGTCTTGGCGTGATTGGCGGTCTGGGGGAGTTCTACCAGACGTGGACGGTGGAAGACGGCAACGGCGGAGAAGCCCTGCGTGCGTGGCAGGAGCAGCAGACCCTTGAGGCACTCAGTGGGGAAGAGGCCGGACGACGCGAGGTGGTCATTGGGGGCATGACCGCAACGGAAGTGGCCTTCCGCGGATTCCAAGGTGAGATCCCGTTCACCTACCGGCACGCGTCCTTTCTAAGAGAAGGCTATCTTTACCGCATCTTCTCTTGGTGGGAGGGCGCGGACGACGCCAAGAAGACGGCGGTGTTGCCATTGTTAGAGGCTTCTTACGAAGCGGCCTCCTGGATGCCGGAAGTCGAGCGCGAGGCCTTGAAGGCGACCTTGATTGCGAGTGATCCAGGCAATGCCGTGGGCGCCGATTTCGCCATGCGCGGCGGAATCTACCGCGACTTTGCGGCCGATTTCACTCTCACATTGCCTCCATCGGGCTTGTTCGAAACGCGCACTCTCGCGCAAGGTGACGAGATTTCGAATGAAGGTGCCTCGCGATTGACGATCGATGACCTGGAGCGTGGTCCCTACTACGAGATCGATGTGATGTCTCTCGACGGTGAAACTCACCAGGAGGCTCATGCGCGCATGATGGAAGACCTCGACACCGGTGCCACGGACACGCAGACATTCGCCGGAGAACCATTCCTCGTGACGCCTTATCGGACGCTGTTGGCTGATGGAGTCGAGGCGACGTCACTCTATCTGTCCAATGCGACCTCGGGGATGTACATGGGCATGGACGTGACTCAAATGGGCCATGATGCCGCGGCACTCCGCGAACGCGTTGGCGTGATGTTAGAAGGATTCAAGCGCGAGCCGGTTGAGACGCGGCATGAAGGCGAACAAGAGATCACCGATCATCGCCTGGGTTACCGTGTGCGCGTGCCTTCCGGGTGGACCATCAAGCCGTTGGAAATCCCGCAGATCGCCAATCTCGGGTCGGCAGTCGTGATCAGTCAAGGCCGTATGGGATGCGGCGTCGTGGCCGTGTGTTCGCCTCTCGGGGTGGATCTAGAACTCGCAGTGAATGGCGTCCTCAACAACATAGGCGTCCGTTTGGATCCAACGACAGAGAAACGCAGCAAGGGCACTTTGGCTGGACTAGAGGCCGATCACCGCACGGTTGAAGGCCGCCAGGGGTTGGTCAAGACAGGGGTCCATGTGTGGACGGCGAAGAGGGCGAACACGGGATACATCGTCTACGTGATCGATCCGGGTCAGCAAGTGAATGAGGCGAATGCCGCCAAGATCGCGAAGTGCTTATCCTTGCTGGAACCCTGAGATTCCTCGATCATTTGGCGTGGTTGATGCTTTCGAAGCTTGACGGGATTGTTGCACAAAGATGAAGATCCTCACGATTCCTCAATCACCCCTACCCTACCTCTACACCACACACATGAATAGACGGCTCCTACTCCTCGCTGCGTCTTGCCTCTTGCCGCTCGGCGTGCACGCGAATGATATCGAACCCGGCAAGGAATACTATACAGCCATCAAGGCGGTGGATCCCATTGTCCTCGATGGGGATCTCTCTGAATGGACGGGGTCCACCCTCCTGGCAGATCCCGCCTTCTCTTTCCCCAAGGGCTCGGCGGATGATCCTGACGTCGAGGGTGACTACATCATCTTCGAAGAGTACAATGGTGGAACGTGGGCTGGGCCCGATGACCAAACGTCGGCTGTCCAGGTGGTCTACGACGATGAGAATGTCTACTTCGGCTTCGTCGTCACGGATGACTACCACGAGAATTCCCGCAATGACGCCTGGAATGGAGATTCCGTGCAACTCATGGTCGCCAATGCAGAGCGCGATCAACAAATTGCGCTTTATAACTACGCACTCGGCGGCGTAGAAGGCGATCTCGGCGAGGTCATCGTTCAGCACGAAGCCCGCCCAGAAGGGGGTGCTGATACGGAAGCGGTGATCACGCGGGATGCGGAGAATAAGAAGACCACCTATGAGATCAAATTGCCTCTTTCATCCATGGCCTTGGACTCCCTTGACGCCGGCGTGCAATTTGGTCTGGGCATGGCTATCAACGATGGCGACGACGGTGCGGGCCAAGACGGTCAGAAAGGCTGGAGCGGTCTTGGCGCCCACTCGATCGTCCACGGTAAGAGTCCTGAACAAACGGCCCGCGTCACGCTCGCGAGAGCCAATGACATGGAGCCAGGGAAAGAATTTCACTCTGCCCGAAGAGCGACGGGAGATATCGTGCTCGATGGCGAGTTGGATGATTGGTTAGGCGTGCCGATTCTCTCTGACCCTCGATTCACCGTTGAGAAAGGTGTCGGCAGTCGGAGCGGGGCTGAGATGACCCTGCACGAAGAATGGAATGGCGGTAGCTGGACCGGGCCGGATGACCAGACGTCAGCGGTCCAAGTGACCTATGACGATGAGAATGTCTACTTCGCCTTCGTGGTGACGGATGATTACCACGAGAACTCACGCAACGACGCGTGGAATGGCGATTCCGTGCAACTGATGGTCGCCAACGACAAGACGGACACTCAGATAGCTCTCTACAACTATGCGCTTGGTGGCGTGGAAGGAGCTACGGGAGAAGTCATCGTCCAACACGAAGCGCGTCCAGACGGTGGGCCCGACACGGAAGCGGTGATCACCCGTAACGGAGAAACGAAGAAGACGATCTACGAGATCAAGCTTCCCAAGGCTGCCATGGGCCTCGAAGAACTGACAAGTGGCGTCCAGTTTGGGCTGGGCATGGCGATCAATGACGGGGACGATGGCGCTGGTCAGGACGGTCAGAAAGGTTGGGGTGGCCTTGGTGCCCACTCCATTGTGCATGGCAAGACCCCACAAGAAACCGCGCTCGTCACGTTGGATGGTTATGCGCCTCCACAGTCAGGATGCTTTGCCTCCGCCATCGCGCCACCACTCGATGCCGCGCCCGATCTGTTCACCTTCCGTCTCAACAGCGTGGGGAATTGTGTGGTCGATCCCGAGTCAGTGGTGCTCTACATCGATGGCGAACCGGTGCCGCTGGAAAGCACAGAGGCGGGCACGGGCGTCTACGATTTCAAACATGTCTTCCCGGATCCCTACGAGCAGGGCACCCGCCATACCTACACCATCCAGGCGAATAGCACGGAAGGCGAATTGGTGATCAACGAAAGCGCTCCCTGGAGTCCGCCCACCTTCTTTGTCTTCACCCCCGACATGAAGGCTGGCCGGGTCGATAAGAGCAAGCCGGGTTTCCTCTGGAGGATCTTCCAGAACGAACTCTACACGCACAATTCCCTCACCGAGACGGAACTCGCCCTCTCTGGTGGCCTTGTCGATATCGATGGCACCCCCATCGACGAGAACCTCGCCAATGATTCCATTGTCGGGCCCGCCATTGGGTCAGGGGAAGTCGTTGGAGATGCCGAGCTCGTCCAATTCGAGATTCCTGGCGTGATCAATCTCAATGCGGTCGTGGATGAGGATCCTGCGAATGATGCTGGCAGTTTCGCAGGTGACCTTCAAATGCCAGGCCTTCCAGGACTCAACGATTCTCCTGATGGAGCCAATGGTGAAATCCTCACCTATGTCGATTTCCCTGCTGGCCGCCACACCATGGGCGTCAACAGTGACGATGGTTTCCGCATGGAGGGCGGACCCTTCGACCAAGCCGAGACCATTGGCGAATTCGGCCGCGGCCGAGGTTCCTTCGACACCATCTTCCGTTTCGAAGTGGAGGAGGCTGGCATTTATCCCGTACGCGTCATCTGGTTCAACGGCACAGGTGGCGCAACGTTAGAAATCTTCAGTGTGTTAGAGGATGGCACGAAAGTCCTCCTCAACGACGTGGAGAACGGCGGCTTCCCCGCCTATCGTTCCGCTCCTGAGTCCTTCCTCATCACGGACTACAGCCAGACGGCGGATGAACTCTCCCTCACCTGGCAATCGAAAGTCGGACGCTATTACGCGGTTGATTCCTCTACGGACATGATGACCTGGGAAAACCTGGTCACCACCTATCCTGACGGAGGTGCCACTGCTGAGGCCACATCTTACACGGGGCCAGGCATGCCCTTCGATGTCCCTCAACGCTATTACCGCGTCAGCCAAGTGGCCGCCCCCGCGCTCTACTTCACAGACTTTGAGAATGGCGAAGAAGGCTGGACGGCCACCAATGACTCTGGCGATACCTGGGAACTTGGCACCCCAGCCGCCCCTGGCATTGATGCCGCCGCCAGCGGCGAGAACGCCTGGGGAGTGAATCTCGATGGCAACTACGCCCCGATTACCTTCGCCTACCTCCGCTCGCCGGTCATTGATGTCAGCAGTGATGCGTCACCTAAGCTCAGCTTCAACTACTTCATTGATTCCGTCTTCGAAGCGGAGGGCGGTCAAATCCGTTTTCTTGATGAGAACGGCGAGAACCCGGTGGCCATCGAAGAAATCCTTTGGGGCCAATCCGAAGGGTGGAAACCTTACAGCATCCGCTTCCCAAGCGCTGCTCGAGGCGGGAAAGTGATCATCGAGTTCCGTTTCCTTACGGATGACGATCCAGAGACTGGTGCCGGATGGTACATCGATGACGTGCAGATCGATTGATGTGATCGGGCACGCATCCTAACACGTTCATGTTTGTTGCAAGAGGCGCTCCTCACGGGGCGCCTCTTTGCTGTGTTAATAGTGAAGCTGCCATTGCCTAACACTTCTCAATCATATGATGCATTGATGATTGAGGCGTTCGATGCCGAGGCCTTTCGCTCGCTTGGGCATCAGGTCGTGGATGCGTTGGCAGATCATTGGAAGGTGGCAGCAGCAGGAGATCCTCCAGTGCAACGCTGGATGGAACCGGAGGATGCCTTTGCCTTTTGGGAAGAGCGCCTCAAGAGCGGGGTGGATCCACGGACGCTGATCACGACCATCCTGGAGCGGAGCTTTCACGTCGCTCACCCGCGCAACCTGGGCCATCAGGTCGGCCCCGTGCTCCCTGCGGTGGCTGCTATTGATTTGATAGGGAATTTGCTAGATATTGGCAATGGCGTCTACGAGGTGGGTCAACCCGCCACTCCCATGGAGCGCGTGGTCTTGCAGCGGTTAGCGAGCGTCTTGGGCTTGCCTCAATCGGCTGATGGCGTGCTGACATCGGGAGGCTCTTTGGGGAATTTGACTGCTTTGCTAGCCATGCGACAAGCGCGTGGAGGCGCTTGGGAATCAGGAGGGCATGAATATGCGGTGCTCGTTTCGGAAGAGTCGCATTACTGTGTGGATCGTGCAGCCAGGATCATGGGTTGGGGACAGGAAGGCGTCATCCGTGTTCCTGTGGATGCAGCCTATCGGATGTCCATGCCAGCCCTGCGCAACGCCTTGACGCGAACGCGCGTCAGCGAACGCCACATACTCGGGGTGGTGGCGAGCGCTGGGTCTACGGCGACGGGACAGATGGATCCGTTAGAGGACATAGCTAACTTTTGTGCGAGTGAGGATCTGTGGTTGCACGTAGACGCCGCTCATGGAGGCGCCTTTGCCTTCTCTCAAAAGGCGCGCCCTTTGCTTCGAGGCATCGAGCGCGCGGATTCCGTGGTCGTGGATTTCCACAAGATGCTGCTCTGCCCGAGCCTTGTCACCGCGGTGCTCTTTAGACGAGCCGAACACTCTTACCAATCCTTCGCGCAGGAAGCGGGTTATCTTTGGCGCGCGGACGACGAACACGCCTGGTGGGACGCTGCTAAACGCACCTTGGAATGCACGCGACCAATGTTAGGCTTGCGTGCCTATGCGCTGTTAGCGCTGGGAGGGGAATCGTTGTTAGAGACATACATTGATCGTTGCCGCGCACGAACGCTCCGCTTCGCGGAAATGATCGAGGCGGCCCCCGACTTCGAACTCCTCATCGTTCCGGAATCCAATATCATTTGTTACCGCCATGTTCCTGACCGAAACGCCTCCCCTGAAGAGGTGGATCACTTGAATCAGGCCATTCGCGAACACCTTGTCAGAGAAGGGTATTTCTACATCGTGCAAGTGGAGAAAGCGGGCCGCACCTACCTTCGCAGCGCCTTCATGAACCCCTTCACAGAAGAGTTCGATTTGGCGGAACTGCTAGAATCGCTTCGTCGGACGGGTCAGACGTTGAAGCGGAACTCCACCACGTCGCCATCCTGAACCACGTAGTCCTTACCTTCAATCCGTAGCTTCCCAGCTTCCTTCGCCTTCACGTGCGATCCAAGCGCGATGAGTTCTTCATAGGCCACGACCTCTGCGGCGATGAACCCCCGCTCAAAGTCGGTGTGAATGACGCCCGCTGCTTGAGGCGCTTTCATTCCCTCGCGAATGGTCCAGGCACGTGTCTCCTTCTCCCCGGTGGTAAGATAGGTTCGCAGCCCTAACAAATGATACACAGAACGGATGAGATCGGCCACGCCACTGCTTGAAACCCCAAGGGCGCTAAGGAACTCCATTGCCTCTTCCTCGCTCAAATCGATGAGTTCGCTCTCAATGCTCGCACTGATCACGATTGCTTCGGCACCGTGAGTCTCCGCCGCATATCGCTTCACCGCAGACACATGTGGATGATCATCCGGCTTCTCACGTGCCGCCGCCAACTCGTCTTCCGAAACGTTGCAAGCGAAGATCGTCGGCTTGCTAGTGAGCAAGAAGAAGCCCTTCAGGAGCACGGCTTCGTTATCGTTCACCTCCAGCGTGCTCGCCGGTTTGCCATCATTCAAATGGGGCAACAAGCGCTCTAAAAGTTCCAGCTCCGCCTTCGCTTCTTTGTCGCCACCCTTCGCCTTCTTCTGATTGCGCTCCTTGCGCCGATCCATCGCTGCAATGTCCGCCAGCAACAGCTCCGTATTAATGACTTCGATGTCGCGGAGGGGATCAATAGAGCCATCCACATGATGGATATCGCTGCTCTCGAAGCAGCGCACCACCTGCACGTTCGCATCCACCTCCCGGATGTTGGCAAGGAACTGATTGCCCAGACCCTCTCCCTGGCTTGCGCCCTTCACCAGACCAGCGATGTCGACAAATTCGATAGCTGCCGGAACAATCTTCTCCGATTTGGAAAGCTCAGACAGCGCGGCCAGACGATCGTCGGGAACGGTCACCACGCCTTGATTCGGTTCGATTGTGCAGAAAGGATAATTCGCCGCCTCCGCCTTCTGCGTCCGCGTCACCGCGTTGAACAACGTCGATTTGCCAACGTTTGGGAGCCCCACAATGCCTGCCTGTAACATGGCTCGACCTTCGCCGAACCTTTTCGCGCTGCACGCGAAAAGATCCCCAAGCACCAGAAATTCCCCGCTGGCATTTTAAGGTCCGACCACATGGAAATTTAAGGGTCCGACCACAAATGTATTGACGGGGTGGCGGTGTTGGAGGTAGGGATGGGGGATGAGAGCGATTCGAATCAAGGGGGAGGCCGGAGCGGCTTCGAACTGCTACCACGTGATGTCTCGGATCATTGAGGGGCGCTTTGTGCTGGAGGGGCCGGTGAAGGAGAAATTTCGGGAACTCTTGGAGATTCAGTGCGGGTTTGCCGGGGTGGAGTTGATCACCTTCTGCTTGATGTCGAATCACATCCATTTGCTGATCGAGGTGCCGAATGCGGAGGAGCATCGCGCGGCGGTGGATGATGCGGAATTGCTGCGGCGGTTGGCGTTGGTGACGACCTCCGAGGAGCAGTTGATTGGGGTGCGGCAGATGTTGGCGCGGATGAAAGAGCAGTGTCCTGAGAAGGGGTATCCTGAGTATCGGCAACGCTTTCTGAACCGGATGGCGGATGTGTCGATGTTCATGAAAGAGCTGAAGCAGCGCTTCACGCAGTGGTATAACAAACAGGTTCAGCGCAAGGGGCCGCTTTGGGAGGATCGGTTTAAAAGTGTGTTGTTAGAGAACGACGAGACGGTGTTGCTGACGATGGCGGCTTACATTGACCTGAATCCGGTGCGGGCGGGGATGGTGGAGGATCCGAAGGATTATCGGTGGAGTGGGTATGGGGAGGCCGTGGCGGGGAATAGAGCGCGGCGGCGCGGGTTGATGCGGGTGTTAGGGGTGGAGCATGGGAGTCCGCAGCAATGGCGAACGTGTCAGGCGCAGTATCGGCTTTATTTGTATGGGTTTGGGGAAGCGGAGACGTCGGAGCCTGAAGAAGGGGATAAAAGACGGGCGGGTATTCAGGGAAAATTAGTGGAGAAGGTGGCGCGACAGGGAGGGCAATTGAGCCTGGCGCAGGTGGTGCGGGTGCGGGTGCGTTATTTCAGTGAAGGCTTGGCATTGGGGAGCGAGGCCTTCATTGAGGGGGTGTTTGCGCGGCATCGAGAGGGGATGCGAGTGAAGCGTGCGCGTGGGGCGCGCCCGGTGAAGGCGGCGGGGATGGAGAAATGGCGGGGCTTGGTGGATCTTCGAACAAGTCGACAAACGAGTTCGTAGTTAGACGATCTGTATCGTCCAACCATCAAAACGTCAGAAAGTTAAAAGAAGAAGTCGCATGTTCTAAAAATTATGGTATTTATAAACCTGCTTCTCTTTCGACATGCCTGGCCGCCTATCCATCGTGTCGGCGCTGGTCCCCTTGGCTCTGTTGGCGGCTTGGCCGTTCGTTTCCGAGCCAGAGATCAGTCCGATGCCGTTGACACACGGACAAACCGTTGGTTTCTCCCGATGCTTTGCTCCCGGAACGCCGACGGCGGTGGTGGATGAGGCGGAGCGGGGCATGGAAACGACCCCTCCCGGATTAGAGTTGTTTCAGGCGTCGACGCATTGGAACCGCACGGCGACCGATGGAGGCGGCTTGAGTCGCGGGGATGCGATCACACTCACTTGGGGCGTTGTCCCCGATGGTACTCACATCCCAGGTTTCGGCGTGGGCGATGCTGATTCGAGTGATCTACGAGCTTATCTCAATGGCCTCTATGGAGATGAAGCGACCTGGTTGCCTATCTTTGAACGTGTCTTTGCCCGCTGGGGAGACGTGACGGGGATCACCTACGTCTATGAACCCAATGACGATGGTGCTGATTTCAGCAACATCACGAGTGAGAGTCGCGGCCAACTGGGCGTCCGGCCGGACATCCGCATCGGTGGGCGCGCGATTGATGGAAATGCGAATACCCTGGCCTTCAATTTCTTTCCGACGATCGGGGACATGGTCATCGATACGACTGACAACTTCTTTCAGAATCTTTCCAACGAGTCTCTCCGCTTCCGCAATGTCGTGGCTCATGAGCATGGGCATGGCCTGGGGCTCTCGCATGTATGCCCTATCAATCAAACGAAACTCATGGAGCCCTTCGTTTCCACCCAGTTTGATGGCCCTCAACATGATGATATTCTGGGAGGGCAGCGCCAGCATGGGGATCCGCTAGAGCCGAACGACAGCCCTGACAGTGCTGCGAATTTGGGATCTTTGGAGAGTACGGCAAGTGAACGAAACCTCTTGAGCATTGATGGGTCTAGCGATGTGGACGTCTTCGCCTTTCATGCGCCCGCTCCCAATGCGCAAGTGGCCATTGATGTCACGCCCATCGGCGAGACTTATCTGGAGGGGAGCCAGAATAGCAATGGGTCATGTTCGGACGGCTCGAACACCGACTCGACCACAGCGAGTGATCTTGGGATCGAGATCCTCGATACCAATGGCGCTGTCCTTACTCAAGCAAACACGCAAGGCGCGGGCGCCGCTGAGACCTTAACTTTCACTGCAGGGGAATCGCTTGGCCCATATTACATTCGCATCCATGGAGATGGAAGTGATGCCATCCAGCTCTACCATCTGAGCGCACGGGCCGTGGAGATCTCGAATGATCTTGCGGTGTCTCTGACAGCTTCCCCTTCCAAAGTCGTCCTCGGCGAGACCCAGACGTTTCAGGTCAATGTGCGCCATTCGGGGCCTGGCGATGCCGAAGATGTCGTGCTGGCCATTACCCTGACAGAACCCTTGATTGTCGATGCCGCTCAACTGACTGAGGGCACAGGAAGCGTGACGATTGCCAATCACTCGGTGATGGTGGATCTGGGGACTCTCTCAGGGCTCACGGAGGCGACCCTGGTGGTCGAGACGCATCATGTCAGCCCGGGCACGGGCACCTTCACAGCCACCGTGAGCAAGGCAGGTAGCGAGCCCGTCGATTCTAACAATCAGGCGACGATCGCCTCAATTGGTTCTCAGGGCGAGCCCACTGATGTGGAGGATTTCAATGCGTTCCCTGGGCTCAGCGGCCCTCCGGGATCTCCGGTTCCCAATGACACCACGGGCTTCTTTGACCTGCGCTACAATTACGCTGCCACCACTGCGGAAGGCTTTGCCTTGGATCAAACGCAGGCGCCCAATGGTCGAGGACTCAGGTTTGCGGCGGCTGAGGACAATGCGATGGAAACGACGATTGATTTCCCTGCGGACACCTATTCTGAACGCCAGCACCAACTGGCTTTCTGGTTTCGATTCAGCGATGTCGCCGCCTCCCCTGATAACAGCCTGACACAGTCACTCTTCGTCTACAATCGAGGTGCATCTGATCTCGCCTACTACCTGCAGGTGGGAAAAGACTACAACGGTGACGTTGGGGCGAATCTGGTCGTGCCAGTTGATGCTGGTAATGTGTCCAACCCGACGCATCTAGCGTTGGCCCCGGACAGGTGGCATGCGGTGGTCGTCCAGTATGATTCTGCCAGTGACACCTCGTCGGCCGATGCTGGTATCCGTATGTGGCTCAATCCCACGGATGATTCGGCCCAACCTGACTTCGAGTTGCGCACGGATTCCGGAGCCATGGGTTCGTTCTTTGGGGATGGTACCTTTGGTCGGCTGGTCTTTGGTGCCTCAAGCTTCCCGGCCGATCCCAATGGGCCTGACATTTGGATGGATCGCATTGGGATCTGGAATGGGTACGGTGAATCAGGCGAGAATGATCTCGGCGCGGCAATTCAGTTCCTTTATGCCTATGTCAGTGCCAACCTGAAGGACTCCAGTGCTTCCGTGTCTGAAGATGCGGGCGCGGCCACCTTTCTGCTCAACCGGCGTGGCGACACGGGACTTGCTGGGAACGTCTCTTGGGAAGTGGTAGCGACTGGCTCTGCTGGGGTTGACGCCGCTGACTTTCCTGGAGGCGTGTTTCCCAGCGGCACGATCACCTTTGAGGCGGGAGAACTTTCCAAAACCTTGTCCATTCCCATTGTGGACGACGTAGCTTCTGAAGGGGACGAGCTCTTCGAAGTCCAACTAGAATCGGCGACCACCATGTTCCGGCTGGATCAAACGAGTCTCTTTGGAACGATCGTCAATGACGACGCAGACGCTACCACACAGATCACTTTGATGGACGGTGACTTGCACGTGCGCGATGTGGGCTCGCCAAGCGATGATACACTGACAATACAATCAGATATTGCCAATGGCGATATTGTTATCCACGATCCCAATCACCTCCTCGGCACGGACATTCCGGGTGCGAGCGGCCACGGAACGGCCACCATTCGCGTTCCCGCTGGGATGGTGGCTGGCGAAATCCGTGTGGATGCTGGGAATGGCAATGACCAGGTGGACATCGACTTCACCTTGGGAGCATTCTCCTGGCTCACTCAGATCGATGACGCCTCCATCAAACTGTCAGGAGGAACTTTCGACCAAGGCCTATTTGAGCACAGTCATCCTCACGGAGTGGCTATCACACTCGATGAGGCACCTCTCATTGCGGGTGCTCAGATCGCTACGATCGAATCGGCTCTTCAACTGGGCCATGCCACGCTCCGTTACGATGCACATGAGGACGCGCTGCTCGTAAGTTCGCCATCGGCGACTCAGACGCTTGTCAACACGACCGCGCTCATACATCCCTCACAAAGCCTCACGATTGATAGTGGTCCTGGCAATGATGCTATCACCATTGAAAGTCTCTTGGTGGACTATCCTGCCACTCTCATCCTCGAGGGCGGAGCCGACATCGATAGGATGACGAGCCTCACGCCCATCGATCTGGCGCAAGGGGCGACTCTCGTGACGGCCTTCGAGACGATCAACCCAGGCCATCCAGGAGATCCCCACGTTCAGGGAAGTGCTTGGCAGATCGATGGCACTGTGGCACTCGCATCTGAGACGGTTCTTTATAGTGAAAGTGATATTACGTTCTCGGAGGGTAGTGTCGTCCGTCTGCGCCATCGTGAGGGGAGCGTCCCCGATCAGTGGCGATTGAGTGGAGACACTACCATCGATCTGGCAAATGCTACGTTGGAGATCGTCACGTCGGCGACAACGCCACCCGCGGGGACGGAAACCGTGATCATTGCGTGTACCAATGAAGTGGACCTCATCCATCCATTCGAAGGTCTTCCTGAGGGCGCGGTCGTGACGAGCGGTCTAGCCCTCTTTGAAATCACTTATGAAGGTGGCGATGGCAACGATATCGCATTACGAACGTTGCTAGACTACCCGCAGTGGCGGGCGCAGGCCTTCCATGGGGCGGAAGGCGCCCTCACCTCCCAAGATCCCACCGCCAATCCAGACGGCGACGATTGGCCCAACGGCCTCGAGTACTTGTTGGGCCTTGATCCGACTGCGCACGATGCGGACCCTTTGGTCGTCACGGTGAGCGATGTGCAGACCACGCTGCAGTTTCCGCGCGCGCTTCTTGTGCCGGGTGCCACAGAGACCCTTGAATGGTCCTCGGACCTCAACACCTGGCATCTCATCCATCCGGAATCGGTCACCACAGAAGCTCTCGACGCTGATCGCGAATGGGTCACCTGGACGCTACCCTTCGACGAAGAGGAGCGCGTGTTCTATCGGATCCTCACAGATATCGACACGGGCGAGTGAGCCTCTCCAAGCTTGGAACGCTATTTCCAGGCCACGCGGATGAATGCGCCGCTCTGTTCTAAGATAGGAATCGTTATCTCGGTCGCATCGCGGTCCAGGGAGTGTGTGCTGATCCAAGTTCGCAGATCCCCGCTCGCTTGCAAATGGTGCTCGCGCCCTGGGGTAAGGCGAATGTGCCAGTGACCGTCAGCTGTGGCCAGCACCTCAGGCGTTTGATAGAGTTCCACCACACGGACAAAGCCGCGATCGTTCGTGGTGATGATGACATCACCATTAGGGGCGATGGTGACGGCTCGTGGCTCGCTGATCTTGTCGCCCGCGGCGTGAAACCACTCGCCATCGCCCGCGCGCGTGTTGCCACTGCGGCGACCTTGAAGGAAGCGATGGATTCTCCCTGAAACATCCACATACCACACGCCGCCCCCTTTCTGCATGGCGAGAAAGTAACTGCCATCGGGGAGGAACGCGATACCGCGAACGGACTCCAAACCGACCTCGGTTGCCAAAGCTCCATCTGTGGTCGGTTCGCCTGCGGTCCCATTGCCTGCGATCACCACGCGTTCCCCATCGGGCGTGATTCGAAAGACTTGGTGGCTGCCGCGAGAAGTCACTACGAGATCTCCGTTAGGATCGATGGTGAGATTGCCAGGATCGGCAAGGTTAGAAACAACCACTTCCATCCCTGTCTCGGGCGTCCACCGTTTCACCTGGGAAGGACCATTCACGTAGATGACGTGTTCGTCGGCGCTCACCCAGAGCGCGCGTCCCGGACCGAAGCCGTTGGGATCATGAAAGAGCGTGGTGAGCCATCCATCTGGATCCACCTTGCGCACCCGTTGATTGAGGAAATCCAGAATGTAGACATTCCCATTGGGATGCACATGCAGGCCATTAGGATTGTCCAACTGGATTGCTGTCGCTTCGCCTTCCTCACCATTGTAGCCGGCCTCATGCGTCCCTGCAAAGGTAGTCAGCATTCCGCTAGGGTCGACTCGTAGGATGCTATGCGATTCCTTGTCGGCGATGTAGTAATTCCCCCGAGCATCTGCCATGGTCATGTGCGGATTGGAAAGTTCTACCGTTCGTGCGTCCGCGCCTTCAAAGGACGGTTGCCAGAAATTGCCATCTTCCTCTTCTCCCATGCCAGCAATGGTCCTGACATAGCCATACATGGATGCTAACGGATGGACCTCGGATGCTGAGAGGCCTGGCAGAAGCGCTTCATGGATGATGCAAGGAAGGATGAGTGAAAGCAAGAGGGGGCGCATGATGGAGTGAAACGGAATGGAAGGGATGAAAGAGGAAGGGCGACACCGTTACCGGTGCCGCCCTCAACATGAGAAACTTAGAAAGACTGAAGAGGTGTTAGACTTCCTCAGTGAGACCGAACTCCGGCCGGTAGTCGCGGCTCAGATGCTTATTGGCCGCCTCGGCATGGTCGCCAACGATCACTTCTTTCTCGCGATCGATCTCTAACACCGGTCCAAGAACGGGCTTGAAGTCCGTGACTTGATTGGCCGCGAGATGCTCTTTGAAGCTCTCGAAGGTCGCGAGGGCAGCGGCATTGGCCTTGAAGTGTTCCGAAATGGAATTGATATCCGCCTCCGCACCGACACGGTGAGAGATATTCGCCAGGTGACAGATCGCGGCGGATAGATGCCCATCGCGAGCGGTTCCAAAGAGATCGCTTTCTTTGCGGCTGCGCACTGCTTTGATGAAGTTCGCTTGGTGAGACGAGCCATCGTTCCAACCAGAGAACTTCTTGATTTCTTTGCCCTCGTTGTCGTAGGCCTTCGACTCGGCCACGTAACCGTGTTCACACTCGATGACGTTCCCCACGGTAATGGCGGCTTTGTGGCCCTCTTTCACGCGATAGACGGGACGGGCGTCGTTGTCTTTGTTCACGCCGAGACCGCGCACTTCAAAGATCATCGTGCCTTCGTCATACTCAAAGATGGCAAACTGAGTGTTAGGCGTTTCGCCATCGTCGTCATAGCCAAAGCGTCCTCCCACGCTGATAACGCGCTTGGGCAAACTGTCAGCGCCGAGCGCCCAGCGGGCGACGTCCGTTTGGTGCACGCCTTGATTGCCCAGATCACCGTTGCCGTAGGCCCAGATCCAGTGCCAATCATAATGAAAGCGTCCACGCATGATGGGCTCCAACTGAGCGGGACCGCTCCACAAATTGTAATCCACGGTCTCCGGCACCGGCTGTGGCGTGGTGACTTTGCCGATGCTCTTGCGGCGCTTGTAGCACAAGCCGCGGGAAACCTTGATCTTGCCAAGTTCACCGCTTTGCACGAAATCGATCGCCGCTTGCCAGCCGGGACTCGAACGGCGTTGCATCCCTGACATGACCATCACCTTGTATTTCTTGGCGGCATCAATGAGGCGCTGCCCTTCCCACACATTATGGGTGACGGGTTTCTCGACATAAACGTCTTTCCCTGCCTGACAAGCATGCACGGTCATGGGAGCATGCCAGTGATTTGGAGTGGCGATCACCACGGCATCGACGTCTTTGCGCTCAAGCACTTTGCGGTAGTCTTGATAAGCATCGGCGCTGATCTTACGCTTTGCTAAGCGATCACGCGTGCCGACGGCGTGGTTGTAGTCGGCATCGCAAACAGCCACGACCCGAACGCCGTCGAGGCTGCTGAACTCACCTACGTGGTTGCCTCCCCGGCCTCCAACGCCCAGCACGGCCACTCGGATGTCTTCATTGGCCCCCCGAATGCTGGCATAGGAAGTGGTGGATTGAATCAAAGTCGCTCCCGCGCCAGCTAGGCTGGTCCCGAGAAACTTTCGGCGATTGGTCGTGGTACTCATAGGAATGTTTGGTCGGATAAAACGCACCAACCTTAGCCGATATCGACTCTGGGAAAAGCTTTTTCCCAGAGGAAACGGCTCTTAGGCGGGCCATTCCTGGCAGAAAGGCACTGCGGCCGCCGGTAAAACCGCCGCAGTGCCAGGTGTCGCCTTGGTTTAACGAGACAACAAATTCAGCTTCGCGTATTGTCAGGAATCAGGTTCGCAAGCATGAGAAAGGTGGAGCGCTCTGGACTGACAAGGCATTCTGGGCACAAGCTACCCCCGGAAGAAGGCCACACGCCAGCCAGAGCACCCCATCGAAGCACAATGGTATGGTGAGAAAGAATGATAGGGTGATTGTGATGCAAGGATGTCTCTAGCGGAATGTTACGAGGCTTCAGACAGAGCTTCTCTGCGGATGTTCAAAACTTTCTTCTTGCTCGAAGGGGGCGTCGTGGCGGTGTAATGATGTGGCATGAAGCTTGCGGCCTTCCTCACTCCTCCATCGTCTCACCATCTGCGGCTGGCTGCTCAAGTGGGCTATGAGGAGATCGTCGCGCCCTTTCCCGCTTCTCTGATGACGTTGCAAAAGACTTGTGGTGCCGCCGAGTCTCACGGTCTACGTGTCTCTGTCATTGAGCGGCATTTGCCTCATCACGATCTGGTGCATGGTGGACCCGGATTCGAACAACAGTTAGGCGGCGTGAAGACGCTCATCCGCCACATGCATGCCTGCGGTGTGGGCATCCTCTGCTACAATTGGATGCCCAATGATGACTGGCAACGGACCACTTTCGAGGCGCACGAGCGTGGCGGGGCTCTTGTCTCCGCATTCGATGTCTCCAAGCTCAACGCCACGCCGGTTTCCCATCCCACCCCAGCAGAGGCACTGTGGCAGCACCTGGACCGCTTTCTTAAAGAGATCCTGCCATTTGCAGAAGATCATGGTGTCACCCTGGCATTGCACCCGGATGATCCACCTTTGGCGACATTGCGAGGGCAGGACCAGATCATCACGAATTATGCGGCCTTTGAGCGCGTGCTGCACGAACATGCGAGCCCCGCGAATCGGCTTTGCTTTTGTCAGGGCACCTTTGCCTCGCGCGGTGAAGACATTCCCGCAGGCATCCGGCGATTCGCCGGGAAGATCGCCTTTGCGCATTTCCGAGACGTGGTGGGGACGGCTACAGATTTCCGCGAAACCTTTCACGACAATGGCAAGACGGACATGGCAGCCTGTATCCAGGCCTATCAGGAGACTGATTTCCGAGGCCCCATCCGCCCTGATCATGTGCCGACTCTGGATGGCGAGACGAATGAGAACCCGGGGTATGAAATGTTAGGGCGACTGCATGCGGTCGGCTACATGCGTGGACTGATTGACGGACTACAAAGACAACGGTGTTAGAGAATCTCAAGGCGGCAACCCTGTTTGAAGCGGCGGGCTTCTTTCTCGTCGCCAATGTCCTGATCTTTGCCTCATCTGTGCTCGGGTGTTGGCTGCTAGGGAGGTGGTTCCACTGGCGGCGCCTCTTTGCCGAGTGGCAGCCGCTGAAGCGGGAAGAGCAATGGGCCGCTGCAGGTGCCGTTGTGCTGAATGCAGCCGTCTCCGTCATCGGTTGGGCTATCTGGAAAGCAGACATGATCGAGATTCGCGAGGGATCCCCTCTGCGATGGGCTCTCGATACCCTTGTCATGCTTCTTGCGATGGATCTAGGCATGTATGGGTTTCACCGCGCGGCTCATTGGCCGCCCCTTTACGAACGCATTCATCGTTTCCATCACCGACACGAATCGACGAATCCGATCAGTCTGTTCGTCTTGCATCCCTTGGAAGTGCTTGGCTTTGGCGGCCTGATGATCGTCTTTCTTATGATCTATCCCATGAGCTTCGTGTCCTTGTTAGCCTATCTCACGCTCAACGTGGTCTTTGGCACGCTCGGGCATTCCGGTGTGGAGCCGTTTCCCGCTGGCATCAAGTCCATTCCCCTTCTCAACTATATGGGCACCTCGACCTTTCACGCGGAGCACCATGAACATCCTTCTTACAACTTTGGGTTCTACACCCTTCTCTGGGACAAACTATTCGGGACGTTGGATCCCGAATATGAGAAGCGATTCTCCGGAACGAGTGACGACGTCTAGTCTGACCCTAACGCTTGGTCTCCTTCAAACGTTTCCACGCCGCTTCCGCTGCCTCGCGAACGGTAGTGTTGTTCGCGTTCTGATAGGATTGAATGATGGCTGCGGTGTCCGAATGAGGCGTGTCCCCTAGCAGAGAAAGAAAGCGTTGTTTCCGAGACGGGGAATTGATGAAGGGTTGGAGACGTTTGAGGCTGCTGATGCGAGTCATTGGATTCTTGTCTTTCGCCACGAGTTCGAGGCTGGCCTGGATGATGGACGCGTGGGGCCAGTGAGCGGCCGTCCCTTGCCGAAGGAGCATGGTGAGAGGCGCGCTGTCTGGCCAGCGTGTTAACAATGAGGCGGCTTCCTTCACTGTGGTGGTATCTTGTATGAGGGGTTGGAATTGGGCCAAGGCGGGTTCATAGCCAATGGCGGCAAGCAAGCGAAGCCAGGCAAGTTTGGCATCGGTCGTCCGCGCCGCGGTTGCTTTTCGAAGAAGGGTCTCGCCAGCCTGATCGCGGTCACTTCGGCGGCAGGCGGCAGCAAGGGTCGTGCGAGCCAACGATGGAATGGCACTATCGGACGGGTAGAAAGCGTGCAAGGCAGCACCGTAGATTGAGACGAGCGTGGGCAGCTCTCCGAGGCCCGCGAGGGGGCGGAGGGCTCGCAAGGCCGCCTCCACGAGTGCCGGTTGATCGGGATCGAGACACGCTCTGAGAAGGAGACGCGTGCCCGATTCCGATCCTCGCTGCCCTAGTACAGTGACAATCGCTTGCCGATCCTGGTTGGAATGGAATCGGTCGATGAGAAGCGCATCGGTTTGGGGTGTTTGTAAGGTGATGAGTGCTGCTTGCGCCTCACTCTCGGAAACCAAGGGGACAAGCGTCTCGGCGGCGACGTTCCCTCCCAGGTGCCCTAGCGTTTGCAGAATGGCGCGACGAAGCGCTCCTTCGGCCTCGGGAAGGAGTGCAGCGACGACAGGAGCTGAGCGCGGATCGCCAATGGATCGCAGCGCCTGGACAAGTTTGGTTTGAAGATCTGGGGAAACCGTGGCCAAGGCGTCATGGAGGATGGGGGCCAGCTCGTCGGGCGGGAAATCTCGGAGGGTGCGGAGGGCCACATCCTGCAACTGAGGATCCTCTGACTGGATGTGCTCCAGAAGAAAGGGTGCCGAGCGTTTCGTGAGGATGAGACCGCGGAGAGCGGCGTGCCGGAGACTAGCGGAAACGTCCGCCTGAGCGATTGCCTGGTAGAGGAGCGCGGCTTGCGCGTGGCCTTCTGCGGCTAACAATACGCCCACGGCTGCAGCCGATCGCCGTTCGGCGTCTTGGTGAATGAGTTGGCTAAGAAGAACCTGTGTCGCCTGCTCGGTTTGAAATAAACCTAGAGTGCGAAGGATCGCGGTGCTTGTGGTGGTATCTGCCCGTTGCAATAGGCGCGCGAGTGCCTTGGCCGTTGAGGTGACCTTGAGGGCGCCAAGCGATTGGATGACGCCAACTCGCTCCATTCCGTCCGTCGTCGTGAGGGCATTGGTGAGCGCGAGCTTGGCTTCGGGAGTGGCAATGCGCTCGAGCGCTGTCCTGGCATAAGTGCTAAGAACCGGATCCGCGACCAAGTTTGCCAGGGCTGGCACGGTGTTGGAAAGTGCCTGTTCCCCTGCCAGACGGCAAGCCTGAGCCTTCGCTTGCTGCGAGCTCGAAGGACTCTCGAGGATGGCCTGTGGGGATGGTTCCGCAAAGGCAGTGGCGAGGAGAGAGAGAAAGAAGAGGAGAGAGGGTTTCATCGTTTGAGGAGAGATACCGATGATGGTTCACACGTAGAGGGACCATGGAGCGCGGGTGGCGCGGTGGATCCGGCGATTGGCTTCTGGGTCCTGAATAAAGCACTCCCTCTTCGGATCAAAGGTCAGTTTGCGGTCTAATTCCCACGACAACTGTGCTGCGAAACAAGCAATATGTGAGCGTCGCATGACCTGTTGATGGCAGACAGGCTTTTCACGGGACTTCACGCAATCAAAGAAATTGCGCCCATGCCCTTTGGCGCTTGTGCCAGGCTTGGCAAACTCGCGCTGGAGAGACTTCGCCGCTTTGCCAGTCACCACGATCTCGCCATTGTCCCCCGTTTCGATGGTGCCATCCTCGCCCTCGTAGCGTACTGGGCAGGTGCCAGTGGAGGTCGTGTAGTGAGGGTCGCGATTGCCGAAGGGCGTCGGTAAGAAATCACAGATCAGCGTGACGCCATTGGCATACTTCGCCGTGATCCCGTCCGTGCTCGCTTCGTAAGTGATGGGAACGGTATCGTCCGCTTGATTGGCCCACTGACAGAGATCCACCGTATGGGCTCCCCAGTCAGGAAAGTTGGCGGCGCCCTCGAAATCATAGTGCCCACGCCAACGACCAGCGACGTATTGATGATTGTAAGGACGCCACGGGCTGGGGCCTAACCAACGATCCCAGTCGACCTCGTCAATGGGCGGCTCCTTCTCCGCCGGGAGCCAATCATAGGTCCGGCTCGGCGTGTAGACAGACGCATGCAAGGTATGCAATCGGCCGAGTTTCCCGCTGATGGCCGCCTGCGCCGCATACTGGAAATTGGCCAGACTTCGGCGTTGCGTGCCGGCTTGAAAGACGCGCCCATAGCGATCGGCGGCATCGGAGAGGGCTTGCACTTCACCGATGGTCATGCCGCATGGCTTCTCGCTGTAGACGTCCTTCCCGGCCTTCATGGCAAGGATGGAGGCTAGCGCATGCCAGTGATCACCCGTCGCCACCAATACGGCATCAATGTCAGGACGGTCGTAGACCTCAAACATGTCGCGCGTCATGGTACAGTCATTGTTTCCATAGTGGTCATCGACCATCTGTTTGACGGCCTCGCGCCGGCTCCGTTGGACATCGCAGATCGTCACGAAATGGACATCTTGCTCGGGAAGCATCACGGAGAGATCGTAGCGGCCGCGCGGACCGATCCCCACGCCTGCTAAGGTGATGCGATTGCTAGGAGCCACATGGCCATCGCGCCCGAGAGCGCGGGCGGGGATGAAAGCAGGCACCGCCACCGCACTGACGGTTCGGAGGAACTGACGACGGGAAGGTTTCGAGTTCATGGATGCATTCTGCGACGGATGGTGGGCCGTTGTCGACACTCTGATGAAGTTGACGAATCGTCTGCTTGCCTGCTTTCTGGCGATGCCGCAGGCTAGGGCCGGTCTTCTTGAGTTCTCAATCATCAACCTACGACATGTCTAAAGAAACACTTGCTTGGATTCAGGGAGAATTGCTAGGGACCTTTCTGCTCGTATTCTTCGGTTGCGGGGCGGTCGCCACGGCTGTCGCTCTCGACATTCCCATTGGCGTCTTCCAAGTCGCCATTGTCTGGGGACTCGGACTGACAGCCTCCATTTATCTAACAGGAACGCTAAGCGGGGCACACCTCAATCCTGCCATCACTCTCGCGTTCACCCTCTTTACCAGATTTCCTGCCAAGCGAGCAGCCGGCTACATGCTGGTGCAGTTTGCGGGGGCTTTCCTGGCTGCGGGCGCTGTCTATGCGCTCTTTGGTGGCGCGATCGAGGCTTTTGAAGCGGAGCAAGGCATTCGGCGAGGGGCGCCCGGCAGCGAAGCCAGCGCCATGATCTTCGGGGAATACTTTCCCAACCCCGGTGGCGAGGCTCTCACCGAGACCGCAAGACAGCCCGTTTCCCATCTGCGTGCCTGCTTCGCTGAGATGTTAGGCACTGCCCTGCTCGCTCTCGCCATCTTTGGATTCGTCTCCAAGTTGAATGCTGGCGGTCCTGGACCACTCACGCCGATCGCTATCGGACTCACCTTGACGACTCTGATCTGCGTCTTCGCGCCCTTGACGATGGCAGGATTCAATCCTGCGCGAGACTTCGCGCCTCGCCTTTTCTCTAGCCTTGCTGGTTGGAAAGCGATTCCTTTCACGACCAACGGAATGGGGTGGTTCACCGTCTACATGATCTCTCCCTGCATGGGCGCCCTGATCGGTGGTTATCTCGGTTCTCGCTTGGACTATCAGTCATCGTCATCGAGATGACGCATTCGCTGTAGGAATTGACACGCGCAGGCAGCACGCCTCTGTTCTGGCCAATGAAACGTTCACGCCTAGGAATGAAGGGAATGCTCACCAGCTGCTCGCTCGGATTGCTCGGCAGTCTATCACTTGTGAGCGCCGAGGAGATCTCGCTCAGGGAACAGCTGATGAAGCGTGCGGCCCAGTCAAAGATGCCCGCGGAATCCAAGGCGAAGATGACGCAGCATCTGAAAGAACTCACCGATTCTGATCTTGTTAGCCAGGCACGTAAGAATGGAGACAAGGCCCCATCCTTCACGCTCAAAGATCACGAGGGCAAGGAGCGCTCCCTAGCAGAGTTTCTGGAGGACGGACCAGTGGTGCTGACCTGGTATCGAGGGGGCTGGTGACCGTATTGCAACCTTGCCTTGCGTGCCATGGCAGAGAAGAAAGATGCGTTTGCCTCAAAGGGTGCCACGATCATTGCGCTGACGCCGGAGTTGCCCGAGTTTAGCGAGAAAACGGCGGAGGCAAATGACGTGCCTTTTCCAATACTAACAGACCTCAATTTGGAAGTGGCGGAATCTTACGGGCTCGTCTTCGATCTTGGGATCATCACCGATCTCTATGAGGACTTTGCCAAGATCTCTGAGAAGAATGGCGAGGAAGCCAAGACCAAGCTGCCGCTGACGGCGACCTACATCATCGATTCAGAAGGCGTCATTCGCTACACCTTTCTCGATCCTAACTACCGCAAGCGCGCCGAGCCATCTGAGCTCTTGAACGAGCTCGACAAGCTCAGCTCAGAGCGGTGAGAGGCCATTGGTGGAATTCATTTAACTGAGCGGTGGCGTCAGGTTTGCTTTCCAAGCAACTCCGAGGTGAAGCTCCCCGCAATCTACGGGAGTAGCACGATGCGGTAATAGCCGTCCTTCAGGGCGATGCGATCCTGGTTGGTGTCAGCAAGACTCGCGTCGTTGACGTCGACGGAGAAGGCGATGTCCTCTATCGCGGTCCAGTTCTCCAGGTCAAGGGAGAACTCCACGCGATAGCCCACGTCTTGGGCGGCCAACCAGCCGATGACGATCTGGCCTTCTGTTAGGACAATAGAGGGCGTGTCGAAGCGTCTGGTGGTTGAGGGTGGATCGATGGCTTCTCCTCCCGTTTCGAATAATTGATCGATGAACATTTGCAGACCCTGATCGAGATCAATCGTGCCGGAAACGAAGTCGACGCCATTGTTGAGAGCGGTGTTGCCACCCCCGGCGGCGAAGGAACCAGTGCCAATGCCGAACGAGGCACCGTCTGAGCCGCTCCAATCGGCATCGAGATCCTGACTGTCAGAACCAACAAGCACTCCATCCACGAAAAGGGCAATGGTTTGGCCCGTGGTCGGATCGCCATTGTCCACATCAAAGGTCCAAACCACGGGCAACGTGCCAGCGGCGAGCTGATCGGGCGTTAACCCGTAGTCAACCGTGGCCACGCCATTGCCACCATTGCCTGCCGCGCGAAGGACCAAGCGATTTCCCATTTCATAAACGAGCGAGAACCCAACGGTACCCCCTCCGGATTCCCAAACCATCTCGCGTTCCTCGCCGCTAGAGAAGGTGTCGAAATCAATGAAGACGCGGAAGGTGACATCGCGGCGATCAGCGTCGCCGCGGAATCCATTGAAGGACGGCAAGGTTTGTGCCGCCCGATAGGAGTCATCAGGTTCGCCTAACCGATCGGCAGGCAAACTTGAGGCATCGTTGGGGTCGGCATTCTGCGCCACTTCGAATCCATCTCGGAAGCCATCGCCATCGGTGTCCTCTTCAAGTGGGTTGCTGCTAGGATCGCCATTGATCTCTTCGCCGTCAGTGCGTCCATCGCCATCGCTGTCGGCGTTCAAAGGGTTGGTGGTGTAATCGTTGACTTCGGGCCCATCGTGCACCCCATCGCCGTCTGAGTCGGCATTCGTGGGATCGGTGCGCCCATCATGCTCCGCCCGGTCCGTGAGCCCATCGCCGTCCGCATCGCCCGTCCCGTCCATGCTGAGATCACCGAAGAGCGCCCGTTCCCAAGGGTCATCCAATTGATCGCTGTCGGAATCCACCCGCGCTGCGGAGATCGGCACGAATAACTCGTGGCGATTCGCCTCAAAACCTGTGGTGACGTCACCCGGCTCAGGATCCCAATAGACCTCAAGCGCCGAACCGCCTCCACGATCAAACATGACTACCTCAACCACGTGGTATCCAGGTATAAGAGCCACGCTGCCGACCGAATCATTGGTGCCGCGTGTTGTTGTGTAAGAAGCAACTTCCATTCCGCCGACTGTCAGGCGACCGCCGTCGTCTGAGTTGAATCCGAACGTGTAGGTTCCCGCGTTGCTCACAAAGATCTCGGTCGTGGCCAGAACAATGAAGTCATCGACATTCTGCCCGATGGCATCCATGTTATCAAAGGGAACATCGTTATCGAAATTGCCAAAGACATCTCCGGTTCCCAAGAAATTCAGCTGAGAGTGCTGCCTCACGATCTCGTCAGAAACGTTCGCTTCCGCGATGACGTCGTCGACAACTGATAGGGTGTTGAGCGTGGTGCGTGCTCTCAAGGTGCGCACGGTCCAGACAGCAGGATCGTCACTGGCAAGGGTCGGGTCCGTTCCTTGAGCGATCTCAAAGCCGTCCCAGGCACCGCCACCATCGGTATCGATGACTAACGGACTGCTGCCAGCAGCGACCTCATCGCCATCGATCGCCTCATCGCCATCCGTGTCGGCTATCAGAGGATCAGTCATGTACACATTCACTTCGTCTTCATCGGAGAGACCATCGCCGTCGCTGTCAGCCGGTCCAGAACTGCCCAGAGGCAGCCCGGGATTCGCGAAAAGGAATTGCACGTCCTCCGGTGCGAGGACGCGATTGTAGATCTGCACATCGTCGATACGGCCGGAGAATCCAAGGGGCCCGAAAGCGCCCATGAGAACGGGCGCGACAGGGTCAATGTCAGGAAGTGCTGTTGCCCCGGACCCTTTCGCCACGCCATCCACGTAGAGGATGGTTTCTTCCGCGCTGTAGGTCACGACCGCATGATGAACCTTGCCATCTTCCAAGCCACTTGCGGACGTATCGAAGTCTGGCACCGAGTCAATGAACCAACTCAGCTCGCCTTCAGTGATCAAGAGCGCAAAGATTGGGGAGTCTGATCCGTTGGCAATCAACGTGCCCGTGGGCGTGACGGCATCCGCTTGAAACCAGAGAGATAGGGAGAAAGTGTCAAACGTGCCTTCGTCGAATGCGCGTCCATTCACCGACGCGAAGGATCCGCCACTCACTTGCATGGAGGTGCCCCCGGCCAATCCCGCCGCATCTAACAGAACGGCTTCGCCATAGCTCCCCATCCTCCCGAACCCGGTGATGTCGCGCATTTCTGTACCCATTTCCTCATCCATAGGATAGTGCGCCACTGGCCCATTGAGATTGATGACACTGGCAGACACCTCTACCATGATGCGGCTATCATCCTCAGGTGCGGGATCATTATTGAGCAGTGTGAAGATACCCTGGAATCCACCTGTTTCCCCCAGATTGCTCACGGTAAAATTAATCTCAGCCATGGCATCGGGAGCGATGCTGAGAGGAAACTGATTGATGGGCACGGCAAAGTGCTCGGCATCCGGCCCGCCGATTTCTACGCCCGTGATCTCTAACGTTTGAGCCTCGCCGGCATTACGAACGCTCAGGCGATCCTCGTGGATCTCGGGGACCGTTGGCAACTGCCCTAGATTCAAACTCGAAGGCACACGAATGTCAGGGTCGCTGGTCGGCTTCGGATTACCCAGAGAGATTTGATCAAAGCGCGTGATCTTCTCACCGGGGGACTGACTAGCCGTGAGCACGTGCCATTCATTGTCCTGACCAAAGATCTCTTCAAAGCTCGTGCCCGCGTCGGCCCATGTGCCCGAGTTCTCAAATGTCTGATCAACCAGATCCACGTCTTGCAAGCCTTCAATCACATAGCTCCACCCTGTCGCATCGGCCGTCAGCGTCACCGTGAAGCCGTCCTCGAAGGAAGCGCGATCAACCTCTTCGCCTTCGTCCAGAATGAAATCAGATGGATTGCTGCCATTCCGATCGCCCGCGATCAGGCTGAATCCTCCGGCGCTTGCGGTCCGCGCTTCTTGCCCAAAGGCTGCGATGCCAAAGTTGTTCGTGTTACGATGAAAGATCGCGTTGTCGTCCACCACGCCTACCAGAAAGCCGTTGGCGTTGGGACCTCCGATCACCTCGCTGATAACAAATCTCACATAGATGCCATCCGCCAATGGATCGAAGCTCGCGATGCTGGCCAAGCCACCGTTCGCATTCGCGCTCGACGCCGTTACCACACCGTGCCCTTCCTCCTGCGTCATCTCCACCGTCCCCACGGCGTTGCGTTGCACGAGCCAGCGATCATTAATGTCACCCGAGTCAAAGTCGTCGACAAAGTTCTGCGCACTGAGAGGCGCACAACAAGCGAAGCCGATTGCAAAGAATCGCGTGAGAGTCCTTCGAAGGGAGGAGGGAGAAATGGTTGGATTCATAGAGCTGCTGGGATGAACGGGATCGAGAGATCCCGCTGGACCGGCAGCTTACGAAAACGAGGCGAGTGAGAGCAAGATGTTAGGTTGACTATTTCAAGCGTCGTCCGCAATTGGCCCTACTCCAAGGGATGGGCCTCGAGGAGTTCTTCCGTGGTCATGAACTGGAGTCGGCCCGGGTAGGCGTCGCGGACGGCTTTGATATCGGCGGGTTTTACCGGGCTGGCTTCGTTGTCGAAGGAGTTTCGCACAAAGGTGAGGACGGCGGCGAGCTCATCGTCGTTGAGCATGCCTCCGAAGGGGGTCATGGGCACTTGGCCGTCGTACTTCTTGCCGTTGATCTCCAGGGGCCCGATGAGGCCGTAGAGGGTGAGCTTGATCAATCGGTCAGGATCGCCGCTGACCCAGGGGCTGTTGGCGATGGATGGAAAGGCGGGATCGAGCCCCTTGCCGTCAGCCTGGTGACAGGTGGCGCAGTGACCTTCGCGGAAATAGACTTTCTGGCCGATGACGAATTGCTCCTTGGCAGCGGCGTCCAGATGATCAGGAGCCGGTGCGGCGACGAACTCGGGTTCTTCGACCTCGGCGATCCCGGCGAGGCGATCTGCCGCGGTCTTGACGACGTCTTTCATCCAGTCATCGATGGGATGGTTCGCGACGGTGGCGACGATCTGCTTGGCGGCTTCAATGTTAGGCAGCCAGGAGGCTGCGACGGCAGCTTCCTGGCGCACGCGTCCGTGGGTATCGTTGGCAGCATTCTCTAAAAACGCCACATGATCACTCATCCGGTGGGTGTTGTAACGGAGCACGCGCACAGCGGCCGCCCGTGCACGAAAGTCTTTCGCTTCCAAAAGCTGGCGTAGCAGGCTCTCGTCCGCTTCGTTCATGCCCCAAGTCGTCCAGAGCGCTTCGAGAACGTGGTGCTCGTGGTTCGAATCGTTCGGGTCGAGTGCGGCCACCCATGCCTTCACGGCGGCGAGCACGTCGGCCGTGGGATGACTGCGCAGTTCGCGACGCGTCCGGTAACGGGTGCGCAGCTCGGGTGCTTTAAGATTCTCTAACAAGGTATCGATACTCGCGCCCGCGACCTTGGCCGGCTCCACGAGCGGTCTGCTAGGATAAGTGATGCGGTAGATGCGACCGTGCACGTGATCGCGGAAGGGATCGCGGGCATTGTGCTGCATGTGACCGATGAGGACGTTGTGCCAATCGACCACGTAGAGGGAGCCGTCTGGAGCGAACTCCAAATCAACGGGGCGAAAGTTCCCATCCGTGCTCTTGAGCAGGTCATGGCGGAACGTCGTCTTCCAACCGGTGCCGTCGTCTTCGATCTGGTGCTGCTTGATTCCGAGGAAACCGATGGTGTTGCAAAGGATGATGTCGCCCTGTACTTCGTCCGGGAAATGGCGCGAAGAGACGATTTCCAAACCACTGGTGGGACGCACTTTCTGCCCGTCCGGAATGAGGTCGCGCGTGCGCGGTGTCTTGCTGCCGAAGGTCGGCTTCACGGACATCGGGAGCGCCCAGTTCATGGTGGTTCCGGACGTGTGCAGGAGGAAATCCTGTCCCCAGCGGTCAAAGGCAAACCCCCAGGGATTGGGAATGCTCATTTGAATGGTGCGTTCTAACAGACCTCTCTGAGGGCTGTAGCGATAGAAGCCGCCATCGACACAACGCACCGGGCCGTAGGCCGTCTCGACATTCGTGTGTAGGAAGACACCCTCACACATCACCACGGCTCCACTGGGATCCGCCGTGAAAGCGCCGATGGCGTGGTGGGTGTCGTGCGTGTCGAAGCCGCCGAGGATGATCTCCGTGCTGTCGGCCTTGTCGTCGCCGTCGGTGTCTCGCAAGAGCACCAAATTGGGTTCCTGTGAGAGATAGACGCCTTCAGGGGCAAACTCGAAACCGCAGGGCAGGTGCAAGTTGTCAGCGAAGATCGTTTCCTTGTCCGCCTTGCCATCGCCATCGGTGTCTTCGTAGATGATCAACTTGTCGTCCGGCAAGGCATCGCCCGGGCGGTAGTGCGGGTAGGTCGGCATCGTCGCCACCCAGAGACGTCCGCGGTTGTCGAACGACAGCTGCACCGGATTGGCGAGATTGGGGAACTGTTTCTCACTGGCAAAGAGCTCGACTTTGTATCCCTCGGGAACGGCGAGCGACTTCACCGCCTCTTCGTCATAGAGGTACTGCTCGTTGCCGTTCTTAGCGCTCTGGCGGTAGTTCGTAGGAACAGGCTCCAGCGCGTGCGTCTGACTATCATCGACACCAAGAACGCTCTTCTCGGCCTTGGCCACCGCATGAATTTGGGCGTCACGAAGCGCGGCCATTTCACGGGTCTTCTTGACTTCGTCCGGGTAGTTCT
The DNA here is from genome assembly GCA_030425385.1 of Verrucomicrobiia bacterium. GTDB lineage: Bacteria > Verrucomicrobiota > Verrucomicrobiia > Verrucomicrobiales > DEV007 > JAACDM01. The sequence continues at coordinate 8,115 of JAUIAH010000015.1, read as the reverse complement.
GCGGGCCGTAGGGATTGTAACGCCGACCATAGGCATGGACGCCGTTTACCAAATGGTAGTCGCTATTCCAGAAGTAGTCCTTCTCTTTGATCGCCGCGTGCATGAGAGCGGGATCCGCCTTCGATTGGTGGGCTTGCTTGCCGTAGAGGCCATCGGCGAGCACCTTGGCGAGGTGTTGGTATCCCTTGTCGTTTGGAACAAATCCGGCGGTGGTCAATGGTTCGTCGACCTCTTGATAGAGCGCTTTGGTCGGCGAGAAGAGATCGATGAATGTGAGGCCGTGTTTCCTCGCCACCGTTTCGATCGCCGCTGAGTAGAGAATGAGATTGGCGTTCTCCTGCTCGCCATTCGGCAGGTCGCGCGTTGCGGAGAGATCTTCGAATGCGATGGGCGATGCCAGGACAATGCGCGGGGCGGCTTCGCCGTTGTAGGCTTTGGTGAGGGTGTGCTCGACCCAGGCATTGAGTTCGGCTTCGAAATTGGCCACCTTGCTAGGCCCGCCGAAGGACTCGTTGTAGCCGAAGAACGCGACGATCGTATCCGCTTTCAAGTGCGTCAGCCATTGATCCGGCGTGCCGAAGAATCCTTGTCCGTGATGGACATCGAGGTCGGGGTGAAACGTCTCTGCGCCGGGAAAGGCCCATTGCGACGCACGCGATGGATGCGGACGGAATCCAGGGGTATCGCCCACATGTCCCATGTTTCGGAAGAACAGTTCGTGCTCCGGATAGCGCAGGCTCAGCTCGGTCTCGATGCGGCTGTAGTAGACATCGCGTTCAGCCAGGCCATTGCCTAACAGAACAATGCGTTCGCCCTTGGCGGGAGGCGCGACCTTCTGTGAGCGCACGGAGGTTGCCTCGGCAGGTTCCTCCTTCAAGCGATGGGGTGGATCATCATTCTGGTTCTCGCGATTGCGGCGGTTGCGATTCCGCTGGCGTTGTTCGCGACGATCTGGTCGCGCTTCAGCTGCTTTGGCAGGAATCTGACTGGCAAAGCCCGCGTAGGCGGACGGCTTCACGCCCCTGGCATAACGACGCTGACCGAAGGTGTTCGGCTTGTAGGGGCCCACCAGACTCACATTCAACTCGGGCGTGATCGCCTCCTCCATCCCAAGCGCCCAGAGAGAACCGTTCACTAACAGGCGTCGATACCCTTCGTTCAAGAGATCTTCGGAAGCGCCATAGAGCGAGGTGAAGACGCGACCTTCTTTGCCCGACGCACTTTTATAAGTCCGTGTCCACTCGGAAGGCATCGGCTTCTTCTCCGGATCCGCGGGCGAATCGGGCTTCATGCCGTTGAGCGGCTGGGCCAATGTCAGGATATCGCCGCTCGCTGGGTTGCCCACATAACCACCCGCCTGCACCCAGACATCTTTCACGCCGCGGAGAATCGGATGGCTGGCCTTGTCCTCAACGATGTCAATCCGCGTGCTCTGGCGATGGTTCCTGCCATAGTGCCCAATCCACGTTTGCCCCAGCACCTGATGCCCAAAGCCGCTCAGGTAGTCCTCACCCTTGTAATCCCACGAATACTTCGCAAATTTGCTATCGGCAGGGATACGGAACGCATGCGTCGCCGTGCGCAAGCCAACGATTGGCCCACCCCGGTTGAGGTAAGCCTCGAAATGCTTCATCTGCTCTTCGGGGAAATCCTGAAACCTCAGGTAGACGACAGCGAGATCTGCGTCATCGAGCGCCTCCATGCCGGGTGCATTGGAATTGCCCGGCGTGATCTCGCCCGATTTGGCATCAATGTTAAACAACACCGTGCACTTGAAACCATGGTGCTTTGCCAGAACGCGCGCCAGTGCCGGCAAGGTCTCTTCCGAACGATACTCGTGATCTCCCGAAAGAAACACGATGTGTTTGCCTTTGCCCACGCCCTCCGTGCCTTCGTAGACGAGTGGCTCGTAGGCAGAAAGAGGCGAGAGCGATAGCAGAACGAATAAGAGAGCAAACGCGTGGGATTTCATAGGTATCTGGGAAAGGTATCGTGTGGGCTGCATAAAACACCAGGATTCACTCCTTGTTTTCAAGCATTCACATTTCAGGATCTTCTAGGTGAAGGCGGTTAACCGCGGATCGGAGTGCAACGGTGGCATTGATCCCCCGACACAGACGCCCTACGATCGCGGTGTGAAACCGACGATGTTCAAGCTTCTTTGGTCATTGGCGATGGCCTTGACTGCCACGGATCCGTGTGCTGCTGGCCTATTTCTTTCCGAGTTCGTTGCCAACCCAGGGGAGGGTCTTCTTGATGCCGATGGCGACCTTTCAGATTGGATCGAATTGCGTCATGATGGGGTGGATTCGGTTGATCTGTCAGGCTATTATCTCACAGATGATGCGGAGGATTTGGCCAAATGGGCCTTTCCGGAGGGAGCGATGTTAGCATCGGGTGAGCATCTGCTCGTGTTTGCTTCAGGCAAAGATCGATCCACGCTCTCGGAGGAATGGCACACCAATTTCCGTCTGGCGAGCGGTGGCGAGTTTCTTGGCCTCGTGGCTCCCGATGGCGTCTCGGTGGTGCATGCGTTCGCGCCGCATTATCCTCGCCAGTACACGGGTGTTTCCTACGGTCTCAGCGCCGACTTTCAGTTAGGCTATTTCGAAAAGCCCACACCGGGAATGCCGAATGGTGTGGTATCGTTGATGGGCGTGGTGGCAGACACTCGCTTCAGCGTGGATCGCGGTTACTACACAGAGGCGATCGAAGTCGAGATCACCACCGATACCGAAGAGGCCGAGATCTATTACACCATAGATGGAAGCAAACCGGGCCTTGGGACGCTCTTCACTGGCCCCAACGGCACTCTCGTTGAAGGCCCTATCACCATTGCGAAGACGACGGTGCTTAGGGCTGCCGCGTTCAAGCGGGGATTCCGGCCATCCAATGTCGACACGCAAACTTACCTCTTCTTGGAAGAGATCCTCCGCCAACCAGAGCAGCCTGAAGGCGCTCCCGAACGCTGGGGCACGCGTGTGCCTGATTATGAGATGGATCCGCGGGTGGTGGAGGATCCGGCCTATGCTGAGGATATTCGTCAGGGTTTTCGAGACATCAGAACCCTGTCGTTGGCCGTGGATGCCGAGGAGTTCTTCGGGAGTCGACGCGGCATCTACGCCAATCCTCAACAGGACGGGCGGGAATGGGAGCGCGAGGTGTCCATGGAACTCATCAACCCTGACGGAAGTCCAGGATTTCAGATCGATTGCGGGATCCGCATCCATGGGAATGGCTCGCGCAGCCCGGGCGGGCAACCCAAGCACGGGATCCGCGTGGAGTTTCGCGGCGACTACGGGACGGGGACGTTGCACTACCCGCTCTTCCCTGATTCCTCGGTGACGGCCTTTGATAATCTCATCCTACGAGGGCAGAATGCGCATGGATGGACGCGAAACTCACAGATAGCAAACAACGTGGGCACGAGCGAGCGCGAGCAGTCGCAGTATATCCGTGACAGCTTTGCTAGAGATCTTCACATCGCCATGGGTCACCAAGGCGGCGAGGCTACCTATGTCCATCTCTTCATCAATGGGCTCTATTGGGGGCTCTACAATCCCGTCGAATACCCGAGAGAATTCCATGGTGCGCAGCACTTCGGCGGCAACCCGGAAGATTACGATTCCATCAATCGTCGCCCCGTTTCTGCGGGTGGCGCAGGCACCCATGCCATTGATGGCACCAAGGACGCCTGGAATGCCATGCAAGCCCTCGCAGATTCAGGACTGGAGACACCCTTGAAACTCGCCGCCATGGAAACACACATGGATCTGGATAATTTGATCGACTACATGTTAGTGCATCAATACATGGGGAGTCGCGATGGCCCGGAAGTGTTCCAATCGAACAATATGCGTGTTCTCCGCCGCAGTCGTGGAGAGGAGCGTGGTCTGTGGCAATGTTATCTCTGGGACATGGAAGCCAGCATGTTCGAGACCGATGTGACGCGAAACATCAACGTGAATGATCCAGACACCTTGGTGAGAGTGTATACCAAGCTGCGAGACAATCCGGAGTTTATCCTTCGGTATGGCGATCACATTCACCGGCATTTCTTCAATGACGGTATCATGACTCCGGATCGGGCCACCGCTTTGTGGGAGAAGCGGGCGCATGAGATCCGCAATGCCATCGTAGGGGAATCCGCCCGCTGGGGAGACTATCGGCGCGCCAGCAGGCCATTTACCCGTGATGCGGAATGGATGGAGGAGAGAGCGCGTTTGTTAGACGAGTATTTCCCTTCTCGTGCGCGATTCCTAGTGAAGGTCTTCCGTGAGAATGGCCTCTACCCTGAGACGAGTGCTCCTGTCTTCAATCAACACGGTGGTGTGGTCGAGGATACCTTCGCTCTCACGATGGAGGCTGGCACGCTCTTCATGCCGCAGCCCGGTGCCATCTACTACACCTTGGACGGTTCTGATCCGCGCCTTCCTGGAGGGGCGGTCTCCTCTAAAGCCGCGCTCTACGAGGGTGCGATCACCCTTGCCGTCAGTGTCCCTGTCAAGGCGCGATTGAAAGACGGAGAGGCTTGGAGTGCGGTGAATGAGGCCTTCTTCTATGTCAATGCGATTCCTGCTAGTGCAGAGAACATCATTGTGAGTGAGGTCATGTATCATCCTGCTGGGGAATCTGATGCCGAGTATGTGGAGTTGCAGAATGTGAGTGATCAATTCGTGCATCTGCGCGGCGTGCGCCTGGAGAGAGTGGGAGGCGAAGGGATCGATTTCAATCTGGACGACGCCGAACTCGCACCGGGAAGCGTGTTGGTCATCGCTCGAGATGAGGAGGCCTTCGCGCGTGCGTATGGGGCTGACGTGGCCCTGTTGGGAACCTGGTTAGGTGGTTCCCTTAGCAATGACGGCGAAACCATTACCTTGAAACGGGGCCGATCGACGCTCGCGACGATTCGCTATGATGATCGAGACCCCTGGCCGCGCGCCGCGGATGGCGAGGGGATGAGCCTCACCTGGACAGGGCAGGATTGGAGAGCAGCGGCCCCTTCACCAGGAGAACCCTATTTCTCGGATGAAGTGATTCTCGATGCTTTCGCGATCGAGTCCATTGTCCGTGAGGATCATGTGATCCGCCTACGATGGGCACCCAGGGCGGATGCGATCGATCAAGTCGAATTCAGTGCAACGTTAGAGGGGCCATGGGAAGCGCGATCGATTGAGGCGGGCCAGTTTGAAGAAACGGTGGAGGAAACGGGGGCGGGCTTCTACCGTGTGGTGCGTTCCCATGCGCCCTGATCAGGGGCGGGTGCGGCCTGCCGCCTCGGCACGCTGCAAGGCGGTGGCCAGGCGCTTGGCAATCTCCGGGTGCTCTTCAGACAGATCTGTCGATTCACCTGGATCGCTCTTCAAATCGTAAAGTTCATAGGACTCCGTGCGGTCGTGGTCGTAGCGAACAATCAGTTTCCATCGCCCCGTACACACTGCAATGGCGCTGTCTTTGCCGTCTCCGAGGATGAAGATGGCTTCACGTGTTGCCATAGGAGACGTTCCCTGAAGGATTGGTAAGAGGCTGAAAGAATCTTCGGCCGCATGGTCAGGAAGCTCCCTATCAATGAGGTCAGCAACGGTAGCAAAGATATCTGTCAAGCTAACAGGATGGTGGGAAATCGATCCTGGAGCAATGCTGCCAGGCCAACGCGCCATGAACGGCACCCGGTGGCCACCCTCGTAGGGATGGCCCTTGCCGTCGCGCCAGGGGCCATTGGTGATGTGGCCTAACGTCTTGGCGTCTGCCTTAGCAGTCTTGAACGTCGAGCGGATGTCACCAGAGTCGTCGGCAAGATTCAGGTGCACTCCTTGGGTGCCTTTGAAGTCCTTAGGAGTCGATCCATTATCGCTGGTGAAGATCACCAGGGTCTTCTTCGAAAGCTCCAGCTCCTCAAGGGTAGAAAGAATTGTGCCGACATGGGAGTCCAATTCCTGGATGTGATCGCCATAGAGCCCCGCCTCGCTCGTGCCTCGAAACCGTGCGTTTGGCGTGACATGGGTATGCGGGGCACAGGGTGTGAAGTAGAGAAAGAACGGCTTGTCGGCACTTCTGCGGAGAAAGGCCACTGCCTTCTCAGTAAGGGTGGTGTCGACGAGATCCTCGACCCGTGGTTCTGCTAGACCTTCGGGGAAATCCTCGCCCTTCACAACCTTGTAGGGCTCTCCTGGCTTGCGGCCAACGATGTCATGGTTCTCAATGAAGGCTCTGGTGGAATCATTGTGATTCTGCGGGACACCAAAGTGATAGTCGAACCCGACCTCCAAGGGGCCGGTGATGGGAAGGGTGTTCCAGTCCTTGCTGTAGCCGAGGTGCCATTTGCCAATCGCTGCAGTGGTGTAGCCGTGTTTCTGCAGAAAGGAGCCCAAGGTTTCCCGTCCCGGACGCAGGCGAAATCCGTTTCCCTTCTGGTGGAGCCGCCAGGGAGACTGTCCTGTGAGCACCCCATACCGTGAAGGCGAACACAGCGATGCGGCAGCGTGTGCATCTGTGAAGCGCATCCCCGCACCGGCAAGTCGATCAATGTGAGGCGTCTTGATCTTGGTGGCCCCATAACAGCTGAGGTCCCCATAGCCTAGGTCATCAGCAAAGATGAGGACGACATTCGGCTTGGCAGGGACTGGCGCGGAACCCACACCTGCGAACACCAAGGTGTCGAGCGCGAACCATTGGCCTCGGCGATCTTCCGAACGTTCACGGAGCTGCATGACCACTCGCTCGGTGTACGTCGCTTCCAGCCCCTTGCGGTTCTGATAGTGGTTCAGAACTTTCTCGTAGATTGGTTGAAAGCGCCCCCGACCGTCGTCGGAAATGCGTTTGTGTCGATAGCGCCCTTGGAAACTCTCGTAGGATTCGAAGGGGACGTCTTCACCTAGATTGTATTTCGCGGAGTACTCGAAGCCTTTCAGCAACCGGTTATCAAAGGCGCTGTAGAGATCGACACCTTGGTTCCAGGCGATCTCGCAGGTCGATGCGAGAAAGTTGAGTCCCATCTGGGTATGGGCTTGATCACGGCCGCTCTCCTGACATTGTCCTGAAGGCTTGAAGTAGTTGCGAATGGCGCCGTTGCCGTCGCCCTCTAAGAAATAGGCGACCCCACGATCAAACATGGCCTGGTCGTCGAGAAAGACACCCATCGCCAGCATGGTTTGAAGCATGGCCGCATCCCAGTTGCCATTGGCCGAGGGGTAGAAGTCTTGGATGGTAGGATAGAAGATCTCCCTAAGCATCTTCTCAAAGGCCTTCTGCTGTGCTTCGGGCCAGCCGTCCCAGCTGTGTTTGATGAGCTCCGCGGCGTTGCAATAGTCGTAGCCATCCATCCCAATGAGGAGGCGTGCGTCGTGATTGGAGATCGACTCCAGCGTGCCTGACCATGCGTTGAGAATTTCCACTGCTTTCTCCGCATGCGCGACCTTCCCGGTCAATGCCCATTGGAGGGCGTGGACATAAGCTGCACCACCATCGCGGGTGAACGCTGAAGAGCCGATGTTAGGTTTATTATACGGGCCACGCTCGACGTGCGCATACGGCTTGGGCTGCCAATCAAGACTAGCAGAACGCGAGCGCTGCACCCTTTCCCAGGCGGTTGCCCAGGGTTCCTCACCTGCGTCGATCTTCGCTTTGATCAAGGTGAGACTTTCCTGTGTGTGTGTGATGCCAGGGTGGACGAAGTCCCGAGCCAAAGCCGTGAGGGGAATGGCTGTGACAAGAATCATGGAGAGAGTCACCAGGCAGCGGATCACAGTGGTTGTCATGGGTGCTTCAACCACCCTTGAAACCGTTGGTAGTGGCCAAGAAAGAAAGCCCTTGTTGAACAGGCGTGGATTCGGGACAGTGCCCCCATGAAGTTGATTCTCGCGCTCACTGTCACGCTCTGGATGCCTCTCTGTATGGCCACAGCGGAGAAGCCGAACGTTGTCGTCTTTCTCGTTGACGACATGGGATGGGGCGATCTTGCCTGCTATGGCAATGAGATCATCAAGTCGCCCAAGGAATGGCGCACAATTTAGTTAAGACATCTTAAATAAATGTGCGATATTGGGTGCATGAATGTAAACGATCATTGTCCCGGCCCTTACGACGATAACACGAACAGGCGCATGGTCACCTTTG
>JAUIAH010000014.1 GCA_030425385.1 Verrucomicrobiia bacterium | reverse complement strand
GTGGTGGGTCGGGAGTATCGGCGGGTGTTGTTTGGGATGGGGGAGGCGCAGGTGACGGCTTCTGGAGAGGTGGTGCGGAAGGGGGCGTCTGCGGAAGCGGTGGCGGCGGTGCGTGAGGCAGGTGGGGAGCTGTCGTTGGCGGCGCTGTTGCGGTGTCGGGTGCGTTACTTCACGGATGGGGTGGTGATAGGATCGAAGGGGTTTGTGGATGGGTTCTTTGAGGCGAAGCGGGAGTACTTTGGGCCGAAACGGAAGGATGGAGGACGGAAGATGCGTGGCGGGGATTGGGGAGAGTTGCGGTCGTTGCGCGACTTGCGAGAACGGTTGGAGTGAGTGCTAGGAATTAGATTAGGAAGGCCAGAGAAGGACATGAAAGTGCCTGTGTGAGGAAAGCGGAAAGATGCGGGAGAAAGAATCGGTGGGTTCTTGCAATAGCAGGGACGAAGGAAATGAAGAGGTTGCCATTGGCTCGGAACTTGCTACTCGACTGCTAAACTCGCCATTAGACTTTCGCTCTCACTCGTTCTGAATCTACGTACGTGGTCAGACGGTTTGAGTGCCTCGATACCCCTATGTCTGACTTCTATCGCCATACCAAGATCATCGCCACGTTGGGGCCTGCAACGGAGTCCGAGGCGATGATCACCCGACTCATCACTGAAGGGGTCGACATCTTTCGACTGAACATGGCTCACGCTTCCCAGGAGTGGGTAGAGGAGGTGATGGCGGTGATCCGCCGAACGTCGACTGAAATTGGGCGTCACGTTGGTGTGATGATGGACGTCAAGGGACCCGAGATCCGCACAGGCATGGTTGAAGCGCCCATTCTAGTGAAGGCCGGAGACCGCTTTGAGTTTCACATCGAAACCGCTGAGCCTCCTGCGGGATCACCTGCTGTTTCGGTCAATTATCCGGGGCTGCCAGGAGATCTCGATGTGGGGGCGACGGTGCTGGTCGACAGCGGGCTAATCCGAATGAAGGTCCTTGAGAAGGATGCCGAGCGAGTCCGTTGCGAAGTCCTCACCCCGGGAACCATCGGTTCAAAGCGTCATCTCAACCTCCCTGGTGTCACCGTGAACCTTCCTGCGCTCACTGCGAAAGATGAGGGTGATCTGCGTGCGGGTGTCGCGGCTGGCATCGACTTCGTTGCCCTGTCATTTGTTCGGCAGGCCAGTGACATTGGTACCCTGCGCACCTTTCTCGAACGTCTCGAGTCAAACGCTCGTATCATCGCAAAGATCGAAGACCAGGCAGGAGTCCGAAACATGAAAGAAATCGTGTGTGAGGCTGATGGGATCATGGTGGCGCGTGGCGATCTTGGAATTGAGATCGACTACCATAAGTTGCCACTGGTGCAGACGGAACTCATCCGTGCGTGTCTCGCAGAAGGGAAACCAGTCATCATTGCCACCCATCTGCTAGAGACCATGATCACGTCGCCAATGCCAACCAGGGCGGAGATTTCCGACGTCTCAAACGCCATCCGCGAACAGGCGGATGCTGTCATGCTTTCGGGTGAGACCACGACCGGGGCCTATCCACTCGAATCAGTCGAGGTGATGAAGAACATTATCCGAAGCATTGAGCCCACGGTTCCTTCGCAACTCAATCCAGAGATCCGGTTGCGCGAGCCCAAAGCAAAGATGTTGCGCTCAGCAGCGGTTCTCGCGCAAGAGTTAGGGAACTCGGGGATCGTTGTGTTCACCCGAAGCGGTTTCCTCGCCTACGTCCTTGGAGCGCTTCGGGCCCGTGGGGTTCCGATCTACGCCTTCACTGATGTTGAACCAGTCTTCCGCCAGCTCCTATTGCCGTGGGGCGTGGAGCCGTTCCTGATCGAGTTTTCTGATGACCCGGAGGAGACCATCCTCAACGCCTTGGACTATCTCAAGCGAAAGGACTGGGTTGCCTCCGGGGATTGGTTAGTCGTTATTACTAACATTCTGGCGCACAAGACCATTGTGGATGCCCTGCAATTACGCCAAGTCAAATGACCCAGTTCGTTGCGTAAAGTATCAGTGCTTTTGTGAGAGTGATTAAGGCAGACCAATAGGCGATCCTAACCTAACGCCGCTCCTACCTTCGGCGCATGCGAAGGACGTAGAAGCCGCGGGGATCATTCTCGATGAGGGCGAAAGCTTCGTCACCCATGTCGGCGAGGTCTCCTAGGTAGACGAGGTCGCCCGGGTGAGTGCCTCGGAGAACTTCCACAACGAAGAACTCGGCGTAGGCCTCGGGGAAGTCCCAGACGATTTCGAAGGCATCCTCGCCCGTTTCGTGAATTTCCGGGTCGAGGGGAGCGAGATCGGCAGAGGGCATGTTAGAGTTGGGATCGGTCGGATCGGTTTCATCAAGGGCTTCTTGCAGGTTATTGGTGCCATCGCCATCCGCATCCCCGAAGGGATCCACTGCTTTCCCATCAAAGAAGAAGCCAAGCCAGGCATCCCCCAACAGGTCGGGCCCATAATCGGCGCTAACCGTGAGTTGCGGTTGGGAAAGCTTCACGAGTTCGAGTTGAATCAAGTGATAGGCACTGTCTGGACAAGGAAGATACTGGTAGGTTTGGGAGTCTAACGCATAGCCAAGACCCATAAAGCGCGTGCCAGTGGTCCAATCGACCTCTGCTTTGAGTTCGAAGGCGTGGAGACGGTGATCGTAGAGAGCGATCTCGATTTGCTTGTCGACGTCGATCATGGTGAGGCAGCCCGGACGCTTGTGGATGCCTCCTAACGGAACTTCTAGATTAAGGGTGACCAAGGTACGCTGAGTGGGCGAAACCAAGCGTTCGATGGCGCGATTGGCAGCTTTGTAATCGAGTTCTGCCGGGGCGCGTGCCGCATAGCCTTCGTCAGCGGCTTCATCACCGCTGAGCCCGAGCGCGAACCCTTGGAGATAGGCGCGCAGCTCTTCAAGCGGGGAACGGTAAGCACCTGGCGCGAGGTGACCACGTTGGGCGCTGAGGCGGTAGATCGCGAGAGCGATGTCGCAGAGCGCTTGGGTATCGGCATCCGGCGGGGTTTCGATCTCGGATAGGAGGCTGTGCAGAAGGGCTTGAAGATCGTAGCCTGTGTCGAAGTGGAAGGGCACTTCGGGAAAGGGATCGTAAAGGGCATGCCAGTCCGAATGACTGACAAAGTAGCGATCGGTGAAGAATTGACCGCCCGAGAGGAAGGGATCTGTTCCAGAGGCCACGGCTTCCTCCGGATTACGGAATGGGGTAAGTGTGAGAATGCCAATCGACGGGCCGAGAATGCGCTGGAGCGCGATCTCTTGGAGCCTCCGCTCAAGGAGGAGTGCCGCAAGAGTGGACTTGTAGGTGATGTCGGCCCTGATCCGAGTGACTGGAAGCTCGGCGTGATACCTTTGCATCTGCGCAATCCAATCGTCGGCATTGCCTGGAAGATGATCTGGGGTGGGGAAAGCGCGCGCATCGAGCGTGGGAACGGGGACGAGGGCTAACATTTCCCTGCCAATGGGCTGAGGCCCATCTTTGTCGTCGCCATTGATGACGGTGAAGGAAGCAGGTGTGGAGAGAATAATCATGTCCCGAGGAGAGCTTGCCGGAAGCCCTAAAAACGTGGCTACGGGGGGTGCCGCCGGGAGAGCGGTGGTCTCTTCTTGGCCCAACCAAGTGCCATCGGGGAGGTAGGCGCGTAAGAGAGTGCCCGATTGAGACGGGTGGATGGCTCCGGTGAGGGGGGATCCCGAGAGGGAAAGGGGCGTCGCTTCGAGGTCGAATGCTGTTAGGGTATTGGCATCGTGAGACGCTGGCCTGTCTTTGGCGTCCGTGGGGTCGGTTCCTTCTAACAATTCTTCTAGATCGCTAGCGCCATCGTCATCGGCGTCCCAGCCGCTCTCGACGGGATCTAGTTCCTGAGCAATCTCGACAAAGTCCGGGACCCCGTCGCCATCGGAGTCGAGGGAATCTCCGCCACCGTTGGGAAAGAAATAGCTGGCTTCATAGATCGGTGTGCGTGCGTTCGAGCCCGCCGCTTGGGCGAAGTATTCGATGGTGGTGTCGCGAATAAGCGTGCCTACCGTGGCGGGAATTGCGCCTGTCATCCAAGGGCCAGTAGGGCCAAGCCGGTAGTGAATGGTTACATTGCCAGAGGTTGACTGAATGCTAGGTGTGACGGCGTGTTCGTAGCTGCCAGGGGCGGGATGGATGCTCAAGTTGGCGATCACACTGCCGCTGGACTGAGAGAAGAAGAAGACTGAGGTGTCGGTGGCAATCTGATTGATCATGGTCAACGCAGGCGTGGCGGCAGGATTGGGAAGCGTCTCGCTCCCCGCGGCTTTGAGTCCTGATACGGATGATGCCAGGGTCGCGAGAGAGACGTTCACGCCTCCGCCTGCGGCGGCTGCCTTCCCTTCCGTCCAGTCACCGGCCACCTGATGACGGGAGAGGACCACGCGTTGATCCGCATCGACGTGTAACGGCGGGACATCGTAGACGATCACCTGCCCAGGCATGCCTAAGCCCAGCCCCGAGCGTGAGGGCATCATAGCCGTATCTCCCTGCACGTAGCCTTGAGGAGTAAGGTGAAATGCGGTGCTGGCGATGCTACTCCCGTCTGACCCACGATGAAGAAGGTGAAAGCCGTCCATCCCACTTAGAATCCCTGACATTTCGGCGGAACCATCGAGCTCGAAACTCGCGCGCCGTACGGGGTTGGCCACGCCATTGAAATCGTAGATGGCAAATCGTGTGTGGCCAGGGAAGATGGCAAGCAAGGCATTCCCGTTCGTTTCTTCTAACAGAAAGACGGCATCGACGACCTGGTCGAAATGGAGCGTCAATGCGGGGTCTTCCCCAAAGGGATCGGCAATGAAAGCTGATTCGTCGGGTTGATAGGCGAGCAGGATGGGCGAGTCCACCTTGGAGAAATGGCCGATGATGTAGTCGCCGCCTTGCCCCACACCGGTGGTTGATTCGACGGGATCGGGGCTGAGATCCATGAGGTGACGGTGGAAGCTGTCCGTGAGTCCACGTTGAATGACGACAATGCTATCAATGGCTCCCGCTGTACGGACAGTGTTCATCCGCTGCAGACGCTGAGCGATCAGAGACGTCTCATGAATGACGCCAAAGGTGGTGTCTGTGAGACTCTTGGCGTCGCTGCGTCCGTAGGGCTGAGCGCCATTCTTAGCAGTGATGTAAGAAAGGTCTGATGGGCCATTTCCGGAGCTGTCGATGTCAGTAAAGGTGATCCCGCTAGGGCCAAGTCGGTCTGGTAGGTGTGTTTCTCGGGCGGCGATCCCGTCGCTAGCGACACGAAGAACGTCGATCTTTTGTGAGGCTGCGTGGGCAAAGCCTAACCAGGCGCGCGTCTCACCGGCTTCCAGTGGAGCGGCGGCGAGATCCTCCAACGCTGGCATCCCACTAGACAAGGCGCGTGACCAACTGAGGTCGCCACCCGCATCCACGAATCCGATGGTGAAACGCCCGGTTTCCTTGTCGGCGACCACGAAATCGCGATCACCATCGCCATCCACATCGGCGGAAGTGAGGAGTTCGTTGCCAGTGTCGTAGACAAAGTGTTCCTGCCCGGAAGTGGAGACCAGTCCCAGGGTGAGGACGGCTACAGTGAACGTGAGTCGGTGTTTTCTCATCGGTTATTGGATGGTGAGGGTTCCTAACGAACGCACCCGCTTGATCTCATGGCGCTCATCAAACTGGACCATGAGATAGCGATAGCGTGCACCGCGGATGACGGGTTGGGTGTCACGCACAAAGAGATCGATCTCTCCAGCGAGGCGGTCCATTTCCATGAAGACATGAGGATCGTAGACAACAATCTTCTGGCCCGCGAAGAGGGTGTCGTCGTCGCGTTGCTCGTGGGTGACGGACTCTAACAAGGGAGTGACTTGATAGAGGTCGCCCCCGACGGTTTCGTAAAGATCGCCAGGAAGCTGATACCGATAGAGAACGAAAGGGAAGAGGTCCTCCTCAAAGAAGTAGCTCTCGGGTGGGGCATGGCCGGGGAGAATGTAGGCGTCGTAGGGCGTGTCTCCAGTGTTAGGCGTCACCGGCATGGGAAACTGTGAGAATTCTGGCATGTCCGCTCCCTTGGTGAGGCGGGACCAATCGTAGCGACCGACCTTCAGGACGACGCCGCCCCCTATGCGCGGATCGTCGTGCTGCTGCAGGGTCATCCGGTCATCGGGTGGGTTTGCGGCGAGGGACTGTTCCCAGCGAAAGTAGTTCGCCTCGACTTGGTGATGGGGCCAAGCGAGCGGCGCGGCGCAGGCATCGTAGATGGAAGCGGGAGGAGTCCACGTGAATCGGTGCACGTTGCTTACTGGGCCTTCCTCTCCATTCGGGCCGATGGCCTGCACCATATAGAGATAGGTCACATTGGGGCGGACGCCGACGGTCACTTGATAGAGTTCGTCTCCGATGGATGGGAAACTGCCAGAGATGCGTCCGGTATCGTAAGAGCGAAAGGTCTCCGTAAACTCAGGTGAGGGTCCTGGAGAAATATCGGCGTTGCTGTTGGATAGCGAACCCGAAATGCTAAGCGGAAGAGGATGAGCATCTTCAAGGATGCCCATGGTAACTCGAAAGCGATCCGCGCCGGGACTGGGGCAGAACCACTGGAGATCGGCCAAAGGATTGGCGAGATCGCCGCCTGCTTGTGGCGCGGAGAGGAGAGGGGCCTCGAGCACGAGTTGGCTACTGACAGAAAGACACGCAAGTTGGACCAAAGGACTGGGATTGCCATTGGCATCGTAGATCTGCGAGTAGAGGCAGAGGCTTTCCGCGTAACGAGGAACGGTCTCAATGTGGATCTGTAAGGGTGAATCGTCGGCAAGCGCGCGTTGAGCGACGAGTTGCAAGGGACCGTTGTCGACCCGCATGTAGACGCGTATTTCGGAGGCATCCTCAGAAGGGATGAGATTGACGAAGAGGCCATCATCAGGCGTGGGGAAATGAATGAAACAGTCATCTCCATAGGGTTCCATGCCGCTTAGGAGACGTGCTTTGAAAGGCACGATCAGTCGAATTCCCTGTGGCGAGGGGGAAATGGCCTGCGCCTCAGAGAACGCTGAGAGCTTTCCATGGGCATGCACCCTAGCAAAGACATGTCGATCGCCCTTGGGAAGGTCGACATCGAGCGAAACATCACCCCCGGCAAAGGACGCCCGCGCCACAAAAGTCTCTGGGGACCCCTTGCCTTGGTAGAACTCTACCCAATCGATGGCGTCGGCAGGGTTCACCTTGCGACAGGTGAGGCGATAGGGGAACATGCTATCCTGGAGCGGAGCCGCATCATCTTCGCTCGCATGCACGTCCCCGTCGGGCTCGGTCACGGGGGAAAGGCAATGGAGGAGGACGACGCCTGTGGGCGCCTCCGGCGTGGATCGGTCTCGAATGACCGCACTCACAGGACCAGAATGTCCTGATAGATTCCCGGAACCTTCAGGGCCGCAGTCAGCGGTATCCTCTGCGCGCACCGTGTACCAGACCACTTCGCCAGGCGTTTGTGGCGAAGCGTCGCCAACATCGCGGAAGCGAAGGCGAGCCTGCCCGTCGATGTGGGCAAGGGTGGCGATTCGATGCTCGCCATCACCCTCTTCGCGGATCTCTTCGCGAGTCGCCCAGCGGTAAAGATGATAGCGCCGAACGGACTCCGTTGCACTAGCGTGGTTGTCAAACTGATCAAATCCAATTTCTAACACTTGCCGTTCCTGGCCCGGATCATAGACACTGCGTGCTTGCAGCCCAAGGGGTGCGGGTGGAGGCAGGCGATCACAGATCTTGACGAGCCCTGCGGCCGAGGAGTAGCCATCGCGCCCTAACAGATCGCGTGCAGTGACGAAGTAGTAGAATTCATCTTGATCCCGGAAAGGTTCCTGCCCTTCGTCAAAGCGATCATTGTCGTCGACCACGAAGTAGAGGTCCGGTCCTCCTTCCAAGGCCTCGAGGTCTGAGATCAATCGATCCGGGAGAATGGGAACCGCGTTCACGCGCTCCACTTCGGGGTAGAGCATGGCGAGCCTGGGCCAATAGTCACCAGTGACGGGCGTCGGTGGTGTTTGATGCCACATCACACTCTCTTTCTCTGCAAAGGCTTTCTCCACGCGATACACGTGGTAGCCATAGTGAAGCACGATGCGCTCGCGCAGCGTATTCGGAATGCCCCAGCGCAGTTTCACATTCAGATGGCCTTGCGCATCGTGGATGGGAGCAGCACGGGGAATGCCAGGAGCCGGGAGCAAGGCCGGTTCGCCTGCAACCAGAGAGACCCGCCCGATCACATCCTGACATTGCGTGGCGGGATCGGTGGTGCCAAGAGGGCAAAGGCGCACTTCGTAGGTGACGGCCCCTCCTGCTTTCTCTTCGGTAGCGAAAGCTTGACCGAGACAGAGACTAACAAAGGGATGCGAACGTGAGAGGAGTTGAAGATTGCGATAGGTGCGAGGATGATCGGCGCTCTGCTGGATCAAGTAGCGCAATTTGGCAATGACGCGCTCTGTCTGGTCGGGGTGGCTTTGAGTGAGGGGATCCAAAGATGCCACGCCGCCAAACATCCCGTCCAATCCCATCTCGAGAGCATCGAGATTCTCGCCCAGTCCTAGGCCCGCCACTAACAGCTTCCGCATGATGGTCGTGTTCGCCTGCCGATGCACCAGTCCGACTAGCTTGTAGGGGGCATCGGAGGCCGCGAGACCATCTTTGCGGAAGACCGCGAACCCGTGCCCATCGAGCAGATGTGGGGTTTCTGTCGTCCAAAGCAGATAGGTCCAGGTAGTGCCCTCCGTGGCCGCTATCGAGGTGCCTACTGTGGTGAGCACGCGGTCTTCAGGATTCTCGGGTGCGTCTTGGGCCTGTGAAAGGTTGATCCCAAGCAAGAGCAGGAGAAGGGCGATGGATCGTGAATAGAGCTTCATGAGTCGATAAGGAAAGGCGAAAGAGTTAGTAGTCGGCATCCCAGGAGCCGTTCTCGTAAGTGATGGTGACGCTTTCTCGGAAGCGCGTGCAGAAGGGGCAAATGCCTGCTTTCCCGCGGAGTGTTCCCGTGCCGCGGAAGTTGAAATGATTGCCTACCTTCGAGCCACTGAGATCAATGTCGCCACGGATCGACACCAGGCAGAGAGCTTCCCCTCCGACGGAGGCGTGGAGATTCCCCCCAAAGACAGGGGTGGCACTATCAAAGTACCAGATGCCTGCGCCGATGCCTGCGGAGATCTTGAAGAGGCAACTAGATCCAAAGATGGGAATGTGGCCGCCGCCGGCGATGTAACCGCCTGTGAAGGGAGCAACGTCTTGTCCAATAGTGGCAGCGACATCGCCCGCTACAGCCGTCAGGGGATCCATCGAACTGGCGTGGCCAAAGAAGAAGGCTCCGTCGACTTCGTAGCCGGTGAAATCCATGACAGCAGAGGCGCCAATGTAATTCTCGTGCAGGCCCACGCCGCACACTGCGGTGAATCCAGTCACGCTGAATTCGGAGAATGTCATCTCGCCTGTAGCGAGATCGACGCTGCCGCCCGCGTCGGTGGGCAGGAAGTTGTCGTTGAACCCGACGCGCAATGTCACGTCGACGGTAGCCTCTTCATCGGCGAGTGCCCAGGACACGGGCACGCGATCCGCGCCTAACAGGACTTCGACATGAGGCCCGCTCTCTTCACGTTTGGCCTCAAGGTAACCAGAGAACGCAAAGTCATCGGGGATATGAAGTTCGGCACCGAGATCGAGCCGCAGTTTCCGCAAACTATCGCCATTGATGTAGGCATAGCCTTGCAGTTCAGCACCACTGACGATGCCATTGAGTTCGTGGATGAATGCATTGACGGAGGCGACATCGAAGTCGGCGACAAATTCGGTGATGAGATCGCGCATGACTTCATTCACCTGCTGGAAAAGAGAACTCATATTAGTGACAATGATATCCTCCAATGAACGCAGTTCGTCCCGCAGAATAGCCTGAATGTCAGGGACCACAGCCTGGGCCAGCAGTTGATCAAAGACGGCGCGTTTGCCCATGGCAATGAATTCCTCGCGGGTCCATTCAGGGAAGGGGAGATCGATCCGTGTGCGGCGTTCGATCTCGGCAATGAGTTCAGCCTTGGCTTCGTTGACCACGCTTTCGACCAAGGCGGTGGCCGTGCCTTGTGCGGTCTGTAAGAGACCCTGCACACGATCGGCGATGTCGCTTTGAAGGCGTTCGCGGATGGCGCTGAGAGCGTCCCGCGCTTCCTCGAGATTCTGGCGCAACCGCTCCACTGCGGGCTCGATCCTGGCAAAGTATCCTTGGATTTCCTGGAACTGAGCATCGAGGAAGTTGCCGTACTGTGATTCGAGGTTGGCGAGAATGTCAGGACTGAAAGCGCCGAGGAGCTCGCCAATGAGCGTGCGCGCTGCTGAGAGCTGCTCAGCGGCCGAGAAGATGCCTTGGGTATCGAGGTCAGGGAGGAGGGCCTCATAGTCCAAGGTGGGAATCGGAGGCAGGGGAATGGCTACGTTGTTCCGAATCTCAAGCCCTGTCGTCAAGGCGCGGATGCTGTTCTCCAATTGCGCGATGGATTGATCGATCTGATAGAGCAGCCCAGAGCCATCGACGGTGGCGTTGAGGAAATCACCGTTGGGAATGTCCCAGGCTACCTCGCCAGCCATGTCTCGCAGAATTGCTGAGACATCTGTTTGAATTGCGAAGGCACCATTTCCCTGATCGACGCGGATGGCGTTTGCTCCCGGAATGATGCCGCACAGATATTGATTCAACGCGGCAACGTAGCCATCGGGATCGGCCCAAGTTTCTGCATCATCCCATGCAGTGAGCAAGGCGTCGTGGAGGTCTCCGAGCACGTGGTCGAGTGCCCCGCCCACGGCATTGTTGAGAAGATCCTCGGGTTGATCTGCGAGAAGCTTCTCGACTTGTGCCAGGCCCGTGTTCAAGGCGTCGCTGACGACGGCACCAGCGGCATTCTCGACGGACGCGAGGACACCGGTCGCTTCATCAGCGAGATTGTAGCCAAGGTTGGCGAGATTGATCTCGGGCAAGCCATCATAAAGAATCCCGAATTTGATATCGGCCTGCTCTGCCGAGAGATAGCGCACTTGGTGCTCCCCTTCTAACACAATGATGGAACCGGTGATGGGAGCGCGCGACTTGAACGATCGTGTGCTAGGCGTCCATTCCAAAGGATAGGTGAAATCGATCACGTTGAGCCAGCGATGATTCGCGGTGGGTGGATGAGCGGCTGACTCGAAATGAGCGCTGTAGGTGCCCGTGAAACCGATGTTGCCGGGATCGTAGCCAGGAGCAGTGATGGGACGATTGCTAGAGTCCTTCCAGGCTCCAGTGAGCTGGAGAGGTGCAGGATGGTCGTGTCCTGCTTCTGTGTTGGTGAGACCGATGTGGACAGGGATGTTTTGAAAGAAGGCCACATCCAGGCTGCCCATCAGGTTGAGCCGGCCTCGAGTCGCATTGCCGTCGGACGCTTCATCATTGAAATACAGATTCTGTTGGGGAATGAAGTGATAGGACTCGTCACCAGGGCCAGGGATAGTCCATTGGTTAGGCACGGGGAGGCGAGAATCGATGCCAACGACTTCGCCGCTGGCCGCCGTCATGAATTGCCCATTAGGAAGCATCCCAGACGTGCCATAGACTGCCCCGAGATGGGGTGCCCAGACCTTCGTGCCGACGGTGAGATATTTCAGGCCACATGCGGGTTCCTGGTTCGCTTGAAACGCGAAGGCGAGTGGTTGGAAATCGATGTCTGCCCAGTAGGCGAGCGTGCGCTGATCCGCCTGTTGAGGAGGGGCTGCTTCCGCCGGACCGCCAAGGCAATCAAAGGTCAGCTTCTCAAACGCAAAGGTCTGATCGATGGGGGCGGGTACGGTCATGGATCCGCTGCTACCGGATTCAAGATTCTCGTTGAGGAGAAATGTCAGGGCATAAGAATCCAGGGTCAACGGATATCCATAGACGGTGGCCATGCCAATGGGGGCCCCTGCAGCCGCGGCTGGATCCGCCTCATGCACGCCGGAAATGCCGCCGCGCCTGACATAGTAGCGACTGCATAGTGAAAGTGGATAGCTGAGCGGCTCTGCGGCATCCCCGAGAAAGGAATCACAGGTCATCACGCCAGCGGTCCCCGCCACGCGGAGATTCATGCCTGGATGAAGGGCTTCGCCACGTTGATAGGCATCCGTGACCGGTCTCACATGTGTGGTGGGGACAGGAACCTCCACGCCTCCCACCATGGTCGTGTCGAGCCCCGATTGCAGGAGAACTTCGGGAGTGCCTAACAAGCTGCCAGCCGAAAGGGAGATGGCATGCCCGGACACCACGGCAACGGCGCGATCAAAGGCGCTGGTCTCATGAGCGAACTGCGCCTGACCGTTGACGCGCCCGCGGTATCCCCAGCGGAGCCCGGTTCCGTTCGCCAGGGCGCCTTCCGCGGCCAGACCTCCATCCGGGGTCAGACTGATGAAATTGCCCGTAGGGGTGAGTGATAGGATCTCATCGGCAGGTGCGGCTCCGGTGCAGATCTCGGCACCGGGACAAGACGTGCGGTAGGGAAGGCGCACGTTGATGAGATTCTGCAAGGCGCCGGAACTGAGATCGTCTGTGACGGTTACCTGGCCTCCGTTCGCACCAAAGGTGAGACCGTAAGGGAAATGAGCGACGTAGTTGTCGAGATCATCAATGGTGATCTCGGCATGGAGTTTCGCGGAATGGTTAGTGTCATCTGTGGTGATCGTCGCCTCGCCGGTCCACGTGGTGGCTCCATTGAAATAGGCTTCATTGGATTTCTTGTAGGTCGTGAACGGATCCAAGCCCAGATCGTCCAACAGGGCATACTCATCCTGACGAACATACCGTGCGTCCTTTCCACCTGTGGTGCTCAACGAGAAGGTCCCTTGCTGTGGCTTCCATTCGAGAGTATTGGTTTGCAAGAGGACAGGTTTGCTTTCCTCCATGACGTAGAGGCCGCCGACGGGAGCGTGGGTGAGCGCTGTGAGAAGTGGCTCCAAGAAATCGTTGAGAACCGTGTGCTCGAAGGTGAGCTCAGACTCTAACAGCATGGCGTGTGGGTGCGACCCCCATCCCATACCAGAGGGAAGCGTTACCGTCACATGGGCGCGGAGGCCATTGGCGTGGTCCAGGCGCAGGGTTTCTCGGCGAAAGGTGAGTCCTTGCAAGATGCCCTCGTCAGGGAGACCAGGAGGCGTGACGGGAGCAAAGGCTGGCATATCGAGCACGTAGGCGGTGCCATCAGGCTCCAAGCGGACCTCTGTGAAGGCGATCGGACCGAAGGTGTAGTCAGCTGCTGAACGCAGCGTGCCTTCCACGCCATTCAAGGTTGTGGTGAGCGAATCGGCAGCCTGTGATTGAATGGCACTTTCCGGTGCATTGGTGATGGTGTGAATGGTGGCGCGATTGTGCGCAAAGCGAAGGTCTCCGTTGAAGTGCAAGAGCTGCGCGCTCAGGCTTTCTAGCCGATTGCCGACGACGCGAAAGAGGAAGTCGGTATGCTGGATCTCTGCGGCCACGTAGTAGGTGGCATTGATAGAATCGAGTTGCGTGCCATCGGCGACTTCAAGCGAAAGCGTGTGAAATCCGCTGGCTTCGGCGGGAGTCTTGGGAGTGCCTGGGGTGAAGCGATCGATGGCCACGTCCACCGTCTCTTCCGCCCAACCGATGGCATTGGTATTGATGAGTGGAAGGGCTTCGTGTGTGTCCGCGCGCCGCAGTTGGTATCGCAGGTGCACGGGTATAGTCGTGTTGTCATTCGCACTAGCAGAGGTCCATCCATCATAGCGACGCAAGGTGAAATCGACGCGTGCGCGGAAAGCACGTCGATTGGCAGTGTCAGCCGTTTGGATGGCGTGCCGTTTCGTCAGGCTAATGGCGTCGAGTCGAGACAGCACATGCTTGCTCGCGTCGCCTGGGTCCGTGCCTGTGAAGTGATCCACGCGAAACGTGGCGAGTGAGAGGGATGCGACGCGCAGGCGATAGATCGGAAAGATTGTCCCGACATTCTCTTCTAACAGAGTGCGCACGCGGTAGGTTGCTTCAGGATGGAGAGGGGTGGCAGGAATGAGGGCGGCAGACCGCAGATCTGAAGCGTTTCCATTGCCATCTGCAGTGAAGGTGTGAGGGCCGTCCACCTGGGAGGAGGTGCCATTGGCACTGGCAAGAGGTACGGGAACGCCCTGGGCATCCTCGAGGATGAAACGGTAGCGGAAGCTCCCACTGGCACCGGCAGCGCCCGCGAATCCGGTGAGCCAAGTCACATTGATGGTCTCGCGGTCGCCAGAGTCGGAAGCGATCAGGTCGTCTCCGTCACCTGGAGAGGACACATTGGTGACCATGCCAGTCGCGGCTAGAGGTCCCTCCGGCACGACTTCGTAGCATCCTGGATCGACCGAGGCCGTTCCATTGCCGTCGCCATCGGCTTTGCGGAAGGCGCCATCGAGATCCACGGTGAGTGTGTGTGCGGTCGCCCGCGCGTTGTCTCCGGCATCCAGAATGGGAGAGTCTGGGTCTAAATGATAGTTGCCGTCAAGATGCGGTGCACCGTTGGCTGATACCAGGTTGAGGAAATCGGGATCCAGACTCACTCCCTCGATCGCAGTGGTTGGAAAGGTGAACGTACTGCCGCGTCGTTGCTGATCCAAACCGCCACTGGCAGCGCCAGCGGTATTGCCCCAGACGATGCAATTGGCAACGGTCACATCGCTGCTACTCGCGTGGAGGCCTCCGGCGCTCGCGCCAGAGGTGGCGAGGTTGGCGGCCACGGTCACATGGACCAGTTCCGAGGTGCTGTCGAAGAAATGAAGCGCGCCACCAGAAGTCGCTTTGTTGCCTGAAACAAGGGTATTGGTGATCGTAACGTCACTTTGATAGAGTCGCATTCCGCCACCGTTGGATGAAGCCTCGTTCCCTTGCACCTGTGTGCGTGTGAGAGTGATCGCGCTGTTTCCGTAGCAAGCAATGCCACCGCCGTTGCTCGCCTCATTTCCACCTACAAAGAGATTCTCCAGGGTGGAGGCACTTCCTTCGGCGTAGAGACCGCCTCCCCGTGCATCGGCCTGATTGCCTACCAATCGCACGTGACGCATGGTCGGATCGCCACTTAGAAAGAGTCCGCCGCCGGAGCGCTCGGCGCTGTTGATGGCTCCGCTAGTGGCGTCCGCACTTCCGCTCGTGATGATGAAGCCGTCTAACACCGTGGCGGACGTGATCGCTGGGCCCGCGTGCACTACGGTATAAGCATTTCGACCACGGATGGCGGAGGGATCTCGAGTCACCCCATGGTGATCGCGGAGATCGTTGTCATCGATATCGCCACTCAACACGGTAGGATTCGCATGGCGATCCCGTTGATTGATGGCCGCCTCATCCCCTCGGAAGCCGCCATAGAGCGAGACGCCCTCGATGAGATTGAAACGATCGGTAGCGCTGTTTCCCGGGACATAACGCCCTTTCGCCACCCAGATCTCGTCGCCAGCGGACGCGCTGGCGAGAGCCTCCTGGAGCGATTGAAAGGACGTGTTCCAACTGTTCCCATCCGCGGTGAGAACAACGCTGCGTTTGGAAACATAGATCACTTCGGCCAGGGCCGATACGGCGCTGGTGATGAGGAAAGCAAGAAGAATGACAGTGAAAGGGCGCATGAGATGTCTCCGTTACAGGAGAGTCACGGCCATTCGCGAAAAGCGTTACCAACTTTCTCAAAAGAATCTCAGCGGGCGACGAAGGGGGATCTTCCGCGACGCTCGGGATCGTCCAACAGCCATGAGACCCACATGCGCTCAATGCCATCGAAGCGATCGAAATCACGAGCGGCCTTCAGGCGTGCGTCGCGTTCATGCGAGGGAAGATCGATGAGAATGCCGCGCGTGTTGATCTGCTTGCCAGCGATGGCCTCCGCTAAGGTGAGGAAATCAGCTGAAATGGTGGGGCGGCTCGGAGCGAGGTCGACTAGGTGGGTCTCGCCATTGGCGGCGATGAGGGCGATTTGAGACTGAAGGGGAGCGAAAGCTACCAGGGTGACGGCATCCGGGAGCGGCCATCCAGGGGCGATCCGCTCTCCTGTGCGAACATCCCAGAGATGGGCGCCATGCTCGGCGGTGCCGACGAGAATGCGGCGCCGATCCGGGTCCACGGCCAGACTCAAGACGGCCGAACCGTGTGCCAGGGGTTCATCGGCCACTTCTCCCGTCTTGGCATCCCAAATCCTGACACAGCCATCTTTCGAGCCTCCCGTGATGACCAGTTCGCCATCATGTGAGAACGAGGCAATGATCCCCTGGTGGGCCGCTTCCACTTCATGTCGGAGCCACGGCGAAACGGCCTCTCCCGTAGAGAGATCCCAAAGTCGCGCCGTGTTGTCCATCGACCCGGTGACCAGTGTTCGTTGATCAGGAGACAGGGCAACACAATGGACTGGGCCAGCGTGTTCCAGCATCGCCACCAGATTGCCGGAAACGAGGTCCAGAATACTAGCGGAATGGTCTTCAGAAGCCACGGCCGCATAATGGTCATCTTCTGTCAGGGCCATGTTCAGGATCGGTGCTGTGTGGAGTTTCCAAGAATGCTGCTCCTGTCCGTGAAGGCGATCCCAATAGCGCACCGTCCCGTCTTCTTCCCCGGTGAGGACGCCGTCCCCGCTACGGCTGAAGCGTCCTTGAGTCAGCCGCCCGTCTAACTGGAGTTCAACGGGATGCTTGCCCACAGGGTCCAATTGGAGAAACTGACAGAGACCATCAGCCCGTGAGAAGCCGACTAATTCACGTTCTTGGTGGTAGTCAAAGGGATAGGATCCGAAGAAGAACTTCAGAGGAAATGGCCTGAGACGCCCCGTTTCCGTCGACCAAAGGTGGAATGTCCCATCATTGGTGATGGTGCCGAACTCGCTTCCGTTGTCGTGTGAGAACGAGGCGAAGGTCACGGGTTTGCGTTTGTGCCGGAGCTTCAAGACGCGTGCGCCCTCGCCCTCCTCCGTTGGAAAGACGCGGAACGCCAGTTCGTGAAGCAACGCTTGGGCGGCGGCATGATGGTTGGGCGCTTTTCGTAGGGCCTCACAGAAGAACGCCACCCCGTCGCGTGGGGCATCGCCTCGACACCGTTCCATTCCTAACCGAAAGGCGAGATCACTTTCGTAGAGGAGCTTATCTTCTTCCGGGGGGACGGAGCGCACCTCTTGCGTGTGGGTGTGAGCATAGTGGAGGGAGAGAGCGATCGTCGTGACCACCAGCGCCAGGCACGCGAGGCTGCCCCACACCCATCCGGGATGCCGCTGAGTGAACTTGCGCCAACGATAGATGCGGCTAGGTGAGCGAGCTGAGATAGGGCGCCCCTCTAACAGGCAAACGATGTCCTTGGCCAAGTCTTGCACGCTTTGATAGCGCCGTTCCGGCTCGTGCGCGAGGGCCTTTAATACGATCCAGTCCAACTCGGCTCCGCTGCGCAAGGTGGTCGTGCGCTTCTCAGGGGGACGGTGTTTGCGCGCCATCTGCGAGGGACGTTCGGGCACCCTGCGGAGAATCTGTTCTCGAATGGATGCCTGGGAGAGTTGGCGTCCAAACGCCCAGGGCAAGCGACCTGCGACTAGTTGGTAGAGAATCATTCCTAGCGAATACACATCCGTCCGCATGTCGACGTGGGCCCCACCCGTGCCGGCTTGTTCCGGGCTCATGTATTCCGGTGTACCCATGACTTGCTGAATGGTGGTCACCATCGATGCGCTCGGCTGCTCCGTTGCTTTGGCGATTCCGAAATCGATCACCTTGGGGTGACCGATCACGGTGCCATCCTCACAGTGATGCAGGCGCACCAGAATGTTAGAAGGCTTGAGGTCGCGATGGATGATCCCGTGTTCATGCGCATGCTCAATAGCCTCACACACTTGCAGAAAGAGCTTCAGGCGAGCCTCAAGAGTCATTTGCTCGAAGCACTCGTCCAGCGGAACGCCGTCCACGACCTCCATCGCAAAGTATGGCCGTCCTTCTTCGGTGATGCCGGCATCATACACCTTCGTGATGTGATGGTGATTGAGTGAGGCCAAGGCCTGTTGTTCTCCCCGGAAACGCGCAAGAATTTGATCCGAATCCATGCCCGCCTTGAGAATCTTCACGGCCACTTGGCGACGGAAGGGCTCGCGTTGTTCGGCCAGCCAGACAGTTCCGAAACCACCCACGCCGAGCTTCCGCTCTAATCGGTAGGGACCGATCTTCGGACGATGATCTTCCTCGCGCGGGGCCTCTTCCTCCCAGTCCATCAGGAGATTGGCGGCCAGACATTTGGGACAGCGCCCACCCGTGGTCAGGGGTCCCCCGCAGACGTTGCAACAGCCTTCTTCGGGAGGGAACATCGGGTAGGGTGGCTTCAGTTAGGCAGCTGCGAGCACGGTGAGGAGATGACGCATCTCGTCTTCCACTTCCGCAGGGTCCACCACGGTTTGGCGAATCTCCTCCTCGAGCAAGCCGCGGAAACGCTTCCGCATCCGATGAATGGCCACGCGGACGCTGCTCTCTGTCATCCCCAAACGTTCTGCTAGACCAGAAGCTTTCCATTTGCCCATGTCTTCTAACAATGGGCTCAAGGCGTCAAAGGTGTCCTTTCGTCCAATGGATTCATACTCTTCTTGCAAGCGTCCTAGTGCTTGCTCGATCAATGTCAGAGCCCATTGCCGTTCGAAGAGGTGATCGGGGCGGGGTGGTTGCGCGCCTGATTCCTGGCTGGCGAAGAGGCGTTCCCCTTCATCCATCTCCAAGGGCAAGTGCTCGACACCACCGCCGCGTTTGAGGGCGTGATCCCGTTTCCAGTCAGAGATCATGAAATTCTTCACCGATTTGAGGAGATAACTCCGCAGACGGCCTTCCACCCTCTCCAAGGATTCCAATTTCTGGCGCTCGAGAATGCTGCCAAAGAATCCTTGCGTGAGATCCTCAGCGTCCGCGGCATTGCGGCCGCGTCCTCTGACATAGAGATAAATCGGTTTCCAATACATCTCGCATAGCTCACTCAGGGCGCGGGCTTTCAGTCCTTCGTCAGCATCGCCCGCAGCTATCACCAGTGACCATCGTGTTTGGGGAAACGCGCCAGTCTGAGCGGAACTGGGAGGAGGAGCAGGAGCGGGAGCGGGCTGGAGAGGAGCGGGCACTATGATTATTATGGAAACATCGCCCCCTCCGTAAAGCGCCAATGTGGGGAAGTTGACGGCCGCGGACCTTCAGAAGCCGCGAACAACGTCACCTCCCGCCTCGCGCACCCGGTAGAATCCTCGCAGGAGCCCTTCGGGATCCACGACGAATCCACCATTGTCTAGCGGGCCAGAGATCGGCGTCCACGAGAGCGGATCCGTGAGATCCATCGTGAAATCTACCTGGGTCTGCTGACCCGGGAACGCGGGCAACCAGCGGATGAGAAGGGGGCCTCCTGGCTGCTCGGAGAGCCTGACAAAGGTCGCATCCAAGGGCAACTGCGGCGGCTGATTGAGCCGGATGGCATCGATGGGTTGGAAGAACTGAGGAAGATTGTCAGGATATTGAGACCACATTCCCTGATGCATGAGGTTCTCCTGGCTGTCGATCAATTGGTACTGGTCTCCAAGGAGATCGACTTGCAGAAGGATCGGTAAATTGAGTTCTGCTAGAGGCAGAATTTCTGGATTGGGGACTAGCAAGGGCACACCAATGGGTGGCATCGGGTCGGGCAGAGGAATGGCCACGCCAAGCTGGAAGTCGCCTCCGGGTACCGGGATCGAGACGGCCCAATCCCACGACTCGGGGATCTGCAAATCATCTTCTAGTCGAATGCGATCGTAGCGCGGTTCAGGAGCCTCGAAGCCTTCGACGAACTCCGGGAAACTGACCGCGTTCTCGCCGCCTGCCAGTGCCCATTGCCCTGGAAAGAAGACGGCTCCAGGATGGTTTGATCTGACACAATCCCAAATGATGATGGGACAGAGGCAATCGCACAGCATGTTGCTGTGTTGGGGCGTTTGCGTCTTGCCCTCGGGAACGGTGAGGCTCGCTCCCGCCCAGGCATGCAGTTCGCCAGGTGTGGTCGTGCCGTCATCGTCCGTGTCTACCGTGTCCGCATTGGCGGCGTCGGCACATTCTTTGTAGGAATCGCTGTATTCGCCCCCATTGCCATCCGAGCCGAAGTAGGAGGGCTCCGTGCTGCTCGAGCTGGTGATGATTTCACGGCCTTCGCCCTCTAATCCGGCCACAAATTGCCCGGAATAGCACGATTCAATGATCACCGTCACGTTGCAGCATTTGCCAGGCGTATCGCAGGCCTCGCTGTCACAAGACGGAATCATGGCTAACGCTGATGCCAAGTCCGCTCCTGTGTAGGACCCTGGATCGGTCTTCGTCTTGTGACGCAGCTGCATCTGGCCCCCGGGTGTCTCGCTCCGGCCGTGAGCGATGAAGTAGATCAGGATACGATCCTGGCAGGCCACTTTCGATTTCACATCCAGGATCCACGCATCGATCTTCGCATCAGTAGCATCAGATCCTGACAAATGCGTCGTTTGATACCCTTGCACCTTCAGCAAACCTTGCATGGTATCCGCCGCTTCCGTGACTGCTGTTTGCCCAGCATTATCCACCCCTTCGACCACCAGGGCGAAATACTTGATGGGATTGCCGTCCCATCCAAACTTGGGTCCGGGGCAAGGGGTGAAGGGTGGGGGATCTTCTTCTTCCGGTTCCTCGGGAGGAGGACCGCCTTCGGGACATCCCTCACCCCGACAAGGACGCGTGTAGATCTTGGCGTCTTCGATCTCACCGAAAGAGAAGATGCCCGACCCATCCCAGCCAGAAGTGCCCTGGGAAGCCGGATCGATCCGGTCACGCGTCAGAGCCACGCGCGCCCAGGCGAGCGTCGGTTCATCGGCAAGCGTTCCCCAAGGGAAGGAGGGCGTGAGGAAGGTTTCGAGAGCGCCTGGAGAAAGTGTGAGGGTTTGATTCATGACTGCCCATTCCTGCAGCGCTTCGTTACTCTGCCAGGAACCATCGCGATCGAAATCGACCAACACATTCACATACGTCGTCACCCCGGCGAGAGCGCTCTCGGGGAGGGACGCATCGAAGAGAAGTGCGCAGGTTGCAGGAGAGGTGTTCGGGTTGCGCACGAGAAACATCCGCTCATCCGCATCCGCATCCACGAGATTCGGAGTCCCATCGGGGTCGGCAGCGTCGAGCGCGCCATTCTCGACGGATACCGTCGATCCCAAGCGTTCGCCGGTTGCCGCCAGGGTCACCACGGTTCCAGTCGTAGGGAAAGTGCCAGGAACGCCAGGATAAGCAGATTGGCCATCGGGAGCATCGCCATAGTCTCCCGCACTGCCAAGGCTCACCGCCCCAGTCACTGCCTCTTCTCTTGGCAAGATTGGGAGCACATGCGTCCAGCGTTCGCCCGGTGCCGTGCCTTCTTGCAGGGCCTCGCCGTCGAGGGCTGGCCAATCCAGCGCATCATAGACATGCACCGCGCCACTGACATCATCGATAAACACATACTGACAGGGATGTTCAAAGAGCGCGCACGGCTCCAAATCGACAAAGGCAAACCACTGCGCTTCGCCGCTCAGGGCACTGGCGACATCGATAGAAGGAATGTCCCGGGAAACCGGCGTCATGACTCCCGAAGTGAGTGGTTGAGGCAGGATCCACGCGGTGATTTCTTCGTTGGCGAGGCTTGGCTTGAGCACTTCTCGCCCAAGGATTCGAATGGCTTCGTCTTGTGTAAGTGCCTGAGCTGGAAGCATGTAAGCCCAGAGCATGCCAAGAAGAAGGGCGACAGATTTCTTCATAAAGGTCCTCCAATGTGGGGTAAATTCAGAGACTACCAGAAGATTGGCTTCGAGAGCAAGCGTCAATCAGAGGGCCAGAGAGCCGCGTGCCGTTCAGGACTCAGGATCGTCTGAGTTTCCGCCGAAGAGGGAGGTGTAGTCGCCATCCGTGCGTCGCAAGGCTAGCAGAATCCCCATGCCATCATTGGGAACTTGATGGTCGCCTGAAGTGACGGTCATGGGAATGAGGTTCAGGAGGGCACCCGTGACGGCGGCAAGGGCGAAGGCCTGCACGGAGAGGATGCCTAAGTGATTGCTGAGCGTGAACATCGTGTCTTTCCCTATCAAAACCATTAGCATGAATGCCAGAATGAGCTCGATGCCTGGGCCCGCGGCGTAGATGAGAGCGTCCTTGGCTCGCGGAGCGTGAAGGTCGCGGGGGTAAGGTTGAACGAAGCCCTCAATGGGGAAGGTACGAAGTTCGACTGGTGTCTTGCCTATGTGAAATTGATAGAGAGGGCGCCCGAAGCCGATCACGATTCGGCGCACACCCCAGCCACAGATCCACGCCATGATCGCGTGTCCGAATTCGTGTACGGCGACGAGGACTCCCCAACTGACGATGAAGATGAGCGCGGCGAGTTTGCGAGGCTCGTAGTTGAGGAAGATCTCCGCGAGGAAGAGCCCCAGGATCACCATCAGAGAGACGACATAGGTGATGCGCTCAGAGCGATTGAGCGGGGCCCGTTGAAAGTGTTCATCAAACATGGGATGGCTACTGGCGCGTTCGAGAGAGAGACATTCTAGCAAAGTGCACAGTTTGGCAATCGCAATCTGCCGGGAACCGGCGTCGCCTGATCAAGGTCTTGCCTGCGAACCGCGCTGGATTACGGTGATCCACGATGACTGAGAATGAAGCCGTAGAGAAGGTTTGGAACTACCATCACCTGCACCATGCCTTGCAGCCGGCAGACGCCATCTGGGCGCTGGGAAGCCATGATCTCCGGGTGGCGGACCGCGTGGCTGAGCTGTGGCAGGCTGAATGGGCCCCCCTGGTGATCATGTCAGGAGGGTTGGGGAATTTCACGGCTGGTGTGTTTGAGAAATCGGAGGCCGAGCTCTTTGCGGAACGCGCGGCGGCGCTGGGAGTGCCCCGGTCAGCCATGTTGTTAGAATCGCGCTCGTCAAACTGCGGAGAGAATGTGCTGTGCACGCAAGCGCTTCTTCGGGAGCACGGGATCACGCTGCGCAAGGTCATCGCTGTGCAGAAACCTTATATGGAAAGGAGAACCTTCGCCACGATTCGACGGCAATGGCCCGAGCTTGAGGTGCAGGTGACGTCCCCTCGGTTGTCCCTCGCAGATTACCCAAACGAGGACATTCCGCGGGAACGCCTCATCCACATCATGGTGGGAGACTTGCAGCGCATCCGCGATTATCCAGCCAAGGGATTCATGATTCCTCAGAGCATTCCAGATGACGTGTCCGAGGCTTTCGAGACACTGATAGACGCGGGCTACACGGGGCACCTGATCTCCGAGAGGTGACCAATGCAGTGATCTGTTAGGATGCTCTCCTTTTGAGACCGCGGCAGAAGCGTGTCCGTTGCGGTTGCCGAAGAGGGTGGGTGCGTCTACGAGGGAATCAGGTCAGGCGCGTGGAACCTTGGACACGACGAGCGACGAACCAGTCATGGCTTCTGGTTTCTCCAGTCCTAACAGGTCGAGCAAGGTTGGCGCAACGTCGGCGAGGATGCCGTCTTTGACCCACATGTTCTCGGCGTCGTTGGCGACATAGAAGATGTGCACGAGATTCGTGGTGTGCGCGGTGTGTGGGGATCCATCGTCCTTGAGCATCTGTTCACAGTTGCCGTGATCGGCCGTGATGAGAAGTTTGCCACCGAGCTCAAGAGTCTTCTCCACCACGCGTTCGACAGCGTGGTCGATCGTTTCCACCGCCTTGATGGCCGCATCTACGGAGCCGGTGTGCCCCACCATATCGGGGTTGGCGAAATTGAGAATGACAAGGTCATTGTTAGGCAGATTCTCAAGCACTTTATCCGTCACTTCTTCCGCGTTCATCTCGGGCTGGAGATCGTAGGTTGCCACCTTAGGCGAGGGGACGATGACGCGATTCTCTCCGGGGTTGGGATCTTCGACCCCGCCATTGAAGAAATAGGTCACGTGCGGGTATTTCTCCGTTTCGGCGATGCGCAATTGTTGGAGCCCCGCGCGTCCCACCACTTGGCCGAGCACATCTTCCAATGTCTCAGGGGCAAAGACCACCGGACAGTCGTAGTTGGCATCGTACTCGGTGAAGGTGACGTAGTGAGTCTGCGGCCACACCTCACGGTCAAACCCATCGAAGTCCTTATTGAGAAAAGCGTCAGACAGTTGACGGGCCCGATCCGCGCGGAAATTGAAGAAGATGACGACATCCCCGTCCTGCACGCGCTGCTCGTTGGCGTGCCCGAAGACCATGGCAGGGAGAAACTCATCTGTGGTGTCATTGGCATACTGCGTGGCCACCGCTTCGGAAGGGAGGACCTCCATTTCCTGGCCTTTGCCAAGGACAATTGCATCCCACCCAAGCTTCGTCCGGTCCCAACGCTTGTCTCTATCCATCGCGTAGTAGCGCCCGACCACCGTGACGATGCGAGCCCCAGATTCCGCCAGGCGGTCTTCACATTCGCTGAGAAATCCTTGTCCACTGGTGGGCGAGGTGTCGCGCCCATCCGTGATGGCGTGGACCATGATGTCGTCCACTTGCGCCTTCTTGGCCAATGCTGCCAATTTGATGAGGTGATTCTGATGGCTGTGTACGCCACCGTCGGAGACGAGGCCGATGAGGTGGAGCCGCCGGCCACGGGCCTTGCGGAGAGCGAGGGTGAGCACGGTGTTGTCCTCGATGGCGCCACTCTCGATGTCGCGATTGATCCGGGTGAGATCCTGGTAAACGATGCGCCCAGCCCCAAGGTTGAGGTGGCCGACTTCCGAATTGCCCATCTGCCCCTCTGGGAGCCCCACATCAAGCCCGCTGGCGCTGAGATGCCCCACCGGATAGGTCTCGAAAAGCTTGTCGTGGAAAGGAGTCTTCGCCAGGAGCACGGCATTGCCGACCTTCTTGGCCGCAGCCTTGCCATCGGGGTGATCCCCCCAGCCATCGCGGATGATGAGAACAACGGGTTTCTTAGCCATGAGTCAAATGTGGTGGGTGTGGAGTGACGGCCTTATCGCAGGCATGGTTCCGCACACCTCCAGCGCCTATATCACGACCTCACTAGGGTGCAAATGGCAATTTCCTCATCAGCCGCCGGGTTCGGAAAGAAACGCTAACAAATCGGCGATCTCTTGAGGAGAGAATGCGCTTGCTAGACCAGCAGGCATGGCCGAGAGATCGCTCGCCGTCCAGGTCTCAAGGGCTTGAATGGGGATGTCCAGGGACGCCGCATCCAGCGTTTGCAGAGTGAGATGGTGACGATCGTGATGGCGAATGAAGCCGCGATGGGATTCCCCTAACGTTGTGCGAACCGTATGCAGCACATAGGCATGAGCAATCTCATGCGACGGGGCGAGAAGGCTCTGCAACAACTGGGCTGGCGTCCGTCTACCAGCGAGATGGTGCAATGGCGGCCCTACCGCACGTCCAAGGGTGCCATGGCGGTGACAACTGAGGCAAAGGGCGCCGCGCGCGCCCTCCAACAGTGCCCGTCCACGAACAGGATCGCCCTCAAGGGCGAGGATCGCTTCTGGATCGAGCAAGCCTTCGTCAGGCGCTGGAGAGGGCGGCACCATCTCAGGTGGGCGATGCGCCAGCACGAGATCGCGCACCAGTGGAAGGGAGGCGTCGGGCGCCGGTAGGGCTTCCGGGCCTTGGTCGTGCAGGGTTCTCAGCGAGCGGGAAACGATCTCGTCGGCGGTCAGCGAGCGGTCTGCTGTCGGATCCATGGACGCGATCCAATCATGGATCTGCCGCAAGCGCTCTCGATCCACGACTTGGGATCCCAGGTGAGGCATGTGCCCCGACCCTGCCGTGGCCATCCGATAGTAGAGGGTCGACTTCTCCGGGCGTCCGGGCGCAATCACCCGGGCCTCGCGGATGTGGAAATCACCACGCTGAGGTGGCACATCCACAGCCGCCATGTCTTCCAGCCGACGTTCCAGGCGAAGATCCATGGGCACGAGCCCACCCCCATTGGGTCGATGACAAGGGGCGCAGTTGACATCGAGATAGGCACGCACAGGATCCGCTGAAGGACGGGCCCGAGGTGCTCGCCGTCCACGCCGACCGGATTCTAACATCCCAATCTTGGTGAGTTGGGCGACCGTGTCGGGAGGCAACTGCCACGACCGCAGGCCCAGCACACCCACGTGGTGATGATGACACACCAGGCACTCGGTCGCACTGACAAAGCGCCATTCCAGACGGTGCCCATCGCCCATGTCCACTTGGCGCCGCATTCCCTGGGGCGGCACGAGGTGGGCGTCATGGCCTTCGGCGTCCCAGGCGTAAGAGAAGGCTCGCCAGAGGCCTTGATGCCTTTGCAAGACTTGAGTTTCCACCGGGTTGCCTCTTGGCGTGCGCAGGGTCTTCACCAGCACGGTACGCTCTGGCAGACGCACACGCGTGGACTCCACTCGGGCGCGCCCCCCGGACGAGAAAGCGATCCACCGTTGGGCCTCCAGGCCATCCGTCCAACGAGAATGGTTGATGTGATAGGGAATCAAGCCGTTGGCGGGCTCTTGCTGAGGAAGGTGAGAGAACAGGTCAGTTTCGCTAAGGAGGCGAGGCATGGCAGCGACGGGAGGCTGGGTGTCGTCCGTCATCGCCCGCTCGAGAGTGTAGATCCCGCCCGCGTAGTCGACGACGTAGAGTTCACCCTCGTGCGATTGCCCAAAGGTGATGATGCGATAGGGCGTGTCGGCAATTTCCTCCACCCCGAGCAAGAGACCCTGACGTTCTCTCAAGGTCCAGATCTTACCCGTTTCGTAGTCACCGTAGACATAGGCGCCTTGCAACTCAGGAAAGCGTTTGCCCGTGTAGACATAGCCACCTGTGATCGAGCGCGCTTCCGCATGCGAATGCTCGTAGAATGGAGGGAGAATGGGCGTGGGGCCGCGGATGCCATTCACAGCGATGGGTTGGCGTCCTTCCATGATGCTCCAGCCATAGTTGCCCCCGCGTGCGACCCGATAGATCAGTTCCCAGGTATCCCAACCGACGTCCCCGACCCACAGAGCACCCGTTTGGTGGTCGAAGGCCATCTTCCAAGGATTGCGAAAACCATAGGCCCAGATCTCTGGACGCACCCCCGCGGTATCGGAGAATGGATTGTCAGGAGGGATAGCATAGGCCAGGCCAGGATCGCGCCGATCCACATCGATCCGCATGATCGTGGCCAGCAGATTGCCACAGTCTTGTCCCGCTCCAAGCGTGTCAGGCGGATTGGGGCCACTTCCGTCACCCGCTGAAATGTAGAGGAAATTGTCAGGGCCGAACCTGAGGCAACCGCCATTGTGCCCTCCCGACATCCATCGCAATACCACGCGGTGGGTGTCCCACCGCAATTGGCCATGCTGCGAGTCCAACGAACACTCCACCACAACACTGCCATCCGGGCGCACCCCCTCCAGGGTATAACAGAGATACACCAGTCGGTTCTCAAGGAAGCGCGGGTGAAAGGCCATCCCATACACGTGCTGGAAGTCCGAAACATGATCGCGTAGATCAATCACCTGGCGCCATTCAGTTTCGCCAGGGAGGAATGATAGGATTCTCCCGTCGACTTCCAAGAGGTGAAGACGCGGGGAGCCCGGTTCTGAAACGCATTCTACAGGATTGCGAAACGTGAACTCTGGAAAGGCGCGTACGGCGATGAATGGGCGCGGTGCGTCGATCTCTCCAAGGAGCGCACCATCATCAAACGAGGGTGGCACGTCTTGCCCTAGCAGCGTGCCTACAAAGACGGCAAGAAAGGAGAAGACGAGGAATGGGAGCGCCACAGGGAGCGATTGTGGCGGGTGCCCTCTCAGGAGGCGAGCCCCATTTCATTTCACTTGGTGATCGTGGGCTGCGTCGGCTTGCGATGCGGTTTGAGAGCGTCTTCGTGACCGTAGACCAACAGGATATCGCCCGTTTGAATCCGCTCGTGCCGCTTGGGCGCTCCATGAAATCCCACCCCTTCGCGGTGGATGCCAAGCACGATCAGTCCCTGATCCGCTGGGCGTGAATCGCCTAACATCTTGCCTGCAAGAAAGCTGTCCTCAGTCACTTCGACTTCGCAGACGCCGTAACCCGACTGCACGCGCAAGAGGAGATCATAGTCTGCCACGCGCAGAATCCCCGTGCTCTCCAATCCCTTGCGAATGGTGAAATCAATGACGCGAGTGACGAGGCCGATCTTGCTCAGAAGAATGAAGCCGACCACTCCCACCACAAGCCAGGCCAGGATAGCAATGATCTGGGAGCGCTCGGCATCAAGGAAGGTAATGATGACAGTCGCCAAGGCAGAAGTGAGACCAACATTCCCTAGCAGAATCAAATGGCGGATGATGCGCCGCCGCAGCGGATGATTGACGACCTGTTCAGCTTCGCTCGTCGTGAATCCGACGCCAAAGAAGGCAGAATAGGATTGGAAACTCGCCGTGTCACGCCCCAGCCCGGTCATCATGAGTGCCATGGTGCCCACGCGAACGATGAGCAGAGAAATGGCGACGATTACCAAGAGAGCAATGATGGGTCCGGCCATGGGCAAGCAGCGTCAATCTTGGATCGGCATTGCCGAAGGCCGTTTCTCTCCTCGGATGCAGGGAGGGCTTTGGGCTAGTTCAAAGGTCGCGGACATCAAACGTCCTCGTAACGGCTCTGGAAAACGCTTTCAAGATCCAAATCGATGGTGAGTCGATCCTCTCCCGATTGAGGAAACCCTGAGATCCAACGAGGCTTTCCAGTTCTCACCCACATTAGGTGACAACCTCTTTCCGACTAGAGAAATGTCCCTTCATCGTAAGTCACAAAGGTCGCGGACATCAAACGTCCTCGTAACGGCTCTGGAAAACGCTTTCAAGATCCAAATCGATGGTGACTCGATCCTCTCCCGATTGAGGAAACCCTGAGATCCAACGAGGCTTTCCAGTTCTCACCCACATTAGGTGACAACCTCTTTCCCACTAGAGAAATGTCCCTTCATCGTAAGTCACAACCTCTTTACGACTACAGAAATGTCCCTTCATCGTAAGTCGCAGCGCCCTTTCGCAGTTGTCAGTTGTCGTTCTCAACGATGGCCTCTTTCGAGATCCAGTTAGTTAAGGCATCTTAATAATCAACAGATGCTGATAACATAGTTACATTTAGTTAAAAAGTAAGGTTTCTTGACCATCAACTTCTTGAGACATCCCGGACCGGTGATACTTTTGTCAAACTTTAGTCATGGTTCGGCTCTTCGTCATCATCGCGCTTTCTGTGTGCTTCCTGAGTGCAGGGAAGGTGGCGTTGCTGCGGTTCAAGGGGAAGCCCAAGCCTGTGGCGAAGGCTTCCGTGTGGGAGGCGGATGGACGACTCCGTGCCTTTCCCACGGCGATGCTTTCGACTGCTCGTGACTTCGTATATAGCCCCTATCGCGAGAACACCCTCCTGAGCGTGCGGGGGGCTCGGCCAGGAGAGTTGATGCGGTGTGGTGCCTCCAAGCGCCCGTTCTATGTGCCGCTCCGTCATGATCTGGACTACGGAAGCGTGGTGGGTGATTGGCGGATTCAACGCTTGGAGCGTGATGGGGTCACCGAGTATGAGGTGCGATTCCTTGCCGAGCTCGGATGGTTCACCGGTCATGGGCATCGCGTGAAGCGTGGAGGGCGTGCGTTGCCGCCTGACAAACGGAGCCAGATCGATCTCACGGGACACTTTGAGGACGGTCGGTTTGTCTGTCATTATGATGAAACGTTCCCCGGCTCTAAGGTGGAGCAGGGAAGCTTTGATTGGGAGTTCAGTAGCGCTCAGGGACTCTTGCAAGGCGTCGCTTCCGTCCCTACGGGGTTGATTGATTCCCAGGGGAAGCGACTGGCAGGATCACAAGGGGTCATTCCAAAGTCTGGCAAAGAGGCGAAGGCATTTCTGCCTAAAGGGTGGAAGATGCTCGATCACCTTTCAGGCCTTGCCAACAAGCGTGGCGACGGCTTTCTCGCCATGGTCTTTGAGGAACCGGGAGTGGAACCTCGCCGCTGGCTGGTTCTGGCGCATCGCAGGAAGAACGCGGGCCTACTTTATCATGCGCTTATTTCTACTCCGCATGCGTGTCGCCGTCACTTGGGAAATGGTGAGGGGGATCCCTTCCAAGGTCTCACATTACCCTACGAGACGAAGCGGAACGGCATCTTTGGTCTCCGTCATCATGCTTCGCGCGATTACGAACACGCCGGTCTCGACCTGTGGTTTCAGTTTGATGATCAGGCGCACGAGTGGCGGTTATCGGAGGGGCGGCGCTACAAGTTTGATCTTACGGAGGCGACACCCAAAGTGGATTGGGTGTCGGTGGTCCCAGGAACGTCGCTCGCATCCTTTCGCATTCATGCGGTCGCTTTCGAGAATGGAAATCCGTCGCCTCCATCCACCACGGTTGACCGGCAGATCACGGCGGTGGGTTCATAAAGCGATTCCCACCTTCTTTCCACTTGGCGAGGTCCTGACTTTGCGCATGGTCTTCTTATGACCACGAAAGTTTCTCGCCTGCGCGAGCGTCGCCAGCGTCAGCGACGACGCAGTCACCGGACCAGTAGCGGACCGATTCCTGCGCCGTCCGCCCGTCGGCGTCAGAAGCTTTCTCAGCGACGCCGCCGTCCTACTCCCACGGCGCCTGCACGGCGGGCCGTGGCCGTGGTTGCCGCCCCTGCGCCCCCGACCGAGGTGGGGATAACTTCCGATGGACTCGCTGCGCAACCGTTGCGTGAGCTGACCGGTATCACGCCAGTGATGGAAGCCATGTTGCATCAGTTGGGCCACACGCGTTTCTTTCAAGTTGCCCATTGGTCAGGAGACGATGTCGCTGCTGTGGCCGCTGCGCTTAGCATTCCCGTGCAGCGGATTCACGATCAGCGATGGATCGCTCAGGCGCGCCGTCGCGGTTGACGCGCGAGCGGATCGATCAGAATCAAGCCAGCAGACGCGGTCCCCAGAGCGAGGCAGACCCACCAATAAAGGATGGGGAAAGTGCTATAAAGATGGAGGCCGAGTCCTGGGCCAAAGATCATCGAAAGCGACCATACGCACCCATTTGCGCCCATGTAGCGTCCACGCATGTGTGGGGGTGCTAGTCTTGCGACGAAGGCACTCATCAGTGGAAATGCGACCATTTCTCCGAGTGTGTGCACGGCCATCGCGCCGATGAGGAACGGGAGGGAATGGTGGAGACCGCAGAGGGCTAATCCCAGGCCTAACAAGAAGAATCCCGTCGCAATGACACGGCGGATGGGATAGCGTTGGGCAATCCGAGAAATCGGCAGTTCAAAGAGGATGATGAGCAAGCCATTGAAGGAAAGCAGCCATCCATACACTTTCTCTGAGTGTCCCAGATCGCGGACAACGAAACTGCTATAGGCGGAATGGAATTGCATGAGTAGTAACCCTGGACCAAACAACGCGAGGAGGAAGAGCACGTAACGCTTGTCATGGCGGATCACGGCCAGAGACGCGAGGAAGCCGTGAGCGGCTTCGGAGTCGTTGACGCCTTTGGGCAGAGCGAACCAGGCGATGCCCGCGAAGAGGA
Organism: Verrucomicrobiia bacterium; assembly: GCA_030425385.1. GTDB lineage: Bacteria > Verrucomicrobiota > Verrucomicrobiia > Verrucomicrobiales > DEV007 > JAACDM01. The sequence continues at coordinate 128,258 of JAUIAH010000014.1, read as the reverse complement.
CACAAGTGATGGCATCTCCCACAAAGAGCCACACGGGATCGTGCGCCGCGAGAAAGCCACCCGTGGCTGGACCGAACATCCAGCCACCATTGAAGGCCACGCGATAGCAGGCGAAGGCGGTGGTGCGCTGTTCCTCCGGCACCAAATCGATCAGGAGTGCTGAGGCTGCCGGCCGATACATCTCGGCGGAACATCCCACCAAGAATGACAGCGCTACCAAAGGCCAGAAACCCTGCGCTTGTGAGAGGGCGACCATGCCGACGGCCCCCAGAAGCATCGAAAGGACAATGGTCTTGCGTCGTCCAAGGGTGTCTGCGAGGTGACCACCCACCATGGCCGAGATGAAATTGCCCCCTCCATAGGCGCCGACTACGATCCCTACCTCCTTGGTCGAGTATCCATTCTTGAGCAAATAAAGCGTTAGGAAGGGAATAACAAAAGTGCCAAACTTATTGAGAAATGAACCCAAGAAAAGAAACCATACGCTTCTCGGGAAGGAGCGAAGGGTCGCGAGCAAAGTCTCGTCTGGGGTCGTGTGCATATCGTGAAATGAGGGGTGCCAACAGAAAGACCCCGCACTCGTGAGAGAGAGGGCGGGGTCGGGAGTCGTGCGAAAGCGAGAAGAAATCGAACTACCGAGGACCGCCCCTCGAAAGATAAGTGGGAATCGTTGCGGTGACGGACATCGCCACCCAAAGGTGTTTGCGATCCGTGCCTAGGGAACACACCACGCCTGTAATGAGAGGCATCTGATTCCCAAGCCGATTCATGGAGTCTCCTTCGTTGTCATCACTCGTGTCGTCAAGCGGCGGATGAGACATCATGCAAGACGGGGTTCCTTCAGGAGCTGCAACCATTCGGTAGCCTGTTCCCAGTCTCCTTGAGCAGCCGTGGCGAGGAAGCCGAGGTGGGCAGCACGTCGGGAATGGCGGCAGGCCCAGGCTTCGGTAGCATAATCATTGGCGGCGGTGAGGTCGGCGTTGGCGAGTGCCTGAGCAGCAAGGGTAGCGTATTGTTGGGCCGTGCGATGAATGTGTGCGAGATCGGCGAGTTCGCACCCACACCGGGCACAGGCGTTGAGCGTCTCGGTGAGCGGATTGCGCTTCCGGCATGAGGGGCAGCGAATGGCGTCAGCGCTAGAAATCATGGTGATGTTAGTCTTCCAGGTAGAAGAGGATGTCACTCAGAGTGTCATTGTGTTCGCTGAGTTGATCCCAGTCGCGCCGCTGGATGGCCTCGCTTGAGGCCTGAATAAGTTCCTTGATCTCAGTTTCGTCGTCTTCGCCAATTTCGCCTTCGCAAAGGGATTCCCCCCGTTTGCGTAGGTTCTTGGCAGTGTCGAGGAGGCGTTTAGCGTGGGGGTCTTCCGCGCCTTCATCGTCATCCACCACGGTGAGCTCGATGTCGCCGGTGAATTCGCGGATGTTCTTGCGCGCTTGCTCCAGATCAAAGTTTCCACTGCCCTCGCGCGTGTCCATGACGACTTTCTTTTCGAGACCTGTATTCTTCTCGGTGGCGGTGACGGTGAGCATGCCGTTGAGATCGAGGGCAAACTTGATGATGATAGGGCTATCCGATTCTGCTTCGGTGTCTAACCCTTGCACCATGAAATCGCCGATGAGGAGGTTGTCTTCGGGGAGGTCACGCTCGCCTTGATAGACGGTGACTTTGACCTCTTCTTGTCCTTCTCGAATAGTGTAGAAGACGTCTGCTTTGGATGCTGGAAGGGCAGCGTTTCGCTTGATGAGGGGGATGCACCGGAGGATGGGCGTGGGTTGCGAGAAGTCGATCGAGCCGGTGCTGAAGGTGTGAGGGGTGATGTCAACGAGGATGGCTTGGCTCTTTTCTCCAGCGAGGTTGCCTGCTTGGATGCCTGCCCCCATGGCGACGATCAAGTCGGGGTTGACCTCAGAGCGTGGCGTGATGCCCATCTTGGCTTCGATCATTCGGGCGACGGCTGGGGTGCGCGATGAGCCGCCGACTAACAAGACCTTGTCCACGGCACTCGGGAGCAATTTGACGTCATCGAGCGCTTTGTGGATGCATGTGAGGGTTTTGTCCAGGTAGGATTGGATCATCTCTTCGTACTCCTCCCGCGAGATTTCCAGATCGAGGTGGTTGCCTTCTGTTAGGTAGTCTTCTTGTACCTGGACGAAGGGTTCGTCAGATAGCTTACATTTGGCCGCTTCGAGCGTGACCTTGAGTCGGCGCATGGCTTTGAGATCGCCGGTGATATCGTCGCCGTGGGTTTCGCGGAAATGCTCCACGACGTGATCGATCAGGCACTGGTCAAAGTCGTCGCCTCCCAGTGCGGTGTCTCCGTGACTGGATTGTACTTCCACGACGCCATCTTGAGCGACGACTAACGAGACATCGAAGGTGCCGCCACCAAGATCGTAGACAAGCAGATTCTCATTGCCTTCGCGATTGGCGTCGTAAGCGAGGGCAGCTGCCGTAGGTTCATTGAGAATGCGGATGGCCTCTAAGTCAGCGAGTTCAGCGGCGTGCGTGGTGGCTTTCCTCTGGGCTTCATCGAAGTATGCGGGCACGGTGATGACGGCCTTCGTCACTTGAGTGCCGAGATACTTCTCAGCTTGCTGCTTGATCTCTCTGAGAATGAAGGAGGAGATTTCCTCAGGACTAAAGCTCTTGTCACCGAGTTTAGTAGTGATGGGCTTCCCCATGGAGCGTTTGATCGAGAGGACGGTGGATTCGGGAGCGGCCACGAGTTGGTTGAGCGCGTGGCGGCCCACAACGAGTTCGCCTGCGGAATCGAGCCCAACACACGAAGGCATGGAGAGGTCTCCATCTAACGGAATAACGATTGGTTTGCCGTCCTTCAATACGGCGGCGGCGGAGTTGGTCGTGCCGAGATCGATGCCTATGATAGTATCTTTCATGATGGTAGAGTGATCAAGTGAAGCTAAGCGCGCGTGTTGACCTTCACGTCGGCGAGTCGAAGGGGCTTGCCCTGCCAGAGGTAGCCGCGGGTGATCTCTCCCGTGACGGTATTTGCGGCGGCTTGGCTATCGGTATCTCGGGCGACGGCTTGCATATTGGTCGGATCGAAGGGCTGTCCCAGACACGAGAGGGGACGAATTTCCAAGTCGGCCAGGAGGCCTTGCACATGGCGAGCGAAGATCTCCACGGCGGCACGGACACCTTCCCAGGCCTGAGGCCATTCAGCGGGTGTGCGGGAGAAGAAGCTTTCCTTAGGCTGCGGCGGCTTGTTGAGTTGATCTAACAAGCGATCAATCTTGTCGGCGATCTCGATGAGCGATAGGGCACGCGTCTTCGTCAGCGCGGGGGCGGAATTAGTCTTTTCCGAAAAGGTCTGAAGTTGTCGGCGGAGTTGTGCGAGTTCACCATCTAGATTTCCGAGGCTATCGCCGAACTGAGTGAAGGTCTCGGCGGCACGGCGGTTGGCTTGCCGGTATTCATTGCGAAGGGCGGCAAGTTCTTCGTAGAATTGAAAGATGTCAGGGGTGATATCGGGTTCCTCTGCATTATCCCAACCTTCAGGAGGATCAGGGAGAGAAGCCAAGGCTTCTTCGAAGCGTTGACGCAACTGATCCTTCCATGCGGGAGTTGATGGGAGAGGAGAGAACTGGTCGTCCATATACGAGCGTTAGGCGAGCGTGCGCAGCAAGTTTGTGAGTTTCTCGGCCGAGCGCGGCTGGGATCCTGACAATTGCGCGAGATGGAGTAATAGTTGTCCCGGAGTGCCTTCGATCGGTTCAGGTTGGCCAAGGAGGCGTTCAAGGCGCTGCTCATCACTCTTGATCGCTTCATAGGCCTTTGAGATCTGGGCGAAGCGTTCCGGTGAATGATCCGGCGTGTGCACCCGAATGGCGGCGAGGTAGGCAGTGCGGATGGCTTCATCAGAAGCGTCTGGCGGAATACCGAGGATGAGATAGGGATCCATGATGAGAGACTAGGAATCAAAGAGGTCTAACTGGTCAGGGGAAGACTTGGGAGCTTTCTTTGTGGCGGGGCGGCGGGCGGTCTTCTTCGGCGGTGGTGATGGGAGGGACGCCGCAGGCAGGAGTCCCCGTTCGTGGAGCTTGTCAGCCATCTGTGCCAAGAGATCAAAGATCACCTTGGGCGTCCCCGTCGCTTCCGACATTCGGTATCGGAGATGGGGAGGCGTATTGATGATGTCCACTAAGAGTTCGTCGAGATCTGGGTTTTCTTTCTTGAGGTCTCGATACATCTCAAGGAGATCGGGATCAGTGACATCAAGAATGTTGGCCAATAGATTGGGCATGTTGGGATCGTCGAAAGGACTGGCGCCGCCAAAGGGATTCAAAGGAATGTCGAACGGTTCGTCATCGGGATCATCGACAAGGGGTTCCCAACGGCTGATCAAGCGTTTGCCCAGGGCTACGGCTTCTTGATCATGCTGCTCTTCCGCTCGCCGCACATCTTCTCGCAACTCTTCCAAATCATCCCAATCGATGTTGTCTCTGTGATAGAGTTCCTTATCGGCAATGGCGAAGAATGGAGCGGATCCTTTCTTCTCCATAAAGGGTTCTGTGAGAATCGGAGTCACGACGTAATGGGAGCCTTTGCGCAACTCGGTGAGGATGAGGCGGCGCGCGTCTTCACTGGAGATCCTATCGTGATCCAAGGCCGTTCCGATGTATTGGTCGAGCCGTTGGCGATAGGTCTGATTGCGTGCCTCTGGAAGGTGATTGGAGAAGTGGAGATGAAAGCGATACATGAGGATGGCTTCACTCCCATTGGCCTCAGGGGATTCGAGGTAGTCCTGATTGAGGAGGAAGCAGCGGCGACTGAGCCCCGTTGCTTTGGAGAAATGATAGCCTGAGAGAACGCCCTGGGCGAATTGTCGAAAGTGGGATGGCCATTGCTCCTCAAGTTTCGGAGCGTCGATGATGCTCCCTTCGATGAAGGACTCGATCACCCATTGATGGAGGCGCACGGTTGACAAGCCACAGTCGTAGTCGTGGGCTTCAGGGGCCGCGAGGGCTTCCATTTCAGGGTAGAGGGCACGCGCACGCTCGGCCTTCTTCTGCTGTGCATAACGAAACCCTTGCGCTGCCAGTGCGAGGATCATCTCTGCACGTACTTGGCGATCAAGGGGATCGGCTTCGTGAGCTCGACGGAGCATGCCCATGCCTTTCACATACGCTTTCCGGCGCACGCATTCGATTCCTGACTCTAACAAGACTGCCTTGTTCTCTGGGAAACGCTTGGTGAGCCCGTCCAGCCATTTGTTAGCCTTGCTCGTTTCTCCAGACTTACGGAGGATTCTGAGCTTGAGCATGTGTGCCTCGAGCAATTCGGGATCCAACGCGAGGGCATCGTCTAGCAGCCGCTGACTGACGCGATCAAAGTGCTGTGGATCAAATCCCATGAATCCGGTCGCCAGTGCCTGCGCCCGTGATTCTTCGAGAAACTCCACCAAGCGCGTGAAGATACGAGCGGAAAGCTTGGGGGAGTCTCCGTAGGCCTTCGAGTAGGCGCTGGCATAGGCATGTGCAGCCTGTTCGTCCTCGGAGAGACTAGAGGCAAGGTGCCAGTAAAGGATGGCACGGGAAATGGCGGCCTCTTCCTTCTTTGAACGATAGGATTTCCGGTGGAATTTGCTGAGGGCATGATCCTGCAATGCTTGATTGGAGGCTCCATTAGGAAGCAGCGGTTGTCCGAGCAGGAGGTCGGTGAGGCATCCCCACAATCCTAGGCGCGAGGCGCAGGGAAAGTCTGGATGCTTTTCGAATTCCTTGTATGCAGGGAGGGCTTTTCCAGCTTTCCAAAAGGCCTCGGCCCGCACGAAAAGGGCGGCAGCATCGGACTCGCCCAGGCACCAGCAAGATAGGGCGAGCGCCGCCTTCGAGGGGTGGCCTGTTAGGATTTCGTGAAGAGCACGTGCGAGCTTGCCGGGGACATTTGAGGATTGACGGAGGCGTTCTACGCCTTTGGTTGCCCTTTCGGTTTCGCCTAACCGAAAGGCTAGGAACGCCTTGAGCGCGATCTTCCAGTCAGCGAAGGCAGAGCGTCGACCGATGGGGCGTAACTGTACCTCCACGGCATCCTTATCTCCCTTGGCAAGAGCTTCTAGCGCTTGCTTAATCGCGCGCCCGTCCTCGGTAAAGGTGGGATCATTCGAATTTGGGGGAGGATTTGAGGCCAGCACCCACCTGTCCGCCATGGTGTCGCTCCCGCTTTCCATGGCCTCACGTGCTTCGGCGTCCCAGTCGCGATCCTCAGGGCTTAGCAAGCATTTCTCAAGATCCTTTGCATCGTCTCCGAGGAGCTTCCGCGTTTGATTGATGACGTCTTGTGCTTGGCCAAGCCGATCTGAGCTCACGAGGAGGTCCAGGTAACCCTTGGTTGCCTCCAAATAGAGCGGACCAAAGGCCTCGTGATCTCCTTTAAGCAATCTTCGGAAGCCTTCGCGTGCCCGACGGAATTCACCATTGGCCAGGTCTTGGCGGGCCATGGACTCGATCCTCGCCGGATCTAAGGTGAGCGCTTTCTTGGGCTTTGATTTACGGGTAGTCTTGCGTTTGCGGCGTTTCGCCATAGGAGAATACAGGCAATGAGTGAATGATAGATCTCAGTGCTAAGAGGATACGGGGCAAACCTCCGGCTCGTCAAAACAGGAACGTGTTGCCTTCCGAGTTTGTTGAGAACCTAGAAGCGTTGGAAGAGCTATTGCCACTATGAGAGCGGCTTGAGCAGGCGCTCAAGGTCGGCGCGGTCGAGCTTGAGCGCGCGCTTTGTGCCGGCTGAGAGCAGGCTCTCGACGAGCTCTTTCTTGTCTTCTTGCATGGCGACGATGCGTTCTTCGATCGAGCCTTTGGTGATGAGTTTGTAGACGAAGACCGGGTTGTCCTGACCGATGCGATAGGCGCGGTCCGTTGCCTGTGCTTCGACGGCAGGATTCCACCAGGGATCGTAGTGGATGACGGTGTCGGCTTTGGTGAGATTGAGTCCGACACCACCTGCCTTGAGACTGATGAGAAATAGGGGCACCTCCCCTTCTTGAAAGCGCTTCACCAGTTCGGGGCGATTGCGCGAGTTCCCTGTCAGTTTGACATGATCGATCCCTTCAGCTGCGAGCCGTTTCTGGATCAGCCCTAACATGCTGGTGAACTGTGAGAAGACGAGCACTCGACGCCCTTCGCGGATCATCTCGGGAAGAAGGTCGAAGAGCAATTCCATCTTCGCTGACGTGTCGACACTTTGAGCAGCCTCAAGGTCTAACAAGTGTGGATGGCAACACACCTGCCGTAGTTTGAGCAAGGCGTCCAAGATGTAGAGATGGGCACGTTCGATTCCCTGTTCGGCGATGACTTCCTGCACCCGCCGTTCCATGCTGGCTCGGATGGTTTCGTAGAGATCGCGTTGGGGGCCTTCCAAGGCGACCGAGCGAATCATCTCCGTCTTGGGTGGCAGTTCGGTCGCGACCTCGGTCTTCTTGCGGCGAAGCATGAGCGGGCCCACGCGACTGGCGAGGAGATCGCGCGCATGCTCGTCCTGGTCCTTCTCAATGGGATGTCGGAACCGCTGACGGAAGCTTTCCTGACGACCGAGAAAGCCGGGCATGAGAAAGTGAAAGAGCGACCACAGCTCTTCCAGGTGGTTCTCCATGGGAGTACCGCTGATACAGAGGCGACGCTCCGCATCGAGCGCGCAGACGGCTTGAGCCGAGCGGGAGGCCGGGTTCTTGATGTTCTGAGCCTCATCCAGAATCAGGTGTGAGAAACAGCATTTCTCCAAGGCCGACTGATCGCGATAGATGAGGGCATAGGAGGTGATGATCACGTCTGCGGCGTCGAAATGCTGCCGTCGCGTGTGCCTTCCTGTGCCGTAGTGGATGTGCACGCGGAGATCGGGTGCAAATTTGCCTAACTCGTCTTCCCAATTGCCTAACAAACTTGTAGGCGCCACGATGAGAACAGGCTTGGTGAGGTTGCCTTTCTCTTTCTCGGCCTGCAAATGGGCGATGGTTTGCAAGGTCTTGCCCAAGCCCATGTCATCGGCCAGGATGCCGCCAAGGCCCACCTCGGCGAGGAACTGCAACCAGCGGAACCCGTCTTCTTGGTAAGGACGCAAGGTCGCTTGCAGTCCGCGCGGCGCGGCGATCGATTTCACTCCGGCGAAATCACGCAGGCGGTGCGCGATCAATTCTAAGGCCGGTGTGGCGGGCCCGGCGTCGGTGAATTCCGAGGCTTCTTTGAGGAAATCAGCGGCCACCAACTGGTGGATCTGCCCAAGATCTTCCTCCGTCTTGCGTCCGCGACCTTCGAGAATGTCACGCATGATCCTGACAATCGGCTCAAGTCTTTTGACAGGGAAAGCCAGGTAGCGGCCATCATCGAGTTGAATGGGGACCTTGTCTTCAGGATCAAGAAATTCGATCTGGCGCTCGATGTCGGCGTGGTGTTCTAGGTAGGCGATGAGCACGGGAATGAGATCAATCCGTTCGCCCTCACACTCGATGCCGAGTTCAAACTCAAACCAGGATCGGTTGCGCTGTTCCCGCAATTCCTGCACCCAGCGATCCGGGCGCACGAAACGCATTTCGAAATCATCCCCATAACGGATTTCCCAACCATCCTTCTCCAGCTGGGGCACTTGTTCCGTCATGAAGGTCATCCACGCCGCCTGCGAGGCTGCGGTTTCCCAGGTGCCGATCCAGCGGCGATTGATGTAGTCCTCGTTGATTTCCTCCTCGGGGAGGGTGTCCGCGAAGGAAGGCATGCCTGCACGATCAAGACGCTCACCGGCCTCGCGTTCAGCCGATTCATTGCGCATCACGCGCACGCGGGCATCATCCAAGGCGTTGGCTTGCCCACGCTCAGGCAATTCGTGATCGCCATAGCGAAAGAGCAAGGATCCAGTGGGGCGTGATTGATAGACAGGGCTCCAGAAGCCGCGCATGGTATTGCGAGGAAGTTCCTGCTGTCCCAAGTAGAGACAAGGGGTAGGACGCGTCTCGCGACCGTCAATGAGTTCCTGTGAGGGTGGAAGGGGAAAGCGTGCGTCCTGTCGTGCGCGTTGGAGGGCCATATTCCACGTCTGCACAGTGGCCATTTCCGGCTGACGGTCGCCCGCGACCCAGCGAGCGGCGTCCTCATTCGTGAAATCGGTCTGCACTTGGCCCACCAGTCGCCGGCGACTATCGACATAGTGCAAGGGCGAGCTAGGGACGACAACGAGGGCATCCTCACCGAAGGACCAGGAAGTGAGAAAGCCGTCCACCTCGCGATCAAATGTCCACGTGGGGGTGGCTGGGCGAGGGGAGTGATGGTGCAGGAGCACGGGGTTGGGGCCGCCACCCCAGTAGAGGATTTGCCACTTGAGACATTCCTGAATGAGAGTGGTCCACATGTCAGGATCTGGGCGCAGTTGCAGGGTCGCTTGGGAGTCTTCGTGGTCTGCGGCGGCCTTCTGCAGGCGCTCCAGGAGGGCGCGCATCCATCGCTGGCTGAGAGCCTCTTCGAGATCCGAGTGAAACAAGTCTTCACCCGTGCACGGGCGAAACCCAGGGCCGTCGATCACGGGGCGCGGAGACTTCAACACCTCCAAGACAAGTACGCCGTCCTCCGCAATGAGGATCTGACAAGACAAGTAGAGTTTCTCACGCACGCCTCGCTCTCGGGCCTGTTGCCGAGGTCTCAGGGGCTTTCGACTGCGCTCAGCCAGGGAATGTTCCTGACAACGTTCCATGAACTCGTGCATCACGGCCACGACATGCTCACACATGTGGTCCCGCGGGCAGGAACAGTTAGGCGTGATCATCACCTTACCGTCCGGTTGGCGCGAGAGGAAGATGAGCACGCCAGCGGAGGTCTTCCCTTTGAGATAGCGCACATTCGCGGTGATCCGTAATTGGCCATTGGCCACGGACGTCGCGGAGAAACCCTTCACCAACCCGAGGGCCTGCAACTTGGCACCATTCTGACTCGCCTTGATGGTTGTATCCCCGAGCCAAGCGCTTTGTCGGAGATCATCTGCGTAGCGGGCGTCGGGTGCGGGCATGAGCCGCCCAGCAAACCTCGCCTCGCATTTGCTGGCAAGCGAAAGCCTAACTTCTCACCCAAGAAGTCTCGCCTGTAGTGGCGAGAGTTTTGTTAAAGTTTAGTGAGCGCTATGGCAGGTCGGCACGCACGCGCACGAAGCGTTCCGTCCAGACGGCGTCCTTCGTCAATTGCAGGACGCGATACCGATGGATCTCGGTGGTGGCCTCTGGTCCAGGGCGCGGGGCGAGTGTTTCCAGCGCATCGTTCGGCACCGCGGCCCAACTTGTAAGCGTGCGCCCCGATTCCAACGTGAAAGAGGCGTCGACGCCGAGACGAGTGGAGACCTCGAAGATGGGAAGGGCATCGGCTTGTGACACAACCTGCAACCAAGGGGTCGATCTGGCATCGGTCGGGTCTCCCCCTAACACAAATTCGAGATAGTTGACAAACTGATCTCCATCAGCGTCGTCATTGGGAGCGGTCAACGTTGCGCCCTCTGGGAAAGCGGTTTCCGCCCATGCTGTATAGGTCATCGTCTCGCCGGGAGAGCCATCCCCGCCGTCGGCAACGCCTGCGGGAGAATCGTCAGCCGTGCTCGCCCGCCAACTGCCAGCCTTGCTTGAGTCCGTGGTGGGGCCGGGATTGGTAAGCACCAGGTAGGCGCCATCCCCATCGGTGCCCTCAGGCCACTCACTGTTGTCATTGAAAGCAAAGTCTGCGATCACGGTGTCCGCGTTCGCGCTTTGTAAGAGGAGACGTTCGCCATCATTGGAGAGACTGCCTGCGTATTCGCCGATCACGGTGAATGCGGAACCATAACGCATTTCAAATGCCGCGCGATTCTTGACCAAGAACGCCGTATCGCCTCCGGCGATCTCGGTGATGTCCCCATCGGCAAAGTGATAGCGGATGCCTTCGACCAAGTCGAGGTCCAGGAGGCTCACGGCGGCGTCACTCAGGTTGGTGAGGCCGACGAACTCGAAATCTTTCCGAGAGAAACCGGCGGCTTGCTCGGCATCGCTCGCACCGGCGGGGTGGAAATTGATCGCCGTGATTGCCAAGTTGTCCGCGCTCGCGGCCACGGCGCCAATGACAAAAGTGGCCTCCAGTAAGGGGGACCACTCTTTAGCGCCAAAGATACTGCCCTTGAAGAGGCGAGCCTTCACGGTGGCCGTCTCAGGCAGGGCAATCGGCTCGGAGTACTCCACCGCATCAGGTGAGAGATCCCCTCCGGGCAGGCGAGGGTCGCTGCCATCAGTGGTGAAATAGAGGTCTCCACTAGCAAAGATCGACGTCTTGATCGTGACGGCATACCCATCTTCGAAGTGGCCGCCGTGATCCTCGAAGCTAGGGACGTCGAGATCACCAAAGAGGCCAGCACTCTTGAATTGGTCTACCGCAATGTCAGGACGCTTGACGAAATAATCGTTCATGAGGCGATCGCGTTCTTTGTCCCAGTCTTCCTTCGTGTAGGGGGTGGGCCGCGCGGCATCGCCCCAACGGGCAGATTCCAAGATCACCGCCCGATCAATCTCATCCGTGCGCCGCTTGTAGGTGCGCTGGAGGCCTTCCGTCGACATGATTCCGCCATTGTAGAAATGCTTCTGCACCGCGTCCGCAAAGCGCATCCGATAATCGTCATTCTGACTTAGGCTCCGATGAATGCCTGTGGGGCCAGGGTTGTTATTGGCGTTGGAGATATCGTCATTGAGCCGTTGGAAGACCTTCTCTGCATCCCAGGAATGGTAACGCCATTTCCCATCCAATGGGCTCAAGCTCGCGTAATAATTCTTGTGACCCCAGTCCCCATTGCCCAGGCCTACATTCACGATCATGTAATTGATGAAATCGTCGATATCGAGTTGCTGCTCCATTTGTGCGTAGACGTCAGGATCATCGGCATCGCGGGCGAAGCTATTGAGTTCGCGATAAAGGCTGATGGCATCTCCGCTGACATCGACGCCACCATTTCCTGGATCCCCGTGACGCGTCACGACCCAATCGGCGCGATTTCCGCCCTGATACGTCGCATTGAAGGCGTCGTCTGGGCGTTCGTGCAAATTGTACATGCCCCAGAAGACCCCATTGACGAAGGTGAATACATAGCGCCCATGCGGACTGATGCCGCCCATGCCACGATGCAAATCCGCCGCGGTTTGGTCGCGCAAATACTGCGCCCACTCGCGTTGTTGCGATGGAATCGAGCCGCCGTTGTAGGCCCAGGTGTTATTGTGCCTGGCATCCAAAGTGAGCGTATTGAATTCATCCACCGCAGTCGGATCATCATAGAGAGGATAGCGCAAGGTGCCGGGACCATAGTCGGTATCGAAACGCAGACGCATCGATAATTTCTTGATCTTCCATCGCTGTGGACTGGTCTGTCCTACGATGCGCACGGCGCAATCAATTTGGAATCCTTCTTTGCCATCGGGATGCAAGAGTTCGGCGGAGGCCGGGATATCGATCCCATCTTGACCGATCTTTCCTGGATAAATGCCTTTGTTCAATGAGAAGAAATCTTCCGGCTCAACGGTCAGAGACAATACCGGGAGCGTCTTGAGATCATCGAGAATCGTATCTTTCCATCGGGGATCATTGATCACGCGGGGATCCATTTCGTAGTCCGCATCTTCCCCAGATCCCCAATCGTCACCCCAGGCATCGATCAAATGCTGCCCCGTTTGAGTGGGCACATCATTGAGAAAGAGATAGGTTTGCGTGTCGATGTTAGAAGGCTTGAACCCATCCTTGAAGGCCACTGCCCGCAGGGTTGTGGTCCGATCAATCATGATGGGACCGCTATAATCGTCTCCAATCGCCCCAGTGAACACGGAACCTTTCGAGGGTTCCCGGCCATCGGTCGTGTAGATGATGCGCACGTCTTCGGTGGCAGAGGTGATCTCCACCTCGAACGGCTCTTCGTAGTAGCCGCGATCCACGCTGAACTTCGTATCGGCCACGAAGCCTAACACACCAGTCGAAGGATTTGCCTCGCCAGGCGTGGGCGTTTCGAAATAGAGAGGATCAGAGCCCGCCATCCCGTAGGAGACATCGGTCCGCTGTGGCGGATAGTCTTCGAACGCGGAGAGGGCACCCCCATCTGCTCCCGTGAGGCCAAGATAACCTCCATCGCGATTGAGCCGAAAGTTGGTATGGATTTCTCCCTCGCCCGCCGAGGCGGGGTCGCCAGATGCAAAGATGATGAGGAAAGTGCCAGGAGCGATGTCGACGGCTGGCAGGGCGAAGCGCGTAGGATTCTCAGGATCATCAGTCAAATGATAGCCCTCCAGATTGATCGCGGTGTCGCCTGTGTTGGTGAGTTCGATCCAATCAGCAGTCGCACCTGCAGCCGTTTGCAGCCCATCGCCATTGGACGCGAGGAATTCAGAAAGGATGGGCTGCGCCCAGGCGGATGACAGCGACGCTGCCAGGAGAAAGGGTAGGGTAAAGCGAGGTTTCATGGGCAAATGAGGGTGAGGGGAGGTATCAAGCCCCGGGGTTTACCAACCATGGCACGGGACGTCAAGCCGTGCCATTCGCCCCCGCCAGCGGACGAGCCTGGACCCAACCGTCAAGAGGGACGTTCCGTGACGAGATGGATCAGATTGGAGGGCGTCGCGATCCAGAAACCGGTGAAGTCCTCGGGCAAGGTCTCGATCTCATCCCGGCGGGTGACACCCTTCTCCTCGAAATAGGCTTCGGCCGCAGGAATGTCGTCGGCACAGATCTCGAGCCACACTTCCGCGTGACTCACCGTCTCCACGCGATCAATCCAGAGGTTCTTGCCATTGAAATCGATTCCCACACTTTCACCATCCTTCTCGAGCAATGGGAAGCCGAGGACATCGCGGTAGAAAGCCACTGTCGCGTCAAACTCATGGGGTGGAACCTTAAGGGCTATGTTGTTACCAGGGACAAAGTGGGGCGTTGGCATGATCTAACAGTCTAGCGAGATGAGCTATGAGCGGTGGGTCGCATACGGTGAATGGCTGTGAAAGAACCGTAGAAACACCAAGCACGATCACCGTGGGTGAAATCCGCGAATCGAGGGGGCCACCAACATCCTTTCGGAAGCTTCTAAACTATTGGAAGTGAGTGTTTGCATGAACTTGAAATTCTTCTCGCAACTTCCATAAAGCTTTCACTGCGTGGTAGGAGATGATCGTTCCGATTGGAAAGGCGGCTGCAATAATGGTAGCCAGAACCATAGCTGGATGCCAAGACCATCGTCTACCGTTCTGAATTCCCCAGGCTATTCCTCCAAGAATAACAGAGAAGCCAAGCATGAGTCCTAACGCCGCGATTGCGTTAGAATCAGGAGGCCATAGGGCTAGGGTTCCAATCCCCCCTAGAAACCCGAATATCCCTAGCAATGCAGCAGAGATGTAGAAGGGGCTAGCAGCTGTCGAGAGCGCATTGGATGCGTCAGATTTGTTCACCGTCAGAGAGTAAAGCTGTGATCAAGATCTTACACTACAACTTCTTTCTAAGATTGTAGGTGGCGTTCGAAGGATTGATTCCTGGGGGAAAGACCAAGAACTGCCCTCTGACCGGGTGTTTCCGCTGGCGGATTGGCGCTCCTACGGCATGCTGGCGGCACCTTTACGTGATGAAGAATCGTTGGAACGCCGCAGAAGCCAGTGCGCTGGGGGATGATCTCCTCGCTCAGCGCGTGTACAGTTCGCAATTGTTGGGCCAGGACCCTGAGTTGGTCTTGCATGGAGGGGGCAACACCTCTGTGAAGATCACCGAGCAATCCTTCTTCGGAGACGAAGAGGAGATTCTCTATGTGAAGGGGTCCGGTTGGGACTTGGGGACGATTGCCAAGGAAGGCTTCGCTCCCATTCGCATGGAGGTGTTGATGCAATTGGCCGCCTTGGAGTCGCTGAGCGACGCAGACATGGTGACCCAGATGCGCGCAGGTATGACGAATCCTGCAGCGCCCACCGGTTCGATCGAGGCGATCTTGCACGCCGTCCTGCCATTCACCTTTGTCGATCACACCCACGCCAATGCGATCCTGGCCGTGACCAATCACGATCGTGGTGAGGCCCGGGTGAAAGAAATCTATGGGTCGCGGGTGCTCATCGTCCCTTACATCATGCCGGGATTTGTCTTGGCACGGCACGTTTTCGAACAAATCCAGGGGCAAGATTTCTTTGGGATCGAGGGCATGGTGCTCCTGAATCATGGGATCTTCAGTTTCGGTCAGACCGCGCAGGAATCCTACGATCGCATGATCGCTCTCGTGGGGGAGGCGGAAGATTTTATGAAGCAGGGGTGCTCAGCCTTCTCCTTTCCCACCGGCGAACCGAAGGATCTTGATTTGGTCAAACTAGCACAATTGCGTCATGACGTGTCGGAAGCCGCGGAACAAGCCATGATCGCCCGCCTGGATGCGTCAGCGGAGGCTGCAGGCTTTGCGTTGCGACCTGACGTTGGTGACATCGCCCAGCGCGGCCCTGTGACTCCCGATCACGTCTTGCGCACCAAGCGCGTTCCCCTGGTCTTTGAGAATGGGGACTTAGACGGAGCCGTGGATGCCTACGCGGGACACTATCAGAACTACTTTCAGCGCTTTGCGACGCCGGATTTGCAAATGCTCGATCAGGCGCCGCGGTGGGCCGTGTGGTTAGGCAATGGCACGGTATCCTTTGGCAGAAATGTGCGGAGCGCCGACGTGGTGGGGGACATCGTGAAGACGACCCGCGAGACGATCCAGTGGGGGGAGGAATTGGGCGGGTGGAGCCCGCTCACCGAAAGCGCGCTCTTTGATATCGAGTATTGGGATTTGGAACAAGCCAAGTTGAAGAAAGCCCCAGCACCGCGTCCGCTTGAGGGCAAGGTGGCCTTGATCACCGGAGCGGCGGCGGGGATCGGTCGCGCGTGTTTGCAGGCGCTCTATGATGCGGGCGCCGCGGTGGTGGGCGTGGATTTGAATCCTGAGATTGAGGAACTCCAAGACGACGATCGTCTGGGCGTGATCTGCAACCTCACCGATGACGACGCTACGAGAGGAGTCGTCGACGAAACCGTGAAGCGCTTCGGCGGCCTGGATATTCTCGTTAGCAATGCCGGAATCTTCACTGCGGGTGCCCATGTGGAAAAGTTAGAGCCGGAGAACTGGGACAAGAGCATGGCGGTGAATCTCACCAGTCACGTGCGCCTCTTACATCATTGCGTGCCTTATCTCCGGCATGGGATCGATCCCACCGCCATCTATATAGGCTCGCGCAACGTTCATGCTCCTGGTGCGGGGGCCGCCTCGTATTCCTGTGCCAAGGCGGGTCTGACCCAGCTCGTGCGCGTCGCTGCCCTGGAACTCGCTCCAGAGGGTATCCGCGTGAATATCGTCCATCCGGATGCGGTCTTTGACACCAAACTTTGGACACCCGAAGTGCTCGCTCGATCTGCGGAACGCTACGGGATCACCGTGGAGGAGTACAAGAAGCGCAATCTCATGAAGACGGAGATCAAATCCGCCGATGTGGGCAACATGGTCGCGGCCATGGCTGGCCCTATCTTCGGCAAGACGACTGGTGCGCAAGTCCCTGTCGATGGTGGGAACGATCGCGTGATTTAGGGAGTCTGTGAGAAACGAGCCCTTCGTTGAAACTCTGGCATTTCCATAAATGACGAGGCAAACGCTTCAATGGCTCATTGCCATCGAGATTTGCCTATTGATCGTCGGGGTGAAAGTCGATTGGTGGTGGTTTGCGCACTTGGAGAGTGATCCCGCCCTTGAGGAATGGCTGCTGAGACAGGAACGACAGAACCTGATCGAGAGTGAGTCTGTCCTTGTTCTGATGGCCTTGGGGATCTTGCCAATCATCATCTTTGTGTGGGTTTGGCTCTGGATGCTCAAGCCCTATTCGCGACCCCTCTATGTTCTGACATTGATCCCGGGCTTCCTGTTGATGCCGACTTCCGGCCTTCGGATCGCCCATGGGTGGACCGACCTCCTTGAAACTCTCTCTGCAATGGTGACCGGCATGATCATCGCATGCCTCTATTTCACCGATGTCTATCCTCACAAAGATCGGAGGACGTTTCTCTGAACGTATCGAGAGGACTGTGGTCAAAGGAAGTGGCTCCGAGGGCGACTGAGTGGTTGCCCTCACTAAACGGCGAGACTTCACGGGCGTCCCGGAGTGAGGTCTCGCCCAAGCCACGTCATTGGCGGTGATCCGCCGTCAAGTGCCAGAGCTGCTCGGGAAATGGGCATGCTTCGCAGGCGGAGGCGTCTGCGAGGCAGAAGTCATCGTAGATCTGCAGGAGCGCCTGCTGATGATAGACCTTCTTGAGGAAGCGATCCTGGCGTGGGTGTTCTCCGAATAGGCGAATGGCTGCCCGCCGGAGCTTATCGTTGCTTTGTGAGGCGCGAAGCTGGCGGAAACGAAGCCATGCGGCTTCAGCGTCTTTCCGGTAGGCGAGGGGAAGGACCTGATTGGCCACGGCGTCACGCGCACGCGAGGGACCGATGAGGGCGAGGCGGCGTGCACTGGCGGCCCGTAGCGTGTAGTGCTGGTCCCAGAAAGGGTGTCGCAGTTGTGTCAGGAAAGCTTCGACGCGCTTGATGTCAGGGTCTAGCCGCAGGGCGAGTTTGGAGAAGTCTTGCCAGGCATGAGCCAGATGGGTGAGGGCTCCCAGGCGTCGCTGAGGATGATTCTGCGGCCGCGCTCCTGCGGTTTTCCAAGGCAGAGGAATCCGAGTGGCCGACGACCAGGCATCGCGTTCGTGCCACCAGAGGCTCCAAAGCGCACGCTGATAGGCGGTGGTGTCTGTGTGAGGAGATTCGACGTGGCGCTCGCCTTCCAAGAAGCCAGCCAGGCCGAAGAGGAGCGCGTCGATCGCTTCGGGCGTTTCGCGCTTCTGCAAGGTGGTCAGAGGCGCACGCTGGCTGAGCACACGCATGGGGAACCGGTTGTGGCGGTAGCCAAGGCATTCTGCCATGCCTTGGAAAAGGGCTTGGTCCTCACCATGGAGATCGGCGACGCGGGCCAGGCGTTGGGCCTTGCATTCTAGACGATACTGAGCTGCGCCCTCAAGAATCTCTTCAACGAGTGAATCATCGAGCTCGGTGAAGATGTAAGAGCAACGACCCAAATGCGCATCTGCGGGAAGATAGGAAAGGGGCTCAAGATCGGGGTAGGCATGGAGGTCCAGGCGGACTTGCGGGACCTCGTGGTGATGTGAGGTGCGGGTGAAGAAGCGCTCAGGGCCTTCTTCAAAGTAGACGTGGAGGACGACACGATCATAGGCCGCATTCTCATCGTGTCCGTGCCGTTCCCAGTCCCGCACATGCGGATCGAGTTCGATGGGGCCACGACGCGTTTCCCCGCGAAGCCGAATCGCGGTGTCCGTGAAATCGGGGCCTGCTGCGTGATTCCAATGCCCGAATTGGATGATCTCAACAGGTTCACCATCAACGGTGGCGAAACGGTTGCCGAAGGCGCCCGCGAACCAGAGGCTCTGCAGTTCTAACTCGGATAGATGGGATCGCTCGTCGCGTACTCGCGAGGCGAGCGTGTCGTTGGCGATGAGTTGCTCACGAAGAGCCGCGTAGCGAGCACTCCCGGAAAGCTTCACTAGCTGGGGAGCCTTCTCCACTAGGATCCCGAGGGGCCAGGTGGGTCTAACTGATTGATCATCGCCGTGACCGCTTTGACCTCTGGAAGCTCGGAGAACTCCGATTGCATGCCACGGAGGAGGCCTACGGCTTGAGCCTTGTTGTTGCGTGAGAGCTCAAGGTCGACCAGTTGCAATCCCACCCGAAGCTGGTCGATGGGTTGGAGGTATCGAGCCTTCGCTTGATGATAGAGCGTCGCTGCGCGGTTATACATGTGTCCCGCGTGGAGGCGTGCGGCCTGCGCTTCCAAATAAAAGCCCGTGCGATGTTTCGTGGAGGCATTCTTCAGTTTCTCTGTGAGTGTGTGCGGCTCATCGGCCCAAAGCTTGTTGGCCACATGATAGGTTTTCGCATGGAGGTCGGAATCACTCCGGAAGAATTGCGGTTCATAGGTCCGGAATCCGTCGAAAGGACGGTAGAGTGGATCGCCGACCACGACACTCATCCACGAGAGATACGGCGTCGACATGTAGGCAGCTTCGGCCAGCGTGTAGCCATCTAACAAGCGTCTCAAGAAGAGGTCGAGATGGGTGGTCGCCCCGAGGAAGGGTTCGTAGACATTGCCGAGTACCCCACAGGCTCCTTTGGAAACGAGGGGGCCTACCCATTCCTTAGCGTCCGAGCGGATGGTCATGGCGCTGTAGCTGTGAATGTGACAGGCCACCGCGCCTTTCTTGAGTTGGAACTCGGGATTGAGGAACGGGCCGTTGGCGTTGCGTGTGTACCAGCCGAAGTAGAGGGCCGCGTCTTCCATGGGATAGTGCGTGGGAAACGCCGCTTTCTGGGTGTTGAGCACCGTGGCGATGCCATCGCGGTCGCATTGGGCGATGATACTCGTCAGCCAGTCTTCCCCTTGCTTGAATCCACCATCGGTCTTCTGCGCGAGGTCGACGTAGGCTCGCCCCCAAAGGCCCACGCGTTCCACCTTGGAGGCGTCATCGATGAGGCGCCGACAACTCGCGACATCAGGGCCGTCCAAACGGCCCACGAGCATGAGCCCCGTGAGGGCGGCATCTCCAAAGGCGACGTCTTTGCGGAAGTAGGGATTCGGCTGCCAGCCAACGAAGCGCTCGCGGTAATCTGCTAGCATCGTCAGTTCAGAGTCCACACTGGCCGCGTCCGTGTGTTGTTTGCTAGTGTTCTCCTGGATCGGATCCTTGATCTTGAGGGGGATCCCGTGAGCCAGGACCACGACGTGAATGGCATTCTTCACGACGCGCTTGGTATTGCCGAGCTCCTCAACTTGCCACCACCCTTTCTTCTGAAAGATCTCGCGAAGAGGCGCCTCGATGGTATCGCGGTATTGTTCCCGACTGATCTCCTCCGTGGGAGGGCAATCCAGGGCGATGCGGTTGTTGGAGTTGATGCTACGCTGGGTGACGTAATGCGAGGCCACAACATCCGAGCCCGGAAAGTTCTTGTTGTAGATCACCACCGTCGAGTCGGAGTAGACGGAGTCCTTCGCGACAGCGGTCCCCAAGGAGGCAAGGGTCAGGCATAGCAGGGCAATCAGGGGAGAACGGCAGGGTGCTAACATCATCATATTTCCAGCTTCAGTCCATCATACGCGAGGGCCACGCCTTTGGGAAGCGTGGCTTCCGCCTTTTGATGATCCACCTCATCGCTGAAATGGGTGAACCAGGTCTGGCGCGCGTTCAGTCTCTCGGCGGTGGCGAGCGCCTCGTCGAAATTCATGTGGGTGGGGTGCGGTGTGAACCGCAAGGCATCGATCACAAGGACATCCACCTCCCTGAGGGTCTCTTCGGCCGCCTCAGAGAGCGTCTTGCAATCACTCACATAGCCAAACCGGGGGCCGCTGGGTAACTGAAACTGGAATCCAATGGTCTCCACCTTGCCATGAGAAACGGGCAAGGGCGTGACCTCGCAGTCGCCCAGTTGGAAGGAGCCATCGATGACATGAGGATTTGGTTTGATATAGCCAGTATAGCGATTCTCACCATTAAAGGCATAATGAAACATCCGCTGGAGGTCGTCGAGGGTCTCAGCCGTGGCGTGAATGGGCATTTCGATGTCATGGCCGAAGGTGAAGCGGCGCAGGTCGTCGAATCCCACCACGTGATCCATGTGCGAGTGCGTGTAGAGCACGGCATCCACCTGCCGGATATCCTCACGCAGGCATTGCGTACGGAAATCCGGTCCCGTGTCGACCACCCAGCAGCAGGCGTCGGTCTCCACGTAGATGGATGACCGCAAACGCTTGTTGCGCGGGTCCTCAGAGCGGCACACCGAGCAGTCGCACCCGATCACAGGGATACCGATCGAGGTGGCGGTTCCGAGGAAGGTGACGCGCAGCTTTTCCATCAAACGGCGTGTTGCATTGGCATGGTCGCCTACCTAAGCTCGCCGCCCCAGAAATCAACATGCTGTCCGTTCTCAAGATCACCAATCTCGCCCTGGTCGACTCCCTCACATGGGAACTCGGCGACGGGCTCGTGTGCGTCACTGGCGAGACGGGAGCCGGGAAATCCATCATCGTCGGAGCCATCAAGCTGGTCCTCGGAGATCGCGCCGACAGGTCCCTTGTCCGGACGGGCACCGATGCGTGCACGGTCGAGGCGGTCTTCGAATTGCCAAACGTCGCTCTGGTGAATGAGCAGTTGGAGGCCTTCGGATTCGATCCCTGTGAGGACAATCAATTGGTGATCAAGCGTGTCATCGGTGCCAAGAGCGGCGGGAAGCAGTTTATCAATTGTTCACCCGCGACCTTGGCCGTGCTGAAAGTGTTAGGGCACTTTCTCGTCGATCTGCATGGGCCTCATGATCACCAATCTCTCATTTCTCAAGATCGCCAGCTTCATATGTTAGACGCTTTTGCTGGGGCGGAGAAAGCGCGGCAATCCTATCGGGAAGCCTATAAGCAGTGGAAGCGAGCATCCGAGGAATTGGAAGAGTTGACCCAGAGTGAACGGGCGACCGAACAAGAGATCGATCTCTTGAAGTTCCAAATTCAGGACATTGCCTCGGTGGATCCACAACCAGATGAAGTGGGGCCGTTGGAGCAGCGCTTCAAGGTCGTTTCCAACGCCACCCATCTTCTCACGCTTTCACAGAAGATTCTCTATCAACTCGACGAAAGCGAGAATAGCATCCTCAGTCAGTTAGGCGAGACGCAGCGCTTGATCCGCGAACTACAGGGCATGGACCCGCAAACGGATGCGTTCACGCGTGAATTTGATAGTGCCCAGGTGGAGTTGGAGGAGATGGTGCGCTCCATGCAGGATTATGTCAGTGACTTGGAAGTTGACCCCGGTGAAGTGGCTGAGATTGAGGAGCGGATCCACTCGCTCGAGACGCTCAAACGCAAGTATGGGAACACGATTGATGAAGTGATCGCCTTCCGCGAGCGCGCCGAGGCAAAGCTCGAACGGATCGATGGGCGAGGGGACGCCATCGCCCGCCTGGAGCAGGCGGTAAAGGACGCCCGCAGAGATGTTGATGCTCGGGCGGTCAAGCTCACGCAAGCGCGCCGTGCGGCGGCTCCCAAGCTTGGGCGGCGCATCGCGGAACATCTTGCCGATCTTGGATTCAAGCGTTCCAAGATTGAGGTCGAGTTGGTGCCGTTTGATGCTCCGAGTGCGCAAGGCGCGGAGACGGCAGATTTCATCTTCGCTCCCAATCCAGGAGAGCCTTCCAAGCCGCTCCGGCTCATTGCCTCCAGTGGCGAAATGGCGCGAGTGATGCTGGCCGTGAAGAGTGCCCTGGCGAAACAAGATGCCATCCCCTTGCTCGTCTTTGATGAAATTGACGCCAATGTGGGTGGTGAAATTGCCAGTGCCGTCGGTGCCAAGATGGCGCAATTGGCTGAGAACCATCAAGTGATCTCAATCACGCATCTCCCGCAAGTAGCCGCCCTGGCCAAGGGACATTGTGTCGTCGAGAAAGACGTCTCTGGCAAACGCACCGTCTCCAAGCTGCGCACCATTGATGGCAATGACCGCATCGATGAATTGGCGCGCATGTTAGGCGGTGATGCCAAGTCCGCCAAGGCCCATGCCAAGAGCCTCCTGGGCTGATGATGTCCTCACGGTTTCACCACGACGATGCGGGTGAAGAGTGCGGGTGCGGTTTCGGTGGTTTGCCAACGGTAACGGCCAAAGGCGGTCTCAGTGAGGGATGCCGGCGGGGCGGGGGACCAGTTGGCGAGGTCCGTGGACGTTTCGAAGCGCCACGCCACGTGCTCGGATGTTCGCAATCGCGGCCGGAAGGTTACCTGGTAGGGAGCCGTGCTCGTGATGGGGAGGGCATCGAGACGAGTCGGATCCATGTCGAATGCGAATTCGGTGAAATTGTCATACCCATCGCGATCCAGATCATCCCAGGGATTGCCCAGAGCACCGGGCTCATAGCAAGCGATCCAGTCTTCGAAGCTGCGGTTGGACTCGATGCCCAAGATTTCGGAAAGGATCTCCGTGCCTCCGAGGGGAACGATGCCCGCGTCATAGGTATCATTGAAAGCCTTGATGATTGCATTGGCCACGGCCGTTTGACCATTCGTATTTGGATGGAAATCGCCCCCAATCCCGCCTAACCAAAGATAGAATTTCCCCGCATTGTTGTTCGACTCATCGAGGAAACGCACGCCCGAGATGCAGAAGGGCTTCTCCTCAAGAAGATCCGTCGTGATGCGGAAGACATCGGCATAGCCCACGCCGACTTCTTGGGCGAGGGTGGCGAGACGCTGATTGAGGCGAGAAATAGCTCCGGTGGCGTTCGCGACTTTGGCAGGATCCGTGCCGTAGTCTTCTTTGATAAGCGGTGTCGCCCCAATGTGAGGCACGTTGGCAAGGACGATCTCTAGGTTCGCATTGCGTGCGCGGACCCAGTTGAGGATGCTCTGTATGTTGTTGAAGACGCGATTAGTGTATTGGTCAGGCTCATCATTCTCGTAGAGGCGGCGATACCCATTGCGCATGTCATTCCCGCCGAGGAAGATCACCACGCGGTCCACTTCTTTCCGTAGCTGATCCTTGATCTCATCTTGGGCGATCTCTTGAAAGAAGCCGTCGTCCGTGAGGTTGTCTAACATGTCGTCAGCCGTGGCACCAGGGAAAGACCAGTTGTATTCGTGACCGGTGACCCGGAAATCCGGAAAGACTTCGAAGGAACCGACGTTGAAGTCATCGTGGCGATGTTCATCCAGGAGTTCGATCCAATTGCGGGCGTCGAAATTGGAGAACTCCACTTGGTACTCTTTGCTCAAGCTATCACCAAAGACGGCGATCCGCTCCGTTCCGAAACAAGGGTGACCGAGGTGCAAGCATAACAGAAGGAGAAGGGAAAGGGGGCGGTGGGCGGTCATTGTGAAATCCAATCGGGGAGGAATGCGCGGAGGGTTTCGCGCAGCTGAGGCAAGATCACCATGATCTCCTCTCGAAAAGCAAAGGCACCCCCGGCGAGGAGGATGGATCCTAACAAGAAGACGACCCGTTTGCGCATGCGTCGTCGGCGGTACGTTCGGTGGTAGTCTGGCGTCGCGGCGTTGCTCGGGACGGGTGCGGTTGGCGTTTGCACCAGCCCATCCAGAGCTACCGTCAGTAGATTTCCCGTTTGAAGACAGCGGGCCTTCCAGAATGGCGTCTGGTGTTCGTCGATGACCACTTCCAACAACCGCATCCGGACCCCATTGACGGGGATCTGTTCGCCACGGACGCGTTGAGTGAGAGGGGCAGGGGTCACGGTAAGGCTACTAAACCGCTCTCGCCCGCGCTTTCAAGATACGGCCACTTCGGAACGACGCTTTACGATGGGGAGAGCCCATCATAGGCTCAAGAGGACTTCACCATGGCTTCAGACCCTCACCGCGCTTGTCCCCATCCTGCCCAGTGGCATGCCCATCTGGCCGGTGATGGCGCGGTGTCGTCGACCATGGATGCCCATTTGCAGCGCTGCCCTTCCTGCCAGACGCGGGTGGCGAGTTTGCGAGAACTCGCACGCTTGGCTCATTGGTCTCCGAGTGAGGATGGCTCCTGCCTGGGTCGGCTTGCGCACTATGTCGTCCTTGAGGAAATCGATCGCGGAGGCATGGGGATCGTCTTTCGAGGCCGAGACGATGCCCTGGGGAGGGAAGTGGCGATCAAGATGCTCGCGCCGTCTCTCGCGGTGTCCGAGGGTGCCAAGCAGCGATTTCTGCGGGAAGCGCAGGCGGCCGCTGCCTTGGAGCATCCTCACATCATTCCCGTCTATCTCGTGGAGCGCGAGGGGGCCATTCCCTACTTTGTGATGGCTTACAATCAAGGGAGCTCCTTGGAAGAGTGGGTGGCCACACGAGGACCTCTCCCTCTGGATGAGATTCGCCGTATCGGGATCGCCATTGCCGAAGGGCTAAGGGTGGCGCATGCGCGAGGCCTGGTGCATCGCGATGTGAAGCCTGCGAATATCTTGTTGAGTGAGGATGGCGAACAGGTGCGCATCACGGACTTTGGATTAGCACGTTTGATAGGAAAAGGCGATTTGACGCAAACGGGATCTCTTGCGGGTTCGCCTCACTACATGGCACCGGAACAGGTGGATGGGAATGATGTGGATGCCCATGCTGATCTCTTCAGCTTGGGAGGCGTCCTTTATTTCATGGCCACCGGTCGGCCCGCCTTCGAAGGGCCTCACATGACTGCGATTCTCAAGCGCGTGAGCCTCGATTCCCCCGCTCCTTTTGAGGGGGAGGCCGCGCGCCTGCCGTCGTGGTTTCAGGATATCGTCTGGCGCCTTTTAGAGAAAGTGCCAGGAGACCGGCTTCCGTCCGCCCATGATGTGGTCGTACGGTTGCGCGAACGGCGCGCACCCAAACGCCTGCGAAAGGTCCCTGTCCTCTCCCGAAGAATTCTCCTGGCTTCCCTAGCGCTTATCGCTCTCGTGAGTGTGGGGCTGGTGCATTGGATGCGCACCCCTCCGCCTCCGCCATCCGAGGGATTCAGCCTTAGCAGTTCTGATCAGATTTGGGCTTCGCTAGGGGAAGCGGTGGTGGCGTCACTTCCGGGCGATACGATCACGATTCACGAGAGTGGTGTGGTGCAAATGGACCCGCTCCATGTGAGACACTCCTTGCGGATTCGTGCCGGAGCCGGGGAAACGCCCGAGTTTCGGACACAAGGCGGGATCCTCGTCCAGGTCGAGGCAGGCGCGGCGTTGACGCTTGAGGGACTGACATTGGCCCAGTATCCCCAGAATGATTCGAACTACCGTCCCATGCTGATCAGCCGGTCTTCCGTGTTGATGACGCATTGTCGGTGTGAGCGGATTTGGAGAGGGAAACAACGCCTCCTCAGCGGCTCCATGATCCACGTGGATGGAGGCGCATTCGTCGCCCGAGATTCAGAGTTCTACGCTCCTTCATCCAAGTTGATCCATCATCGTGGGGAATTGTTAGAGCTGGATCACTGTGCTCTCACGGGAGCCTTCATTGCCAATCTGGACCCTGCCGACTTCGGCACCGACATGTTCGTGCGCTTGCGGTCGAATAATCTCTTGGGAGGGGCGGCGGTTTCTCTTGAGAAAACAGGACGTTTTCGAACACTGACAGTGGAAGCTGATCGCAATGTCTTCGACGGGCACACGCTCTTGGGTGGCATGATGGATTGGACGGGCTTTACGGAGCGGCTCGCTGATTGTAGGTGGTTGGGCACGAAGAATCTTTACGCCTGTCAGTTATTCCTAACATCATTCGCAGGCGGTCAACCTGGAGTGGCGTATGCGACCCGTCGCCTCGATCAATGGGAGGCCCATGAGGGAGTCATTGAGAAGGAGACGGTGCTTGCCGAGCGGGCTATCGCGGAAGGTGTCCTTCCCAACGACTATGTCATGACGCCCCATCGCCGTCGGGTCGAGGGCAAGGTCAGCGCGGCCCTGCTGGCGACGAGTCCAGCCCTTAAGATACGATATCCAGACCGGGGCATCTGTGGACAAGAGTTAGGGCCAGGGGCGGCCTACAAGCATTGGATGGAGGAATCGTCCGACGATCGTGACGCGTGGGACGCACGGGTGGCTGCCTTCCTCCAGCAGAAGAAACGCTAGATCGCTCCCTCTTCATCGCTTGCCAAAGCACGTCATCGCCGACTATGGTGCCCATCACTCCACATGGACCGCAAAGAAGTACGCAAACGAGTCACGGAATCCGTGGCCACGGAAACGCAGGATGAAATTCGGCAGGCGTGGCAACGCTTTGCGATCATCACTCTCAGTGTCTTTGCGCTGATTCTCCTTGGTATCGTCATCTTCATGATTCAGCGAGGCTTCGGCTCGGCGGATCCTGTTGACGAGAGCGTCTCGCAAGGGATGACGATTGAGGACATGCAGGCCGCAGCGACTGAGACTGCCAAAGGATTTCTCAAAGCGGAATCGGTGCCGTCCCGCGCCCGTTTCGTGGTGGATCCACGCCGGGTCATGCCGCTCATGGAGAGGCACTATCAACGCCGCCCCTGGACGGAGAAACGCTTCAAAGACTTCCTAGCTCCGCAGCTTCATGTCGCCTCCGATCGCGAGTTTCTGATGGGCAAAGTCCTCTTCGAAGACGGCACCGATGCTTTCTGGGTCTTTGAGAAGAGCGATGAGGATGAATTGAAATTGCAATGGGAAGTGGCGGTGGCCTATGCCGAGAAAGACTGGGATACCTTCATCGAAGAGCGCGATACGGAAGGCGGGCTCTTTCGAGTGACCATGGAATACTTGGTCGATGAGCCATACTTCAATCATGATTTCCGAGACGATGAACTCTTCGATTGTTTCATGCTCCGCGTGCCCTATTCGGAGAAGTATCTCTATGGTTATCTCGATAAAGAAAGCCAGGCTTACAAATCATTTGTCGCCGTTCGACTCCTCTCAAATCTGGTATCAATGCCAGTGATTGCAAAGCTCCGGTTTCCCCAGAACGCCCACGGTGAACAAGTCCTCATCGAAGATATCAAAGCGTTTAGTTGGGTAGAAGGCGTCGATATGTGATCGCAAACGTCTTTCCATGGGGCGTCGAATGGATTTCTTGAGCCCAGCCGGGCTCATGTGGCATGTTGCCATCATGCGTGGTTGCCTGTTCATCTTGTTCATCGGCGCGGCCTCGGTGCTCGCGGGGCCCAATCTTGTTTGGATCATTGGTGATGATCTCAGTCCTGATCTGAGGTGTTACGGTGAAGAGGCCGTGAATACGCCAAATATCGACGCGCTTGCCGATCAGGGCAGACGCTACACCGCGGCGTTTGCGACATCACCGGTATGCTCACCCTCGCGCAGCGCATTGATCACAGGTGCCTATCAAACATCGATCGGCGCCCATCATCATCGCACCATCGCGAAGAAGGCTCTTCCGGCGGGCGTCGTGCCGATCACGCAGCATTTGCGGAATGCGGGCTATCAATGCATCAACTTTCGCGACGAGACGATTGGTTCCAGTGGAAAGACCGATTTCAACTTCAAGGCGACAGATATCTTTGATCAAGAAGCATGGGATCCCACGAATCCCTTCTTTCTCATGGTCAATTTCTCCGAACCACACCGTCCATTCAGAACGTCGGGAAAGATCCGTGAGAATGCTAGGATCCCACCCATGTATCCTGGGGAGTACCCTGTGATTCAATCGGACTGGGCAGCCTACCTGGAGGTGATCGAGCGGTTGGACAACAAAGTCGGCCGATTCTTGGAGTGGCTCGATCAGGCGGGCCAGGCAGAGAACACAGTTGTGTTCTTCTTCGGCGATCACGGGCGTCCTCATGTTTGGGATAAGCAATGGCTCTACGATGGCGGCATTCGAGTGCCACTCATCGTTCGCTGGCCGGGTGAGGTTGAGGCGGGAAGTGTCGATGATCGCCTGGTTAGCCTGCTAGATGTCAGTAAGGAAACGGTTGCGCTTGCCCTAGCAGACGTCGAGAGCGGCATGCCTCAGCAATTGCGAGGGCAACGTTTCCTCTCCCCTGAGGCCCCTCGGCGTCGAGAGATCTTCGCGGCCCGTGACCGCTGCGGCGACGCCTACGATCGCATCCGCTGTGTGCGCACCGAGCGATTCAAATACATCCGTAACTTCTACCCCGAACTTCCCTTTTGGCAGACGAGTCGCTACAAGCTCACAGGCTATCCAGCCTTTGCTGTGCTCAAGGAATGGTATGCCGCTGGCAAACTGCATGGGACGCAGGCGCGGTTCTTCGCTGATACCAAGCCCGCTGAAGAACTCTATGATTTGGAAGTCGATCCTCACGAAACGACCAATCTCGCGTCGGATACCCAATATGGAGAGACGCTAATCGCATTGCGTGCCCGATTGGAGACTTGGATCCACGAAACGGGCGATCAGGGCGCCACCCCAGAAGGCATGGATCACTACCGGGCAGCCGTTGCTGGTAGCACCAAGCACTTTAAAGGATTCCAACCGGACGCCTGGCACGAGCGATCCGAAGCCATCCGAGCAAGGCTGGTGGAACGCGAATTGAGACCGCTCTTAGACCGCAAAGCGAGTCCATTGGGAGAGCCTCACTGAAGATAGTCTATTGCTGGTGGTGGTCCCCAAAGGATTCCATCAGAATCACAACCACTGCGCCAAGAACGATCAGACCGATGGCCGCCCAGGTTTGGCCATTGGCAAGGCTAGGTAGAAACCACTCGTAGCCTTCCACGATCTGTTTCCCACTCGATCGCAGGAGAGGCTCGCCATTGGCCGCCATGGCGTGAATGGGCGTCTTCCACGGCCAAATGATAAGGAGTGATCCTGCGACGAAACCGGTGAGGAGTGCCACCGCGATATTGCGGAATTTACGAAAGAGCCACGATACGAGATGGGAAAACGCGAGGAGACCGAAGGCGGCTCCAATCGCCACCGGCACAAAGATCTTGAGTGGCCCGGTCATGGCGGCGAAATCAAGACTCGCGGCGGCGTCGGCCAGTTCTCTCACAGAATCCAGAATAAGCATGTAGTTGCCCATGAGAATGAGCACGAAAGACCCCGAGAGTCCGGGAATGATCATGCTACAAATGCCAACTACCCCGCAGAGGATGAGATAGCCCGTCGCGGGATTCTCCTCAGTAGGTTTGATCAACGCAAAGGAAACGGCAATGGCGAGTCCGACGATGAGAGCAATGATAGGGCCTGCGCGCCATCGCTCAACAGTGCGCCCAACGTAGTAGGCAGACGCGAGGATGAGCCCGAAGAAGAATGCCCATATAAGGATGGGATGATGCTCGAAGAGATACGTCAGCAGCTTGGCTAAGCTCACGGCGCTGACGAGGACGCCGACACCTAGCGGAAGCAGAAAGTTGCCATGGATGTGTGCCCAGAATTCTCGGAGACGACCGTTGATGAGTAACTGAAGCGCTGAGGCATCGAAGGATTTCAACGCGTTGACGAGTGTCTCAAAGATCCCGGTGATGAAGGCGACCGTGCCCCCGGAGACCCCGGGAATCACATTGGCAGCCCCCATGGCATAGCCTTTGAGAAAGGTGGCGACGGCTGGCGGAATCATGCCTCCACGAGCAAACGTGCGGGATTCTCGATGCAATCCTTCACGCGGTTGAGGAAGGTCACGGCTTCCTTGCCATCGACGATGCGGTGGTCGTAGCTGAGCGCGAGATACATCATGGGACGAATGACCACTTCCCCATCGACGGCGATGGGGCGTTGCTGAATGTTATGCATACCGAGGATCCCACTTTGCGGCGGATTGAGAATGGGCGTGCTCAGCATCGATCCGTAGACGCCTCCATTCGAAATGGTGAAGACGCCTCCTTGCAAATCACTAAACTCGATCTTTCCATCGCGTGCCTTCTCGGCGTAGACGCGAATGTCTTTCTCGATCTGGGCGAAGCTTTTCGCGTCGCAATCTCGCAAGACGGGGACGATGAGGCCGCGCTTCGTTCCCACAGCCACGCCGATGTCAAAGTAGTGATTGAAGATCATGTCATCGCCGTCGATCCTCGCATTGACCGAAGGGACGGTTTTAAGGGCATCGACCACGGCTTTCACAAAGAACGACATGAAGCCTAACTTCACGTCATGCTTTGCGGTGAAGGCATCCTGCAAACGCTTGCGCATGGCCATCACGGCGCTCATATCACATTCGTTAAATGTCGTGAGAATGGCGGCTGTGTGCTGCGCATTGACAAGATGGGTGGCGATCTTACGTCGGAGAGGGGACATCTTCTGACGCGTGAAGCGGGTCTCCTCGCTCGTCTCCGCAGGGGTGATCTCGGGCTTTTGGAAGACGGTGAGTTCTTTGCTCCCGAGATCGGCTTTGGCCAAAGAGAGGGCGGATTCTACATCTGCCTTCGTGATAAAGCCCTTGCGGCCGGTGCCCTCTACCTTGGTGAGATCCACGCCCTTCTCCTTCGCAAACTCTCGCACCGTGGGCGAAACCGGAACGGTGTCTTTGCCAGAGTCCGTCTCGGCAGCAGGCTTCATTGGTTCCGGATCCGGCTCGGCCTTTTCCTCTTGAGGAGGCTGCGCAGACGCCCCGGCCGGATCGATTGTAGCCACCACGGAACCGATCTCCACCTCAGCGCCTTCTTCTGCGAGAATCTGGAGGACGCCGCTCGCTTCCGCTTCGAGCTCGTTGCTCACCTTATCGGTTTCCAAAGTGAGCAAGGGATCGCCTTCCTTCACTTGCGCGCCGTTGCTCTGGTGCCACTGGGCAATGGTGCCCGTGGTAATGGATTCGCCCACGGCGGGGATCTTCACGTCGATGGCCATAACAATGAAAGGGCTAGAGAATCAGTTGGGGAATGTTAGAGATTGAAGGCTTCTTCAACAAGTCGTTTCTGTTCGAGCTTGTGGATCGTCTTGGCGCCCGTCGCGGGGCTGGAGGCTCGGTCGCGACCTGCGTAGCGAATCTTGTAAGGTGTCAATTCTTGCAGGCGTGGGCCAATGTAAGACCAAGCCCCCATGTTGAGGGGCTCCTCCTGACACCACACCCATTTGTGCGCGTGTTCGTATTGATTGGCGATCTCGCGCAGGCGTTCGCGGTGCAGTGGATAGAGTTGCTCCACACGGATGATGACGGCATCGTCGATCTCCTGCGCTTCCCGATGCGCGATCAAGTCGTAGTAGACCTTGCCAGAACAGAAGATCACCCGATTGACGTCCCCGGGCACACAAGGACGTCGATAGTCATCAAGGATCTCATGGAAGTAGGTGCCCTCGCTCATGTCTTCTAACTGGGAGACACATTGAGGGAGGCCTAACAAGCTCTTGGGAGTCATCAGCACCAGGGGTTTGGCGATGTCGCGCAATACCTGGCGGCGAAGGATGTGAAAGTATTGCGCAGGCGTCGACAGGTTGGCGACTTGAATATTCTGTTCCGCGCAAAGTTGGAGAAAGCGTTCGAGGCGAGCGCTGGAGTGCTCGGGCCCCATGCCTTCGTAGCCATGCGGTAGCAATAAGACAACTCTGCTAGGGCGCGCCCATTTGGATTCGGCAGACGTGATGAATTGATCAATGATCACCTGAGCGCCATTGGAGAAATCACCGAATTGCGCTTCCCACATGATGAGCATCTCGGGAGCTACCAGGGAGTATCCGTAGTCGAACCCAAGGACGGCAGCTTCAGAGAGCAAACTGTTATACACGCACATCTGTCCTTGCTCCTCACCGAGGTGTTGCAGGGGCACATAGCGGTCGCGGGTTTCTGAATCGTAGAGAACGGCGTGGCGCTGGCTGAATGTCCCGCGTCGACAATCTTGCCCTGACAAACGCACGGAATGATTCTCAAGGAGCAGGGAACCGAATGCGAGGGATTCAGCAAAGGCCCAGTTGATGGGCCCACCTGCTTCAGCAGCTTCCTTGCGCTTGTCCAGAAAGCGGCGTTGCAATTTGTCGTGCACGTGGAATCCCTCAGGGGTCTCACAAAGGTTCACGCCAATCTCTTTGAGAAGACTTTCCGCCACTCCCGTGGGCACGGGATTGAAATGGAAGGCGCCCTGATGCACGGCTGTGGATTCCATGTAGGGATGGCCTTCTCCCGATTTCTCCAAGAGTCGCAGCTCTTCTAACTCGTTCTCTAACCGATCCTCGTAGGCTGATCGGATATCTTTCTGCGCATCCCGATCCAAAGTGCCTTCCTCATCCAGGCGCTCGCCAAACCCTCGCGTCACGGACGGATGCGTCTTCAGTTTGCGATAGGTTTGCGGTTGCGTGAATTCCGGTTCGTCTCCCTCATTGTGCCCATGGCGTCGGTAGCAGACAATGTCGATGATGACGTCGCGGGCAAAGGTCTGACGGAATTGCAAGGCCAACTCGGTCGCGCGCATCACATCCTCAGGATAGTCGCCATTGACGTGAATGACAGGGGCCTCGATCATCTTGGCCACGTCCGTGCAATAGTCGGAGGAGCGCGCATCCTCTGGCATGGTTGTGAAGCCAATCTGATTATTCACAATGATGTGAACCGTGCCGCCCGTCCGGTATCCGCGAAGTTGCGAAAGATTCAAGACCTCAGCGACGAGTCCCTGCCCGGCGAAGGCGGCGTCCCCGTGGAGGAGCAGGGGCAGGACACGTGATCGTGTCTCGGTGTCATTCAGTTGCCGCTGGCGCGCACGCGCTTTTCCCTCAACCACGGGATCCACGGCTTCTAAATGACTGGGGTTGGCCGCTAGCGTGATGGCTAACGTTTCCCCCAAACTGTTCGTGCGGACAGATTCGTAGCCCAGGTGATACTTCACGTCGCCGTCGCCAGCCACGAGATTGGGCACATAGTTCTGCTCAAATTCATAAAGCAGCACCTTCAGCGATTTCCCCAGGAAGTTTGCGAGGACATTCAAGCGACCGCGATGAGCCATGCCCATCATCACTTCTTCCACTCCCAAGGACGGGCCATTCTCAAGGATCGTGTCCAGAGCTGCCATGAGGGACTCCGCACCCTCCAATGAGAAGCGTTTCTCGCCGGGAAATTTCTTGTGGAGGAAACGCTCGAAACTCTCAGCGTGAGTCACGGCTCGGAAGGCGAGCGTCTTGGAGGCGTCGTCTTGCGACTGCATCTCGAGGTTGGACTCGATGTGTTCCCGGAGCCAGTTCCGCACTTCGCGATTATGAATGTGCATGAACTCAAAGCCAATCCGGCCACAGAAGGTGGAGCGAAGTTCTGCCTGCATTTCGCGTAGCGGCATGTAGTCCCCTCCGCGGTAATACTGACTGGCTACAGGGCGATCCAAATCCTCATCGGAGAATCCGAATTCACCCAGATCCAGGGCGGGCACCTGAGGCGGTGCATCCTCTAGCGGATTGATCCATGCGGCCGTGTGTCCGATGGTTCGATACGCATAGACCATGGCTCCGGTCCGTGCGCGCAGACTCAGATCTTGCTCTGAAGGAGCTGCAGTGCTCTCGGGAGCTTTGCTGTCGGTCTTGGGCTGCGGTTTCGGCTGGGCTGTGCCCAGTTCGAAACCTTCAAAGAATGCTGCCCAGGTGGGCCCCACGCTCGCGGGATCGTCCTTCCATGCGGCATATTTCTCTTC
Source organism: Verrucomicrobiia bacterium (assembly GCA_030425385.1). Classification (GTDB taxonomy): domain Bacteria; phylum Verrucomicrobiota; class Verrucomicrobiia; order Verrucomicrobiales; family DEV007; genus JAACDM01. Next base: position 94,202 of record JAUIAH010000014.1, on the reverse strand, counting down.
CAGCAAATCCACATTGAGGCGCGGCGATGAGCTTGGTGTCATGACGAAGACACGATTCGACGGTTCCGCTCAGGCACAAACGGAATTTGTCCAAGAATTGGGATCATCCCCCTCGAAAGCCGCTCCCTCTAATCCAGGGGCGGAGCTTTGGCCGTTTCCAAGCTGTCGAAGATGTCCACGTAATCGACATGTCCTTCAGGATTCTCCATCTCGACGAGTCGCCAGAAGCCGCGGTCGTGGTAGCGACCAAAGTGATAGACACCCTCTCGGGTAAACGGCTCGCCGCCGTTGTTATGCGACACCTTGGTCACAATCGTTCCCTCGAACGTGAAGCCGGTTTCGGTGACCTCTCGAATGGTACCATCAATGGTGAGATAATCCTCATTTCCAACCCCTCGCTGTTCGCCTCGGATGCGTAATGGTCCAGAGCCGCTCCGAGTCACCGTGGCTTCTCCAAAGTCATCCCAGCTGATCCATTGCAACGCCAGGGGGCGAGTGCCAAGAAGACGAGCCACTTGAGGATCCTCCGGAGTCGTGTCGAGGGAGGCACAAGAGACGAACCCCAGGAGGAGGGTTCCTGACAAGAGGAGGTACAGGGCAAACGATTTCATAGCGACAAGGCCCAACCCTCGTCAGCGTAAGCTTCGAAAGCTAGCCCTTTCTCGCGGAGCGCTGCCGTCGCCCTATCAGAAGTCCTAGGCCTGCTAGGAGTAAGGCGGTGCTGGATGGCTCTGGGATGGTGTAGGTCTGGATGCCATACGGATTGGTCGGCGTTTGTGAGAATTGGCCATCTCCGGTGGTGGTGCTACTTCCCCCCGTTTCTTCACCGAAGCTGGCGGTGACGCCATCATCGGACAGGTTCATTTCCACCACCTCGGTGTGGGCACCGGATGCCGCTGCCGAGGGGAAGGTCCAGGCCGAGTTGGGGTCTCCACCGCCGGTGGGATTGGAAAGGAGTGTCCACTCGATAGAGCTATCGACCGTCGTGTTCTGATTGTAGATCCACACGAAGGCATCCTTGCCAAAGAAGGTGGCAGCCGTGTCGCCACCACTGGCATTGCCATCAAGGATGGTGCCATCGGCGTCCGGAGTGTTCAGGAGGGTCACACTGCCAGCATATCGTCCGGTCGTTGAGCTGTAGCCGCCCACGTCCAGGGTGTGCCAGTTGGCTTCCCAGTCAGTCATGTTGGTCTCGTCTGGGGTGAACCCATCGGCAAAGGTGCCAAGCGCAAAGGTGTATTCAGACGGATCAACGAGAGTGACGCCGTCACTTTCATAGAGGAAATCGCCGACGGCACTTCCCCAGTGAATCGTGACGGCCTTGCTCATGCCGATGAGGATCATGAGAATGGCGAAGATCAGGAATTGAAGGTTCATGGGTGGTAACGCTGTGGAGTTTGAGGGTGATTGTTAGGGCGCCCAAGGGAGAGGCTGCTGATGGTCCGCATCGCATCCCGTCGCGATCCGGTGGTAGAAGACGGAACGGTCCGCCTTGAAGACCTTCTCATCTGAGGTGTCATCGAGATTGACGTCTTCCACGTCGCTCCATTGAGCAAAGGGCGGCAAGCTTGGGATGCTGCCCTCCAAACGGAAGTGTCCAGTGAAGGACTCACTGTAGACGCTGCCATCGCCGTCCCAGATGTGCACCTGATCCGCTGTGGCCGGATCAAGTGACCCCGTCACTTGGTTCACCGTGTCATCCAGGCCGCGATCCGTGAAGGACGTGTCTATGGGATAGCCGTTGGCCACCATGCGATAGCCATCACCCAAGGGACAATGGAAGTCGTTGGCGCGCACCACGCCCATTCCGAGAACCGTGAGCGTGCCCAGTTTGGGGTGGACGAAGTATCCCTGACATGGCGGCAAGACATCGTCACCGGCATTGGCTCCCGAGCCTTCATTCTTCCATTCGGCCGGATCGTCGACGTAAAGGACCTTCCAGGGAATGGCGCCGCCTTCGTAGATGAGCAGACGATCGGCGAGACTCGGGTCGGCTTCTGGGGTGAGTGCTGCTGCCGGGAAAAGCCCTTCCACCGTTTGGTGAGCACGGACGACGAAGCGGTCCTCAGCCAGATTCGCTGGGAGTGTGGTGCTCGTGTTAAATGGCGGGCCTGCACAGAGATCATTGTCAGGAGCTAGAGTGATGACGCCACTAGCATCAGCGCTAACAATGTCAAAGCGATGGCCTTCGTTGTCGCCACTGAGGATCTCCAGGAAGTAGCTCGTGCCCGCGTTGAGAGCAGTCGAAAGATCGGGTGTGCCTGTCACCGTCAATTCCTGTCCTGACACACTCGCCACGGCACCAGAGAATGCTTCTTTCTGCATCCATGGGTAACTGAAGGTCGCACACTGATTCTGACCGAAGTCCGTCTGTTGCCATCCCTGCACCTGGGTGTGCGAGGTGAAATCGGTGCCACCCCCATCAGTATCGAGCTTGACGGTGAGCCTGACAAAACCACGCGCCAAGGCGTCCTCGAATCCTAACAAGGTATCCCCAGTGGTGGCGACCGTGGTGATGTCGGCGATGCGCACCTCTTCCAAACCATTGCCAAGGTCGGTGACGGTGACGCCTGCGCCGGGACCCCCCGAGCCAGGCACCACAGTGAGCTGAACCCAAGTGGTGTCGCCCGTGGTGGGAAGGGTCGTGCGTCCTTCCAGACAGTAGGTGACGTCAGTGAGACCGCCCGCAGGACGGTAGAAGGCGGCTTCAAAGGTATCGGGATCGCCCGAGGTGTTCACTTCCGCACAGAACGGCGGGAACGCCGGGATGGGATCATTGGGGTCGAGACAGAAGGCGTATTCTAACAAATTGTCGTAGATGTCTTTGTCAGGATTGCCCGCCTCGGGAAGCGCGCCGGTAGGCTGGGGGAGGGCGTCGTTTCCACTGAGACCATTGTCCCCGAGGAAGTCTGCCCAGGTGTTCGCCTTGCCCTTGATGAAACCGAAGTCGTAGCTGGCTATGGTCTCTTCCAAAGTCGGATCAGCGTTCTCAGCCACATCGGTCAATCCCTGCTCTGGGGAGGCGCTCACCCCGTCATGATTGTCACTATCGTCGAGGTCAGTGATGCCCCCGGCAGATTGATCTACCAGCGTCGGGGTGTATCGGCTTGGAGAGGCTACGCTAATTTCATAGCTTGGTTCGCCGACTCCGCCGCCATTGTAGTCCTCATCTCCTAGCAGATTACCGAAGCTGTAGTGGCCGTTTGCGTCAGTGGTCGTGTTTAAGGTGACCACGGTGGTGTCAGGATACGTGATTTCCAAGGTCACGATGGCTCCCTCAATGCCGGGCTCGCCCGCGTCTTGCTGGCCGTCGGCATCGGTGTCTTCCCACACATAGTTGCCAAGAGCGGCTAGATCCTTGTAGTATCCAAAGTCTGCTGTGTTGTCGTTTGCACTGCCACTATTGATAGTGACTGCGTAAGCATCATTCTGACTGTTGCCGTCGCTGCCGTCATTCGGCCCGTCGCTATGCCAGAATCCGCCTAACACACCGTCTTCATCAGTGACATCGACGATGTAGTCATCGAAAGGCAGGCCCTCGAAGAGATAATCGCCATTGCCGTCGGTCGTGGTCGTGCCGATGAGGGGCTCGCCTGGATCAAGTTGGCCGTTGCCATCCAGGTCGCGGTAGAGGGCGACCGTGACGCCTGGTATGCCGGGCTCGCCTGCTTCTAGCATGCCGTCGGCATCAATGTCGTTCCACACCGTGGTACCGATCGAGCCGCTGCCCGCGCCGACATAGCCAAAGTCCTGGCCGAGGTCAGTAGAGCTGCCGCTCGTCAGGGTGACGTCCGCGCCCACGCTATCGCCTGGCGAATCACTATCAAAGGTGTTCGTCATGCCTTCGAGCACCGCGCCGGGGGCGAAATTCTCGGGCGCGACCTGCACCTGGTAAGTCTCGTTGAGCGGCAGGCCGGGGAACAGGTAGTAGCCATTCTCGTCGGTCTCGGTGCTGACGACCACGTTGCCGTTGGTGTCTAGCAGTTCGACGATCACGCCTTCGATGCCCGTGCCGGTCTCGTTCTGATCTCCCGCTCCGTCGCTGTCGAGCCATACATAGTCACCAATGCTGCCAAGCGCCGTCGCTGGCGGGTAACTAAAGTCTTGATCGAGATCTACTGGAGCACCTGCCGTCAATGTCGTCACGGAGGTGCTATCACTCCCACCATCACTCCCGTCATGGGTCGATGTGCGGCTGACATTGTGCGTCAGGGTGCTTGTGAGCACCTCGACCGTATAATCGGCTCCCGGGGCTCCTGTGCCATCGTCTAAAGGCAGGCCAAGGAAGACGTAGTAGCCGCTGCTATCGGTCGTCGTGCGTGCGATCTCAGTGCCGGTGTGGTCTTTCAGAATGACCACAACTCCTTGCAAGCCGCTCTCGCCGCTTGCGGTCGACTGGTCGCCGCCGCTGCTATCGGCGTCGAACCATACATGGTCACCAATGAAACCAAGTTCAGTGGCTGCAGGGAAGGGCGCGTAGCTGAAATCCTGGTCGGTGACGTGCGGGCTGACCGCGGTGGGCGTGGCGTCGCTGACGTTGTTGCCCGCGGTGGTCTCGCCGCCGCCGGTTTCCTCGTAGCTACTTGCCGGGTCGACGAAGCCGGGCAGGCTGTCGGTGTCGACCTCGGTAAAGTAGGTCACGTCGAGCGGAAGGTCGGTGAACAGGTAGTTGCCCTGGCTGTCGGTGTATTGCTGGCCGATGAGCATGTCGTCGGTGCCTGGTTCGAAGATCCCGTCGCCGTCGGTGTCCGCATACAGGCTGACGAGGACACAGGGGATGCCGGGCTCACTGGGGTCCTGGGTCGCGGTGCCGCTGTCGTCAGCGTCGAACCAGACGGTGTCGCCGATGCTGCCGAGCGCCGTCGTGACATACCCAAAGTCCTGAACGCGGTTGTGTGGCGCCGCCGCCGTGAGCGTGATAGCGGTGCCGCTGTTGTCAGGCGATGTCGTGCCACTGTCAGGATCCGACGTGTTGGTGTAACCCTCAAGGGTACCGCCTGGATCGAAGTTCTCGCTGGCTACGCGTACTGTATAGTCTGCACCTGCAGCACCCGTGTTGTCGTCTACCGGGAGGCCTTCGAAGAGGTAGTAACCGTCGCTACTGGTTGTTGCCGTCGCCACTACGGTTCCAGTGGCATCGAGCAATTCCATGACGACCTTGCCCAAGCCAGCCGCTGGCTCATCCTGAATGCCGTCGCTGTCAGCATCGAGCCAAACGTAGTCGCCGATGCTCCCTGGAGGGGTGCCAGGCGTGTAGCCGAAGTCCTGTGTGTTATTGTCAGGACTAGCCGCTGTGAGCGCTACCGCACTGACATTTGGACTGCTCAACGCCCCATTGCTGTCGTAGGTCTGAATGGTGCCAGAAAGCACGTTGTCGGTGTCGTTCACCCAGACCAGGTAGTCCGCATCGCCATCACCGTCGTCGACCGGGAGATCGTCGAAGAGATAGTTGCCATTCTCATCAGTGGTGTCGCTGGCAATGATCAGATCGCCAGCGTCAAAGACACCGTTCTCGTTGATGTCTTGGATCAAGGCGACGGTGACTCCGGGAATGCCAGATTCATCAACGTCTAAGACCCCATCGCCATCCGCGTCCATCCAGACGGTGTCGCCAATTGATCCGAGATCACCTGCCTTGATTGGGCGGTAGCCGAAGTCAGCCTGGAGGAATACATCGCCAGGACCAAGCACCACGGGAGTTGTTGTAAGATGATCATTGGCAGAGGGCGCAGGATCCGTCTCGGCAAAGTGATCGGGATCCCCTGTCTGAGCGTAGTCGTCCGTTGAAAGAATGTTGTGACTAGCGGAATTACTATCAGTGACTTCCACCTGATAGGCGCCAGGCGCTAGCCCATCGAAGAAATAATTGCCATTCGCATCGGTCGTCGTGGTGATGCTTGTGTCATCATCACCTGTCCCGAACAGACCGTCGGGGCCAGCGGCGATTAAGGTGACCTCAGCCCCCTTTACGCCGATTTCGTCAGGGTCCTGGATGCCATCACCATCGCTATCGATCCACAATCGGTCACCCAGCGCGGCTGTGTTAGTTCCGTCATTGACATCTGTGTCAGGGTTGTAGTTGTAGCCAAAGTCACCCGTCGTGTTTTCCCAAGGCTCCTCGCCGCCAACCGTCACCGCATAACCATCACCGCTGTGATCCTGATTGCCAAAGTCGGTGCCTGGGGTGAGTCCAGGAGTCGTTTGCGACATGCCAGTCGGAAGGCTGCTCTCGTCAATGTCGATGAAGTAATCGCCGCCGGGCAGCGCATTAAAGAGGTAGCCACCCTGGTTATCTGTGAGGGTGGTGGCGATTACGTTGCCATCCTGGTCCTTCAACTGGACGAGAACATTGGCGATGCCTGGCTCGCCAGCATCCTGGAGGCCATCGCTGTTCTCATCGACCCACACATAGTTGCCAATTGCGCCGAGCGGTGGTTGCTGCTGGAAACCAAAGTCGACCGTGAAATTCACGCGATCATCTGCCAACACCGAGGTGGGTCCCGTGGAGGAACCACTCTCATTAATGGGCTCGCCGCCGTCACGGATGATAATGACCGCACTGACAACACCACCGTTAAGCAGTTGGTCGAGGCCATTCTCGTCCACATCGTCATCGTTGGTGTCGTCGCCGCCCGCGCCAGGCAGAGATTCAGTTTGATACAAGGGAGATCCCGGAGCGAAATTCTCGGCAGGGATGTAGACCAGGTAGTCGTCTTCAGGCAACAGGTCGAAGAGGTAGTTGCCATCGGCCGTCGTAGTTGTTCTTCTGAAAGGCGAGTCCACGCCCGGCTCCTGATCTGTGGTGTAGAGTTCCACGACCACACCGTTCACACCTTCGCCAGGATCCATGACGCCGTCGCCATCGTCGTCGAAGAAGACAGCATTACCAATGGCAGGATCGGGCTCAGCGGGATCGAAGCCAAAGTCGATCGTCATGTTGACCGAATGATCGGGCAGTGTTCCGCCGTAGTCACTCTGACTGCTCTCCGCCTGAGGTTCGCCGCCGACTGAAAGGGAGATGGGTCCACTGCTAGTCCCACCGTTTACGGGCGTATCTGTGCCGTTGTCATTGCCTGCGGCCTCTTCATCGAGGTCGCTTCCGTCGACGCCCGTCAATGAGGTGGCACTGGCGAGAGGACCGTAGGCGAACGCATCTGCCGGGATGTGGACCACATAGTTGCCTGACGGCAGCTGATCGAAGAGGTAGCGACCGTCTGCGGAAGTCGCCGTCGTGGCAACCAGGACGCCATCACCAAAGTCACCATCGCCGTTCGGGTCCGAGTAGAGTTGCACGGGAACGCCATCCGCTCCTTCTCCGACGTCGAAGACTCCATTCTGGTCGTCATCGGTCCAGATGCGACTGCCCAAAGCGACTTCGCCCGTAGCGGCTTGGAAACCGAAGTCAACCGTGCTATCCACGGCGTCGTCGGAAAGGACCCCGCTGTAGTCGCTGTCGTCGTCACCGGTGGTCGGCTCGTCCCCTGCGCTGAGGGTGATCGGCGCGCTGCTGATGCCGCCGTTGACCGGGGTGTCGAGACCGTTGTCGTCGTTGTCCGTCCCGTCGTCGCCACCGGCGCCTCCGATCGAGGTCGTGCCCGCCAACGGGCCATTGGCGAACTCGTCGGCCGGGACATGGACGATGTAGTCGCCCTCCGGCAGCTCGTCGAAGTAGTAGTCGCCGTTCGGGCCGGTCGTGGTGACGCGCAACGGCGGGTCGACGCCGGGTGTCTGACCCGTCTCGTAGAGCTCGACAGCGACGCCGCCGATGCCCTCTGAGGGATCATCGAAGCTGCCGTCAGCATTGCCACTACCGGAGCCGTCGATCCAGATCGTGCTTCCGATCGCCACCTCCCCGATCACCGGGGTAAAGCCAAGGTCGACGGTCATGTTGACTGAGTCATCGAGGAGGATGCCGGTATAGTCGACCTGGCTCGGCTCGCCAGTCACTTCGGCGCCGGTGTCGAGGTTGACCACGTTGCTGCGGTAGCCGCCGTTCTCCGGGGTATCGAGCCCGTCGTCGTCTCCGTCGATGTTGTCGTCGACCGAGCCGCCATGGATCGAACTGGTGCCCGTGAGCGGGCCGCCGTTGAACGCACTGGCCGGGATGTAGATGAAATAGTCGCCCGGCTGCAGGTTGTCGAAGAGGTAGGCTCCGTCCGCAGCCGTGATGGTGGCTGCGACCGGGGTGTCAACACCTGGGGTCTGTCCGGCGAAGTAGAGCTCGACTGGGACACCCGCCTCGCCCTCACCAGCGTCGAAGGTGCCGTTCGGGATGCCGTCTTCGAGCCAGATCGTCGAACCGAGCGCCACGAGAGTACTGGTGAAGCCGAAGTCGTAGCTGGCCGTTGAGTCGGTGCTGGCGAGCGCGGTGTTGTTACTGCCCTGGATCGGGATGGCGAGGGTGCCAGCCGGGTCGTTGCTGTCGGTGAGCGCGGTGGCGTCGCCGGAGTTGATGACGGTGGGTTCGGTGTCGACCGGCGTCTGCACGGTCAGCTCGTAGGTCGGCTGGGCGCCGCCTCCGCCGGTGTTGTAGTCCTCGTCTAGCAGCAGGTTGCCGAAGTCGTAGTGGCCAGTGGCGTCGGTCACATCGACGAGCTCAATCTCGGTGCCGTCTGGGTAGGTGATAGTCATCGTGACCACCGCGCCTTCGATGCCGGGCTCGCCCGCGTCTTGCACACCGTCGGCATCGGTGTCGAACCAGACGTAGTTGCCCACGGCGGCGGGGTCGACGTAGTAGCCGAAGTCGGCGGTGTCGTCATCGGGATTGCCGCTATTGATGGTGACCGGGTAGCCGCTGTCCTCCTGGCTGTTGCCGTCGGTGCCGGGGTTCGGGCCGACGCTGTGCCACGTGCCGTCGAGGACGCTGTCCTCGTCGGTGACGACGACGATGTAGTCATCGAAGGGCAGGCCGTCGAAGAGGTATTCGCCACTGCCGTCAGTCGTGGTGGTGCCGACTTGCGGTTCGCCGGGGTCGACGATGCCGTCGCCGTCGGTGTCGCGGTAAAGGGCTACCGTGACGCCTTCGATGCCGCTCTCGCCGGGATCGAGGATGCCGTCGTTGTCGATGTCGTTCCACACGGTGGTGCCGATGGAGCCGTCGTCAGCGCTGACGTAGCCGAAATCCTGGTCGAGGTCGACTGGCGCCGCTCCGGTCAGGGTGACGAGCTCGCCTTCGCTGTCGTTGTCGGCATCGCTGTCAGCGGTGTTGTCCATGTCCTGGAGCGCGCCGCCGGGGTCGAAGTTGCTGTCGGCTACCTTGACGGTGTAGTCCGCGCCGGGCGCGCCGGTGCCGTCGTCGAGCGGTAAGCCGCCGAAGAGGTAGCCGCCGTCGGTGCCGGTGGTTGTGGTCGCGATGAGTTCACCGTTCTCGTCGTAGAGTTCCACGAGCACGCCGGGGATGCCGGTGCCGGTTTCGTTCTGGTCGCCTGCCCCGTCGCTATCGAGCCACACGTAGTCGCCGATGCTGCCAAACTCGGTGGCGGGGGCAAAGCCGAAGTCCTGCGCGTCGTTGTTGCGTGTCGACGGGTCGGTGACGTCGAGGTTGACCGTGGAGGTGACGTCGCCGTCGTCCTCGGGGTCGTCGGTCGGGGTGGTGTCGAACTCCGGCGGCAAGGTCGAGGCGTCGACCGTGACGGTGTAGGTCACCGTCGGGTCGGGATCGAGGCCGGGGAAGTTGTAGTTGCCGTTCTCGTCCGTGACGGTCGTCCAGCTGTTGCCTTGGTCATCGGTTAGGGTGACGGTGACGCCGGGGATGCCGGGCTCGTCGCTGCCCTGCGTGCCGTCGCTGTCAAGGTCAGCGTAGATGGTGTCGCCGATGCTGCCGACTGGCGTGTCGCTCGGTGGGTAGCCGAAGTCCTGATCGAGGTCGGTCGGCGTGCCGGCGCTGATGGTGACGTTGCTGTCGTTGTCGCCGTCGCTCTCAGGGTCACCGCTCGGTGCCGGGTCGTAGCCCGCGGGCAGGGTGTCCGTATCGACTTTGATCACGTAATCGCGGAAGGGCAGGCCGTCGAAGAGATACTCGCCGTTGCCGTCGGTGACCGTCGTCGCGATCAGTTTCGGAGGTTTCGTTCCGCCCTGCGTCCAGAGCTCCACGGTGACACCGGGGATGCCCTGTTCGCCGCCGTTCTGCGTGCCGTCGCTGTCATCGTCCGCCCAAATCGTGTCGCCGATGGCACCGCGGGTGCCGTCCGGCGGGAAGCTGAAGTCCTGCGTGCGGTTGTCCGGCTGTGCGGATGTTAGGGTGACCGCGCTGGTGTTGTCGAAGCCTGCGCCGCCATCGCCGTCGCTGTCAAAGGTAGGTGTCGCCGAGTAGCCGGCGGGCAGCGTGGCGGTGTCCACCTCGACCACGTAATCATCGAAAGCGAGGCCGTCGAAGAGGTAGTCGCCGTTGCTGTCGGTGACGGTGGTGGCGATCAATGTCGTGCCATCGCTGGCGTAGAGGTTGACCGTGACACCTGCGAGACCGGGCTCGTTGCTCTGGGTCGACTGGTCGCCTCCGCTGGAGTCGAGGTCACCCCAGACGGTGTCGCCGATACTGCCGAGCGGTGCGCCCGGCGTGTAGCCGAAGTCCTGGTCGGTGTCGTCTGGCGATCCGGCGTCGATGGTAGTCGCGCTCTGGTTGGGGGTGAGCGCGGTGCCGTCGCTGTCGTAGGTCTGGGTGGTGCCTGCGAGCGCACCGTCGCTGTCGTTGACCCAGACGATGTAGTCGCCGTAGGGCAGATCATCGAAGAGGTAGCTGCCGTCGGAGGCGGTGGTCGTCGTGCTGATGACCGGCTCGCCGGGATCCCACTCGCCGTTGCCGTCGAGGTCGTCGATTAGGCTAACACTGACACCAGGAACGCCGGGTTCACCTGCGTCCTCGGAGCCGTCACCGTCAAGATCGAGCCAGACAGTGTCACCGATGCTGCCAACCGGGGCAGATCCTTTCGGCTGGTAGCCGAAGTCGCCGTTGAGGATTACGTCACCAGGGGCGAGCACGATGGGCGTGCTGATATTGTCGCTGGCACCGCTGGTGCCGAAGTGGTCGGGGTCGCCGGTGGCGCTGTAGTCGGCGCCGAGGATGTCGTGGCTGGCCGAGCTGCTGTCGGTCACGGCGACGACATAGGCGTCAGGCGTGAGGCCGTCAAACATGTAGTGGCCGGTGGCGTCTGTGGTGGCGGTGCCGACGACGTTGTCGTAGACGCCGTCGCCATCGTGGTCGCTGTAGAGCGTGAGCTCTGCGCCCGCGACCGGCGTTTCACCGGGGTCTTGCACGCCGTCGCCGTCGCTATCGATCCAGACATAGTCGCCGAGGGCGGCAACGGGTGAGCCGCTCGGGTTGTTGACGTCGCCCGCCGGGTTGACGTTGTAGCCGAAGTCCGCGGTGGTGTTGTCCAACGGCTCGGTGCCGCCGAGGGTGACGGGGTAGCCGAAGCCGGTGCTGTGATCCTGGTTGCCGAAGTCGCCGCCCGCGTTGGTCAGCGGGCTCTGCGTCATGCCTGCGGGCAGGCTGGTCTCGTCGATGTCGACATGGTACTGCCCGGCCTCCAGGCCGGTGAAGAGGTAGCCGCCATCGGCGTCGGTCACGGTGGTGGCGACGACGTTGCCGTCCGCGTCTTTGAGCTGCACGATGACGTTAGCGATGCCGCGCTCGCCGTCGTCCTGGTAGCCGTTGGAGTCTTCATCGAACCACACGTAGTTGCCGATGCTGCCCACAGGCGGCCCGACGATGCCGAGATCGAGGTCGAGGTCGGTCGCGCCGGCCGCGAGCGTGACGGTCTGGGTGCGCCCGGTGACCGGGTCGGCGTCGCTGTCGGCCGTGTCGTCTCCGCCCGCGTCCTGTTCCGTGGCGCTGTGGCCGAAGGGCAGGGTGTCGAGGTCGAACTCGACGTAGTAGTCGCCCGCGAGCAGGTCGTCGAAGAGGTAGTTGCCGTTAATGTCGGTGGTGGTGGTGCCCGCGAGTTCACCCGCGGCGGTATAGACCCTAACAGTCACACCGGGGACGCCCGCCTCGCCCGAGTCCTGCACGCCGTCGCCGTCGCCATCGATCCAGACGGTGTCGCCGAGGGTGGCGAGGTCTTCGCCGAAGTTGAAGTCCACCCCGCGCTCGCCGCCCGCAAGCGTGATGCCGGTGATGGTGTCGCTGCCCGCGGTGCCCTGGTCGGCGGTGGTGCCGCTGGGCGAAACCGTGGTGTCGATGATGTCGCCCTGGTCGGTGCTGGTCGAGAGCCAACCAGTCGGCTGGGTCTCGGTCACGTCGTAGGTTCCAGGGTTGATGCCAGCGAAGGAGTAGTCGCCGTTCTCGTCGGTGACAGTGGTCAAATTGACCGGATTGCCGAAAATGTCGGTGCCGGTGAGCGTGATGGTCACGCCCGGGATGCCGGCTTCACCGAGATCGAGATTGCCGAGGTTGTCGGCACCGGCGTCGCCATCGGTGCGGTCATCATCGTGATAGACCTTCCCGCTGAGGCTGGCGAGCTGCTCGAGGATGACATCGACCTCCGCCGGGTCGCTGTTGTCGGAGAGGTCGGTCTCCGGGGAATCGGTGGCGATGCTCGCGATATTGACCTGGGTCTCGCCCCAGTTCGCGGTCATGTAGGTCTGGTCGACGTTGAATGCGACGGTGATCGAGCCTGTCGCACCCGGTGCGAGCGTGCCCGCATTGTAGGTGAAACCGTTGCCGGCAGCGGTGCCGGGGGTCGCGCTGACAAAGGTCAATCCGTCCGGCAGCGTGTCGCTGATGACGACGTTGGTGGCGTCACCGTTGCCGTTGTTGCCGTAGTTGATGGTGAACGAGCCCCCGCCGTAAAGGTCGACCACCGGGGTGGTCGTATCCTTTTCGATCCAGACGTTCGCCAAGCCCGCGGCACCAGTCACCACGGTGATGGCGCTGTCGTCATTGTTGGTGTAATCGGTCTCCTGGCGGTCGTTGCTGATGCTGACCACGTTGGTCAAGCTGTCGCCCGCGGCCGCCCCGCTCTCCGTCACCGTGACGGTGAAACTTCCGGACGCGCCGACACTTTGGTCACCAAGGCTCCAAACCAGGGCCGTCAAGCCGCTGCCCTGATAGTCGCTGTCCACCGCCGGGGCTCCGTCCGCCGTGACATAACTGGTTGACGCCGGGAGGATGTCGGTGACCTCGGCGTTGATCGCGCCCTGCGGCCCCAGCACCTCCCAGGATACCGTGTAGCTGATGGTCTCGCCGTCAGTCTCCTTGACCGCTCCCTTATCGACGGACTTGCTGACCAGCAGATCGGTGAGGCGGATATTGATGCTGTCAGCGGCGATGTTGTTGGCCGTGTTGTCATCGATCTCCGGAGTCGAAGTGGCGATGCTCACGGTGTTGTCCACCGTGCTCTGCCCGGCGGGTGCGGGATCGTCGACGGTGACTTGGAAGGTGAAGCTGGGAACCTCTTCGACGAGGTAAGTGGCGCGCCAGCTCTTAAGGCAAGCGGTCGCGGTTTCGTCCGTGCTGGTCATGGTGACGCGCAGGATCATGTCGGTGTTCGAGGTGGCGATCGACGAGATGTCCGCGAAGCCGTCCTCCAGCTCGACGGGGCCGAACAGGCTGGTCGTGTCGCCGGAATCGCGTAGCTCGAAGGTGACGGTCACCGCGTCGTCGGTTTCGACATTGACGAGCAACTTATCCCAGCTGGTCAAGGTGCCGTCCACGCTGACCGGGAAGTCTTCGCTTACCGAAGTCTCGTAAACGCCGCTGCCGGAATTGAGTTTGGCCACGACGACGCCGGGCCAACCGGAATCCGACCCAGACGTCACGCTCGCGGCAAAGGTCGGGGTCGCACCACCCATGCCGTCATAGGCGTAGGTCGGGTTCGTCGTTTGAGTACCGCCACCAGGGGCGTTGTAGGTGGCACCGATGTTGATCTGGCTGCCGTAGAAGAGCTCCTGGATGCCGTCGCCATCGAGGTCGTAAGCGTTCATGCGCTGGCCGCCGTTTTGCCCTTGGCGGAAGAGGTAGCCGTTGCCCTCGATCGGGCTGAGCTTGCAGTATTCGCGCATGGTGCCGTCGGCGTTCGGGTAGATGATGTAGGTCGCGCCGCGGTTGCTGCCGTTGCCGTTCGACAGCGAGCTGTCGTCATCGTTGGCGGCCGAAGCGGCGATCTCGGAGAGCCCGTCTCCATCGAGGTCTCCGACTGCGGCGACGCCATAGCCGAGGTCGTCCGAAGGATCCAGCGGCAAGGCCGGGCTCGTGAGCGGCGAAATCTTGTTCACCGCCTTGAGTTCGCCGGTGGTTTCGAGCAGGACAATGTAGACGGAGCCCTCGTTGATGTCACCCTCGTCGTCAGCAGGCGCGCCAACAACGAGGTCTTCCGCACCGTTGCCGTCGATGTCACCGATGAAATCGAGGTCGTGGCCAAAGAGATCGGATTCGTCGAGAAACGGCGTCAGGAGCGCGTCGCGATCCGATTGCATCTTGATGAACGAGGTCACGTTCCCGGTGAGATGGCCGCTGCCATCGCGCTCGAGGAATAGGAAATAGTAGCCGCCACCATTGATGACATTACCGTCCAGGCTGGCATCTCCCGCGACGAGCACGGAGTTGCCCGTTCCCGCGAAGTCTTCGATATAAGCCAAGCCACGCCCGATGCCCGCAGAGTTCTGGTCATCGGCGGCCGTCAGTCCATTTGCGGTCACCAGGCCAGCGACACCGGACTCGATCTTCTTCGAGTCCTTCAACGTGCCATCGCTGTTGAGGAAGAGCAGATAGACCGCGCCGCGAGCTGCGCCACCGCCCAGCTCATTGTTGCCGTGGGCGCCCACTGCGAGGTCTGGAACGCCATCGCCGTCCGCATCTCCAATCGGCTCGAGCGCGTAGCCGAACAGATCGTTGGCTTCAATGTCAGCCAGCAAGCCGTTGGCAGCAGTCGAGCCCTGTGCGAGTTCGACGATAGTTCCGATGGTGCCGTCGGCATTCATCAAATGGATGAGGACGGCACCGAAGTTGACGTTCACGAGGTCGGTCTCGTTCGCCTCGTCGAGATCGCGGTAAGGAGATCCCGCCGCGTAGTCGATGATGTCGTCCCCGTTCAGGTCGCCGATCGCATGGTAGGTCACTTGCTGAGAACGCGTGTGCAGCGGGTCGTCGGTGGCTGGATCATTGTCCCCATCGAAGTCGAAGGCCACGTGCTGGTCGTAGCCGGCGTCGAGCGCGCTGATCTCCGACAAGAACGACTCGACCTCCACCTTGCGTGGCGGCTCAAGACAGAGCACTGCGCCTGCCGAGCCGATCGGCTCTTTCCTTACGAAGACCCGGTGGATGGTGTCGTTGCTCTCATCATCCGGGAAGTCATCGAGTTCCCAGCGGTTGCCGCCCGCGCGGATCGCCCAATAGGCAGTGTTCCCCTCGTAGAACGGGAACTCTGTTAGGGCGAAGTCGCCATTGTCCGATTGCTCGCCGGTCGCGGTCGCCGGGATGGTCGCGGTGTGCCCCGGGACAGCGATCCAGTTGCCATCGAAGTGCATGTTGTTGAAGCTGCCCGTGCCGGTCTGCACGTAGCTGGTGCCGCGCTCGTAGAAGGCCGTGGTGCGGATGTTCATGATCCGCGTGTGGCCACTGGTGCGGCCGTGGAAGTACATGGTGTCGAAGTCCAGCAGCGCGGCCATGGCATTGCCTGCGTGCCCCCAGCTCTCGCTGCCGCTCTCGTCATCGCCGAGCGTGTCGGAGTTCAGCAATGGCAAGTCGGTCGTGCGCACGTCGAGCTCCGGGTTCGTGCCGCCCTCGTGCACATAGTTGAGGATCATCAACCAGCCGCCGCCTTCGGTCTCGCCGTCGACGTAGCCCTGGAAGCTGAGACCGCCGATGCGGAACCAGTAGGTGCCGGTAGGCACGCCCCCCAGTGCGAGCAAGTCGGTGAACGGATCGTTCTCCGTGCCCGTGCCGTAGCCGGGGTTGCCGTCAAAGGTCGCCGGGGCGGGGAGGTTCTCAAACTGCACCTCGAAGCTCTCCGGATCGGCCGCATTCGGGCTCCAAACTACACCCGCGCCAGCGGGAAGCTGCAGGGAACCTGGCACATAGCTGGTGCCCGCCGGGATGATTTCAGAAATGACCACGTCGTCGGCATCGGCGTTGCCGGTGTTGTTGTACTCGATGGTATAGGTCAGCGTCTCACCCGCTTCCGTCCAAGTCTCGTCGCCGTCGGAGTCGTTGACCACACTCTTGCCGACTGAGACCTCGGGGCGGTAGATCTTTGTCGATACATCGTCGGTATTGTTGGCGAGGAATTCCTCCGCCGGGTCGCTGTCCTCCTGGTTGTCGACGATCAGGGTCGTGCTATTGAAGACGTCGTCGCCATCGGCAGCAGCGGCATTGACATACCCCTGGAAGGTGAAGGTGACGATGCCGCCCACGGGGACGCCGACATTGCGGTAGTAGTCCGGATCAGCGTCATTGGCAGTGGTGCCGAGATGCCAGGTAACGGTGTCGCCGCCGCTCGGCGAGGCATTGTCCAAGGTGGCACTTATCGGAACCGTGATCGGAGCGCCGCCGGTGTCCTCGAGGTTCATGGCCGCGCCTTGGTCGTCGAAGACCTCGACGGTGGCAAAGCCGTTGAAAGCCGTCGGGTGTGGGTCAAAGTTCGCCGGGAGGGTGTCTTCCACCTTCACGCCGTAGGCGGTCTCCGTGCCGGTGTTGGTGACCTCGATGGTGTAGGTGATCGGGTCGCCGGGGCGCAAACCGGGCACGCTGCCCTCCACGCTGGCGCTCTTGGCCACGGCCATGTCCACGCCGGGGATCTTCGTCGTGGCGCTGGCGGCATTGTTCTCCGCTCCGTCCGTGGGATCCTCCGGATCGTCATTCTCGGTCGCGCTGGTGGCGATGGTGGCGCTGTTCGTATAGCTGGATCCGGGAGGGGCGGCGGCCGGGATCGAGGTGCCGACGAGGATCTTCGTGTCGCCCTGATTCGCGGGCAGGGTGCCGATTTCAAACGCGATAAACGTCACGCCAGCGGGAGGTGTGCTACTCCAACCCGCGCCCGATGTGCCCGGCGTGAAGGTCGGCGCCGCACCCGCATCCGTGTAGTAGGCGGTGACACCCGAGGGCAGGACGACGGTTTCAAAGGTCAAGCCGGCCGGGATGGTATCGATGATATAAACGTCCGGTGCGGAGTTATTCGCGGCATTACTATAAGTGATCGTCCACATCACCGTCTCGCCGGCTTGCGAAACGCTGGCGGCGGACTTCGCGATCTTCGGATCGGGGAAGGGCAGGACGACCTCCTGCTCGTCGGTGTTCGGGTAGGCCGGATCTTCCGGGTCGCTGGTGCTCACCTCAGCCGTGTTGGTCAAGGCATCACCCGCCGTGCCGGCAACGTCCACCTGATAGCTAATGTAGACATCGACCGACTGGCCGGGCAACTCGCCCGCCGCGCCGCCATCCTGCGTCAATGACGTCCACACGAGCGTGGAGTCGCCGCCGCTCGGGTCGTCGGCGATGCTGTAGCCCGGCGTGAGCATCTGCGTGCTGCCTTCGACAAAGGTCATGCCTGCTGGCAAGGTGTCCGTGATCGTCACATCGGACGCGCTATTGAGGCCGCGGTTGGCGACGAGCAGGGTAAAGGTCAATCGATCGCCGTTCTGCGGCTCGGCGTTGCTAACGATCTTGCTCACAGTCAGGTCAGGGTTTGCGATGGTGACTGGGTCGCTGTCGCTCACCACCACGGACGAGCGCGGGTTCGAGGCGAAGCCGCGCACCTCGTTGATCGTCTCTGTGCCGGACGCGGTGCTGGAGAGCGGCGCCACGCGGAAGACCAGGCGACCGCCCTCGCCCGTGAGCAAGTCCGACTTCATGGCTGGCGAACCCGCGATGAGAATCTCTACGGTCGTCGTGCCATCGGCGTTGTTCGTGATGGTCACGTTCGGGTCGCTGGTGATGTTGATCTCGCCAGCGGGTTGACCATTGCCCACCGCTGCATCGTTCCACTCGTGCAGGACGCGCTTCAGCGTCACATCCTTCGGCAGGGTGTCGGTGATGGTGACGACGTCGTCGGTGAAGCCCGAATTGTTGATGTAATCGACGTGCCAGCGGAAGCTCTCGGTCGCGGTGACGAGGTCTTTGTTACTCGTCTTGCTGATTTGGAGTCCGGGGAATGCCTCGATGGTCGTGCGCACCTCGTTGCCCACCGCCTGCAGGTTCGTGTCGGAGAAGATGACCAGCTCGTTGAAGAGGACGGTGCCTTCCGGCGAACCGGCGGTTCCCGCACCGGTGCCGTCGTCGTCATTGGTGACGGTGAAGGTCACGGTGCTGTAGTTCGGCGAGACCTCCAGCTGCGGCGGCGAAAGGCTGGGGTTGTCGACTTTGTAAGCGATCCAGGTCGTCTGGTCGCCAAAGGGGCTCGTCCAGGTGTCGTCGCTGAAGTTGCCTGGCGTGCCGTTGTCGTCGTGGATGCCGGGCGAGAAATTCGCGCTGATGACGCTGAAATCGATCGGGTCGAGCACGCTGATCTGGTTGGCGGGCATCGACGGCGGGAGCTTGTCGGTGAACCAGACCTCCTCGCCGTTGGGTGCGGTCGCGCTGGAGAAGGTGGTGCGGAACGGGATCCGGTCGGCCACCCAAGTATTGACCGAAGTCGCGGTGCCGACGTTGCGGTAGTTCACCTCGTAGGTGACGTCGTCACCGCTGCCGATGACGTTGAGCACGTCGTCTTTGTTGGTTTGTAAGAGCGGCGTGCCGGAGACGACGCCCGAGGTTTGGATCGTGGCCTCGAAGGGGGAACAAAGGTCATCGAAGCCGGTGAGGTTCGCGGAGACGGTGTAGGTGGAGAGGTTCTCGGTGCCGTTGGGGAAGCCGAGTTCCATGTCGATGGTGGACTCTTCGCCCGGCGCGAGCTGACGCCCGAGCTGCAGGGTGACGGTGCCATTGACCGGGTCGAAATCGGTGATGATGCCCCCGCTGACGCCCTGGATCGACGGATAGGTCGGCACGCCGTTGACGTTGACCTGGGTGAGCTGCAGCTCGACTTCGACATCGGTGAACGACTCCAGGCCGACCAGCCCGGACTCGGCAGACTCATTGCGAACGGTGAGCGAGTAATCCGCAACACCGGGGATCACGGTCACGGGCGTGACGCTGGCGCTATCGGAGTCGACAAAGAACTCGCCCTGCGGCGGACGCACGCGGGTGAGGTCGTCGTTCTTGTACTCGAATGGATCGGCAAGCGTCTGCAGCGTGCCGTCGGTCTTGCGGTAAACATCGACCAAGCCCCAGTTCTCGATCCAGAACTCGGCGCACGGGTCGGCGGGGGTTTTGACGGTCGTGTTGAAGGCCGCGAACACGCGCGAACCGGGGTCGTTCGGGAAATCGATGAACGAGGGCATCGACGGGTGGTGCACGGCCACCCAGGTCACGGTCGCCGGACGGGTCGTGCTCCAGTCAGCGGGTGAACCACCGGGCAGGACGCTCCAGTCGAAGGGCGGATGCACCTCGGGATCGGCGAAGCCCGCACCAGTATAGTACCACACGGTCGCACCCTCCGCGGCGGTGATGTCTTCCTTTGTCTGACGGTTATGCAGCGCTGCGGAGACGAAGTCGACATCGGCCGGGATGCGGTCGAAGTAGACGATATCGTTCAGCTCGATCACACCGCAGTTCGTGTTGTAGAGCCGGTACTGGACGGGGTCGCCAGCGACCACGGGCACGACGCCATCGATGTCGAGGCCGCAGGGGACGTCCTGCTCCTTCGGAAGGTAGTGCGGGAAGTAGCCGAACTTGCAGAAGCAACCGCCGATCGGCACATCGACGATCATGGGCAACGAGTCAGTGAGAAGCTCCGTCTGGTCGGAGTCCAAGCCCGCGGTGTTGGTGAACTCGGTGAGCTGCGGGATATCACTAGCGAGATCGACTTTGAACTCGATCTGGTAGCCGTCGCCCACCTCCAGCGTGCCGAAGTCCCAGTAGACGCTCTGTGCGGGGACATCGGTGGTATGCACCGTGATCGCCGTCGCGGTGAAGGTCGCCGGGATCGTCGTCGTCGTGCCATCGGCGTTGAACTTCGTCGCCGAGATCGTGTGCGCCGGGTTCGTCGGGTTGAGCAAATACGAATCGCTGGTGTCGCCGTCGCCGTTCGGGTCGACGAGGCCGGAGAGGTCATCGTAGATCACGGTATTGTACATCCGCGAGCGGTTCTCCTCATCGTAGTCATTGCCATCGACCGGCCCGAAGGGGTCACGGATGCGGAAGGTCAGCGTGTCGCTTGCAGCCGGGCTGTTGCGCGCGATGACGTAGTTCTCGCCACCGAGCCCGAACACTCGGGTCACGCCGGGCGACGCCAGCGTGGCGCCGGCCTTGGTCAGGTTCGGCTTCGGCTCAGAGGTGATGATCGTCTCCACTGGCGGCGCGACTTTGTCCTCGCCGTTGTCGACGTGGACGTTGGCGTTGTTCTCGTAGACCGTACCGTTCAGGGTGCCGTTGGGAGCCTCCACAAACAGCTGTAGAACCAGCGAGTTGCCGGCCTCGATCTCATCGAAATACCACACCACCGTGTCCTCAGGAAACTCGGTCATGCCATCCGGGAACGAAGGCAGCGGGTCGCCGGTCGCCGCATCCGTAAGGCCATCTGCGGTGAAGATCCCGCCATCGGAGATCTGGCCGATGATCGGCTCGTCCGCCTGGCCGTAGTCGGTCGGGTAAGTGATGCCACGGCCGTTCATCGGCAGCGTGTCCCACACGATCACGTTCTGCGCGTTGACGAAGTTCGCCGACAGCCGCACCTGATACGGGAACTGCACGCCCGCCGGGATCGTCTCAAGTGTCTTCTTATCAAAAAGGAGCACGGTCTGCGGGTTCCAGGTCACCTTGAGCTCGCGAACCGTCGGTGCAGTAGCCCCTCGGGTGTGGTCTACGCGTACACGGATCTCCGGAAAACTCGCCACATCTAGTGCGCTGATGTCGATGCAGCCCTCCGCGTCGAGGTTCGACATATCCATGTCCACGAAACCCGCAATCGGCGCGTCGCCGTTGTTCGGGTCGAGCAGCGTCACATCGAGATCCGCCACCGCGCCATAGCTCGCGTCGATGCAGACCTTCTCCCACCCATCGAACGACGGCGGCGAGATCACCACTGTCGTCTGCGACCCGCTCGCCTGCCCCGAGTCCAACGAGGCCGTGCCCGCAAAGGGGTCGTTGGACACATTGTTCAAACTGAGCGTCCCAAGTTCATCGTTCAGCGAATCCGTCCAAGTCCCGAGATTGTTATCAACCTCCGGCGCGGCCTGGGCGCTGCAGGACAGGACCAGGAGAAGTGCCCAGCAGATGAAAGAGAGAATGTTTAGCGAAGGAAATCTACGAATCGAGGATGCGTGTCCAAGCCGAAGATTCGTGAAGTGTGTGAATAAGCGAATTGCCATGGTGGAGAGAGAATGGGTTGTCGGTCGATTCCCTGCACCTTTGTATAATAATTAGCGGCTTTAATCAAATTTAAATATGGTTTCCATAATATCCATATAATAGAAGGATTGCATTCTTGATCCTGAATGTTGCGGAAAGGGCAAAGCTCTCCTGCAAAGGGCCTTATCTTGTATCTATCCGACCTCGGGAAGCCCTCTCGTCAGCGTAAGCTTCGAAAGCTAGGCTTTTCTCGCGGAGCGCTGCCGTCGCCCTATCAGAAGTCCTATGCCGGCCAGCACCAACGCGGTGCTGGATGGTTCTGGAATGGTGTAGGTCTGGATGCCATAAGGTGTGGACGGCCGTTGCGTGAATTGGCCACTCCCGGAGGTCGTGCTACTTCCCCCCGTTTCTTCACCGAAGTTGGCGGTGACGCCGTCATCGGACAGGTTCATTTCCACCACTTCGGTGTGGGCACCAGACTCCGCTGCCGAGGGGAAAGTCCAGGCTGATTCCGGGTCCCCGCCGCCGGTGGGATTGGAGAGCAACGCCCACTCGATGGAACTATCGAGCGTCGTGTTCTGATTGTAGATCCAGACGTAGGCATCCTTGCCAAAGAAGGTGGCGGCCGTGTCTCCACCACTGGCATTGCCATCAAGGATGGTGCCATCGGCGTCTGGGGTGTTTAGGAGGGTGACGCTACCAGCATACCGTCCGGTGGTCGAACTGTAGCCGCCCACATCGAGGGTGTGCCAATTGGCTTCCCAATCGGCCATGTTGGTCTCGTCGGGGGTGAATCCATCGGCAAAAGTGCCTAGCGCAAAGGTGTACTCAGAGGGATCAACGAGAGTGACCCCATCGCTCTCATAGACGAAATCGCCGACGGCACTTCCCCAGTGAATCGTGACGGCCTTGCTCATGCCGATGAGGATCATGAAGATGGCAAAGATCAAAAGCTGGAGGTTGATCACCGTGTCTGTGGGTGGGGGCTAAGTTAGGGTGTCCAAGGAAGGGGTTGCTGGTGGGCGGCGTCACAACCCGTTGCGAGGCGGTAGTAGAAGACGGAGCGGTCCGCCTTGAAGACCTTCTCATCGGAGGTGTCATCAAGATTGACGTCTTCGACATTGCTCCACTGCGCGAAGGGCGGGAGGCTCGGGATGCTGCCTTCCAAGCGGAAGTGTCCAGTGAAGGACTCACTGTAGACGCTGCCATCGCCGTCCCAGATGTGCACTTGATCCGCTGTGGCCGGATCAAGCGTGCCGGTGACTTGGTTGACCGTGTCATCCAGGCCGCGATCCGTGAAGGACGTGTCGATAGGAAAGCCTCCAGCCACCATGCGATAGCCATCACCCAAGGGACAATGGAAGTCATTGGCGCGCACCACGCCCATTCCGAGGACGGTGAGCGTGCCTAGTTTGGGGTGAATGAAATAGCCTTGATGGGGTGCCAAGACGTCGTCACTAGCACTGGTCCCTGAGCTCTCATTCTTCCATTCGGCGGGATCATCGACGTAAAGGACCTTCCAGGGAATGGCGCCGCCTTCGTAGATGAGGAGGCGATCGGCGAGGCCAGGATCGGCTTCCGGCGTGAGCGCTGCTGCTGGGAAAAGGCCTTCCACCGTTTGATGAGCGCGAACGACAAAGCGATCCTCTGCCAAAGTCGCTGGGAGTGTCGTGCTGGTGTTAAAGGGTGGCCCCGCGCAGAGATCCGTGTCGATGGCGAGGGTGATGACACCACTAGCATTGGTACTGACAACATCGAAGCGATGCCCTTCATTGTCACCACTAAGAATCTCTAAGTAGTAGCTGGATCCTGGCACAAGAACATTCGAAAGGTCAGGCGTGCCTGTCATCGTCAGCTCTTGTCCTGACACACTCGCCACGGCACCGGAGAACGCTTCCTTCTGCAACCAAGGGTGACTGAACGAGGCGCACTGGTTCTGTCCACAGTCCGTTTGCTTCCACCCTTGCACCTGGGTGTGCGAGGTGAAATCAGTGCCGCCCCCGTCGGTGTCGAGCTTGACGGTGAGCCTGATAAAGCCACGGGCTCCGGCATCTTCAAAGCCTAACAAGGTATCGCCAGTGGTGGCGACCGCTGTGATGTCGGCGATGCGCACCTCTTCCAAACCATTGCCAAGGTCCGTGACGGTGACACCCGCACCGGGAACCCCCGAGCCAGGCACCACGGTGAGCTGAACCCACGTGGTGTCGCCCGTGGTGGGGAGGGTCGTGCGTCCTTCCAGACAGTAGGTGACGTCAGTGAGACCGCCCGCGGGACGGTAGAAAACGGCTTCGAAGGTATCGGGATCGCCCGAGGTGTTCACTTCCGCACAGAACGGAGGGAACGCCGGGATGGGATCATTGGGATCGAGGCAGAAGGCGTATTCTAACAAATTATCGTAGATGTCTTTGTCAGGATTGCCTGCCTCGGGAAGCGCGCCGGTGGGCTGGGGGAGGGCGTCGTCTCCACTGAGACCATTCTCAGAGAGGTAGTCTGCCCAAGTGTTGGGCTTTGGAACCGTATCGAGGAAGTCATTGCCTGTGCTGTCCGTGCCGCTCAGGGCAACTGCGATGGCGTTGTCGGTGCTATTCCCCTCGATATCATAGGTGCTCGTGGCCCCCACCGGATCGGATTCGACGACAACATAGTCTCCAGCCACAAGGTTATCGAATGCATAGGTGCCGTCGCCCAAGGTGGTGGTGGATCCAAGAACTTGGCCATCGCTTGGGTCGCCGTCGCCGTTCGGGTCTGTGTAAAGCGTGATCGTGACGCCACTGACAGGGGCGTCGCTGTCTCCGGGATCACCATCGCCATCCGTGTCATTGCGCACTTGCCCTGAAATCAGCGCCAAGTCACCGCCATCATCGAGAAGATCATTCCCGGTGCTATCGGTGTTCACCAAAGTGAGGGGGATCTGATTATCATTGGCGCCAGCCGTATCGGCATCGCTGGTGAACCCGCTAGGATCGGTCTCCACCACGACGTAGTCGCCTGGAGGAAGATCGGCGAAATGGTAAGTGCCATCGGCCGCGGTCACGGTGCTCGCTAACAAAGTGTCTGGCGACCCATTGCCATCGGTGTCAGCCCACAACGCGACGCTCACCCCACCCATGGGGGCGTCTTCCGCGCCAATCGCATCATTGTTGGTCGCATCGTCATCATCGTAGACCGTGCCAGAAATGGCGTAAACCGTGCCATCATCGAGGAAATCATTCCCCGTGCTATCGACCCCACTCGCCAAAGCGACGGGGATCTGGTTATCATTGGCGCCAGCCGTATCGGCATCGCTAGTGAAGCCGCTAGGATCGGTCTCCGCCACGACATAGTCGCCTGGAGCCAGATCGGCAAAGAGATAGGCACCATTGCCATCGGTCACTGTGGTGGCCAGGGCGACGCCGTCACTGGGATCGCCATTGCCATCGGGATCGGTGAAGAGGGTCACGGTCACCCCTGGGATGGGGGTTTCCCCGGCGCCATTGAGAGCATTGTCATCGGCGGTGTCATTATAGACGGCCCCCGCGATGGACGCCGGAATCACATTATCATCGAGGAAATCATTGCCCGTGCTATCGGCATTGGTGATGGTCGCCGCCACGGTGTTATCGGTAGGAGCGCCCTGGACATCGTCATCACTGCTGGCCCCGGTGGGATCAGTCTCCACCACCACATAATCGCCTGGAACCAAGCCCTCAAAGCGATAGCTGCCATCGGGGAGGGTCGTGGCCGTTCCCAGATCGGTATCGCCGGCATCGGCAAGGCCATCGCCATTGGCATCCGCGTAAAGGGTGATGCTCACCCCGCCCAAAGGATCTTCTCCCGACCCATTGAGACTATCATCATTGCCAGTATCCACGAAAACCGAACCACTCAGAGCGTAGAGCGTGCCACCATCATTGAGGAAATCATTGCCGGTCGCGTCCTCGCCAGCCGCCAGACTCACATCGACCCAATCATCCGTGCCATCGGCAATCAGGGTGCTCGTATCGTCATCACTGGTAGGGAATCCGCTAGGCTGAGTCTCCACGACCACATAATCCCCCGGGGCAACATTGGAAAAGAGATAGGCGCCGTTGGTATCGGTCACCGTCGTCGCCAGCACCGTCCCATCGCTCGGATCACCATCGCCATTGGGATCGGTGAGCAGAGACATCGTCACCCCCGCGATGGGAGCTTCGCCGGTGCCATTCAAGGTATCGTCACTCGCGGTGTCCTCCAGGCTGCTCCCGGCAATGCTCCCAGTGAGGAGATCATCGAGGAAATGATTATCCAAATCATCCGCCCCGGCGAGGGCCACGGCCACCGTGTTCGTGTCATTGGCGCCCGAGCCATCGGCATCATCATCGCTAACAGCGGTCGCTGGATCGGTCTCGACCACCACATAATCACCATCTGGCAGATCTTGGAAAAGATAGCTCCCATCAGCGCCGGTCACCGTGGAGGCGATCGCGACATCGGTGCCTGGGGTGTGCTCGCCATCGCCATCGACGTCGGCAAACAACGTCACGGTGACCCCGACGATCGGCGTCTCTCCAGTGCCATTGAGGGTATCATCATCAGCAGTATCGTTATACACAATCCCGCCAATCGCGTTCAGACTGCCGCCATCATCGAGGAAATCATTCCCCGTGCTATCCGCGTTCACCAAAGTGAGGGGGATCTGATTATCATTGGCGCCAGCCGTATCGGCATCGCTGGTGAACCCGCTAGGATCGGTCTCCACCACGACGTAGTCGCCTGGAGGAAGATCGGCGAAATGGTAAGTGCCATCGGCCGCGGTCACGGTGCTCGCTAACAAAGTGTCTGGCGACCCATTGCCATCGGTGTCAGCCCACAACGCGACGCTCACCCCACCCATGGGGGCGTCTTCCGCGCCAATCGCATCATTGTTGGTCGCATCGTCATCATCGTAGACCGTGCCAGAAATGGCGTAAACCGTGCCATCATCGAGGAAATCATTCCCCGTGCTATCGACCCCACTCGCCAAAGCGACGGGGATCTGGTTATCATTGGCGCCAGCCGTATCGGCATCGCTAGTGAAGCCGCTAGGATCGGTCTCCGCCACGACATAGTCGCCTGGAGCCAGATCGGCAAAGAGATAGGCACCATTGCCATCGGTCACTGTGGTGGCCAGGGCGACGCCGTCACTGGGATCGCCATTGCCATCGGGATCGGTGAAGAGGGTCACGGTCACCCCTGGGATGGGGGTTTCCCCGGCGCCATTGAGAGCATTGTCATCGGCGGTGTCATTATAGACGGCCCCCGCGATGGACGCCGGAATCACATTATCATCGAGGAAATCATTGCCCGTGCTATCGGCATTGGTGATGGTCGCCGCCACGGTGTTATCGGTAGGAGCGCCCTGGACATCGTCATCACTGCTGGCCCCGGTGGGATCAGTCTCCACCACCACATAATCGCCTGGAACCAGGCCCTCAAAGCGATAGCTGCCATCGGGGAGGGTCGTGGCCGTTCCCAGAACGGTATCGCTGGCATCGGCAAGGCCATCGCCATTGGCATCTGCGTAAAGGGTGACGCTCACCCCGCCCAAAGGATCTTCTCCCGAACCATTGAGACTATCATCTTTACTCGTGTCGACATAGACGGAGCCACTCAAGTTGTAGAGCGTGCCTCCATCATCGAGGAAATCGTTGCCCGTGCTATCGATCCCTGCAAGGGCCACAGGGACCCGGTTGTCGTTGGCTCCTGCTGTATCGGTATCGCTGGCAAATCCGCTAGGGTCGGTCTCCACGACGACATAGTTGCCGGGCAAGACATCATTGAAGGCATAGTCTCCCGATAGATCAGTGTATGTCACGCCCACTAGCACTCCATCGCTGGGATCGCCGTCGCCGTTAGGATCGGTGAACAAGGAGATCTCGACCCCACCAAGCGGGGCGTCTTCGTTGCTATTGATGGCGTTGTCATTGGAAACGTCGTGGTCATCGTATACCGTTCCATAGATTCCTGCTAGGGTCGGCTCAAAGCCGAAATCAGCCGTGACGTGATCGTCGCCAGCGATCAAGGCGACATCGGTTTCGCCATCGGGATTGGTAGTAGCATCGTTCTCGTCATACGTAGCCGTGTAGCCGATAAGGGCGTTGTTGTCGTCAGTGATCGTCACGATGTAATCACCTGCTCCGAGGTCGGAGAACGTGTAAACCCCGGACGCATCGGTCACTGCCGATCCAGCTAAAGTGTCAGTGCCTTCTGTGAAGCTTCCATCGGAGTTCACATCCAGATAGAGTTCGAGGGTCACATTGCTGATCCCAAACTCACCGTCTCCAGGCTCGAAGAGGCCGTCCCCGTCGAGGTCAGCCCAGACCAGATCCCCAATCGAGCTATACTCCTCTTCGATGAAATCGTTCCCTGTATCGGTTTCGCCCGCGTCAATGCTGACGGGAATGAAGTCGTCCAAAGGATCGGCGTTGGCTGCGTCATCGGTGGGACCGGTGCTATCGCCATCACTGACATCATCATACCCGGTCGGTTGGGTTTCGGCGACGCCGTAGTCTCCGGGAGAGAGGTTTGTGAATGCGTAGTCACCATTGCCGTCGGTGACGGCGGTGATGGGTTGGATGCCATTGCCGGCGTTGCCATCCGCATCGATGGGATCGCCTGCGACATCGGTGAGGGTGAGGGTGACGTTGGCGATGCCGACTTCGCCCGCGTCATCGTTGTCGGTATCGGCGAGGACCGAGCCGCTGATGGCGCCGGGTTGTTCCTCGATGAAATCGTTCCCGGTATCGGTTTCGCCCGCGTCAATGCTGACGGGAATGAAGTCGTCCAAGGGATCGGCGTTGGCCGCGTCATCGGTGGGATCGGTGCTATCGCCATCACTGACATCATCATACCCGGTCGGTTGGGTTTCGGCGACGCCGTAGTCTCCGGGAGGGAGGTTGGTGAATGTGTAATCACCATTGCCGTCGGTGACGGCAGTGATGGGTTGGATGCCATTGCCGGCGTTGCCATCCGCATCGATGGGATCGCCTGCGGCATCGGTGAGGGTGAGGGTGACGTTGGCGATGCCGACTTCGCCCGCGTCATCGTTGTCGGTATCGGCAAGGACTGAGCCGCTGATGGCGCCAAGTTCTTCCAAGAAACCGAGGTCGACCGAGAGATTGCTGTTGGTATCGAGTGCTGTCTGTTGAATGGAGGCGACATCTTCTCCCGTGGGTTCATCGCCACCGCTTAACGTGAACACCCCGGTCGAGATGCCATTGGTGGCTGCCAGGGCATCGTCAATACCGTTCTCGTCGCCCGTTCCTCCGACCGTGCTCGCTCCAGATCCTGCTCCATTGCCACCAGTACCATCTTCGTTCTCATCATCGTCAGGATCCACTTCTGTGGTCGTCGATGAGATCAGTCCTTCTAAGGTTCCTCCTAACTGAAATTCCGTAGCCGGAATGTGAATGTAGTAGTCTCCCGATGGAAGAGAACCGAAGAGGTAGCGTCCCGGTGAGCCACTTAGCGTTGCGGTGGTCGTCGTCGCGATGGGCGTGCCTGAAGTAGGCGTTCCGCTAGGGAACAGCTGGACATCGACATCATTGATGCCTGCTTCACCAAGAAGCGGTTCATACACACCATTTCCATTCCTATCATTGAACACAAAGTCGCCGACTTCCAAATCATCGACCGCTGCAATCAGCGAAATGGTGCCATCTCCCGCGCCGTTGCCGTCATTGCGGCAACCGGGCGTCATGCGGAACCCAATCTGCTCTCCATGCCCTTTGTCATTCACGCCAAACAGAGAACGAGGGATGGTGATCTCGTAGACGTAGGTGGGATATCCATTCTCCTCATCGCCACCAAAGTCATACTCGTAGTAATTGACGGTGACATCTCCGAGTTTTGAGAGCACGTGTCCCGACGCAAGGGGATCAAAGTTAGTATGTTCCCAATTGCCTTGGGTTGCTCCGGATGCTCCAGAACCGCCTGTTGGGGGAGCCGCCGAGGTGTACCAGTCGCCGGACGCTCCACTAGGGCCGTCAATTTGACTTCCTCCTGGATCAGCACTGGTTTCGTAAAGCCCTGTTCCGACCGCCAAGGAGCGCATGTTAGGGACCGCTAGCCCGGCGAAGGTGCCATAGCTGTCTCGGTTCTCCTGGGTCAGGTCGACACCGTAGTTGTAGTGCCACTCAGTGCTATTCCGCTCGCTCCGTGCAGTCCCGTCGAAGAAGCTGATCGACAAGTCACCTGAGCGGATCGCGGCGCCAAATCCCGCAGAGCCGAAGTCCCTGGGATCTACCACGCCATAGTCGCTCGTTGGTGTGGGGTCAGTCGTGTCGTTCTCCACTAGAAGGGGAATCGACGTGACAATTGCCAGGTAGTAATTGTTGGAGTCGTTATCGAAATAGAGGCCCTCCACCTCGTAAGGCTCTCCTCCTGAGGGATTCCAATCCTGGTCGGGCGTACCTGGGGCAGGGGCATGCTGAATTGTCGTTTCCGTAAAGTCGTTCAACCATGCCCCGAACCAGTCAGCCTCCGTCCAATCAATGGCACCGGCACTGAAGCGGGGCGCTTGGGAAGGATCAGGCTCGAAACTTGTCCAGTCGAAGGGAAAGCCTCCGGTTGCTCCCGGACCGGCAGAGGCATTGAAAGGGCCAAGATCAAGATCGACCCCAAAGCGGTCGAAGAGCATGGTTCCAGGACCTTGCGCCTGCACCGTGGATGCCCAACTCACGCCGAACAAGAGAGAAGCCCAAAGGAGGAGGTTTCGCATCTTGAATCCGGAGAATCTAGAAGATCTACAAGCTTGTGTTGCTAGGCGCACAAGGTGGATGGGGAGAGGCTTGGTGAGAACCATGGGAATATTGGGAAAAGGGGCGACGAGAATAGAATAAATATAGTAATTATGGCAATTGGCAAATAATTACTATGCTCAATAGCACGATATCTTCAGGAAGAGTTGTACTTCTGCGTGTCGAAGACTATTTCTCAGGGGCCTGGATGGAGACTGCTCTGCATAATCCTGAGGTCGGCATGTAGCTGTTTGTATAAATGCGACCCAAAGATAACTGCTTCACTGCCAAATATGATGATCGGTGAGCCCGGAAATGTGCGGTTGACGGGCTGGGGAATCCTGCTACCCCTACCGACTCATTTCAGAAGTCGACCAACGAGCAGAGATACCATCATGGCTAAAGTTTGCAGCATCACAGGGGCACGCGTCACGAGAGGACGCCGAATTCACCATCGCGGTTTGGCCAAGAAGAAAGGCGGCATCGGATTGCAGTTGGTCAAACAGACGAAGCGCACCTTCGAACCCAACCTACGCGTGAAGCGCATTTGGGTGCCTGAGCTCAACCGTCACGTCAAGGTCAAGTTGACGGCACGCGCTCTCAAGACCGTGTCGAAGAACGGCGCCTACAAGACGCTCAAGAAAGCTGGTTTGATCTAGCGACACAGTTTCAATTCGGAGGGCGAAACGCGTCAGATTGTCCGGAGTCTGGCGGAACCACAAACCCTGATGGCCTATAGCGTCGAAAGCAAGAAATCTGGAAAAACCTACTACCTCCACGTGAGGGTGAACAAACGCAAGGATGGCAAGGAAACGAAGCTCTACTTCTTTGCTGGCACAATCAAAGACGAAGGCGCCTGTGACGCGTTGCCCGAGGGCTACGAAGTCATTGAGAACTCGACGACCGGGTTGCCTTTTCTGAAGCGGAAGGCTTAGGCCTTCCGAAATTTCAGGTTTACGATAACGAAGCCCCCTCTGCCCGTGGCGGAAGGGGGCTTCGTGCGTTCAAGGAGGGGCTGAAGAGTTGCGTCTTTTAGTGGTTGGCGCTATCTTGGAAGGTCGGACCAACCCCGCCGCACGCCTTCCAAACGCCCCCGCCCATGACTGTTGGAACCTCCCTCCCTAAGATCCTTGCCGTCGCCATCATCGCCAGTGCCCTCGCTCTTTCCTGGGCGTTGGGGAATGATCGGCGGGTGAGCCAACAGATTGATGCCCTTGTCGAGGCCAACTACCGGACGCACGGGGTGAAGCCGAACCCGCCCTCGAGTGATGAGATCTTTCTACGGCGCCTCTACCTTGATGTCATTGGGCGCATCCCAACCTATCAAGAGGCGCAACAGTTTCTGGGGACTGATAGTAAGAGTAAACGGACCCAGTTGATCCGCCATCTGCTCCACTCGGAAGGCTATGTGAGTCACTGGTTCAACTACTGGGCTGACATCTTGCGGGTGAAGTCCGACATGGAACAGGGAGCCGGCGAAGCCTATGCTGACTGGGTGAAAGGAGCGCTGCGCGCCAACATGTCGTATAAGGACATGGTGCATGCGCTCGTAACCGCGGAGGGGTACATTTGGGAGAATGGAGCGGTTGGGTATTATTTGCGAGATGCCGGCATGCCGCTGGATAACATGTCGAACACGGCGCAGATCTTTCTCGGGACGCAACTCGTCTGCGCACAGTGTCACAACCACCCTTTCGACAAGTGGAAGCAGAAGGACTACTACGAAATGGCCGCTTACACTTACGGTGTCGAGACGCGGGTGAATCCTGAGAAAGTCGTGCGGGTGGACAAACGGATGGACAAGATGGAGAAACGGGCACGCCGCGATCGCAATAAGGAAATGAATCGCTTGGTGCGCAATGCTTTGCGGGATTTGTTAGAGCCTTTGAGTTACCGGGTGAAGCATGACGAAGAGAAGATTCTCAAGCTCCCTTCCGACTATCAGTATGACGATGCCGAGCCCCGCGAGGAAGTGCGACCGGACACTATCTTCGGGAAACGTGCCGCGGGTGGCGGGTCGGGACATCAGTTGGACGCTTATGCCGATTGGCTCACGGGCCCGGAGAATCCGCGCTTCGCTAAGGTCATCGTCAATCGATTGTGGAAGGCCGTCATGGGGGTGGGCCTGGTTGAGCCTGTCGATGATTTCAAGGATGGGACGGTGGCGAGCAACCCTGCGCTGCTCGATTACTTGGAGTCAGAGATGGTTCGCATGGACTATGACATCCGTCGCTTTCTAGCGGTGCTCTACAACACGAGGACCTATCAGCGAGAGTCGAGCTTGCAGGATGTTGACCTCGGTGACTATCACTTTCCCGGACCTGTCCTTCGGCGCATGTCGGCGGAGCAAATATGGGACTCTCTCCTTGCCGCGACGATGCCTGGCGTGGACGAACGCAAGGCAGAGAATCGTTACCGTAAGCGCTATGAGGAGATGAAAGCGCGCGCGGAAGGGTTGGAGGCGATGAAGCAGCAGCCGCAGAAGATCTTGGAGACTGCGAAAGCGATCGCCCAAGTGGAATATGATCATGACAAAGCCACCAGTGGCCTTCGTCGCCGGGTGACAACCGCACGCGAGGCTGGCGATGACGCTCTTGCAAAGACGTTGAACACGGAGATGCGAGAAGCCCGCAAGGCCCGTGATCAAAGGGTGGACGACATTCAGGCGGCATTTGAGAGGACTTTCCTTGAGAATGCCTCTGGGCGAACGGCTATGATGATGACCATGGACCGGATGGACTCGGCTAAGAAGCGCCAGGGAATTGACGATCGCCCCGATCCGCGTTGGAAGGGCTTTGATAAGAAGTATGTAAGGGCGTCCGAGCTGCGATCACCCATGCCTGCTGATCATTTCTTGCGCCGGTTTGGGCAATCTGACCGTGAAACCATTCAGGCGGCGGAGATCGAGGCCTCCGTGGGACAAGCGTTGAGCCTGCTTAACGGTAAGGTCATTGACCAGTTGGTGAGTGACAAAAGCCTCTTGATGAAGGGAATCGACCAACTTTACGGTGACGATGAGAAACAGGACTTCATCTTTCTAAGCCTCCTGACAAGGATGCCAACTGATCGCGAGCGCGCGTTGATGAACGCGCAATTTGAGGCAGCCGAGAACCCGCGCGATGCCTGTGAAGCGATCATCTGGTCCCTCCTCAACACCAAAGAGATTCTCTTTGTGCAATAACAGCGCCTACTTCCCCTAAAACCTCCATCAGCACCTATGAAATCCTTCCTGAACCGCTCTGACGAACACACACGTCGCCGCTTTCTCTCGCACTCGGCCAAGTCGTTTCTCGGTGTGAGCCTCCTTCCGAGTCTGGCGCCGGCAAGCCTCTTTGCCCAAGCGAGCAATCCGCATGCCAAGGCTAACAAAGTGATCTATCTCTACATGTCAGGGGGCATGAGTCACATGGATACCTTTGATCCCAAACCCGGCACGGACGAACAGGGCCCCGTGCAAGCGATCAAGACGACAGCAGACGACGTCATGATCAGCGAGTATCTGCCGAACCTCGCGCAGCAGATGCATCACGCAGCGGTGGTGCGTTCCCTCACATCGACACAGGGTGCTCATGAGCAGGGGAATTATTTCATGCATTCCAGTTATGCGATGCGGGGTACCATCCAGCATCCCGGGCTGGGAGCCTGGATTCACCGGCTCGATGGACGCAAGAACACGACTCTACCGGCGAGTGTGCGTATCGGAGGCGGAAGCCGTGGGGCTGGCGCTGGTTTCTTGGAGTCTAAGTTTGCCCCTTTGGTCATCAACAATCCAAACGATGGATTAAAGAATAGTCGGCGGCGCTCAGGTGTGAGCGAGAAAGCCTTCGAAGAGGGGCTCATGTTAGCCAATGCCTTCGATCAGGAGTTCCACCGGCGCTACAATCACAAGAAGGTGCGGGCCTACACGGACATGTATCAGGACGCCATCCGTCTCATGAAGAGTGAAGATTTAAAGGCGTTTGATCTGGATCGTGAATCGAAGGAAATACGCGAAGAGTATGGCGACCACTCCTTTGGCCAGGGGTGTCTCCTTGCACGCCGCTTGATTGAGAACGACGTGCGCTTCGTCGAGGTGACGCTTGGTGGCTGGGACACGCACAGCAATAACTTTGATTCCGTTTCGCAACGGGCGGCTCGCTTGGACCAGGGCATGGCGGCCTTGTTAGCCGACCTGGAACGGCGCGGACTCTTGGAAGAGACGCTCGTGGTCTTGGCGACAGAGTTTGGGCGCACGCCCCGCATCAATGAGAATGACGGGCGCGATCATTTCCCCAAGGCGTTCAGTGGCGTCCTCGCGGGCGGAGGCATCAAAGGTGGGCAAGTGTATGGGGAAACGGATGAGACTTCCTCCAACATCATGGATCAACGCGTGAGTGTTCCTGACTTCAATGCGACCATCGCCTATGCGTTAGGCTTGCCATTGGACGAGGTGGTTTACTCGCCGTCCAAGCGGCCATTCACCGTCGCCCACAAAGGCCGTCCGGTGATGGATCTGATTGCCTAACGGAACCCGATGCAGATTCTGGTGGCGGTCGCAGAGAGAGATTGGGGAGACATCGCCGATCTCTGCCTCTATCTTCCCTTGGGCGTTCTGCTCTCGGTCTTGGTGATCGAGGTCTTTTCGGCTGGGCGCAAGGGGGCTGATCTCGACAAGGCAGTGGTCTTGTTGTTAGGAACAGCGAGTTCGCTCTTCTTTGCAGGAGGCGTCCTCACATTCACACAGCTCTCTGGAAGTGACCAACAAGCAGCCGTCCGCGGCGCTGGATTCCTTGTCATCCTTGGGGTAGCGGCTGCGGTGGTCGCCATGCTGAAGCAACAGTGTTATCTTCAGAAATTGGTCGCACTGGCGAAGGCGAAAGCCCGCCGGCGAGCCTCTGGCGCGTCCGGGTGGACAGCCATTTACGGGGTGACATTGGTGGCGATGCTCGCTTCGGCGGGCGCGGTCGCCTGGATGCGCCCTGATCGGACAACGATGCCCATGAGAATGGCCGAGGGGGGGAACACCCAGCAAGCGTTCGCCCAAGAAGAGGCGCCGACGGAGACGGTGAACGCCCGGCGGGAAGCGCCAGAACGAGTGAGTCAGCCAACGCCACAGCCCCAACCGACTGCGACGAATCCCGAGTCGAATGACGACTTGGCGATGGCAACGGATCCCGAGCCAGAACCAGAATTGGAATCTGAGCCGGAGCCAACCCCGGAGACTGCCATGGACGAACCCAAAGCACCAGCCACCTCTGAAGGGGTGACGGTCACCGCGCTCAAGATGCAACCCTCCGCCCTCAACACCTTCCGTGGCAGTGTCGTGCCCATGCTGCGCGATCGCTGCGTGTCCTGTCATGGACCCGAGAAGCAGAAGGGCGGGCTACGCGTGGACTCCCCTGAATGGATCCGCAAGGGGGGAGACAGCGGGCCCGTGGTGATCGCTTTCCAGCCTGAGAAGAGCTACCTTTACACATCCACCGTTCTCCCTGCAGATGACCCTGACATCATGCCAGCCAAGGGCAAACCCCTCACCAGCGCCCAGACACGGGCACTCAAGGGCTGGATCACCGGTGGGGCTCCCATGGGAGACGGCAACGACAGAGCGGCAGCTGCGGAGGCGGTGGCGGCAATGGAAGGCAGTGGCGGCGCGGTGCCCATGCGGAGCGAACTAGCCGGGAGCATGGCGGATGCGCTGACGCAAGCCCACATCCAATTCAATCCGGTCGACGGTGACCTCTTTGAGATCGATTGTTCCCTCACACGCAACTATCCCGAGTCTCCCCTTGATCTCGAAATCTTGCGGCCAATTGCCTCCAAGATTCACACGCTTGACGTTTCCAGGACGAGCATCCAAGACGCCGATTTGGCAGTCGTTTCTGAGATGAAAGCGCTGAGGAAATTGTTATTGGCGCGCACGAAGATCGGCGACGATGCGCTCCAGCATCTCTCGGGATGTGAACGATTGGAAATCCTCAACCTTTATGGCACCAATGTCAGTGATGAGGGACTGAAGCACCTCACCGGTCTGTCCCAGCTGAAGAAACTCTATCTTTGGAATTCACGGGCGACTTCCAAAGGAGGTGATCGCTTGAAGAGGGCGTTGCCCAAAGTGGAAGTCAATGTGGGTCAGTGAAGACGGACCATGTCCTTCACCAGCTCCGTCCAGAGAAAGACGAGGCCACGCCACGTGTAGCGGCACATGCCTTTCCCGGAGGCTTTAAGGAGACCCAGGGAGAGATTGTGGCTTACCATCTGCTTCTGATCCTCTTGCAGGAGGGACGCGAAATCGTCAGGGCCTTGCGTAGTCAAGGTGTCAGGGCCCAGACCGTGCAGCTCTAGCAATTCTTGGTGCGAATAGTAGAGACTTTCGAAGGAATGCGCGCTCCGATCCCAGTTCACGATGTGCAATGGACTGAGCTTGAGTGAGGCTGAGAAAGGATAGTTCCATGTCGTATAGACGTGGCCATCCTCAGTCCGTGAGACCAGCTTCACATACGCATGATGCATGTGCTGTTCCCGCGTCAGGCAAATCACGGCCTGCGTCTTGTGGTCCGCGTCATGGAAGACACGAAAGAAATGCGCGCTGCCTTGCCATTCATAGCCCCAGTCATCGATTAATTGGTAATCACCATCCTCCAGCTCTTCGATCTCATGGGTGGCGAGTTCGAGAAATGGGAAGTCTTCCTTTGGTGGGATGCGACGACGCAGAGAGCGCTCGATCGGGAGATCCATCCCGCGGACGCGGACAAGGAGTTCGATCCATGGGAGGCAGAACCAGAGAACGATGCCAAGCAGTCCAACGAAGACATTGCCTGAGAGGGCGTAAAGCAAGGTGTAGGAGGCTCCCAGGAACGCGAGGAGCCCAAGCTTGCGAATGACAATGTGCTCAAACGTGCGGCAAGCAAAGCCGAAGAGGGCTAAGCCAGCCACAAGGAGAAAGGGTGACGACATGGAGTGGGGAGGAAAGAGAACGAATGTGAGTGATCAGCAAGCTACCGATGTGGCGGCGGATTGCACGTGGTTTGTCCTCGCTGCGGTCTTTGGATGGGCTATTTCTCGCATTCTTGAGAGGGTTAGCTCGCCGATGAGTCCTCTTCAGATTCCACCGGAATGTCAGGCGGCCGACGGAAGATGGGGGCAGTCGCCGGTTGGCCGATCAAGTGAGGCACTTCCAGCGGGTGCCCACTTTCGACCGCAAGGAAGTCTTGATGCATTTGCGAGGAAATGATGGTGCTGCCAAGCTCTGCCTGAGTAGCAAACGTGCCTTTGATAGGGTCGTAGGCATGCACGCGGACCAACGGCGCGCACGCATCTCCACTCCCGACAAGATGAAAGGCACAGAGGTCGAGGTAGCCATCTGCGGTGGCATCGCGGAAGGCGATCAGCTGTGCAGAGCACTCCGGTCCCTCGGCAGAACTCGTGTCTTGGAAACGCCAGAAACGCGCGGCATTGTTAGGATTGTCGGTCACGAGGAAGAGGTCGATGATGGCGCCGCTCTCAGCCCACGGCCCATTCACGGCACCGATGAGAGCAAGGCGCGGGTTCTCCAAGGCAATCCATTTGAGCCCGTTGTATTGCGAGTCTAGCAGAGCGAGAGGGTCGCCTGCCATGGGGGGATGCTGGAAGATCGGAAAGCCGAGCCCATCGACCGCACCGAAGACGGTGAGGGGGTGTCCTTCCGCAGTGAGGCCGCTGCGATAGTGATAGAACCATATCACCTCTCGCTTGTGGCTACGGAAATCCCATTGAGGCTTGCATTGAGCCGTGAAGTCGGTGGCCTCCACCGCGACTTGGCGTTGCCTGAGGACGTCGAGACGCCCACTGTTGAGGCTTTGCTCCTCCTGCAGAAAGGTGTGGACAGGGTTAGGAACCACGCGCTCACCGGGGCTTTCCGTCATGAGATTGGGAGGCGACTGATCCGACTCCGGGGGGACATAGGTTTCCGGATGATTGCCGATGACGGGTTCCGGCACGGCATGAAAGCTTTCGATCGCCTTGAGAAGGGCCACCGTGGCAATGATCAGCAGGCCCCCGCATGAGAACGCGAGCCAGAAGCGCGGCCAGGACCAGCGGGAACGCGCTCGCCGTCGAGATTGTAGAAACTCAAATTCCACGACGCATCATTGCGACTCTTCTCAAATGAGCGCAAGCACGACATGCTTTTTAACGTTGCAGTTGGGGCCTTCTCTTCAAAGATGGCGCCATGCGCATTCTCTCCGGCATTCAGCCTAGCGGGGCTCTCCACATCGGCAACTACTTCGGGATGATGGAGCCGTCTATCCGGCTCCAAGACGAGGGCGAGGCCTATTACTTCATCGCGGATTATCACGCGCTCACCACGATCCACGATGGCGCGGTCTTGCGGCAGAATTGCCAGGAAGCCGCGATTGCTTTCCTCGCCTGTGGCTTGGATCCCGAGAAGGCGGTCTTCTTTCGGCACTCCGCCGTGCCGGAGGTGACAGAGCTCTCTTGGCTACTTAGTACGGTGACCCCGATGGGCCTCCTCCAGCGCTGTCATTCGTATAAAGACAAGATCGATAAGGGCATCACGCCCTCCCATGGACTCTTCGCTTACCCGGTCTTGATGGCCGCAGATATTCTCATCTATGATAGCGACGTGGTCCCGGTGGGGAAGGATCAGAAGCAGCATGTCGAGGTCACGCGAGACATCGCGATCAAGATCAATGAGACCTATGGCGAGGGGCTCCTGAAGATTCCCGAGCCGCGCATTCGAGAGTCCATGGCTAAAGTGCCAGGACTGGATGGCCAGAAGATGAGCAAGAGTTATGGAAATACCCTCGATATCTTTGGCCCCGAGAAGCAGCAACGGAAGAAGGTGATGCGGATCGTGACCGATTCCGCTGGGGTGGAGGAGCCGAAAGATCCCGAGGCGTCGTTGATCTATCAATTATACCAACTCTTTGCCGATGAAGCTTCTCAAGCCACGATGGCGGAGGAGTTTCGAAAGGGCGGTACCGGCTATGGCGACTTCAAGAAGCGTTTGTGGGAAGCCTACTGGGAATACTTCGCCCCCATGCGTGCGCGGCGAGAGGAGTTACTCGCCAATGACGACTATGTGCAACAAGTCCTGAGCGATGGGGCCGAGAAGGCGCGCGAGCTTGCGAGCACGGTCTTGGGACGGGTGCGGAACGCCATGGGACTCTAACGTCATGAGCAAAGCTGTCCTCGTCACGGGCGCCGCGGGCTTTATCGGCGCGGCTGTTTCCAAACACCTCCTCGCGGAAGGGTGCCGGGTCTTCGGTGTCGATAATCTCAATGACTACTATGACATCCGACTCAAATTGCACCGGTTGGATGAGCTGCGTGGCCAAGAGGGCTTCACCTTTGATGCGCTCGATATCGCGGATGCGGACGCCGTGAAGCGATATTTCGAGAAACGTAAGGTCGATGTGGTCTATCACTTGGCGGCCCGTGCGGGCGTCCGCTACAGCATCGATCATCCCTACGTGTATCAAACCGCTAATGTGATAGGGACGCTGAATGTGTTAGAGGGCATGCGGTATCATGGCCCGAGGAAAGGGGTGCTTGCTTCCAGTTCCTCACTTTACGCCGGCCATGATGCTCCGTTTGAAGAGAAGATGGTGGTGGACTTCCCTGTCTCGCCTTACGCTGCCTCCAAGAAATCGATGGAGGTGTTAGCCCACTCGTATCATTGTCTCCACGATCTGGATTTGTCGATCTTGCGCTACTTCACGGTGTACGGACCAGCGGGGCGACCGGACATGAGTCCCTATCGGTTCACGAAATGGATCGCTGAAGGCACGCCGATTCAGATCTATGGAGATGGGACTCAAAGCCGAGATTTCACCTTCATCGCCGATGTGGTCTCAGGGACGGTGGCTGCTCAGAAACCGTTGGGCTATGAGATCATCAACATTGGGGGAGGTACGCGCCCCACGTCTTTGTTAGAAATGATTGCGATCTTGGAAGAGCATTTGGGGAAGAAAGCGTCTCTAGAGTTTCTGCCAGAATGCACGGGTGATGTGAAGCACACGGGCAGCTCGATTGCCAAAGCCAAGAACCTCCTCGATTGGGAGCCGCAGACCGCGATTCGCCAAGGGCTAGAGGCTACCGTGGCCTGGTATCAGGCGAATGCGGCTTGGTTGCGTCACCTTCCCGTTTAGAATCCGGGCATGGTCTGGCTCGCCAAGCTTCTGGGGTGGATCCTGGCACGAGTGCCAGAGCCCGTGGTGTCGGGAATCGTGAAGGGGGCCGCCTGGATCATTGTGCGATTGCCGATCGAGCGCTGCCACGAGCTCAAATCGAATATTCATCACGCCTTTCCTGACAAAGACTCTGATTGGCGGGACCAGTTGGCGACACGGACGACAGCCAGATTGGTGGAAATGGCGTTCTTCGCGCTCGCCTCGCCCTTCCTTTCCAAACGATGGTTTGAGAGACATCTGGAAATCACGCCGGAGGTGCGTGAGCGCTTGTTAGGTTCACGTCAGTCAGGAGCTATCGTTCTGCTTCCTCATGTGACCTTGTTTGAAATGATGGCGGCGATTCCAGCGGTCTTTCCCGAGGGTGCCGGATCCGCTGCGGCTTTCCGACCGTTGAAGCAGGGGGGCATGGACGCCTACGTGAAGCGGACACGCGAGCGGTGGGGCATTCGGCTGCTTTCGCGTCGCGACGGCATGCGATCCATGGCGCGTTGTGTGCGTGAGGGGAAATCGCTCACCTTGCTCTTCGATCAGAACACGGGGAAACGTGGCGTGCTCTTCTACTTTCTTCATCGCGTCGCCTCGGGCACGCATTTGCCAGGGTTGTTGTGTAAGAAGTTTGAGGTGCCGGCCTTCTTCCTGCTGCCTCGTCGCACGGGTTTCTGGAAGGCCTCGATTGACTTTGAACCGCTGCCGTCGCCGGGAGACCCGAGTGATTTGCTCTTCGCCAGTCATCGGCGGTTGGAGAGGTATCTCACGGGATCGCTCGATCAGGCGGCCGATTGGCTCTGGTTTCACAACCGATGGGGGACTCATGACAAGCCGCGCAATCGCTTCTTCCTGCGCGAGCGCGACAATGCGTTGGATGCGAGCGCCGCCTTTCATGCTTACAAGACACGCCCCAGACGCACGCGACTCTGGTTTCGATTGCCTAACTGGTTGGGAGATGTGGTCATGGCCTTGCCTCTCATTCGTGCCGTCCGGCATGGGCGGCCGGACGCTGAGATAACGCTCTTAGGGCAAGCGGCGTTTCGTCCTTTGTTGGAGCACATTGGATTCGGTGATCGACTGATCGACCTTCCTAACAGAGACTCGCAGTGGCGTTACTTTGCAGAGATGCGGAGTCTCCGCGGCGACTATCCAGATGCTTATCTTTGTTTCACGAATTCTTTTCGGGGTGATCTAGAGGCCTGGTTGACACGAGCTCCGCGACGTTTCGGCATGGTGCGTCCCGGCAAACGGCGCCCCTTGCTTACGGATCCGTGGAAGGTGCCGACGGATCTGGACGAATCCCAATGCCATCAGGTGGACGTGTGGGAGGCGATGTTTCGATATTACGGTTTGCGTGAACCGCTTCACAAAGAGCCGTTTCGAAAGCACGTTGGTGGGGATGGAATAGGCCTGATCTGCGGGACCGAGAACATGCCGGAGAAACGCTGGCCGGTGGCCCATTGGCGTGGGTTCATAGAGCGAGTGTTAGAGCATTCGGATGACACCATCTCTTTGTATGGAACGGCAAGAGACCGGGCCATCACGGATCAAGTGGCAGCGGGTTTCGACTCCCATCGTGTGCGGAATCGAGCGGGAGAGACCAATCTTTCCGAGTATCTTGAGGCGTTGTGTCGCAACCGCGCTGTGGTGTGCAATGATACCGGGGGCATGCATTTGGCAAATCTGCTAGGCGTTCCGGTCTATGCCATCTTTGGCCCCACCAATCCTGTGCGCACGGGCCCAGTCTACGAGGCCGAGACGCATCTCTTGCAGCCTCCAGGCTGTCCACCGGAAGGTGGCTTGCCGATCGATGAGGTCACCGTTGATCACCTTTGGGAGGCGTGGTCGTGATCCTGACAATCGTCGAGGGCTCGGAGCGCTTTCCACCTGGAGAGTCATGGACGATCGCGAGGGAGCGGTCACTGCGAGCATTGCCGGGGCGCCGCGAGGTCTTCCGGGCGCGGGTGGGAGAGCGCGGCGTGGCGTTGGTCAAACACGACATCCATCCGCGGAAAGCTGAGGCAGACGCTCGCGCAGAGTGGACATGGCTGACGCGTCTCGCGTCTGCGGGCATCGCCGTACCTCAGCCCTATTTCCTAGGGCGGGCCGAGGATGGGAGCTGGGCAGTTGCCATGCAGTTCCTGGAGAGTGTCCGCCCCATGGATGCTTGTGAGGATTGGTCGATGGAAGATCTGGTCGCGTGCGTGCGGCGTGTGCATGCTGCTGGTTTCCTGCAGACCGATCTGCATTTGGGGAACTTCTTGGTTGATGCCGATCGAGTCCTTTGGGTGATCGATGCTTCCAGTCATCGGTGCTGTCGAGGGGAACGCGATCGCTTGGCGAACTGGGCCCTCTTGCGAGCAAATGTGACCGTGGATCGTTGGGAGGCTTTTGATAGGGCCTTGGGAGAACCTGATGCTGAGGTTGTCAGACGTCGCATGCCCAAAGTCCAACGAGAGCGGATGCGCCGCTATCGCAAGAAATGTGTGCGCACATGCAGTGCGTTTGTGAGGATTGAGGATTCAGAAGGGCTGTGCGTCATGAAGCGTGGCTGGGACGAGCCGGAGTTGTTGGCATTGAGAAAGGCGCGGGTGGAGGATTTGGAAAGCCGCTTGGTGACCCTCAAGAAAGCAAGCAAATGTCTGGTGGCGCGGGGGGACCGATGGGTAATAAAGACGCACTGGGGGACGCGGGGGCGAGCTCGTCGTGCCTGGCTGGGCGGCCATGCGTTGCGATTGTTAGGGTTTCAAACGCCAGAGCCCCTGGCCTATTGGGAGAGCAGGGATGGTCACCGGGATGGTTTGCTCATGGAGATCGACGAGGGGCAGCCGCTGCAAGAGTGGGTGCGGGGAAATCATGCGCCCGTGCTCCGTGCGAAGGTAGCGCGTGAGGTGGCGTCTTTTCTGGAAGTGTTAGAAATGCTCCATTGGTCTCACGGAGACACCAAGGCGAGCAATTTCCACGTGGGACCCAAGGGGGATCTGCGAGTGATTGATCTCGACAGTTTCACCTGGGAGGGGCCGCGTTGGCGGCGGCGTGTGGCCAAGGATGACGAACGATTTCGTCGTAATGCGAGGAAATTTCCCGAGGGAAAGGACATCTTTGATTACGACAGGGCACGCTCGGCGCGGTAGGCCTCGGGATAGTAGGTGAGCCGTTTGGGTAGGATGCGAAACGCTACCGGAGCAATCTGGCGCAGGCAGGTCATGCGAGCACGCGTCCACCAGGTGGATGGCAGTTGAAGGCGCTCTCGAATCTGAGGTGGCACCGTTTCAATAGGGAGGAAGTCCACAAGATGCCCTAGCAGGCGGTCACGGAAAGGGGCCGGCGGATGCACGACGGCGGCGGCTACCTCTGCGCAGAGGGGATGTTGGCCGAGCCATTCTTGGCTGAGCATGTCATCGAAATAGTGAATGAATGCGTCCAGGGATTGGGGGCCCATGGCAGGATCCAGGCCAAAGTAG
This sequence comes from Verrucomicrobiia bacterium, assembly GCA_030425385.1. Lineage (GTDB taxonomy): Bacteria > Verrucomicrobiota > Verrucomicrobiia > Verrucomicrobiales > DEV007 > JAACDM01. Next base: position 50,527 of record JAUIAH010000014.1, on the reverse strand, counting down.
CTGCCGAAACGTCGGAAATCGTGGTAGAACCGCTCGCGTCGCGGCTTGGACAACGGGCCCCATACGAATTCGTAGCCCTTGAAGGAGGCATCGATCAAGGTGGCGAGCACCCAGAGGAGGAGATCCGGTTCGAAAGCCGAGTAGCGCTTGGGGCCATCCATGCCCTCGGAGGTGTGTCCGCGCACACGCTGATGAGCAGCAGTCATGCGAGTGCGCATGGACTCGGCCTCTCCATGGGTTCCGAAAGCAATGGCATTGACGGCATGCAGGGTCCGTCGCAGTCGGCCCAGCGCATCGTTGCGAAAGTCGCTGTGATCGGCGACGCCCTGCGCCACGCGAGGGTGGGCGACTTGCAAGAGCACCGCTGCCGGTCCAAACAAGAGCCCGGTGGCGTAGCGATTCACCTGCCAGATCTCGGAATCCGGTCCAAAGGCAAAGTCCGAGGAGGTCGCCATGGGCTCGCGCTACATCAAGCCTCGCAGAAAGGCAGCGGTGCGTTTGGCATCCTCAAGAGCGCTCCCTTCCAAGGGCGCTGATTGATGCACGGTGATGGTGCCGTCGTAATGGATCGCCTGCAGCCCTTCGAAAACTCTAGCAAAGTCAATACCTCCCGATTGATAAATGGGAATGAGATCAAAGCTCACAGGACCCGCGACCCAGGTGTCCAGGGTAATGTCTCCGTTAGGATTCAATTGCTGGTTCTGTAGATAGACGTTAGCAATCCACGGGGCCAGCCTCTTGAGAGCGTCGGGCCCATAGTCCTGGCGACAGCCTTCCAGATTGGCGGGTTCATAGATGAGGCCAAAGTTAGGACGAGCGATTGCTTTGAGTGTGGTTTCAATGCTCTCAAGGCTTTCGAAGAGGCTCAGAGTATGGCACTGATGCACCAAATGAAGGCCCCGCTCGGCCGCTTCGTCAGCGGCACGTTGTGCATGTGGGATGTCATCGGTTTCCTTCAGAGCCACTCGAATGAGCGTGGTTTCAAGTGCCTCGGCGAGATCGAGGTAGGGGGTGATGTGGCGAAGGCTCACGGGTCCCTTCTCGTTGTTGTAGACTGTATCGAAGTCGCCCGTGACCATGCTGACTGGGAGTGCATGGCGCTTCAGTGTCTCGCACGCCTCAGCAATGGTCGCTTCGCTAGAGTGCACGCCGACTTGCGAGGCGCGCATGCACACAGCCTCGAATCCGGCTGCTTTGGCGAGCGAACAGACGTCGTCGAGCGTCATCGTCGCTTCTTCCTTGGAGAGGAAGCCCTCGGCGATTCTTACGGAGATGGAAAGGCGCATAGCGCGAAGCTGCGCAAGTTCTGCAAGGGGATCAAGCTTTCAACCTCGCTGAGGTATCGACCGAAGTAGCGAATCATTGCTAGGAAGGCTCGCAGGAATTTGATGAAGGTCTTGGGAAAGCTTCCAAGGATTTCTACTGGAGAGAAGCTCCAGATGATGAGGATCGCAAATTGAGTTCCCAAAGCTGCGACTGAACGGGTCGATAGAACCTCAGGGATGAATTAGCTTTGAATAAATAGCAGAAACCATAATATTCATACAATGAAGATCTTTCTTCGACTCTTACTTGGCTCCTTGGCCGTTGTTCTCTGCCAGTGCAGTGACCAGCAAGCGGCCTCGAAAGAACCCGGGAGCACTTCTGGCTCAGGCAAGGGAGAACGGGTTCTCCACCTCTACTCCTGGGAGGACTACATGAATCCCATGGTGATCGAGACGTTTACAGAACGCAGCGGCATTGACGTGCGTTATCACACCTTCGAAGAAACGGATGAGGTGGAGAGTGCTCTTCGTGCGGAACCCGGAAAGTATGATGTCGTCGTCATCGACAACGATAAGGTCGATCGCTTGCGGGAACTGCGAATGTTAAGAAAGGTCGACAAGTCGTTGCTGCCGAACTTCAAGAATCTAGCAGAGAAACATCTCGATCAGGACTACGATCCCGGCAATGAGTTCTCCGTCCCGTATCTTTGGGGAACGACTCTGTTAGCCTATCGGAATGACAAGATTCCCAATCCAGAGCCAAGCTGGAATCTTCTCTGGGAGTCGCGCTTGAAAGGACGCATTGGCATGCTCAATGAGCGCAATGAATCCGTCGGTGTAGCCTTGTTTCGACACGGTCGATCGATGAATGAACGCAGCGAGGAAGCGTTGGCATTGGCGGAAATGTCGTTGATGGAACAGGTGGAGCGGTTGGACGTTCAATTCATCGCTGGAGTGCCCGCTGACTTGGAAGAGGGTCTTACCTCTGGAGATATCTGGGCTGGCATGGCCTACAGCGGCGATGCGGTCATGGTCGCGGAAGAGCACGAGAACGTGAGCTACTTCATACCCAAAGAAGGCTGTGCCATCTGGATGGACCATTTGGTGATCGCCCGCGACTCACAGAATGTCGAAGAAGCACACGAATTCTTGAACTTCCTGTTAGAGGGAGAGATCGCTGCTGAGAACGCCAATTATTTGCACTATGCCTCGCCTAACGTTGCGGCGGAGCCTTACCTGGCCAAGGAAATGCTCGACAATCCGGGCATCGTGCCTCCAGCCGAGATCCTCGAACGCTGCGAGATGGCAGATCGCCTGACTCCGGAGCGCGAGCGACCGGTCAACCGCCTTTGGGGACGCGTGATGAGCGCCTGGGAAGACGCCAATTTGAGTTCCCAAGCGGTGACAGAAGCCCCCCAGAGCGCGCTGCCGTAACTCATGGGAGGCCTCACGAGAGCTTTGATCGGAATGTTGCCACGACGCCTCTCGAGTGTCCGGGGCAGGATTCTGAGCGGCTTCATCGTCGCTGGATTGCTCCCGTTGGTGGGAGCGCTGATGGTCTATCATACGCTGAACACGCGCTCCATGCGGGAAGCGGAGTTCGTGAAGATCCGAGAGTTGGGAAGCGAGGCCGCCCGCCAGATTGGGACGATCATGGATCGTGCCTCGACCGAACTCGATGCCTTGAGTTCGAACCGCCTCCTCTTGGATCCCGAGCGCACGACCGAGGAGAAGCTCGCGGAGATCAATCGCTTGGTGGGGATCTACACCTTCTTCAGTGACCTCACCCTGTATCGAAAGAACGGGATCTTTCTAGGATCGACGACTCCGACCCATGTGGGTCAGCGCGATCAGAGCCGGTGGCTGGTCGATGCGGTCAAGTCGGGGAAGAAATCGATGACCAGCCCTTACAAAGTGATGGGCGATGCCGGACTCTACCTCACGGTCTACATGCCCTTGGGAACGGTGGGCGAGATTGAGGAAGTCCTCACCGCTCGAGTGCGATTTGATGAGGTGTGGCAGCTGGTTGATGGGATGCGCCTCGGGGTTCGAGGGCAGATCATCTTGTTAGACGAGTTTGGGAATGTCCTCGCCGGGCGTGACAAGAGTAAGATTCTCACGCGGTTCGATGATAATCGTAGCATTCCCGAGTGGATTGCGGCGTCGCAGGGCTACTATGCACTTGCCGGAGAGGAATCATTCTTCACCGCCCACACCTTGGCAGCTGAGAAAACCCAAGTGGGCAGTCCCTGGACGCTCCTGTGTTTCGAGCCAGTCAGCGAGGTGGATGGCATCATGGCAGAGAATCTGTACTTGCAATGGGTTGCTGCCGCCTGCGGGCTGTTCGTCGCCATGTTGTTAGGAGCATTCGTCAGCAATTATCTCTCCAAGCCGCTCGAACTGGCTGCGGAAACCGCTCAGGCCGTCAAGGAGGGTGATTTCGGTGTTCGCATGCCCACGCAAGGGCCGCGGGAGATCAAGGCGCTGGCGGGTTCGTTCAATCAAATGATCGTGGATCTCAATGCCTACCGCGAATCCATGGAAGAGAAGGTCGCCTCGAGGACGGAACGCCTCCACAAGGCGCAGGAGGCATTGCAGAAAGAGCGTGCATCTCTGGCAGAACGCGTCGAGCTGCGCACGCGTGAGCTGCGTGCGGCCAACCAAGAATTGGCGCGGAGCGCGCGCATGAAAGATGAGTTTCTCGCGGGCATGAGCCACGAGTTGCGCACCCCACTCAACGCTGTGTTGGGACTGACAGAGTCCTTAGAGGAGGGCACGTATGGCGAGATGAATGACCGCCAATTGGAAACCCTAGGCATCATCGATGATAGCGGGCGTCATTTGTTATCCCTGATCAATGACATCCTTGATGTGGCGAAGGTCGAATCGGGTGAGATGGTGTTAGACTATCAGTGGGTGGATGTCGCCAAACTGTGCGCATCGAGCCTCAATCTGGTGAAGCAGACGGCCACCAAGAAGAATCTCACGTTGAAATCTGAGATCGATCCCCGAGCGCTCAAGGTGCGCGGAGACGAACGCCGACTGAAGCAGATCCTGGTGAACCTTCTGTCAAACGCTGTGAAGTTTACCCCTCATGGTGAGGTGGGCTTGGAGGTGAAAGCGAATGAAGAGGAACAGAGCCTCGCCTTCACGGTGAGGGACACGGGGATCGGTATTGCCGAAGACCAGGCGCATCGCCTCTTCCAACCATTCATCCAACTCGATAGCCGCCTCGATCGTCAGTATGATGGTACCGGTCTGGGACTGTCATTAGTCTACAATTTCACAGAGATCCATGGTGGCCATGTAAGGATGGAGTCAGAGATTGATGTGGGGACGCGCATGACGATCGTGCTCCCCTGGCGCGAAGCTTCGGAGGATGAAGCGATGCCGCTAGGACCGCTGATGGCAGCGACCTCGGAACCTTTGGGGAAAGTGCTCCTCGCTGATGATCATGAGGGCGAACTCATGCTCCTGGCGCGTGCGCTGCATGCGCAGGGGTTTGAAGTGCATCCGGTGATTGATGGATCCGGGGCCATTGAGACTGCTCGATTGGTACGTCCCGACGTGATCGTCTTGGATATGCAAATGCCAGGGATGGATGGATTGGAAGCAACACATCTTCTCCGGGGAGAGCCGGAGTTTCGTCACACGCCGATCATCGGGCTCACCGGGCTTGATATCGCGCGGGAACACCGCCGCGCCGAGAAGGCGGGCATGCATCACGTGGTGCGGAAACCCGCCCCACCCAAAGTGTTAGGGAAGCTCATCTCTGACAGTCTCCAACCCCACCAACCAGCGGCATCCCTTGTTCATGCCGCCTAACTTAGTTGCCCCATGAGTAAGGATCACGAAATGACTCTCGAAGAGGAGTTAGCAAAGGCCAAAGAAGAAGCTGCGTGCCTGAAAGCCGAGCTCCAGCAGTCGAAACAGATTCAAGAATCATTCATGGCATGCATGAGTCATGAACTGCGCACCCCGCTGAATTCGATTCTGGGACTGACAGAAGCCTTGATGGAGATGGTGTATGGCGAGTTGAACGAAGCCCAGGTGGACACGCTCAAGGACATTGAACAGGGAGGGCGCGATCTCCTGGCATTGATCAATGATATTCTCGATCTCACGCGGATCGCTACGGGGGATCTCGCCATTGAAATGGGCGCGCTCTCCATGGCAGAAGTGTGTCAGACGGCCGTGAAGGCTTTCGAAGGGAAAGCCGAGAGCGGACAGCTGACGCTTGAGTTTGATCCCGGTGGCTACGAGAATGTATTGATGTCAGGTGACGAATTGAGGATCAGTCAGATCCTGGGTCATCTCCTGGACAACGCCATCAAATTCACGCCCAACGGGGGAACGGTATCATTGGATATCCGAGTCGATTCTCGTGACAAGACGGTCCACTTTGCCGTGTGTGACACGGGCGTAGGCATCCCCAAAGAAGACCTTCCACAACTCTTCAAACGCTTCCAACAGGGCGATGGCAGCATTCGACGAGCCCATTCTGGCATTGGCCTAGGGCTTGCGCTGGTACATCAACTAGCGGAATTGCACGGAGGAACCGTTTCCGTCGAGAGCGAGGTGGGTGAGGGGAGTCGCTTCATTGTCTCGCTGCCCTATCTCCCGGTGGAAGAGCCTGCCAAACCCCATACGCAAACCGCACGGGATCCGGTGGTCATTAAGAAGGCGCTGGTGGTCGAAGACTCAGATGCGGCCGCGAACCAGTTGGCGCGCTACTTCGCCGAGCGAGGCATTCAGACCGAGCGTTGCCCGCGGGGCGACGAGGCGCTCGCCGCGGCCTTGCGGACACAACCCGATGTGATCGCTTTGGACATCCAATTGCCTGGCCTCTTTGGCTGGGAGGTTCTCGAACGGTTGAAGGCAAACCCAGGGACGAAAGATATCCCTGTGATGATCGTCTCGATCGTAGACGAACGCCAGCGGGCGCAAGCCCTCGGGGCAGCCGAGTATCTTATCAAGCCCATCAATCGCAATCAGCTTAGCTACGCTCTGTGTAAACTCACGGCCGCTGCGGAGTCCGTCGAAGAGAAGACTTCGAACGATGCCACAGAGTGCGAAGCGGAAGAGGATGACGGGCGCGCGCATATCCTCCTCGCTGAAGACAATGATGCTAATGTGAAGACCCTCACGGATTACCTCAGAGCCAAAGGTTATCGAGTAAGTGTTGCGCGAGACGGGGTGGAAGCCGTGGCTCAAACGAAGGCGTTGCGTCCAGATATCATCCTCATGGATATCCAGATGCCGAATATGAATGGGATCGAGGCCATGGAGAAGCTGCAAGAAGACACCGACCATCGCCACATCCCGACCATCGCCTTGACCGCGCTCGCCATGCCAGGCGATCGCGAGCGCTGCCTCGCCGCTGGGGCATGCGATTACTTGAGCAAGCCGGTAAGTCTCAAGACTCTCAATGCCGTCATTGAGAAGTCGCTCACTACGAGCTCGGAATCGTGCGTCCCTGCCTAGCAATCATCCCATCTATCTCATGCACCAGTTCGCGACTCAGCATACCACAGGTTCCACCCACGAAGGTTCTCCCGGCCGACTACTCGTAGTGGACGATCTTGTAGCGAACCGCCAGATCCTGCGCGGGTTGTTGCAACGTTATGGCTATGAGATAGCCGAGGCCGAAGACGGGGAAACAGCGTTAGAGATGATCGAGGAGACCGATTACGATACGGTCCTGCTAGACATCATGATGCCCAAGATGGATGGCTATGAAGTGTGTCACCGGCTGAAGTCCAACGGCAAGACGGAGCACATCCCCGTGCTTCTCATCACGGCGCTTTCGGACCGGGATTCGCGTTTGAAAGGCATGCATGCCGGGGCGGATGAGTTCCTCAGCAAGCCTTTCGATTCCAAGTATCTGCCCATCCGCATCCAGAATGCCGTTCGAGCGAAGCGCCTCCATGATCAAGTCGAGGAGAACTACTATAAACTGAAGGCTTCGGAAGAATTGCGGGATGGGCTCGTCCACATGATTGTCCATGATCTGCGATCGCCCCTCTTCGGGATCCATGGGAATCTCGAATTGCATCAGGTCGATCATGGTCCTGTGCCCAATGAGAATGAAGACTTTGTGGGGGCTGCTTTGCGTGAGACGAAGCGAATGATTGGGATGGTGAATGCTCTATTGGACATCCATCGGCTCGAGAATCAACAGATGCCTATCAATGCCACTACGTGCGACTTGAGAGAGGTGGTGGACGAAGCCGTCGCCAGTCTCGGTGCCAATCTCGCCCGCGATCAGGTACGGATTGAGATCGAGGAAGAAGACATGGGCTGTCACGCCGATCGTGAGATTCTTGTGAGGATCTTCAATAATCTCCTTAACAATGCGGCGAAATTCTCAAAGCCGGGAGAGCCGATTGACGTGCACATCGGTCGTGTGAGCGAGGACGCCGTCCTTATCGAGATCCTCGACAATGGGCCCGGCATTCCTCTAGGCGAAGAGCAGGCGGTCTTTGAGAAGTTTGGCCAAGCGAGTGAGGTGAAAGGCGGGGCTCAACCGTCCTCAGGTCTTGGGCTGAATTTCTGTAAACTCGCCGTAGAGGCACACGGAGGGCGCATCGGCGTCGACAATCGCATGGATGGCGGCAGCCGATTCTGGTTCATCCTGCCGATTCTCGCCGAATCCTTCTGAGCATCGCTCGGGAGACACGGGGAGGGCGGATCCCCGCGTCCCAGGAGTGGTCTTGCATGTGGGCCGATATGTGGGATACAAGGCTTCCACCTCATGGAACGCCTCCCCATTTCCCTAAATGAACGACTCTCCTGATCGCGCAGCCCGCGTGGGCATCATCATGGGTAGCCAATCGGATTGGCCCACCATGTGCAAGGCCGCCTCGACCCTTGGCGACTTTGATGTCCCCTATGAAACCCGCATTGTCAGTGCCCATCGCACGCCGCAACTGCTCTATGATTACGCTCGATCCGCACGTGACCGTGGCCTCAAGGCGATCATCGCAGGCGCAGGCGGCGCGGCCCACCTCCCCGGCATGGCATCGGCCATCACCACGGTACCCGTTCTCGCCGTGCCGGTGAAATCACGGACGCTGAATGGTGTGGATTCTCTACTCTCTATCGTGCAAATGCCCGCAGGCATCCCCACGGCCACTTTTGCCATTGGTGAGGCGGGAGCGGCCAATGCGGCTCTCTTCGCTGTGGCGATGTTAGGAAATGACGACGCTGACTTGGCTGAGAAACTGGCGGCTTATCGAGAGAATCTTCGCCAGAAGATTGAAAGCTCCGAGCGACCTCAACTCGAAGGATCGTCGAACGTATGACGTCCCGTCGACCGACCACCATTGGCGTTCTCGGAGGAGGGCAGTTAGGGCGTATGCTAGCCCTGGAAGCGCGTCGTATGGGACAACGACTCGTCACGTGGACGGGGACTCCATCGGTGGGGCCGGCCGCCGTGGCCAATCACGTCTTTGCAGAATCGTTTGAGTGCGAAGAAACGTTTGCGAGCTTTGTGAGTGAGGTCCAGGCGGTGTCGGTCGAGTTTGAGAATGTTCCTGGAAACTTGTTAGAGCGGCTGGCTGAGCGCACGCGAGTCGCGCCCGGAGCCAAGGCGGTGAGCATTTGTCAGCATCGCGAGCGCGAGAAGGGCTTCCTCAGTCAGCATGGTTTCCCTTGTGCGAAGCATTGGGTCGTCGCCTCAGCGGAGGCCTTGGCCACCGCGTTGCAGGCCCTTCCGGGAGAGGAGGGCATTCTCAAGACGGCAGAGTTTGGCTACGATGGGAAGGGGCAGAGAAAGGTGCGCCGAGATGAGGAGGCGGCCGCGGTGTGGTCTGCCTTCGATGCGCCTCGAGCTGTGTTAGAAGAGTGTGTGGATCTGGCCGGTGAATTGTCGGTCATGGTCGTGCGTGATCGTGCAGGAGAGGTGGCTTGCTATGATCCCGCCGAGAACTTTCATCACCGGCACATTCTCGATCTATCGCTTATCCCGGCGCGCTATCCTAAGGAAATCCTCACGCAATCTCAGGAGATCGCCAAAGAGGTGGCGCGGGCACTGGATTATGAAGGCGTCATGGCGGTGGAGTTCTTTCTCAGTCGAGAAGGGCAGCTATTGGTCAATGAACTCGCCCCGCGTCCGCACAATTCTGGGCATCATGGGTTAGACGCTTGTCAGACCTCTCAGTTTGAGCAGCAATTTCGAGTTGCGGCGGGTTGGCCCATCGGTGGCACCGAGCTCTTGGCTCCCGCCGTGATGTGGAATCTGCTAGGGGATCTTTGGCCGAGTGCCACGGAGTCCCCTGATTGGTCGCCTATCTTGGAGACGCCTGGCGCCAAGTTGCATCTCTATGGCAAGGACGAGGCGCGCGTGGGAAGAAAGATGGGCCATGTGACCTTCACAGCGCCAACATTGGAGGCGGCCTTGGCGCAAGCGCATACTTGTCGGCAGGCATTTGCTTGGGAAGGCAGCCCTGTCTAACACGGCACCATTCCTGACCACCTTTCACCTTGTCTTCACTCCCGGCCTCGTGGAGACTGCTCCAGGGCCGTGAGCCCGCATTGAATCATGAGCATGGAAACGGAGAACCTTACGGGAGAAGTGGCGGCCTTTCAGGAGAGCTTTCAGCACGTGCGAGATGCTGTGGGGAAAGTGATCGTGGGTCAGGAACGGGTGGTCGAGGCCGTCGTGACGGCGATCCTTTGCGGCGGCAATGTCTTGTTAGAAGGCGTGCCGGGCCTGGGAAAGACGGAATTGGTGAAGGCGATGTCGCGCGTCTTGCACCTGGATTTCAAACGCATCCAATTCACGCCCGATCTCATGCCGGCGGATATCATCGGGACGAATATCATGACGCAGGGACCCGATGGACGGTATCATTTCGAGTTCCGTCAGGGTCCCGTCTTCACGCAGCTTCTGCTCGCGGATGAGATCAATCGCGCTACGCCGAAGACGCAGGCGGCTTTGTTAGAGACCATGCAAGAGGGCTCCGTCACAGCTGGGGGAACGACCCATACGCTCGAGCAGCCCTTCTTTGTCCTCGCTACCCAGAACCCGATTGAGCAAGAGGGAACGTATCCCTTGCCTGAGGCGCAGTTGGATCGCTTCATGTTCAAGGTAAGCGTGCCTTTCCTCAATCGCGACGAGCTGAATGAGGTGGTGAAACGCACCATTCTCTCGGAGGCTGCCGAAGTCTCGCCCATCCTTGATGGCCCGAAGATTCTCGCCATGCGAGAGGTGTTGCAACGGGTCGTCGTGGCGGATCCTATGCGGGATTTCGCCGTTCGGCTAGTGCTTGCGACGCATCCCGAGACGGCAGAGTCTGGGCCGGATGTGAAATCGTTCGTCCGTTGGGGCGCCAGTCCTCGAGCCACGCAAGCCTTGATTCGCGCGGCCCGTGTTCGTGCCCTGGCTTGCGGACGGCCACATGTGGCTTTCGAAGATATCCGTCACTATGCGAGGGAAGTTCTCGCCCATCGCATCTTACTCAATTACGACGGGCAAGCGGAGAATCTGGATGTGGGACAACTGATCGATGGAATTCTGAAGGCGCTTCCAGAAACGGTCTAGCAAGGTTCTGATGCCAGCTCAGTTGACATCCCTGTTAGAGAATGATGTCGTTTCGCGTCTGGAGCGACTTCGCGTGAGACCTCGCTGCCACTTTACGAATCGCTTCACGGGTTCTCATCTCGCGCGGAAAGGAGGAACGAGCACAGACTTTGCCGATTTCCGAGACTATGTTCCTGGGGACGACATGCGCTTCGTTGATTGGAATAGCTTCGCACGCTTGCATCGTCCGTATATCAAGCTCTTCCATGAGGAGGAGATCACGCATTTCCTGGTGTTGATCGATGCATCGCGATCGATGGCTTTTGAGGATAAGTTCGCGCGTGCGCGTGAATTGGCGGCCGCATTTGGTCTGATGGCTCTCCGGCACACCGAACGGCTGAGCATTCATTGTCTGAGCCATCAGCCGAAGCGGCTTCCTCCCTGCACTGGGCGTGCGAGCATGGGCAAGCTCTTTGCCTTTCTCGAAGGCTTGACCGAAGCGGATGACACCGTCCCCTTCGAGTCCGCGATCGAATCCGCTCTGGAGCATCACGCGGGTCGAGGTGTGGTGATACTGTTATCTGATTTCTTGAGCTTTGGGGATTTCCAGCGCGCCTTCAATGCGCTCTTCAGTGCGGGTTTGGAGATTCTCGCGCTCCAGATACTCGGGCCCACGGAGATCGATCCTGACATGACTGCTGATTTGAGGCTGGTCGATGCAGAAAGGGATGATCGTCTTGATGTCTCGGCCTCAGGAGATTTGTTAGCTTACTATCAAGAACACCGTTTGGCCTACGAAGAGAGCTTGCAGTCGTTATGCCAGAGTCGTTCGGGGCGATTCCTTAGCGTTTCGTCTGGCACGCCATTGGAGACAACCCTCTTTGATGCCTTACGCCGTCACGGCTGGATCAGCCACTAACGCAGATGCCTTCCTAACTGATTCGCGTGTCTTTCTTCTCTCCCAGTGCCGCTTGGCTCTTCCTTCTCGCCCTCCCGCTCATTGCGCTCTACTTCCTTAAGTTGAAGCGCCCTCAAGTCACGGTGCCGTCACTCGTGCTGTGGCGTCGGGTGCTGGATGATCAGCGGGTGAACGCACCTTTCCAACGATTCAAACGCAACCTCTTGCTTCTGTTGCAACTGCTGCTTCTCGCTTTGCTCATTCTCGCCGCCATGCAGCCATTCATGCGAGGGTCTGATGATCGCGTGTCGCGTTTGCCCGTCCTGATTGATTGTTCTGCTAGCATGGCTGCCGTGGAGAGGCGGGGCGGTAAGACACGTCTGGACCTGGCCAAAGAGCGCGTGAATGATCTCATCGCTGGGCTCTTGCCTGACCAAGAGTTGGCCATCATCAGCTTCAGTGACACGGCGCGCCAACGTTGCGGCTTCACCAGTGATCGCCAACGTCTTCGCAATGCCCTTGAGGCGATCGTGGTTGAAGAGGTGCCCTCTTCAGTGGAGCATGGCGTCCGCATGGTGCAGGCTCTTGGGCGTGGAGCGCCATTCGAGGAGGTGATGCTTCTCACGGATGGAAATGTCCCTGATCGGGCTGCTCTCGATTTGCCATTTCGGATCCAGTTTCAGAAGATCGCGTCACCGGCTCCTAACATAGGAATCACCGCATGCCGCGCACGCCGCGATCGTGAGGGGGCATGGGAGATCTTTGTCGAAGTGGTGGGATCGAAGGAAGCGGAGTTGAGTGGAGCACTCCTCATGCGACTCGCCAACGCAGCGGAAGATGAACCGCTGGCTTCGGAGATTGTCACGGCGAAGCCCGGGCGTGCTGCCCGACTCCTTTTCCAGGTTAGCGCTCATGAACGGCGCGACTTGGAGTTCGAACTCATTCCCAATGCTCCTGTGGATGCGTTGACGTCTGACAATGTTGCCGCCATCCAGTTGCCGCCGCTGCGCCCCTTGGCCATTCATGCCTCAGAGAGCTTGGGCGCGCTGCGCCATGCCCTGCAATCGATCGAAGACGTGAATCTCTTTCCAGGCCCAAATGTTTCGCCAGATCAGTTTGACTTGGTGATCACGGATGGCCCGGCAGACGAGGCCGCTCCCATGCGCGTGCGGTTCAATCAGATTCCGGAGGACCTCCAGGAGTTGGTGACTATGGGAGAGCCGTCGCCGCACCAGGCGATTGATTGGAGACGCGATGCCCCTCTCTTCCAACACGTGGATTTCAGTAATGTGGTCTTCTTGGATGAACCGATCGCTCAGGATCTGCAAGAGGGGACCTTTGTGAATCGAGGGTACGACATCCTCCTTCACGGTCAGAGGGGCCCCCTCCTGGTGGAAAAGCGTGAGGAGCACGCGCTGGACCTGTACGCGTTCTTTCACCCCGAGCGTTCGACCTTTCCCTACCGCGTTGGATTTCCGGTCTTCGTCGCCAATCTCGTTGAGATCGCTCGCCAACGGGCAGGCCTATCGGAAGCGGAAGCGTTGGCGACAGGAATTCTGCCAGGCTTTGCCCTTGGGCTACGCAATCAAACGGTGGAGGTCACGCTGCCTGGCGAGGGAGGACGTGTGTCCCTCACCAGTGACCCCTCGGGATATGTGCCAGGTCTGTCGGCGAGGAGAGTGGGACGGTATCGTTATGATAAGGGCCCTGGCGAAGTGAGTGCGAGCCTCCTTTCCGCGGCTGAAACCACCCTGACACAAGTCGAATCAATTGCCTTTCGAGAAGCACGGGTGCGTGCTGCTGACGAGACCATCGAGACGGACCGCCCTCTCTGGCACTGGTTGGCAGCTTTCGGACTGATGGTCCTCATCATCGAGTGGTGGGCCTTTCAACGTCGCCCAGGTGGGTGGCGCGCCTCTCGGATGTCTTCCTGAAATTGCTATGATCCACAGAAACTGCCTTCGAATTCTGGGCCTGGTGCTCTTGCTCATGGTCCCGGCGTTGTCGGAAGAATTGCGCATTCTTTCCTATAATATTCATCACGGAGAGGGCATGGATGGGCGCCTGGATCTCGAGCGCCTTGCGAAGGTGATCACCGCCCAGCAGCCCGATTTGGTGGCGTTGCAAGAGATTGATATCAAGACCACCCGCACCGGAGGCGTCGACCAGTCCGCCGCGTTGGCGGAGCTTACTGGCATGCATGCATGCTTCGGCAAGTTCATGGACTATGCCGGTGGCGAGTATGGGCAAATGATCCTATCAAAACACCCTATCCTTTCTCGAGAGAATCTTAAACTGCCGGGTGAGACAGAATCGCGCGCTCTCGTGATCGCACGGATCCAGGTGCCAAACTTTGAGAAACCACTCTTCTTTGTCGGCAATCATCTCTACGCGACGAAGGCGGAACGCCTGGCCCAAGCCAAGGTCATCGCAGAGCGTTTCCGGGGCATCACCGCCCCGGTCATTCTGGCCGGTGACTTCAATTCCTCGCCGCACTCGCCGCCAATGAAGGTGCTGCGAGAGGCTGGGTGGATCGACCCTAATGTTGAGACGGACAAATTCACCTTTCCCGCGAACAATCCCGACCGCGAAATCGATTACGTGCTGTATCGGCCGAAGAAGGACTTTCATTTCGTGTCGTCTGAAGTCGTGCCAGAGAGGGTCGCTTCCGATCACCGCCCCGTTCTCACGGTTCTCGACACGCAGCAGCCTTACAATGTGCTCTTCATCATCTCGGATGACCTCACGTCGACCGCGCTCTCGTGCTACGGGAACGCCCATTGCCAAACACCTAACATCGATGCGATCGCCGCCCGCGGCACACGCTTCACGCGTGCCTACTGTCAGGGAACTTACTGCGGCCCCTCGCGTGCCTCATTGCTGTCCGGCTATTATCCGCATGCGACCGGAGTGCTTGGCTACAAGAGCCCACGTCCGCAGATCGGCGATCGGGAGACCTGGCCTCAGCTGTTTAAGAATGCTGGTTACCACACGGCGCGCGTTTCCAAGATCTACCACATGGGCGTTCCGGGAGGAGTCGAGGAAGGCGATCCTGACAAAGATTATGATGGAGCTGATGACCCTGCCTCCTGGACGCAGCGCTTCAATACGCCAGGGCCAGAATGGAAAGCGCCAGGCGAAGGAGAAACGTTAGAAGGCAATCCCGATGGCGCGAAACCCGTCGTCGGGGGCAACACCTTCGTCGTCGTTGAAGCCGATGGCGATGATCTCGCCCACGCTGATGGGCGGGCCGCCAGGACCGCTGCCGAGTGGATTCAGAAGCACCGGGAAAAGCACTTCTGGCTCGGCGTGGGATTCGTCCGACCGCATGTCCCTTTCGTCGCGCCGAGGCGATACTTTGAGCCCTTCAAGCCCTACGCTCGGAATCCCTTGCCTACGCCATTGGCCAATGACTGGGACGACATTCCCAAAGCGGGTATCAACTACAAGACCAGTCGTAACATGCAGATGGATCGGCGGCGCCAACAGAAAGCAGTGGGCGGATACTACGCCTCCGTCGCCTACATGGATGCCCAAGTCGGCATTGTCATGAAAGCGTTAGAAGACGCCGGTATCGCCGATCAAACCATCGTCATCTTTACCAGTGACCATGGCTATCACTTAGGCGAACACGACTTTTGGGCCAAGGTGAGTCTCCGAGAAGAATCCGCCTCGGTGCCGCTCATCATCTGTGTGCCTGGCAAAGATCCCGCCGTTTGCCATTCACTGGTTGAGTTGCTGGATCTCTTTCCTACCACCGCCGCCCTCTGTGGGCTCAGCGTTCCGGACAGGATCCAAGGCAAAGACATCTCAGCCTTGTTAGACAACCCCCAGGCACAGGTGCGCGACACGGCCTTCTCGGTCGCTCCCATGCGGAAAGGCTTCCTCCTGCGACAAGACCGTTGGGCCTACATCCAGTACGAAGAGGACGCCTCCAAAGGCATCGAACTCTTCGACATGGAGAAGGACCCTGGTCAATTCACCAATCTCGCCCACCAACAGCTGCAGGCCAAGCGCGTCGCCGCCTTCCGTCAACAACTCACCGATAAGCTCGCAGACATTCGCACCAACGACCTTAATGAGTGATTGTGAGTGATTGCCTCCAGGAGCATCAGGCTCAGCGGAGAGGACTCGCAGCCACTACCGCGTTCGTCCGCGTGCGAGGTGGGCTTCGAGTTCGGCGATGAGTTTCTGCGCGATGTCAGGGTGTTCCTCCATGAGATTCCGTGATTCCCCGGGGTCCTCGGCGAGATCGAAGAGGCGGTAGCGGGGCACCGGGGTGTTGGCGAGCTTATTCTCGACGACGACGTTCCGAGCGCGTTTGGCGTCGTGCCGCTGGAGCTTCCATTTCCCCACGCGGTAGCCGTAGTTGCCGCCGCGGCCGTTGTCCTGCTGGATGAGGTGCTCGCGTCCTTTGGTATCGCCCTCGCCTAACAATGCGCCTAGAACGTTATGACTATCGAGACAGGCGTCATCCGGGAGAGGGACTTCCGTGAGCGCTGCCAAGCTGGCCGGGAGATCGATCGTGCAGACCACCGCATGATCGTCCACTGATGGCTGGATGCGCCCTTTCCATCTTGTGATGAACGGCGTCCGCGTGCCGCCTTCGAGGACGCTGTATTTGCCGCCGCGAAAGGGTCCGGCGGCGCGGTGAGAGCCGTTCTTCTCCACGGCGCCATCCTCGTAGCCATCATCGAGCACTGGGCCATTGTCAGAGCAGAAGATGACGAGCGTGTTCTCAGCAATCTGTAAACGGTCTAACGCTTGCATCAAGGCGCCGACGCACCAGTCGAGCTGGACGATGGCGTCGCCGCGGAAGCCGAGGCGCGTCTTGCCTTGAAAGCGCTCGTGAGGCATGCGCGGCACGTGGAGATCATGAGAGGAGAAGAAGAGAAAGAAGGGCTCGGCGCGGTGCGCTTCCATCCAGGCGATGGAGCGCTCGACCCAGGCGTCGGCGAGATCTTCATCGCGGAAACGTGCCGCATGCCCGCCTGTGTAGAAGCCGATCCGGCTGATGCCATTGTGGATGGTGCTGTTGTGGCCGTGCGACCAGTCCATCTTAAGTGTGTGGCGATGGGTGATGCCTGTGGGGTGATCGTCGTCCGGCTTCTTGTTTCCTACCCAGAGTGGATCGGCCGGGTCGAGATTCAGCACGCGGTGATCCTCCACATAGACTTGCGGCACGCGATCATTGGTCGTGGGCAGGAGAAAGCAGTGGTCAAAGCCAATCTCCAATGGGCCAGGCTTGAGAGCGCCATTCCAATCGGGCCCGGCCTTGCCGCCAAGCCCGAGATGCCATTTGCCAATCACTGCCGTGGCATAGCCCGCTTCTTTGAGCAGGCTGGGAAGGGTGACCGTGTCAGGCTGGATGATAGCGGGACTGTTAGGCGGTGCAATGCCGGTCCCCTCCTTGCGGAAAGCGTAAGTGCCGGTGAGGAGAGAATATCGCGTTGGCGTGCAAGTGGACGCAGAGCAGTAGCCACTGGTGAAACGCCGACCTTCAACGGCGAGGCGGTCCAGGTGGGGCGTTTGCAGTTCAGTCGCGCCGTAGCATGAGAGATCACCGTAGCCCATGTCATCAGCCATGATAAGAACGATGTTGGGTTTCGCGGCCGAGACCAACGGCGTCGAGATTGCGATGGCGGCGAGAAGGAGGAATCGAATGGTCATGAAGCTAGGAAAGGGGGAGATACAGGTCAGTTCAAGCTTTCTGGTTGCGCATTGGAGCGCCTTGGCGTAAGGGGAAGCATCCTGGGAGAGCCAGGGTCTTCTTTGGGAAGCCCGTGGTTCGGGCAGGAAATAGATGGGGAATCCGGTGAAAGTGATCGATCAGTCGGTTGCTTGATTCCGGAGCGGTCCCGCCACTGTGAAACGTCCGAGACGTTGAGCCAGATCGCCAGCCTGAGGGAGTGTTTGTCCGGTCCACTGCGGATTTCAGGGGCCACAATCACCAACGTATTCATGACTCAATCTTGTTGGGCACCTGTGCTAGGTGCCATCTTGTTAGTGCCAACATGGCATTCTGCGTGGGCGGAAGAATCCCCCGTACTTCCGTTGACCACCGTGGTCGCCAATCGCTTGGAGACAGATCTCGACGATGTCGGGAGTTCGTTGACGCTGCTCGATGGAGAGCGACTTGAGCGTGCTCAGTTGACGCACTTGGAAGATGCCTTGCGCTGGTCTCCAGGCCTATTCTCCGAATCGACTGGTGGCCAGCGTGGCTCCGTGAGTTCACTCTTTCTGCGCGGGACGTCGACGGCACACGCCCACGTGCGCGTGGATGGCATTCGGCTGAGCGATTCGACCGTGCAGTCGAATAACTTTCTTGGCAATGCTAGTCTAGGAGGCATCAGTCGCGTCGAGGTGTTACGCGGGCCTCAAAGCGCGCTCTATGGTGGGGAATCGATCGGAGGAGTGGTGAATCTCCTCTCCCAGCGCGGCGCGGGTGCTCCCGCCACTGCCTTCACGGCCGAGGCGGGTTCCTTCAGCAGCGTCGATTTGCGTTTGGCGTCGCAAGGTGCCTTTGATAGTGGCCTGGCTTATGCGTTGCAAGTGGGGCGCGAGGCCACTCACAACGATCCTCAGGGAATGGCGACGGATCTGGACCATCACCAACGAGCATACGCCTTGCGCTTGGATTACGAGCTGAGCGCTGACGCACGGGTAGGGGTGACCTTTCGAGGCGGTCATGCCGAGTTTCATGATGCCTTCGGTGGTGAGAATTTCACGGACTATCAATTGGTCACCCTCTTTGGAGAACTCAACGTCACGGATGCCTGGGAGAGTCGTCTGCGCCTAGGCGCCTACACAGAGGCCTATGACTTTGGTGCGCCGTCGACGTTCGCGACGGATGCGGAGAAGTTCAGCCTGAGTTGGGAGAATGTGTGGGCGATCAATGATCACCATCAGCTGGCTTTCGGTTCCCTCTGGGAAAGTACAGACTACGCGCAAGACTTTGCCTTTCCGGGGGATCGTGATCAGTGGGCGCTCTATGCCAACCACGTGTGGGAAGTGAACGACGCTCTCGTCTTGAGTGGTGGCGTCCGCTGGGAAGACTATGATGATTACGGAGACGAGTTTACGTGGCGAGGGACCGTGGCCTACACTTTCCCCACGGAGACGACCGTGCGCGCGAGCTACGGTACCGCGTTTCGTACCCCAAACTTGTTAGAACTCAATGGGAGTCCATTTGAAATGGGGAATCCCCATCTCGACCCAGAACGCGCGCAAGGGTGGGACATCGGCGTGACCCAGAAGCTGGGTGATGCCTTTCGAGTCGCGGTGACCTGGTTTGAGTCCGAGATCGAAGACCAGATCTTGGACCCATTTGGCGCGGCCCCGACGAACATTTCCGGGAGCGCCAAGGCGGAAGGGCTAGAATTGGAAGCAAGTGGCGAGGTCGCGGACGGCCTTTACGTGGGCGTGGCCTATACCTATCTTGCGGACAGTTTGGTGGGTCTGCCAGAGCATGTGTGGAATGGGCGAGTGCTCTGGGAAGTGAGTGATCGCGTCGACCTCGGTCTCGGGTTGAGCTATGTCGATGAGCGCACCTTGGGTGGCGATCTGTTAGACGCCTATTTCCTGGCAAGGATCCACGGGCGCTATCAGGTGAACGATCATGTGGCGGTGCATGCGCGTCTCGAGAATCTCTTCGATGAACGTTATGAGCATGCGAGCTTCGGAGGTATCACTTCGCCGGGCCGCCGTCTGGGTGCCTTCGGTGGGTTGACGATCTCCTGGTAACGCGGTTTCTGTTAGAGCTTGGGAGACACGCGGACGGTGACATTCGGCTTCTTGTAGAAGCTTGCATGTAGCGTCTCCTGAATGTCATCGAGGGTGATGGCATTCACGCGGCGCTGCAGCTCCCGCGTGTAATCATAGCCGAAGCCATAGAGTTCGTCCAGAGCCTCAATCGAGGCGCGGGCGGAGGCCCCTTGGGAACCCATGGCGGCCTTGCCTAACATCGTCTTCTTGGCGCGAGCAAGTTCGTCGGCCTCCAGCCCATGCTCGGCGAGCTTGCTCACCTCATCAGCAAGGGCTGCTTGCACATCATCCAGCTTTTCGGGATCTGTACCGCAGTAGAAATAGAAAGCGCCAGGGGCCAGCCCAAACATTTGCGAGGCACTGACATAATACGCAAGCCCCATCTCTTCACGGATGCGCATGAAGAGTCGGGATGACATGTCACTGCAAGCTTCCTCGATGAGTTCAAGTTCCAGGCGATTGGGTGCATCGATGGAGCCGCCGAGGTAGCCGCAGACGAGTACGGCCTGTTGCTTCTCGGTCGATAGATCGATCTGTTGGGATTCTGTCAGAGGTGTGGGTGCAGGGATATCCTGGAAAGCGCGTTCGCCGGCGGGGAGCTGATCGAAGGCTTTGCGGACGAGGGCCTCGGTGGCGGTGGGATCGATGGCGCCGTAGATGGCGAGGGTACCATTGCGTCCGCAGGCATAGCGTTGGTGGAATCCAAGTGCTGACGATGAGTGCAAGCTTGCCACGGATGTCTCTGTTCCCGTCCTGACATGGGCATAGGGATGGTCACCAAAGAGTCGCTGTCGGAGATTGCGGACGGCAAGGCTGACGAGATGATCGCGCTCCGATTTGATCCCAGCGGTCTGGACAGCCTTTTCGCGTTCGATCTCCGCCTCTGGGAAGGCCGGATTCAGGAGTACATCGCTCACCATGTCCAATCCCAAGCCAAGGTCCTCTTGAAGGCAGCTAGCGGAAATGGTGAAGGTGTTGTTGCCGCCGCTAGCGCCGATACTGCCACCAGCGCCTTCCATTGCCTCGGCAATCTCGGCGGCGGTGCGGGTGCGGGTGCCTTTTAAAAGACAGCGGGCAGCGAGTTGGGTTAGGCCTGTGTTGGAGGCATCTTCTCCTAACAAACCACTGAGGAAATAGCCGCGAATGGCGACGAGTGGCACTTGGTCATCCTGCTGGAGAAGAACGGTGAGGCCGTTCTCTAGAATGATCTTCTGCGTTGTGGGTTTCGCGCTGGCGACCGTGACGCGACTCGTCTGCACCATGCTCTCCTTGGGATTGAGCGAGACCGCACTGAGATGGTCATCAATGAGGTAGCGCGCAGCGACTTCGCGCACCGTGTCCACCTCGACGGCATTGATGCCATGGAGATAGTCCCGAGTGAAATCGAGATTCCGCGCCAGCATCCAGTTCATCGCCAGGTCGTTGGCTTGACCGCGCATGGAAGTGAGTTCTCCTAGCATATCGACGAGGCAAGACTTCCGGGCCTTGACAAGTTCATCCTCGCGGATGCCGTTCTTTACGAGATCTGCTAGCAGCGTGAGAATGGCATCTTCCAGTGCGACGCGTTTGTCAGGATCAGCGCTCGCGCTGATTGAGAAGAGCCCGCTATGCGCAGGGGTGTAGGCGTAGGAACCAATGGCGTGAGCGAGTGCCTGCTTCTCGCGAATCTCCCGGTAGAGACGCGAACTCCGTCCCTGCCCCAGGATGCTCGCGAGCACATCGAGAGCTGGCATGTCAGGATGCGCCACATTGGGGATGTGCCAGGCGAGATGCATCTTCGTCAGTTGCGTTTCGAAGGCTCGATGCGCCTCCCGTCGACCGAGTTGAGGAGGCTCTTCCGGGATGGACACTGGCGTGTAGACCTTGCGCGGATACCTTTCGAAAGTAGAAGCGATTTGCTCGAGCACGGCTTCCGCATCGACCGCTCCCACGATCACAAAGAGCATGTTGTTAGGCACGTAGTGCCGCCGGTAGTAGGCGAGAACATCTTCCCGCGTCAGCTGGTTGAAGATATCGAGATGCCCAATAACGGGATGCTTGTAGGGGTGCTTTTGAAAGGCCGTGGAGAAGAGGAGCTGACCGCTCATGCGATCGGGATCGTCGAAGCCCATGGCGAACTCGCGACGGATCACCTCTTGCTCTTTCTCATACTCATCTTCTGGTAGGGTCGCTTCGGTGACGACATCCATGAGGACATCGAGACAGGTAGCCGTGCCTGGACTTGGCGTATCGATCCAATAGACCGTGCGATCGAAGGAGGTATACGCGTTGATGTAGCCGCCGACATCTTGCACTTGGGTCGAAATCTCGGGTCCCTGCCGCCGCGATGTCCCCTTGAAAAGCATGTGTTCCAGGATGTGCGAGAGCCCAGCGCCGAGCCACTCGTCTTCGTGAATGCTCCCGGCGTGACACCAAGCTTGGACACTGGCAACTTCGGCGCTCGGGTCCTCCTTGATGATGATATCTAGCCCATTGGGCAGCTGATGATGCGTGGCAGTGGTGTCCGGGTAACGAAAGGAAGGCATGTAAGCAGAGGTGGGGAGGAATGTGTCTATCTAGCGGATGTGTTAGATTAATAGGCCCAGCGTCCGCGAGGATCTAGCGCGGGGTTCTTATAGGAACCTCCCGTATTGATGTTAGAATAATCCGTTTTGCCAATCGCTCCCCAGAGTTTCGTGCCGGTGGCTTTACGCCAGTAGCTGCTCATGCTCTCTCCCGTGTGGCAGCCCCAACTCTTCGATTGCGCGTTCTTGGCAAAGGCGCTTCGGCGAAGCTTGGAAAGATCATTCTGATGGAGAAACGCCTTCGAGCAGCCAAGAATCTCGCAGCTGTAGTCGAACATGAAACAATACTTGTTGGAATGGAGATAGAAATCCATGGAACCGATCTTCAATCGGCGGCGATTCTGCCCACGATTGATGTAGTTGATGACATCGTCTCCCGAGTCGAACCACACGAGATTGACCGTGGGATGTTTCTCAATGACAGACTCGATCCAGCGGATCAGCGGTTTGCCAGCTTCGCGCTGGCGGCGTTCGTAGGCGGGTCGATAAACCATCCAGGTGATCTTCGCCTGGTCTCCGTAGATCTTCTTTAATTGCGGAATCCGGACGCGGGCTGCGGGACGGATGAAATTGAAATACCACTTGTCGTGTTGATCGGCCTTGAATCGGAGCCGTTCCCATTTCAGCAGGGCCGGTCCGCCACTGACAATGATGTGTTCCTGGGGATCTTGAGCGTGCGCGACTGATACCATACCGATGGTTGCCAGAATCCACGTGAAGAGCAGCGTTCTCATGGGAGCACCTTAGAAGCTCGCGGCATTCTGGCAAAGGGATTTGCGTCAAGGCATCTCCTCAATGCCGACTTCCGCAAACAGGGCTTTCGATAGTGGGAAAGATTCGCCGTTGGCGAGTGTGGTGCAATGGCGAAGGATGGCCGTGGCGGTCGCATCATGATGGCGTGCCAAGTCAAAGTGCCAGGCGGCACGCGTCGTCGAACCTTTCGCCAGGGCGCTGAGGCCCAAGCTGAGATGGCTGAGTAGTGGAGCTGTCGTGTGAGCGAGTTGGCCGTCAAGTAACTGGGTGCTCAAGGGCTTTGTTAGCCTGAGAAATTGTCTGAGCAGACCCGGATGGTCCGCTTGTAAGGACAGTCCTCGCTCAAGCAATCGACACTGCTCGGGCAGTGTGAGAGCCATAGCCGGGTCCGTGAGCCAATGGAAATAGGTTTCAGTGAGGATGGGATGAATGGATTCAGCTAACGGAGAGTCGAGTGCAGGCCGAAGGAGCGATTCCGCGCGGGCATAGTTGCCGAGCAGGCGCTCTGCCTGGGCTTCGAAAAGCCACCGTGAGCCCTTTGGGTGGTGTTCGAGATGGGAAAGGAGGCGTGCGGCTTCTCGCCGAGCTTCCTCACGCCGTCCCAGTTGCTCCAGCGATTGTGCCTGGAGGAGAACCTGCTCGGCCTGCAGCGGGAGACCGTCCAGGAAGGTGAGGCAGCGCTCGTGTTCGCCTTTCTGATAGGCACTCACTGCGAGTCGAAATCGAATCGCTTGCGTGGGGAGTCCTTTGGCCTCTGCAAGATCAATGTGATGGAGGGCTTGGTCAATGCCTTCGCTCTCCATAGACGTTTCTGCCAAGAGTTCAGCAAGCCAAAGATGACGCCGATGGTCGTCTAACTCGCGCAGCATCGCCATCAAGCTGTGCACTTGAGAAAGGTGGCCGCGAGCAATCGCCACCTTTGCCAAGTGAAACGCGGCCAGTCCGTGGTTCGGAGATTGCTGAAGAAAGCGCTCGAAGTAGAGACTAGCGGATTCCCAATCCTTCTGCTGCGTAGCAATTGCCGCAGCGTGGAGGTAGCGGTCTGCGTGGTTGCTATGTTGCTCTTTGAGGAGCGGAAAGGCGACGCCAACTGAAAGGAAGAGGAGGAGCGCAGGGAGACCGATGAGAGCGAGTCGGCGATCACTGGATTTGCCCCAGACGCGAAAGAAGTGTCGGATGGGTCGGAGAGAGGTCATCGCTGCGCGTGTTCCAGGTGAGGGGCCAACGCCGTACGAAACTTCGCCGCGGCTTCATAGAGCTGCTGCCTTTCAGAGAGTGCCAGGCGCTCAGCCGTGACCATGAAGATTTGGATCTGATAGTGAGGCGTCTGGCGCTCGCCAAAGCGTTCCCGGATCTTTTCCATGAAGGTGTCAGAGACGGTGGCTCCAAAGAGGGCCAGCCAATCACCCGACGGGTCCAGGCACCCCGTGAGCGCATAGGCATGTTCATTGGTCGCTGGTTTGTGGAGATCAATCTCGATCATGGTGCCAGGACCGAAAGTGGCATGCGCTCCGAGGACGTTCCTTTGGGTGGGAAGCCATCCGCGATTCTCATAACATTCACCCACATCGTGTGCCTCGTAGAAGGGGTAATCGATAGAGAACTGCAAGAGCTGCCCATGCTTCTGGTAGGTCCAAATGTGAGAGTAGGCGCCCCACGGGCTACGGCGATCTCGGCGCACCGTGTCGAAATCGATCAATTCCCAAGATCCAGGCAAGCCTCGAAGGGCATCTTCGTTGAGCTGTGCAGTGAGCTTTTCGTGAGGGAGAACGACGCGGTTCAACTCAGGGGTCGACGTTTGGTGGCGCAGGGCGAGGACGCTCACTTGCAAACTTGCCAAGAGACCGGTGACCACGAGTACCACGCGCGGGAGGGTGGCGGCTTTCGAGCGGGAAACGGTCACGGATGGAGAAGGTGCTAGTTGAGGCCCCCACTGCACGAAGCGATTCCACCACCGAATCAGCGGTCGTTTGTGGCTCCGCCGCGGGATGGGATGGAAGCCGTAGCGCAGAAGGCCATCGGTGCTTAGCAGGCCTCCAATGGCGATTGCAAAGGTGAGGAAACTGATCGCATCGTGCCGCCAACCTTCACTGAGGTCGATGCCCCATCGCGCATGCCCGATGGCCACGGAGGTGATGCGAGTAATGTTCATCACCATGGTCCAAAAGCAGACGGAAGTGAGAAGGACCACACTGGTCACGAGCGGTCGATTCAATCCCACGATGAGCAGGGCAGCTGCCGCAAAGAGTGCCGTGAATGACATGATGCCGCTACAGGCCTGATCGACAAAGAACTCTTTCCCAGGAAAGCATAGCACATGACCATCGGTGCGGTGAAGGATGCCGAGGTGATCGAGCAGGCGGCTGCTCCATGCCGTGCTGTGCGTCTGGAAGCTCTTGACGAGCGTCTCATCGAATTTAAACGGAAGGCGAATCAACAGCCACAGCAGGCACCAGATACCAAACGCATTGGTCAAGTGCCTCCGATGCGTGTGAAACACGAGAAAGGCCCCCGCAGCCAGAATCGCTGCGAGCATCGCAAGATTAGGGGAGTAGCTCACGGTGGCCAGAACGAGCACGGCGACAGCAGCCGCGCCTAACAACGCAATGAGGGCTCTGTCAGGCCAGGTAAACGGGCGGTTCACTGCGATCGCCTCGCGCCAACGGCGGCGCAATAGCAATCCCGTGAAGATGAGGACGATGGGGAAGTACTGATAGTGTTCGCGTTGCCAGAGGTCGCGGAAGTGCACCAAGAGAAGCGGGCTGAAAGCGAGCCCAGTCGCTCCAGCGATGGCGATCCGTCGCCAGTTCGAAAGGAGCGCGGTGAAGGCCGCCTCCATTTAGACGACGCGGAAGCGCCGACGGAAGCGCGTTTGCCAATGAGTGAACCCAATCACAAATCCTAACAAAAGGAAGAAAGATGACATTTCCGGAACAGCCGCGATGAGTTCCCCTGAGAGAGTGAAATGGCTGAGGAAATAGTCTTTAGGAGTGAGAAACGTCGCGCCGCTTATTTGCCCTTCGATGGTCAGGTCCAGCGTGCCATCTCCCGGAGTTGGGATAGCGATGGCGCCGGTGGACTGGGGTGGCGATGGTGCAAGCAGCAAACCAGTGCTCGTGTCCCCATCGGACCCCAAGAACACTCCCCCATCAGAGAAAACGGTGACTCCATCGGCAATGATTCGCAGAGAGTCGTCCGCTCCAACCCACAACCCAGGGCCTTGAAACGCATCCAGTGTCAGGGTGAGATCGGTGAATGCCGCCGTATTGATCGTGCGGGTGATCTGGGTAAGCGTCGTCGCCGCGGTGGTGGATCGCAACCGCACATCGGTTCCGTCGTGAGTGACTCGGCTGTCAGGAGTCTCTGTCCATCCGTTGGCGTTGGGAGCGGCGTCGAATGGATCTTCAAAGATGGTCACGGGAGCTGCCCAAAGTGGCAAGGTGACGCTGAATAACGCTATCAGAGAGACGAGAGGAGTGGGGAAAGACTTCGCGGGCGACTTCACTTCATAAATTATTATGGAAATCGTGGTATTATCAAATAGAAGATATATGTAGAACCATTGCCAAGCGGACAGGCCGGTCTGGCCGTGCCGTTCATCCCACTCTTTCGCAGCCATGAGTCGTTCCCCTGAAACCTCTTCGCGTCGCAAGACCATTTCGCGTCGCCGCCGAGTCCGTCGCTTTGGGCGGACTCTAACGATCGTCTTCTCCATCGTTTGTCTGGGCTTTGGTGTCTGGATGGGATTTGGGAAGTGGGAGGGGCGCCAAGAGGTGGCCGAGCAAGAGGAAGATGCCTTCAGCGAGTACATGCGGCTCTGGCGGTCAGAAGATCGCGTGTCCCGCCTGACCGAGATTCAGGAAGGGCTGGAAATGCTGGTGTCGGAAACGCCGTCTCATTCCGAGGCGCAGGCCTTGCTCGCCCAACTTCACCTCTTTGCTGGGCGCACGGAGGAAGCGATCGCCTCCCTGGAGAATGCCATCTCTCTCAATCCCACCTTAGGCATCGCCCTCGCCAATCTCTATCAGGCCACCGGCAAGGAAGCCGATATGAAGGAACAGGCTCTTACAGTGATCGAGCGCTATCGTGATCAGGCTCGCGTGCACCCGCGCGACGTGGAAGCGCGCGCGCTCTGGGCCGAGGCCAAGATGCTCCTTGGAGACGATGTGGCCGCGGAGGCGATCCTCCAACGTGGTCGTCTGGTGCGAGCCGATCCCTGTTATGATGCCCTGTTAGTGCATCTCTATGAGCAGCGTCTCACGGATCCATCCGCGGATAACGTGTTGCAAGCCTGTGAGGCGATTCTTAAACTTGATCCCACGCATCGGAAGACCTATCGGCGACTCGTCGCTTTGGGAGAGGAGCCTACTCTAAGTCTGCGCGTTCGACGTCTGCTAGAAAGCGCCTGGAAGGAAAGTTCCACACCCAGCTTGGAACTCTATCAAGTCCTCAGTGGCCTCGCGTGTGACGAACGTGCATGGGAGAAGGCGATCACCCTGTGCGAGGAGGGGCTCTCACGTTTTCCCGAAGCGCATGCGCTGATGAACAACCTCGCCTGGGCCTTCAGTCATGCCGAAGAGCGGATCGATCTCGAGCGCGCGGCCGAGTTGGCAGAGCAAGCGGTTCAAGCGGCAGGCGATCTTCCCGTGCGTTTTGAGTATGCCGCCACGCGTGGAGAAATCCGCGCACTGACAGGGCGCTGGCGCGAGGCCATCCCCGATCTTGAGACTGTCCTCGCACAGCAGCCTGACCGGGCGGATGCCAAGGCCACCTTGATCCAATGCTACGAAGCCATTGGCCGCCCGGAGCTCGCCACCAGCCTACGCGCTGACCAGCGCTAGCAGAATCCCCCTACTTGATAGGGAAATCGAAGTAGGTTTTCGGGTAGGGTTCCTTGGAGAGGCTGAAATGCCACCATTCCTCGCGGAGGGGCTTGAAACCGGCGGCGAGCATGGCTTCTCGCAAACGCTTGCGATGAGCCACGGCGTTCTTGGGCAAATCGGAGCGCAACGCGTGAGAGAGTGGGTCGAAGAGGTCGAAGGGTGAGCCCATGTCCACCTCGTCACCCGTGTCAAGGCGCACGAGGGTGACGTCCACCGCACTTCCGCGGCTATGACCTGAGCGCTCGGCAATGTAGCCTAACGAAATCAAGGCATCTTTGCGAACGTTTGGGTAATACTGTGCCTTCTTGATCGTGTCCCGGGGGTCTTTAGTCCAACGGACAAAGTGGTCGACCGCACGCTGCGGACGGTAAGCATCAAAGACTTTCAGTGCATACCCTTGCTTTTGCAGAATCTTCTGTGCTGTTGTGAGAGCAGTGGCCACTTCCTTGGTCGCGATGGCTCGGGCAGCTTCGTATCCCGTGACAGGTTTGCCGACGAAATTCTCTTGGCCAGCGTATCGCACGTCCACGCGCAAACCGGGGATGGCTTCCGCCAAATCCACAAACCCCTTGGGCAAGGCGGTCTTGGTGGGAGATTCCGAGAAGAGCGTGACGCCGAGGACGGTCAGCAATCCGAGAAAGGCAATGGGGAGGGACCAGCGTGAAGGGTGCATGATGTTAGAGAAGGCCAGCGTGCTTGATTTCCAAATAGGAATTCGTAAGGGCAATGGGAAGTGCGCTGGCAGGTTCATCCATGGTGAGAATGCCGTGCGAACGAAGTTCTTGGAACACGGCTTGTCTCTCTTCCACGTAGAGCTGCGTTGCCGCGTGGGCAAGTGCATCGTCGAAAGTGGTCACGGGATGTGCCTGTTGCGCCTCCGTCGAGGCTTCCCGGAGACTGGCTACCAAGGGGAGGTGACGCCGCTTGATGAGCTGGAGGGAAGGGAGCAATTGGGAAGCGTCTTCGCTTCGCAAATTGGTGAGGATGATGACGAGGGCGCGGCGTTTCTGCCGGATCATGAGGCGTTCGGCAGCTTCGCTGAAGTCGCTCGGCTGCGGGCTCGTTTCATAGTCATAGAGGTGATTGAGCAGGGTGGTCATGCCGTGCTGTCCTTTGACAGGGGGCAACCAGCGTTCCGTGCCGCCGAAACTGAGAATGCCGATGTGATCTCCCTGCCGGAGAGCGATGAACGAGAGCAGGAGCATCGCATTGAGACAGTGATCGAACTGGGAGATCTCGCCATCGATGACGCGCATGCGGCGCCCACAGTCTAACAAGAGGATGACATTCTGATCGCGCTCCTCACGGTATTCGCGGCTGATCAGTTCCAGGCGTTTCGATGTCGCCTTCCAATCGATCTGTGAAAGGTTGTCGCCCTCTTGATACTCACGCAATTGCTGGAACTCCAAGCTCACCCCGCGTCGTGCGCGCTTGACGATACCCATCTGATTCTCGCGATTCTCCATGGCCAGGAGGGCGAAACGCACCACAGGCTCGTAGTTAGGATAAACCCGCACGTCATCATGATGTGCCGTGCGGTAGCGGCGATCCCATAATCCCAGGGGCGAC
Source organism: Verrucomicrobiia bacterium (assembly GCA_030425385.1). GTDB lineage: Bacteria > Verrucomicrobiota > Verrucomicrobiia > Verrucomicrobiales > DEV007 > JAACDM01. Next base: position 21,308 of record JAUIAH010000014.1, on the reverse strand, counting down.
TTCTCCTGCACATGAATGGGCCCCATCACGAGTCTTCCCCGCTTCAGAAAGCGCAGCGGATAGGTGACTTTGGTGAAGGTGTGAGGAGCGACCTCGCCCGACCATGGAAGTTCGGTGGTCTCCGCTGAGGCAGGGATCCCATCAAAGATCTCCACTAGCCTGGTGAGTTTGGCAGGATGTCGCAAGGTGAGGCATACCTCCCCATAGACATCCAGAGCGAAGCGTCCCGGCACCTGCCGCTCAATCTGGAGGGGTTTGACGGCATAGCGACTCACTAAGAAGTCGCCAACTGCGATGAGCCCTAACAGGCCGCCATAGCCCAGCCACAAGAGGACGAAGGGCTCCCAGAAGGAAGCGGCTAAGCCAAGCGCCACCCAGCCAATGAGGGCGACAAGCAATCGCGTCGTGGGCTTCACGAAATCAACGTGGCGTCTCGACCGTCTGGATGAGGTTGGCCAAGACATCGTCAATCTGTTGGCCGCTGATGGCGAGTTCTGGTGAGAGAGCCACGCGATGGCGGAGCACGGGAAGGGCGCTCCGTTTGACATCGTCAGGCGTGGCGAAATCACGCCCTTGCAGAACGGCGAACGCCTTGGCCATGCGGATCAAACTGATGGCTCCACGGGTGCCGGCTCCTAACGAAATGCCTTCTGAAGTGCGCGTGGCGCGCGTGAGGTTGAGCGCGTAGGCCACGACTTCATCCACGGCCTGAATCTTCGCGGCTCGATCTTGCGCCTCGAGGATATCTTGAGGAGAGCAGACTTGTTGCACCGATGTTGGATTAAGGCCGCGTCCACCCGCAGCGCCCGCGGCTTGCTCTACAATCGCTTGTTCGTCGTTGGGCGCAGGATAGTCGATCAAGACCTTGATGAGAAAGCGGTCTAGCTGAGCTTCCGGGAGAGGATAAGTGCCTTCCTGTTCGATCGGATTCTGGGTCGCGAAAGTCATGAAGGGTGGTGTGAGTTTGAGGGTCTCGCCATCGATGGTCACTTGCTCTTCTTGCATCACTTCTAACAAAGATGCCTGTGTCTTGGCGGGGGCGCGATTGATCTCATCGGCCAGGAGCAAGTTGGTGAACACCGGCCCTTTACGTAGACGGAACTGCTGCGTGCTCATGTCGAAGAGGGAGTGTCCCGTGACATCGGAAGGCATGAGGTCAGGCGTGAATTGGATCCGTTGGAAGGTGCCACCGAAGGTCTTCGAAAGGGCGAGGACGAGATGAGTCTTGCCGAGACCCGGCTTGCCTTCGAGGAGAATGTGGCCACCGGCGATGAGCGCGGCGAGCACGTGATCCACCACGTCTGCTTGGCCAATGAAGACCCTGGTCACTTCATCGCGGATGCGTCCCCAGACGGGTGCCGTGTTCGTGGTCCCGTCTGCGGATGACGAAGTGATCGGGGGAACGGGAGGTGGGGCGTGTTCGTGGTCGTTGTCGTTCATAGATGTTTCTCTAACAAAGTGAGATCTTGGATGGTGCGCGTGAAAGCCGCTTGATCTTTCTCCGCCTTGCCTGTGAAGAGGGCCTGGATGCGTTCGTGTGCCATACCGCTGCGTTCGGCTAGGAAGGTGTGCAAAGCGTGGTCGTCAAAAGGAGGCAGATGGCCACCGGTCGCCAACTGATAGCGTTTGACCAATCGCCTTCGAATCCCGTCGACCAAATGCCGCTGCGCGCCGTGTCGCCACAGGAATTGGCCCGTCATTTCCAGATGACTGCTAAAGACGCGCGTTGCCGCGGGTGCAGGGGGCAAGAGGGGGCCGAAGCGCGGCATGCGAAACCAAAGCCAGGTGAGTAGCAAGAGTCCTACCGAAACCACCGCCCATTTGCCGTGTTGCCAGAGGAGGCGAATGAACGAAAGATCGTCGCCATAGACAAACCACACATGGCGATCCCCTGACAGATCGATCAACGTCATGGCGAGGGCGGCGTGGTCGGCTTCGCCAATCTGCCGATTGCGAAAGGGGCGCGCCGTGGCAGCCACTGTGAGCCTTCCATAACCATAGCTCAGGCTCGCGAAGGCGGGCTGAGAATCTGGACCTCGAGGCAGATCACGCTGTCCCTCAGCCTGGGAGAGATCGAATCGGAGGTCACTGACAACGTCCACGGCAAGCGTGTCGACGCCGAGATCGACCTCGGTGCTGCCCTGTTGCCCCGTGCCGAGTCCAATGCCGAAGGCCTTGAGCAATGGGTGTTCGTCCAGATCTTTGCTCGTAGAGAAATCGAAATCTGTCCATGACCGATAACCTCCATCAGACGCCAAGTAGACGAGGTGGCCACCTTGATCGATCCACTGTTTGAGCGAAGCGGTGCGTCCCTCGGTCGTGATGCCCTCCGCGGGCATGACCATCACGGTGTAAGGAGATGGCCAGTCGTTTGCCGTGACGAAACTATCGGCCGTGTAGCCGCGTGCCTCACAGAGATACTGCCAGGCGAGAAAGGGATTTCGCCGCGCTTCGCCGCGGTAGCCGATCTCGACCTCTTCCTTCTGCCGCTCCAGGCAACCACAGAGAAACCCTGACAAAAGGACGATGATGGAGAGCCGGAGCAAGGATCGATTCATGCGGGACCTCCTTGGTGAAAGGGCCAGGACTGACAAAGTTCCTTCACGGTCTCGTCAGTGGGCCATCGTTTCCCATAGGCTCCCGTGATCCACTGCGCGGTGAGTCGCGAGAAATAGTCGAGCATGGCAACATTCTCCAGCTGGTGCGCATGCTGAAGGCAATCATTCTCCGTATCACTCTCGGCAATGGGGAGACGTTCGCGCTCGATGAGCCAGGAAATGGACCCGCGGTAGAGCAAGCTCATGGCTTCCTGAGGACGGCCTGCGATCCAGGCCTCCCAAGCGGACTGGGCAATATTGTCAGGGAGTGAATCGCCACGCACATCCATCCCCATCACGGTTGTGGCTCTCGGGCCGATGTCGGAGGAGCCTCGGCGGAGGCAGCCTCCCTTCAAGAGGTGACGATATTGATAGAGCCAATAGGCGATAGCGAGCACTGCAGCGACGATGGCCACCCAGAAGAGGACCTCGCCAAGGAGGGCGAAGAACGGCATACCGACGTTGGGACCAGGGCTACCGAACTCGCTGGGCTGGCCTTTCCGCCGCCAAACCGTGCGCTCTGTCTTGTGGATGATGAATTCGGGGCGATCGAGGACCTCTCTGATCTGGGTCTTCGTATCACTGATGGTGGGAGCTTCCTGAGCGTGGCTCGTCGGTGTGGGCGAGACCATGTAGAAGAGTGCCAGAGCGACGGCGGCAACCTTGCCCCTGGAGGCCGCACGATGGGAAAGACGCGTCTCGAGCTTTCGAAAAGCGATGTCTAAATCCCATCCTTCTCCTTTCGTCCTGGCATTGATGTAGAGGCCAAAGCCTGCGCCTACATAGAAGGGTTCCACGAAACTGAGGGCGAGGAAGTAGATCAAGGCGAGCAGGCGAAGGACATTGTCAGGGGCGGCCGCGTGGTCTTGGAAGGTGGCCAGAAACCATTCGCCAAAGTCGAAACTATGGGAAGGGATGAAGGTGACGAGGAGCATGGCTAGAGCGGCAGCGACGGCGAACTCTAGCAATGCGCACACGGTCATGAGCGACGTGCCATGCGCGTCCGTCTCCCGTCCCAGCACGAGGAGACGCTGACGTCTTGCTTTACCCTTGAGTTGTTCCAGGATGCTCACGGGCATGACATAGCTGCGGGCCAGCGAGAAACGCCGCCACGACAAAGAGCCTAGCAAATCAGTGAGGAAGAATTTGGGAGAACGCCAAAGATCGTGCAGGCGCGGACAGGCTCCGAAGAGGGATCGGCTGATGATGAACAGCGGCACCCGATCATAAAGTGGCTTGAACCAGAAGATGGCGAAGAGGAGCAAGTAGGGATATTGATAGAGAAGAAACGCCAGCAGTAGACAAAAGGGAACGACGGTGAGGCACCACGCTTGAGTGATGCGTTTCCAATCGCGGCGCACAAGGGCTACGCCGAGGTCCATGGCTTCCCAAGGATCACGCGGACGGATCTCGGCAGTGAGGTCCTCAAGTTTCATCGGCCATCCTCTCTCGTCCGGATAAGGTTAGGTAGAGAGTGAGAAGGATGAACCAGCTCACGCCCACCGCGTATTTGGTCATGCTAGGAAATGGACGCGCGGACCAGAACCCTTCGACCAGGGCGGCCAGAAAGGTGAGAAGCGCCGCTCCGTAGAGGAGTGGTACGGCTCGTTTCGCGCCGTGGAGAAGCGCTTGCTTGCGTGTGTGTCGACCGGGATCCAGAAGAGCGAATCCTAGTCGCATTCCCGCCATGGCCGCAACGAGCATGCCTAACAACTCCAGGGCCACATGCCCGCTGATGAAGGTGTAGTAGGACTCGGGATTGCCCACTTCATGGATGTAGGCAGTAGCGGCCCCGAAGAAGAGGCCATTGAAGAGTACGAAGAAGAGCGTGCCAACTCCAAAGAGAATGCCTCCAGCAAAGATCCGGAAATCGATCCCAATGTTGTTCATGACGTAGAAGGCAAACATCATGAAATTCGAGCCGTGTTCCTGACGGAGATGCGAGATGGGATCACCATCGCCATACATGGACTCAAGGTTGGCCATCATCTCCGTGCCGAGCACTGAATGACCCCAGTGGGGTTCTGCTAGGGAGCCCGCGAGGAGAGTGAGGAGGGGGATCCAGAAGAAGGCATTGGCGATCCCGAACAGCTTGAGATCGGCCCGAAATGCTTGTGGAAAGCCACGGAGGATGAAGTGAAGAAGAGCTTCGCGAAGATGCGCCCCTCCGCGATACAGGTGCCGGTGCCCGCGAATGACCAGCCGGTTCAAGCGATCACACAGTTTCAAGCCATACATGCGATGCTGTGCGAGCGAGAGGTCGCTGCACAGCTGGCGAAAGCGTTTGGGAAAGGCCTCCGGTTCCTGAGGAGCATGTTTCCCCTCTAACTGATCCACAGTGGCTTCGAACGTGGCCCAATCGAGCTGGCGCTGTTCCTCAAAGGATTGACGTTTCATAGGAGGGCACTGTTAGGATGACTGGCGAATCCACAGGCCGATTCGCAGAAGGCGGTCGACGGCATCTGGGCCGCTGACGCCGCCGGTGAGTGCGGGGAGTTGTGAAGCCATCTCTTCGCGACGGGCATCCGACCACGAACCGGCGCGATCGAGAAAGTTGAGAATAGCGAGTTGCTCCTCACGATCCAGAGGCATGGTCGGGGCGAGGGGTTTCAAGTGATCGGGAACGAGACCAGAAGCGCTTTGGTTAGGCTTGGAATAGATCACGGCTGTGCCCGCTGCAAGATCGCCGAGTCGTTGGAAGCTGCGCGTGGAGATGCAGGAGAGTAGCCCGAGGCCATAGGCCAACGGGAGGCCATCGACGAACCGAAGGAAATTCCTAACAAGAGACTGACTGAATGTCACGGGAGCGCCCGACAGTTGCACCACGCGAAGACCCATGAAGCGTTTGCCTGGCGTGGCCCCGCGTTTGCCCAACTCGAAGGGCACGTTGTAGAACCACATCCAGAAGAAGGCGAAGAGAAGGATGAGCCCCTGGGTCACGTTCTCACCCAGATAGCCGCTGGCCATGCCGAGGAGCAAGGTCACGATCAGGGCCACGACTAGGCGGAGGAGAAGGTCCACCATGAACGCCAGCCCACGAGCGAACGGGCCCGCGATGGGCAGCCAGATCTCGACGCCCTCCGTCAGCTCGATGCGATGCCGCGTGTCCAACTTGCCCGTGTCCGCCAACTCTGACATGTGCCGCCAAGGAAACACAGATTTCAGGAATTGCCTATAGAATCCCGGCGGGACTTTCTCATCGACAGGGAGATACTGGTCTTTAAGATCATCGTGTCATGGATCAGAATCCCTATCAAAGTCCGACATCCGATCTCACGGGTACCAATTCCGCCGCCAACAGTGAGGTAAGCCCTCGCGCCATCAGTGAACTTTTAGGAACCAAGCCCTGGGTGCGTTTCATTGCCGTGCTCGGATTCATTGGTGCCGCCTTCATGTTCTTGGGATCGCTGGGCATGTTCGCCGCTGCCACTCAGGTGGGCGCGCCCATGGCGATCGTCGGCGTCATCTATATTCTCTATGGGATCATCTTCATCTTTCCGACGCTGAAGCTGTGGAAATACGGTTCAGCGATCGGGAACTTGCAGATTTCTCGGAGCACCGCGCACCTTGAAGAGGCCCTCTTGCAGCAGCGGGTTTATTGGAAGTTCATCGGCATCATGATCATCATTGGCTTTGTGCTCGGGATTGTCATGGCCATCGCCATGGCGTCTATTGGTGCTGCGGTGAGCCAGGGAGCCTTCCCCATGCCTACCGATGGGGAGCCGCCGAACTTCAACTTTGAATAGTCGCTAGGCGCGGGGGTGTGCGCCGTCGTAGGTCTCTTTCATCCGTTCCACGCTGACGTGCGTGTAGATCTGCGTGGTGGAAAGGCTAGCGTGCCCCAACAACGCCTGGACACTTCGCAAGTCCGCCCCATTATCTAACAAATGCGTCGCAAATGAGTGGCGCAGTTTATGAGCGCTGACATCAATGGGTATGTCAGAGTGGCGGAGATACTTCTTCACGACGGCGTGAATGGAAGTGCGGGAGAGGCGTTTGCGGAGTTTGGAGAGAAACAAGGGGCCCTCGTGTACACTTGCCTTCTGACGATAGCGTTGCAGGGCCACAAGGGCGTGCGAACCAATGGGGCAGAGACGTTCTTTCCGTCCTTTCCCCACCACGCGCATGGTTTCTTGATAGTCGTCGATATCCTCCACGTTGGCGTTGGCCAACTCTTCCAAACGCATCCCCGTGCTGTAGAAGAGTTCGAGGATGGCGGCGTCTCGCTCGCCCACCCAGGTGGGGGCTTGTTGCGGTTGTTCTAACGTCAACGGCAAGGCCAACAGATCTTCCACTTGTTTGAGTGTGAGGACTACGGGCAATTTCTTCTCAAGCTTGGGCAATTGCACCTCCTTGAGAGGATTAGGCTCCACCCCATGGCGTTGTGATAGGAATTTGTAGAAAGAGCGCAGTGCTGCGAAGTGCAGCCGGATGGTGCTGCGCGCGTGTTCCTCTTTCATCATCGCAAAGAGGTAGGCGCGAAAGTCGTCCGCTTCACAGGCTTCCCAAGATCGGAAAGTGGTAGGATGGCGTTCTCGAAAGCGCTGCAAGGCATGCAGGTAGTTGCGGCGCGTGCGCTCGGAGGCATCTTTCTCTACCTCAAGGAAGGCGAGAAAGGCATCCACGCGGGCATCCACGCGGGCATCCACGCGGGCATCCGCGGCGGCCGCGAGAGTGGGATCGAGGTCCGTGGGGCTTTCGTCAGAAGCTGACTTGCTGGAGGGCATGGTGCCCCCTAGCGTAGCACATCATGTTGACCAAACGAATCATTCCTTGCCTTGATGTTACCGATGGACGGGTCGTCAAGGGCACGCAGTTTGTGGACCTGCGAGACGCCGGAGACCCGGTGGAGTGCGCCATGGAGTATGAACGTCAGGGTGCGGACGAACTCGTGTTTCTCGACATCACCGCTTCCTCCGACGCGCGTCGCACCATGGTGGATGTGGTAGAGGAAACTGCTCGTCAGTGCCACATGCCATTGACCGTGGGTGGGGGGATTCGCACGGTGGACGACATGCGCACCATGCTGCTCGCGGGTGCCGATAAAGTGAGCGTGAATACGGCAGCGATCAATCGACCGGAAGTGATCGCTGAGGGGGCGCGGGCGTTTGGAGTGCAGTGCATTGTCCTTGCCATCGATGCGAAGCGGAACGACTCCGGTAGTTGGACCGTCTATACCCACGGCGGCCGCAATCCCACCGACCTCGATGCCATTGAATGGGCCAAGCGTGGGGAAGCGCTCGGCGCTGGAGAGATCCTTCTCACCAGCATGGATGCCGATGGCACCAAGGATGGTTACGATCTGGAACTCACGCGGACCGTGAGCGAAGCGGTAAACATTCCAGTCATCGCGAGTGGAGGCGTGGGAACCTTGCAACACCTCGCCGATGGGCTCACCCAAGGGAAGGCGGATGCCGTGCTCGCGGCGAGCATCTTTCACTTTGGCGAATACACCATCGCGGAGTCCAAAGCTTTCCTACACGATCAGGGCATCGCCGTGCGTCCAGCGCAAGCGGTCGCCACGTGTTAGCATTCCAGCCACTCCTGGCCATTGGAGAAGAGATGTGAAAGGCAAGAGAGGGAACCACCGAAGCAGTTCCCTCTCTGTCTTTGAGCGCCAATGGCGGAGTCTTTCTACTCGTCGATCTCCTCGACAATGTAGAAACGTGGCGTGCCATCCATCCAGTGCTCATCGATCCACTGGAAACGGCCGTTCTCTAGAAGAGAGGCTTCTCCTACCGTCGACCATTCCTGGAAATCGGATGTGACCAGCACGCGGTAGCGCGTCTCCGGAATGCCTGTGAACTCCAGGCAAAGGTGGCGTTCGCCGCGCATGGGCATGGCGACAACGCGAAGGTCACGGGAAGCGCTTTCGTGCAATCGGCGGGCCAGTGCCTGACGTTTCGCGTTAGGGGTCTGCAAATCAGCTGCTGCTTCATTGTCAGGGCACTCACAGGTGTAACGAAAGACCTTGGTGCCATCGGCCTGGGCGACAAGGGTTTCCTGGATGCGGCAGGCGCGGCCGTCGGGGCAAGCGCCTGCGCAGAAGACGCGGGGCTCGCCACCGCCTTCGCCTCTGCCGGGCCGGTAGAGAACGATGTGGCAACCACGTGGTTCGGTGTCCTCACAACCACACCATTCGCGAATGCCGCCATGGTGATTCTCGCGACGGTGAGTTTGGCAGGGGCGTCCATCCGGGCAGGTGCCGCGACAGCCTAACTGAAACGTGACCGTGCCGTCGGCTTGCACGACTTTCTGAACGTAGCCTTTGCAAGGCTTGGCATCATCGCAGCAGGGAGCCTCGTCGTCGTCGTCGTTGGTGGGATCGGGAGTGCTTTGGTCGTCAGGATGTGGTTCATTCTCACCCGGGCAAAGGCACCTGAGATGGAACACGCGGTGTCCGTCGGTTTCCTGAATGAGCACTTCTTGCAGCTGGCAGCGATGCCCATCGGGGCAGGTGCCCGCGCAGAAGACGCGGTGTTCGCCGCCGCCTTCGCCTGGCCCAGGACGGTAGAGGACGATGTGACAATGTTGGGGCTCTTGCTCGCCACAGCCGCACCATTCGCGGATGCCGCCGTGGTGGTTTTGTGAACGACGCGGGGCGCAGCGGCCGCCGTCTGGGCACTCGCCCTCACAGATTAGTTGATAGGTGATGGTGCCGTCGCGTTGGACGATCTTCTGAACGATGCCGTGACAAGGTGCGGCATCCTGGGCAAGGACGCCGAAGGCAGTGATCCAAAGGGTCAGCCATCCGAGAAGGAGTCGACATCGGCCGGCGAAGGGGTGGGGATGCAGGGGTGTCTTCATGGTTTGAACGGGTTTGGGTTGGTGTTTTGAGGTGGCGCGTGACTTCGCGTGAGGACTGCGGCGCCGCAGCAGGTCCGGCCGTTACAACGCAATCGCCCAGCGAAAGGTACGGGGGCGGCCTTCTTACCTTTGTGAATTTGCGCTTGGGGACTTGACCACCCCTCGGGTCTGGCCTGGTTAGTCGCCCTTGTGTTCGAGCTTCTTTCAACCGATCCCCAATCGAAGGCGCGTCGTGGTCGTCTGACCACGGCACATGGGGTCATTCAGACGCCGACCTTCATGCCGGTGGGGACTCAGGGGACGGTGAAGGCGGTTTCTCCCGAGGAACTGGAAGATGAGTTGGATGCGGAAGTCATCTTGGGAAACACCTATCATTTGCATCTGCGACCGGGGTTGGAGGTGATCCGCGAGTTCGGAGGCCTGCATGAGTTCATGCGGTGGGATCGGCCCATCCTGACGGATAGTGGCGGTTACCAGGTGTTCTCCCTAGCAAAGTTGCGCAAGATCACGGAAGAAGGGGTAGCGTTTCAGAATCACCTGAATGGGGCACGGATGCTGTTGTCGCCAGAGATTTCCATGGAGATTCAGGCCACCTTGGGCTCGGACATCGCGATGTATTTCGACGAGTGCCCGCCGTATCCTTGTGATCGGGACTATGCGGAGAAGAGTCTGGGGCTGACGACACGCTGGGCGCAGCGGTGCAAGGACTGGACGGAGGCTCATGCGCCGGAGCGGCAGCTCCATTTCGGAATTGTTCAGGGATCCATCTATGCGGATCTGCGGGAGGCTTCTGCCAAGGCGCTGGTAGACCTTGATCTCGATGGGTATGCCGTGGGCGGCGTGAGCGTGGGCGAACCCGAGGAGGAGATGTTTCGTGCCGTAGAGAATGCCGAGCCCTTCCTTCCTGTGGACAAGCCACGCTATGCGATGGGCTTGGGCACGCCGCCTCAACTCGTGGAGATGATCGGGCGCGGGATCGATCTCTTTGATTGCGTCTTGCCGACGCGTTTGGCGCGCCACGGAACAGCCCTCACGGCGCGTGGACCGATCAATCTGAAGAACGAGCGCTTTGCCAAAGACACCTCTCCGATCGAGGAGGACTCCAATTCCTATCCGTGTCGCAAGGGGTTCAGTAGGGCCTACTTACGCCATTTATTAAAGGCCAATGAAATCCTGGGTTTGCGGTTGATTTCTCTGCATAATCTGCATTTCTATCTGTCCCTCGCGCGGCGGGCTCGGGAAGCGCTAGATTCCTCGTGTTTCACTACGTTTCGCGAGGAGTTTATGACTCAATACCACCAATCCGACCAAGCCACGTGAGATCTACGGAAATTGTTAGCATTATTGCGGCACAAGCCCCGCCGCAGGGAAATCCCTATTCTGGGCTGATCATGATGATTCTGATGTTTGTCATCATGTATTTCCTCCTGATCCGTCCTCAGCGGCAGCGTCAGAAGGAACTGGAGGCCCGCGTGGCGCAGCTCAGGGTTGGTGATAAAGTCGTCACGAGCGCGGGGATTCATGGACTCGTGACCAATGTTAAGGAGCGCACGTTGATGGTGAAGGTGGCGGATAACGTGAAGATCGAGTTCGAGAAATCCGCCATTGCCAGCACCACACCCAAAGGGGAGGGAGGCGATGCGAGCGAAAGTCCGTCCGAAGAGAAAGAATCCTCTTGAACGGCTGCCCATCGATCCTCTTTGCTCTGTCACCCTCGCTGCCCTCTTTAGTCTAGTTTTATGAAATCCTCGTCCATCAACCTCCTGGTCCTCGTCGTCTTCGCCGTCGTCTTCGCGTTCTACGCCATGACGGGTTCCCCGATTTGGGAACTGATCTTCGGTCTCGGGCTGCTGGGGTTGTTCATTTGGTATTTCTTTACCGACTTCACCAAACAGAAACGCGTGATCGGCGGCATGCTCACCGTGTTGCTTGCCGCGCTTTGCATCCACGCGCTCTTCCCACGGAAGCAGAGCGCCACCGATGAGCGCTTGCGTTTCGACCAAGTCACCGCCGAGTCCGTCACTTCGGTCCGGGAGACCGCACAGCGTATCCTCAACGAGAACGGATTCGTCTCCGATAGCGCCGACGAACGCAAGGTGTTCCCGTTTAAGAATGAGGGCTCGTTCAATCTCGATACCAAGCTGGCTTACAAGAAGACCTACGATGGAGGCGTGGGCCGGATCTATGTGATCGATGGCGACGACAAGCCTGCGGAAGAAGGTCCCGAGAACCCGAAGTTCACCAACGTCTACCGTTTCTGGGAGCCGAACGAGCCCGAGAAGGGCAAGCGTCCCGCGGCAGAGCCCGCGGATGTCGCCAACGTCTGGGAAGAGCTGAAGAGTGCGCTCAATCAATTTGATCTCTCCAAGCCTCAGGTGCCGATCGAGCAAGGCATCGAGCTCGTGGGGGGAAGTAGTTTCCAGGTGCGTATCGACCGGCCCGAAGGTCAGGAAGCCATTGCTGGTGAAATGGATAGTGTGATCGCCACCTTGCGCAAACGTCTTGATGCCTTCGGCGGAAAGGAATTGCGCATCGTGCCCCAGGATGATGACCGCTTGATTGTGGAAATGCCAGGGATCGACGAGGAGCAGCGTGATGCCATTCGCCAACTCATCACGAAGAAGTCCCAGCTGAATTTCCACATCGTGGATCGCACGCGCCAAGCGGATGCACCGGCGGTCGCCAAGGGCGAGAAAGTGGTGCCCGGCATGGCGGCCATGCCCACGAAGGAGAAGGACGATGGGAATGAGGGCTACTACCTGCTGAAGCGGAGTCCTGATCTCGAGGGGACCTATGTGAGTCAAGCGTGGCCGGCGCTGGGGAGCACGAACTCCTGGAGCATCATGGTGAACTTCGACAGCAAGGGCAAAGAACTCTTCTACGACCTCACCGATAAGAATACGAATAAGCCCATGGCCATCGTCCTTGATGGGGAGGTGCTCTCTGCACCTAACATCAACTCAGCGATCTATGGCACCACCGAGATTTCCGGCAAATTCACGGAAGAAGAAGCCCGCTCGTTGGCGGCTGCCTTGCAGAACCCTTTGCGTAACTCGCTTGCGATTGACAACGAGAGCAGTGTCGATCCTGCCCTGGGGAAAGAGTCCATCCGGCAGGGCTTCCTCGCAGCGGCAGCCGGTCTCCTCTTCACCTTGATCTTTGTGCTGATCTACTACCGCACTGCGGGGATCATCAGCATCCTGGGTCTGGTGATGACCTTGCTCTTCTTGTTAGGCTCCATGGCGATGTTTGGGTTCACCCTGACACTACCAGGAATTGCCGGGATCATCCTTACCATCGGGATTGCCATTGATGCCAACGTCCTCATCTACGAGCGCCTGAAAGAAGAGATTGGCGATGGGCGAACGTTAGGAAATGCGATCAACGGTGCTTACAACAAGGCTTTCTCCGCGATCTTTGACGCCAACATCACCTCCCTGATCACGGCATTCATTCTCTACTATGTGGCCTCGGGTCCCGTGAAGGGCTTCGCCGTTACCCTGATCGTTGGGATCTTGGGATCGATGTTTGCCGCGCTCGTCGTGACGCGCGTCATCTTTAACTGGGCCACAGACACCGGGAAGCTGAAGAAGCTTTCTTTCTGGGAATTCATTCCAGACAACACCATCGATTTCCTCAGCAAGCGGAAGATGGCCATGATCATCTCGCTCTGCCTCATCGGAGCGGCTGTCATCGGCATGGCGGTTCGCAATGTCCATGCCCTGGGGGTTGATTTCCGCGGGGGACACATGTTCACGCTGCAGGTGACGAGTGATGCGATCAATGTGGACAGTGTGACGACCGCTCTCTCGGAGTATGCCTTGGCTGAGCCACCGACCGTGCAAAGCCAACAAGCGGTGGGATCGGAGTCCCGCTATGTGACCATTCGCATGGTGGAGAAGGATGCAGAGAATCCTGCTGCTTCTGCCGAGCAAGTCGAGGAAGTGAAGGCCTTGCTCAAAGAGAAGCTGAATCTGGATGCCTCGACGAGTATCCAGAATGATTCGGTCGGCTCTGCCATTGGTAAAGAGTTGGCCTACGGTTCCCTGCTGGCCCTTGGGTTGGCCCTAATCGGCATCCTGCTCTACGTCACCGCTCGGTTCGAATTCGCCTTTGCCTTAGGTGCCATTGTGGCCTTGGTCCATGACCTCATTATTACGAGTGGTATCGTGATCCTGTCAGGACGAGAGCTTTCCCTCGTCCTTGTGGGAGCCTTTCTCACCATTGCGGGTTATTCTATCAATGATACCATCGTGGTCTTTGACCGGATTCGGGAAAGCTTACGCAGCCTGCCAGGTGATGTGAAGTCCGTGATGAACTTGGCCATCCGGCAGACCCTTCGTCGGACCTTGCTAACGAGTTTGACGACGCTTCTCGCCTTGCTCGTTCTCTTCCTGTTCGGTGGCCCTGCGCTGCGCGACTTCTCCTTCACCATCATCATTGGGGTGCTCATCGGGACCTATTCGTCCATCTTCGTGGCCGCGCCGTTCGTCTATTGGTGGGCACAGAAGAAGAATCTCAACCTCCGCAAGGAGATCCTCGATTCCGAAGTCAATCTCGACACACCCGATCGCTACGTCGATCCTGCCTGATCACAGGAAATCACTTCCCTCGGGAGCATCGTCTGGGCGCGTGCCCACGCGGTGCGGGGCGTTGCGGCGCTCGAGCTCTAGCAAGAGCGCCGAGTGGTCAAGCTGGCCGCCCCCATGGGTAATGAAGGATTCGTAGGCGCGCCGAATGAGATCCAGCATGGGCAAGTCCACGCCTAGCGCTTTGGCGACGTCCGTGGCGGCATCGAGGTCTTTCAATTGAAGCTTGCTCGGTCCCCCGGGACGCCAGCGACGCTCCACCATGCGCTGTCCGTGTTCGCGGAGGATCCGACTATCGGCAAATCCGCCCCGCAGCGCTTGGCAAACAGCCTCTGGATCGGCGCCTCCAGCCTGAGCCAACATGAGGGCTTCCGAGATGGCTCCGATCGTGCTGGCGACGATCACTTGATTGCACAGCTTGGTTAGTTGACCGCTGCCATGCGGCCCCACATGGGTGGGATGGCCGAGCACTTCCAACAGAGGCCGACAGCGCTCCAGGACGGAAGCGTCGCCGCCACATAGAATCGCTAAGGTTCCGTCTTCGGCTCCGATGGTCCCTCCCGAAACGGGAGCGTCTAGGTGATCGATCCCGCGCTCCGCTAGGCGATGGGCGTGCGCTTGCGCGGTGGAAGGCGGGATGGAACTCATGTCGAGGACGATCGCTCCGGGTGCAAGCACCTGCGCGACCCCCTGACAGAAGAGCACGTCGTCGACGGCAGGGCCGTCGGCGAGCATGGTGAGCACGATGCTTGCTCCAAGAGCGGCCTCTGCGGCTGTTGGGGAAACGGCGGCACCGGCTGCTTGCAACGCTGTGGCTTTGTCAGGGGAACGATTCCACACCGTGACCTCGTGGCTGGCATCAAGGAGACGCCGCGCCATGCGGCTACCCATGAGACCAAGGCCTAACACCGTCACCTTCATGCGTTCTTCTCCAGAGTTTTGACGAGGGCGCGATAGAAGAGTGATAGAGAGTGCTCTTTGCTATTCTTGAAGCGCTTGGACACTTTCTCAAAAGGATAGACGGTGGCCGCACCCCCGACGTCTCTCAGGCAATAGCCGCGTTCGGCATCGAAGTCCCATTGGCCTCCGCGCAAGCGCCTCAAGGTTTCGCCGAAGTAGGCGCCGAAGGTCAGGACGAGCGCCTCGATATCCTTGGGAAGCTGATCGCCCCAAGCCTTGTCAATGATGGCATCGAGCCGCGCGAGATCGCTTTTCTGATAGTCCAGTTTCTCTCCGAAGCTCTCGCTCATCTTCTTCCGATGTCTTTCGGCAATGTCAGGGATCCGTTCGATGAAAGCATCGCAATTCTCGCCCGAGTGCATGAGGCGCAGGGTCTCCTGATCGACCTTGCGCGCGCGGCGCCAACCCTTGATTCCTACGACGGTGTTGCGCCCGATGATCAGGCTGATGACCATGAGGAGGAAGATGGCGAGGATGGTGAATTTCAGGAGCATAACAGAATTCCAAGAATCGCTTGGCGGATGCAGGAAAGCGCTTAGGGTGGAGCTACTATGAGAGTTTCCGCCCCCACTGCAATGCTCTTCCTATGGACTGGCCTGTTGTGCCACTGCGCGCATTTGGTGCAAACGGAGGAGGCCTATCAGGTCTCAGGAGTCGAACCCACGGTCAATGGTGCTCGCCTCACGGCGGAGATGCTCACGACCGAGGGACGGGTAAATTACTCTGTCTCTGCCATGGTCTATTTCGTGGCGGGCGAGACCGAAACAGGGCCTTACAAATGCCTCTTCACGGCGTGGGGGAAGCGGGGAACACATCGCTCCATGCGGGTGGAGTCCTTGAGTTTTCGCACAGCGACCGGGCAAGTCGTGCAGGCACCGAAGAGCGTCACCATCCCTTTTGCCGTTGGGGCGGGGGACGAAGGTTGGCAAGCGACCTATGTCGTGCCTGGAGTCCTCAACATGGATCACGAAAAGGATGGTGACATCACTCTGGATGCGGTGGTTTCTATTCGGAGTCAGCGACGGACGGAGCGTCGGCGGGTGCAACTGACAATGGCGCCGGGGAAGGCCAAGGATGTGCGCTTTGAAACGGTGTTCGATGGCTTTCGCAAGAAAGGGAAAGATCAACCAGACTTTCCATAACGATCTTGCGCGGCGTTGGAAGCGTGGCACGCTTCCAATTCCTCGAACATGGCCGCCATTGATTGGAAGAAACGCTACGTCGCCAACACGGCCAGCAGTTACGCAAATTTCGGAGCGCGGATGCTTACAGGTATCCTGGTCTTCACCGCCATTCTCAATCACTTCTCGCCGGAAGCGTTCCTCTTCTGGCAGATTCTCTGGTCCTTCATCAGCTATTCGATCGTCCTGGACTTCGGCATGGGCTTCACCATCCAGCGTCTCGTGGCGACGAAGAGCGCGGAGGAGAAGATGGACGAGGTGGATGATCTCTTCACCACCGCCTTCTGGACGTTCGTGGTCTTGGGGATTGTGAGTTTCACGGTGGCCTTTCTATTAAAGGGGCCCTTCCTGTCATTCTTTAACGTTCCAGAAGCCATGCGGCCTGAGTTCGGTCTGGCCTACACTTACTTTGCAGGGAGCATTTGTATCTTGCTACCACTGGGAATCTTCCCCGCTGCACTCATTGGGATCCAGAGACAGTATTGGTTTAATTGGTTCAGCGTTGCTTCATCGATCGCCTATCTTCTAACGGTGATGCAAGCGATTAAATTGGAGTGGGCATTCAGCCAGATCATTCTGCTTTCCATGGCGTTCACCATCCTTCCGTACGCGCTCTGCACGTTGCTCGTATTTCCCATGCTCAAAGTGATCACCCTAAATCCTTTGAAATACTGCTTGGGGGCGGTGAAAGAACAGATTCGCTTCTCGCTCATTGCTTACACCAATACGTGTAACTACATGTTTCTGGGGCAATCGGATCGCGTGGTCATGGGGCGTATGCTTCCTGCCATTGATACCACTCATTTCCAGCCTGGGGTCAAGGTGGCAGAACTCCTCAATGGCGTCGCCATGCAATTGATGAATATTGTTCCCACCGCGGCTGCCCATCTCCACGCCACAGGCGAGAAAGAGCCCGTGCGCGAGCTCTTCTTCAATACCAATCGACTCCTCTTTATTCTGACGACGCCGTGCTACTTCCTGGCCGCGATCTATATGGAGGAACTGCTACATTTTATCACGGATTGGAAAGCATTGCCGCCTCATGTCTGGCTTACGGGGGAAATCATTCTTCTTGTGGCCTACGTCAGTCACCTTAGCTCTTCTGCCGCAGACCGCGTCTTGATGATGTGTGGGCATGAGAAAGTGATCTTGCGCTTTACGATCACGCGCCTGCTCTCTCATGTGATCCTCAGTATCGTGCTCGCATCCACCATGGGATTTGTAGGCGTCGCTCTGGCTGGGTTGATTTCAGTGTGCACGGTGAACTTTGGCCTCTTACTGCCACCTGTCTTGCGTTTCTTGGAAACGAATCTGGGAGATTATGTGAAACGCCACGTGCGCGATACCGCCAGGGCTTTCCTTTGCTTTAGCGTGCTCTTATTGGCCATGAAATTTCTTTGGCCCATTCCAGAGGAAGATTCCCGTTGGATGACCCTGATGCATCTCGCCATCCGTGGGGCCATCGTCATGGGGCCGACGCTCTTTCTCCTCCGCCATGAAATCACGGGGACTTGGAAAGGGAAGGCCGAGAAGGTGGAAGGCTAAGAACTTTTACCGGTGAATGAGGATGCCTTTGGCAATTTGTTCCGCTACCATCTGACGATACCACGCGCCGTTGAGCCGACGCCGTTCCCAGGGATTGCTGATAAAGCCACCCTCGACGAGCACACTAACAATGCGCGTTTTATTGAGCACCGCATACTGTTTCCCGATCTTGATGCCGCGATCGCGCGTCTGTTTGATCCGCGTGGTGAGGAGATCCTGAATGCCCGCCGCGAGTTTGCGTCCTTCGAGGGTCGCGTAGAAGGTCTCGATCCCCTTGACCGAGGTGTTCTTGTGCGCGTTGTAATGGATACTGACAAAGACCGCATCTTGATAGCGATTGGCAATCTTGGCGCGTTGTTGCAATGGTAGAAATTTGTCGGTGCGTCGCGTCATGACGACGTGAAAGCCTTTGCGCTGGAGGATCTTTTCCAAACGCTTGGCCGTGTCCAAATTCAGATCTTTCTCCTTCACGCCATAGCGTTTGGCGCCGTCATCCTTTCCCCCATGGCCGGCATCGATGACGACAGTGCGGAAGGCCGAGGCGGAGGTAAGCAGCGCGGCCCACAGCGTCAGCGCCAGGCAAAGGAATCGGCGGGTTGAGAACATCATCGTCAGGACTTTTACCCGATTTACCGACCACGGGAACCAGAAATTTCACACTTTCTAACCATTCCACCTCTCATGCGGGCGCCAATCGGGGGCTCAAGTTCTGCAAAAGATGCTTGCGAAACGGTCATTTCCTGGGAATTTCCCCCCACGTCGGGGTGTGGCGCAGCCTGGTTAGCGCGTTGCACTGGGGGTGCAAAGGTCGTGGGTTCGAATCCCGCCACCCCGACCACCCCAAACCCTATGAAATAAGGGGTTTGGGCACAAGGAAACCCTTAGATTTACGCGATTTTAGGGCGGCCCTTGCCAATGAGATCACTGAGAAGATGATCTATGGATGGATTGAGAGCCTTAGGGAAGAAGAGAAAGCCCAGAGTACCATTTCAGGCTACCTCAGGCGCACACAGGGCTTCTTCTCCTGGCTCCTTGAGCAAGGGAAGATCGCCAGGCACCCCATGGAAGCGGTGAAGGTCCCAAAGGTGAAGAGAGGCAAGGGAGTGGTCTTCTGCACTCGAGAAGAGCGGGATCTGCTTCTCAGTCGCTGCACGGACCCAGAGCTCAGGTTCGTTCTTCACTGCGGTTTCTTTCTTGGACTTCGAAAGGGTGAGATCATTGAAGCGCGCGCATCATGGTTTCGAACACCTGGGATCTGTGAAGTGTCAGAGACCGATACGTTCATTCCCAAGGACAAGGAAGCGCGGATGGTTCACTACGGCTCAACCTTTGCTGCATTTCTGAAAGACTACGGAAAGCCGAAGCCGTTCATGTTTCGGCCAAAAGTGAGACATGGGAAGGACATCTATCGAACAGACTTCAAGAAGCGCTTCACGACGTTCGTTGAATCGTGTGACTTGCCCTGGGTTCGCTCCCACACGATGCGCCACACCTTTGCGACGTTGCATGTGCAGGCTGGAACGCCGATTCCTGTCGTTGCTGAGTGGCTAGGCGATGACATTCAGACGACCTACAACCACTATGTGGGTTTTGCGCCTAATGCTAGTCATGTGGCCAACCTAGATTAAGGCCTCATGAAATTTTGAGGCCTTAGAAGCGAAATTAGTTCATCAGCTAATTGGCTAGCAGTTTAACCCGTCTTAAGATATCCCATCTGGATTGGCCACAACTGAGCATCTTTGACCAACTGGCAGGACTGCCCCAAATGCAGAGTTATAGATCCTTTTACAGGATCATGCACAACAGCAACGACTGCGTTGAAGTAGCCTTTAATCTTAATTCTCACATTCCATCGATAATTTGCGATCACTTATCTGGAATATTGTTAGATTAGACTTGTTTATATGCCACTTGCCCTTAGCTGTTTGTGTGAAAAAGCATAAAGCTAACAGCGTAAGAACAAGCGGCAAATCTGGCGAAAAAGTCAATGTGAGAAGTTATACACCGATCTCGGATGCACTGCATGATGCCAAGATGTTCGCAGATTCTGAGCTTGCCGATGGTATCCAAAGACACTCCATGGTCAATATCTTCTCGCAATGCTTCGGAAAAGATCGCCGTTTGGACGCCACTCCCCTCGGCGCCATCCTCTGCGCTTTGCTCTGCTGGCCGTTTCTCAAGGGGAGCATCCATTGCTTCTGTGCCGAACTTTGCCAGTTCATTCCCTGTGGCAATCGCGAGGGGGAGAAGAGCAATCGCCCCGAAGACGTCCTGTATAATGTCCTGGGACGCGAAGATATCAACTGGTGTAAGCAGGCTATGATGACCTCGCGCAGCGTCCTCAAACAGAATGATCTTGGTCCAGAAAGCAAGCGGGCCTTCGTCGCCGATGATTCGATCAAAGTGCGGCGAGGTAGGAAAGTCGAGGGTGCCTCTAAACACTGGGATCACACAGAACAAAGAACGATCTTTGGGCAGCAGGTCGTCGAATTTGGGTTGGCTGGAGAAATGGGATTCCTCCCATTGGACAGGCAAATCTACATGAGCAGTGAAGCCGCTGTGGAGAAACCAGAAGACAAGGGTTTCCGCGATGAGAGGAGTGCCGCTGCACGCGATATGGCTCGAGCGCGCGACGAGGACAAGCAATCCATGTTCCGTCGGATGCTCAAGAGGTGCCTTCGAGTCGGCTTCAAGGCGAAATATGTGATTGCTGACGCTTGGTTTGGTAGCAAAGAGAATGTGGAGGCGGCCATTGAAGCAGGAGTTGAAGCTGTGTTTCAAATGAAACGCGGTAAACTCAAATACCAAGTTTCGGAGAAAGGCGGGAAGGTCTCTTACAATGCCAAACAACTCTATGAGAAGCACCGGCGCAAGCTGAAGAGAGCGAATCGTAAAGCACGCTACAAGACATTTCGATTACGTGCTTGGCTCAATTTGGAGAAGAAGGCAAACAAGCCAGAACGTTGGCAAGAAGTGGTCTTGGTCTTCAGTGCGCCAGCAGATAGCACCGGAGAGAACTGGGTCGTTTTTCTCACAACCGATCTAGAAGCAACCGCCGAGAAGGTTCTGGAAATATACGCATTGCGCTGGTCGATCGAAGTCTATTTCAAAGAAGTGAAGCAGAACTTCGGGTTCTTGGCAGAACAAAGTGGAAGGTATCAGTTCTCGTATGCATCGGTTCACCTAGCAGCGATCAGGTATGCCCTGATATTTGAGACGATGCTACGAAGCGGTGGATTGAGTTATGGAGAAGTGCGAGACAAGCAAAGCGGAAGGCTCACCATACTGAGTTATGCGGGATTGATGTGGCAGCTATTCCGAGGGCTTATCGAGGGAGCCCTCGACCAACTATCCTCCATCTTAGGCGATGAAGTGATTGAGAAAGTTGTCGATGCTATCGACTGTCGCGCTTCAGAGGAAATGACGTTTTCGGATGTCGAGTTTAAGTGAATTCTGGTTGGCTCTCGCCATCATCCAGAACCTTGAAAAGACCGAAATCGAAACACAGGCATCCCGTAAGAAAAGCTGGAAACCGGAAAGCTCACGCCGTCTAATCGGTGTGTGAAAACTAACAAGAGACGTAAAACTTCCCAGCCCCAGCCTAAATCGAAAGTAATCGCTCTGCGTCA
>JAUIAH010000061.1 GCA_030425385.1 Verrucomicrobiia bacterium | reverse complement strand
AGCTACACCGCAACTGGAAGATCCGACTTAGCGATGATTATAAACCAGCTTCAGACGTGGAACCATTCTTCGAAGTCTCCTCGGATTTTTCGCGATGGATCGGTGGGGCGTTCTATTTCAGTGAAGGTCTTTTATGGCGAGCCGATGGCTCCTACGTGTGTGCCAATACAATCGAAGTTGCATCCCAATATGATCAAAATTGGTTTCATCCTGAACAGCGCGTTACCTGAAAACGGCGACAACAACTAGGCTCGCATCGCAGCGACCAAAGGGAGCCTGCGTATGCAGCCCTTGTTGAACAACCCGCGATCGAACTCCGGAAAGCGCTCCTAGCACGCTTGGAAAGACGTCCGGATCTCCCTATGGAATTTCCATTCGCCGTCACCCTGGCACTGTCCTATGTGACAGCCAGATGCATCACTCCAGTGGATGCTGTCGTACGGGATGCCGCACCACCGACGCCCTCCAGCGACCTTATTTCCCATCCATTGGCAGCTTCCAGACCGATATCGCGCCATCTTCCTTAGAGGACGCCACAGCTCTGCCAAACCGACACCAATGAAGGTTTCCGTTAGTCTGAGATCCACCTGGCAAAGAACAAGGCTCATATCGTTTCAGAAGAAGCAGGGGTTGGGGGAGGTCTTCCCGGCCGCCGAATGATCAGCGGCCTTTGCGGAAGCGTCGGCGGCTTCACGCCCCAGATCGCGTCGATCACCCTGCTGCTCCTCCTGATCCGACCAAAAGTATCCACTACCTCCATCCCCTTACCGCACTTCGGGCAACTCGGCACCGCCTCCTCCAAACACTCCCTCGCAGCGATCACAATCGGTGTCTCTGTCAGCGTCTGTAGCCTCAATAATCGGCCCTTCCCACGGCTATGCAAATAACCATAGTAGCGTAAACGATGGAACTTGCCCGGAAACACATGCTGCATATAGCGGCTAACGAACGTCACACCGGAAATCGTCTCCTCCTTGCGCACACCCCCATCCGCGCGATCCAAATAGCTAAACGTCACCGTCCCTTTGTCAGGATCCATCGCCAGGATGCGGCTATTGCCAATCGCCGACTTACGCACATAAGCCCCAAGATACTTCACGGCATTCTGGCCATTACCAAAAGCCTGAATATTGATCCGCCAATCCTTCTCCCACACCTCCGGAGGACACGCCGACAAGAGATCATGCGAATCAAGCATCGCTCGAAAACTCTTCACGAACGCATCTCTCAAAGGCTCCCAAGGCATCAAATAATCGCTCTTCGCCACGCGGCTCAGATCGCCATTCTCCCGAACGCCCACACCGGGCACAACATAATGAATATGTGGATGATAGTGCAGCAACTGCGTCCACGTATGCATGATCCCAAAGAACCCGCAATCCACTGCCCCCAACCCCTGCTGCGCGCTCGCCAATTGGCTCCCAAGGCAACGAGAACTCACGGCAAAAAACTCACCATAAAGCACCTCCGCATGACGCCACATCACCTCGCGCAACTCACGAGGCAGGGTAAAGGTCACCATGAAATACGGCACATGAATCAACTTATCCAACTGATTCGCCACCCATGCCTGCGTATCGGCACCCCCACACTGGGAGCAAGCAGAATGACCT
This sequence comes from Verrucomicrobiia bacterium, assembly GCA_030425385.1. Taxonomy (GTDB): domain Bacteria; phylum Verrucomicrobiota; class Verrucomicrobiia; order Verrucomicrobiales; family DEV007; genus JAACDM01. The sequence continues at coordinate 25,791 of JAUIAH010000061.1, read as the reverse complement.
CAGCTATAACCCGCAAAACGCCTAGCCCCACAATCCCCACAAGCACACACGCGCCCTGCTTCGTGGCAGCGCTCGGCGGCTGGAAGCCACCGCCACGAGAGCCGTGGGCGTAGGGGCAATGTTAGCGGACGCGGACGTCACCTAGCTGTGAGAGGCTCTTGACGATCTTCTCGTGGGCTTTGTCTACTTCGCCGGATTTGAGGGTGCGTTCCGGCGATCGGTAAGTGAATGTGTAAGCGAGTGATTTGCGGTCAGCAGGGAGTTTGTCCCCGGTGGGGTCTGCGAAGAGATCGAAGAGTTGGTGATCGACTAACAATGGCTGATTCTGCTTGGCAAAGTGCTTGGCGAGATCGGCGTTGGGCATCTCGGCAGGGACGTCGAGAGCGATGTCTCGCGTGACGGCTGGAAAGCGCGGGAGATCCTGCACGGGTTCCGTTTCTAAGCTGGGCTTGAGTGCTTTGGCTAGATCGATCTCGGCGACAAAGACGGGGCCATTGAAATCGAGCTCGCGGGCGCGGGCGGGCGCGAGCTGACCGAGCTTGCCGATGCTCGTCTTGCCTAACAAGACTTCGGCTCCGATGAGCAGGTTCTCTTCCTCCGATTTGCGGACGGTGATCGCTTGTTTGCTCGTGCTGAAGAGCGCTTCGATCAAGCCGATGAGGTCATAAAGGTCGGCTCGACGAGGGGCGCCATGCCAGGAAGGCACGGCCATGTCGCCTGCGAGCACGATGCCGAGCTGCTGGCTTTCGAGGACTTTGGGACTCTTGACGTGTTGCGAGAAGACGGTGCCGATCTCGAAGAATTTGAGGCTGTGAGCGCCTTGCCGGATGTTGCGCGCCATGACGTCAAGCAACCCAGGCACGACACTGGGCCGCAGCGTGGTGTGATCTTGTGAGAGCGGCTTCTTTAGAGCCACGGGCTGATTCTGTCCGCCCAGACGGAGAGCGCAGACGTCGTCTTGCAGTTGCGCTTCTGAGATGAGTTTGATGGTGAGACAATCGTCGTAGCCCAGGTGCACCAGTTGCTGACGGAGTTGGAAATGCGCGTCATAACGGGCGTCGTCTTTACTTGGTTGGACGAAGACCGCCTCCTGCCGTGAAGGAATATTGTCCAGGCCATGAACCCTAGCAATCTCCTCAACGAGATCGATATGACGCTCGAGATCGAGCCGATAACTTGGCACCTTCCATTGACCATCACCGAGGGCATTGAGTCCGAGGCCCGTGAGGATTTCTCCCATGGCTTCTTCGGAAAGACTTGCACCTAACAATGTCGCCGCTCGAGCCGCGTCGAGCGATACTGGCGCTGGTGGGGCTGGCGCTTGTCCGGCTACGAGGACGACGTCTTCTGCTTTGCCGCCGGCGATCTCGAGAATCAGCTTGGTGGCGAGTTCTGACGCTCCTAACGTTTGTGCCGGATCGATTCCGCGTTCGAACCGGTAACTGGAGTCGCTGCTGAGATCGAGTCGGCGTGAGGTTCGCCGGATACGGCTGGGGGTGAAATAGGCGCTTTCTAACAGAACATTTGTTGTCGTTTCCACGACGCCGGAATCCTCGCCTCCCATGACGCCACCGATGGCGAGCGCTTTGGATTGATCCGCAATGACGAGGTCGTCCGTTTCCAAGGCATACTCATTTCCATCGAGGGCCACAAAGGTTTCCCCGTCATTTGCCTGACGAACGCAGATGCCGCCTTGGAGTTTGTCCGCGTCGAAGGCATGCAAGGGCTGGCCCATTTCGAAGAGAACGTAGTTGGTGATATCGACAATGTTATTGATCGGACGCAGGCCAATGGCTTCGAGCTTGGCTTTGAGCCAGTCCGGGCTGGGCCCAACGTTCACGCCGGTGATGCGTCGCGCGGTGTAGTAGGGGCAGGCCTCTGGTGCTTGGAGTTCGATCTCATCAGCCTTAGCGGCTTGAGTGGCGATGGACGTCTCGCCATGGTGAGACGCGCTTTTTAGCGAGCGCTTTGTCAGGGCAGCCAGTTCTCGTGCGATGCCGAGGTGACTGAGTAGATCGGATCGGTTAGGCGTGATCTCGAGCTCAAACACGGTGTCCGAGTCAAAGAGCTCTCCAATCGGCGTGCCCGTGGCGGCCTCAGTGTTGAGGATCAGAAGGCCTTCATGATCATTCGAAAGCGAGAGTTCACGCCCACTGCACATCATGCCGTTGGAGGCGACACCACGCAGCTTGCCTTTCTTGATCTTGAAGTCTCCTGGGAGAACGGCCCCTGGCAGGGCGAGCGGAACCTTGTCCCCGACCTTGTAGTTCTTGGCTCCACAGACGATCTGCCGGTCTGTTCCCGAGCCATCATCAACCTGACAAACACTCAACCGTTCCGCATCGGGATGGGGTTCCGAGGACTTGATCTGGGCCACGACGACCTTGTCCACGCCTGCCCCTTGCTGATGAATCCCCTCTACCTCGATGCCAGCGAAGGTCAGCATATCAGCCAATGCTTCCGTCTTGCAGTCCGAGAGATCAAGATGGTCTTGGAGCCAGTTGAGAGAAGTGTTCATGGAGGAAACGGTGAAGAAATGCTAGACGAACTGGTGAAGAAAGCGCTGGTCATTCTCAATGAGCCAACGGATGTCGGGGATGCCCCACATGATCATGGCGAGTCGTTCCAACCCTAGACCGAAGGCGAATCCTGTCACCTTGTCAGGGTCATAAAGATCGTCCCCGCGCGATTCGCAGATTTGCGCAAAGACGTTAGGATCAACCATCCCACACCCTGCAATTTCGATCCAGCGCGGCGCCTGTCCCTTTGGCTGCAATTGGATATCAATCTCAAAACTGGGTTCCGTGAAGGGGAAGAAATGGGGACGGAAACGGACGGGCGTCTTGGGTCCGAAGATCGCTTGGAAAAGGCGCTCTAACGTTCCTTTCAGATCACCCAAATTCACATCCTCTGCCACATAGAGCCCTTCCATCTGCGTGAAGACACTCAGATGGGTCGCATCGATCTCATCGCGGCGATAGGCACTGCCGGGGGCAATGACGCGGATAGGCGGGGCTTGCGTCTCCATCGTGCGGACCTGCACGGAAGAGGTGTGGGTGCGGAGCAAATGCCCATCGTTGAAGTAGAAGGTGTCCTTCTCGTTCCGCGCCGGATGATCCTCTGGCGTGTTGAGCGCATCGAAGCAATGGAACTCCGTTTCCACCTCGGGACCACTGGCTAGGGCGAACCCCATCTGACGGAGCGCCTTGATACCCCGGTCCATCATCTGGGTGAGGGGGTGCAATGCGGCAGGCTGCGGGCGACGCCCTGGCAGTGTCACGTCTGTGTCCTTTGCCGCCGCGGCGTCCTTGGCGGCGATGAGTTCGGCGGCGCGGTCTTCCACCATGGAGGTGAGCGCTTGCCGGACCTCGTTCAATTTCTGCCCTACCTTGGGCTTGTCCTCCTTGGACACGTCGCGCATCCCAGCAGCAGCTTGGGTAAGTGTTCCCTTCTTTCCAAGGAAACGGATGCGAAAGGATTCCAGGGCGGCATCATCTGCCGCGTCGGCAATGGTGTTGAGAGCGTCTTGATGAATCGCCTCCAGTTGATCGATCATGATTGATGCGAGTGCGTGAGATGAAACGCCAATGGCCGCAAGCACGCTATTGAGCGCTCGCGGCCATTGGGAAAAATGCGCAGATGAGGGGCCTTGCCGTTAACTAGCGGCCTTCTTCTCCAGGGCTTCTTTGGCAGTCTCAACGAGCACACCAAAGGCTCCGGCATCTTGAATCGCCATGTCCGAGAGCACCTTGCGATCCAACTCAATGTTCGCCGCCTTCAGACCTTCCATGAAGCGGTTGTAGGTCAAGCCATGCGCGCGGGTGGCCGCATTGATCCGCTGGATCCACAGACGACGGAATTCCCGCTTGCGGACTTTGCGGTCACGGTAGGCGTGTTGTTGCGCTTTGTAGACCGCATCTTTCGCATAGCGATAGAGTTTGGAACGGAAACCGCGATAGCCCTTGGCTTTCGCGAGCATGCGCTTGCGGCGCTTGCGACTGGCAGGTGAGTTAGTGGCTCTAGGCATGGATGTTCAGGGAGAACGGACCGTTATTCCAAAGTCGCCAAGGGCCTCGTCCGTTCATGGTCTCCACCCTCGTGGGATGGGAGCAGGCGCGGTGACGACGTTTCGGAGACCGCGGTCTCCACAAAGATCTATCCGTCTAGGCGAACGGGAGGTTCTCGCGAACGGCCTTGAGATTGGCATCGGCAACGAGGCCAACCTTGCGCAAATGGCGCTTCCGCTTACGATTCTTCGTACGTAGCAAGTGGCGCTTGCCTTGTTTCCGACGCAACACCTTTCCGGTGCCGGTCACTTTGAAACGTTTGGCAACGCCTTTTCTGGTCTTTGCTTTCGCTCCGCTAGCCATGGGACGGCGAAGCTATCGTCGAATAGTTTCTTGGCAATCGGTTTTTTAGATTTCAAATCAAGGTGAGCATCCAGCCATTCCTCGGCCCTGACGAGAAAGTTCCCAAGAACTGCCTTTTAAGTTTGAGAATCTTCTTAGGTTTCTTAACAATTAGCGTCCCTTAACCGACCCTTCGCCTCTGTCCGCCTCTCACATTCCCCTCGAAGAGCTAGAAGCCATCAATTTCCACTGGCGCCTGGCCATAGATCAAACCCAGGAGGGCGTCGTCATTCTCGTGGGCGGCATCGAGGATCTCTCACAGGTGCGCATCCACTTCGCCAATCGCGCGGTGCAAGAACGCTTGGGCATTCCGCTAGAACGATTGGAACGGGTGGCCTTCTCGGAAATGCTGCGCCCCGAGGACCGCGAACGTTTCCGCCATGACTGGCTGGCCTCAGACCCGCAAGAACTCTTTCAATGTCACTACCCGATCCGGACGGCTAACGGTGGCTTGATCCAGGCTCACTGGTCCATTTCCTCACGTCCGGCCGCTCCCAATCAGGATCCTGACCACACCGTGACACTGGTGTGGGAGCACCCAGAGGCCACCGAGGCTGAGCCGACACCAGAGACTGAGCTTTCCGGAGATCACGCCTTTGAACTCAACAAGGCAGACACCATCGCCCACATCACCCAGGGTATTGTGCACGATTTCAACAATTCCCTCACTGCGATCCGCGGCCATTTGGAAGTGGCGATGCCCGAGGCACTGGGCACGTCGTTGCAGGGTGCTCTCGAGCAGGCCATGGAGGCCACCATGACCACCGGGAAGCTGTGCCAACGACTCCTGAACTACGCCAAGGGGCGACGATCGACCAAACGTCCTTGCCGCGTGGAAGATCTCATTCAGCAGGCGGTCGCCATCACTGGCCTGGGATCAAACGTCACCTGCCGCCGACTCATTGACGACCATGTGTGGCCGGTCCTGGCCGATTCCATCGAGATCGTCCAAGTGATCAACAATCTCCTCGTGAATGCCCAGCAAGCGATGCCGCAAGGGGGCATCATCGCTCTGGTCGCAGAGAATGCGCCCATGGACAGCGACGCTTCTCAAGGGTTACCTCCCGGGAACTACGTTGCTCTGAGAGTGCGCGACCGTGGAGTGGGCATCCCCCCAGAGAAGCAGAAGCGCATCTTTGAAGCTCTCTACACGACGAAGACTAATGGAACCGGACTGGGCCTGGCCACCTGCGCGCAGATTGTCTCGACCCATCAAGGATTGATCGATGTCCATTCGGTTCCCAATCACGGCAGTGAGTTCTCCGTCTACTTGCCTGCGGCCGATCCAAAGTTGTTGGAAACGGAATCTCCCACCCCCGCACCGGTCGTCGCTCCACAAGCCATCGAGAGCAGCCCTTTGAAGATCTTGATCGTCGAAGATCAGGAAGGCATTAGCCGCATGGCCAAGCTATATCTGGAGAAGAACGGGCACAGCGTGACCTGCGTCGAGGATGGGCAACAGGCCGTGGACACGTTTCGTCGCGGCTGGCAGATGGGCGACGGGTTTGAGTTGGGAATTCTTGACATCACCTTGCCGGGCGGCATGGACGGGGTAGCCACTTTCCGTGAACTACGGGCCATTGATCCCGAGTTTGTAGGCATCGCAACGAGCGGCTACATGGACGGCGATTCCCTCTCGCACTATCAACAAAAGGGCTTTGCCACCGTCTTGCCCAAACCCTACGCCCTGCAACGACTCACCGAGGCCGTGCATGAGGCCATGCTCTTCCACATGGTTCCTTGAGCACTGGACGAGTGACCGCGATGTTAGGAGTCGCCCTCGGCGTCGTCGACGCTCTCCGATTCGACCGTCTCTGTCGTATCTAGGTCCCCTTCGGATGCAATCGCATCAATGTAAGGCTTAAGGTGCTGATAGAGTTCCCGGTAGCCAGCGTTGCTCGCCATCTCGTCCTGCTTCAACCGCGCTTTCCTTTCCAAGCCTTCAAACAGCTCGCGTCGAATCCGAAAGAGTTCTTGTTCGGAATACCGATTCTGATGTTCGAGGTTCCTCATCCCGTAGAGCAGTTCCTCCCATTCTTCGTCATCCAGGAGGCGCACGTTCTCCATCACACGCATGTTCACGCGGATCTCCTCATTCACCTGACTCTCCCTATCGACAACCCCTTCTTCATCCATGGTGGCTTCGTCAGGAGTACGATTCGCATCCACCACAATCGGATCGCCATGGATCGCCGCTTCAAGATAGTGATTCTCCTGGGGCTGGAAGAACGTGCGATAGACAAAGAACAATCCGATCACGATGACTGCCGCCAAGAGTCCCAGGGCATACCAAGCTCCAGGCAATGGTTGGTAGGTAGGAGGGACCACCACCCTATCAGGCGTTGCTGATTTGCTAGACTCTTTCCGGGTCACAGCAGGCTTCCCCTGCAGCTGAGGTTTCTGGGTAGGCTTCGGCGCCACCTTGGGCTGCCGCGCTGGCGGTGCCTGCTGCCTGACAGGCTTAGGAGGCGCTGCCGGGTCAGGCTTGGCCGTCACAGACACTTTCGCCTGAGGCGTTGCCACTTTCGGCCGCTTAGATTCCGTCGGCTTCGGGGATGGTTGCGGTTGCGGCTTCGCCGACGGTTCAGCCGCCTCCCCCTGCGGTTCTACCGCCACAGCGTTGACCGGTCTGTCAGGAGCCGTCATCTTCTCGGTCTCCTTCGCTGGTGTGGGTTCGACCGCTTTCTTGGGCCGACGATTGAAGCGGAAGAATTGCGGCTTCGTCCGATTAGGATCCGCGTCTTTGAGCGCACGCGATTCTGCCTTGAGCTGAGCCAGCGAAAACTTCTGGGTTTCCTCGAGGAACTTCTTCTTGTCCTTATCGAGGGATTTGCGCTCGCGCTCTAGCGCTTTCTTGTCAGCTTCCAACCGGCGCCGTTCTTCCTTGAGGCGCGACTCTGCGGCATCACTCTGTTTGGCCCGTTTGCTAGTCAGCTCCTTCGCGCGTGCCCGCTCCTTCTCCAGATCAGTCTCAAGTTGCTTGAGCTGTTCTGTGAGGGCCAGCTCCTTCTGCACGCGCTTGGTCAGTTCCACGCTCAAACGCTGTGTGTGGACCTTGGCCTTCTGCAATTCCTCAGGAGCAGCATCCACCCTGGACGTAACCTCCTCCACTGGGGCTGCGGACGCGGGAGTACCGAATGGTGTTGCTGCTGGCGTCGCGCTCTCGCGAGCGTCTCGCGTCGCCGACTCCATCTCCTGTACGGCGACAGGGCTGGTCTCGGTAGGGGTGAATCGAATGAATCGCTGGAGGGCCCGATCCCACTCCATGAGAGATTTGGGACGATTGCGAGGATCTGCTTCTAACAGATGCTTTAACAGTGTGATTGGAGCAGCCTGTGGGAGAAGACTCATGTCGGGGGATCCTTTCGACTTCGCTTCTAACAGATCCTCCATGCGCAGATTCGCCGGATAGGGAGACTTGCCAGTCAGCATGTAATAAAGGGTGGCCCCGATCGAGTAGAGCGTGGCTTGCACGCTGTCGGCGTGACCCGCAAGAATCTCCGGAGCCAGATACTCTGGCTGTTCCTCTGGATCCACGGGCCCAATCAAATTCTGCGCGATGAGCATGATCTTGGCGTCTAACTCCTGACCAGTAACCATCAAATTACGTGGCCACACCCGACTCAAGAGACCAGGCTGAGTCCGCACAGCGAGCAACGCCTCCGACAACTGCAAATGGAGCCGCAACGCCTGTGGCACCTCAAAGGGCCCACTCGCGGCAACCATTTCCTCCACCGTCTGTCCACCGGGATCCTGGAGGACATAGAAGAACTGATCCCCATGCTGCCCCGTATCCACGATGCGCGTCACCCCAGGATGATCCAATTCGATCAAGAGCTTCGCATGATTCACAAAGTCTTTCTGGATGGCACTGTCGCCGAGAAGCCGCTGACTGAAGATTCGCAAGATCACCGGTTGCCCCGACCGCGTGTCCGTCGCCCGATGGGTGCTCCCGGTTCCGTCAGCCGAAAGGCACGCAGGCTCCCCCGACAAGGCGGATTGAAGTTCATAGGGATCGATCAGACGAGGCACGTTAGCCATGGAAGCAGCATTGCTAATAATTACAGATATTGAGAGTTATAATTAATAACCCTCTCGAAGTCAAGGAACACAGCTGCCATGTTTCCAATTGGTATGGTAATTTCTTATTTCTGGAAACATCGAGACGTGCCATTGTGGAGATTATTTGTCCAGGCCCGATCCGGCTCCCAGGATTGCAAGGTTGCCAAGAGAAGGCCAGCATCTCTAGTATTGATGTGGCCGCAACACGATCGGCCCCGCTTGCGAACGCTTTCTTCTCGTCCACCATGAGTGCCTCTCCCTCCAGTAAACCTACCCCGGATTCTTCATGGGGAGCCTCAGATGCCCTGCTCCTTGAGGGGCTCAACGACCTCGACGAAATGTTCGTGAATCCCGTGGAGCACCGTTCCGTGACCCAGACGCCTACGGGATCCAACGCGGCCAGTGAGGAGACCATCCGCGTCGGTAACTATGATTTCAGCCCTGAAGTCAGCGAATCCGGGGCTCCGCTGACAGGCTTTCGCAGCGCCCGCGAATGGCGAGCCGCCAAGGAGAAAGTCGCCGCCGAACAGCGTTCCGCCGCCCGACGTGAAGGAAATACGCAAATGCTGGGGCTTCCCCCTCAAAGTGAGCGTCCCACCGTCGACCCTTATCGCCCCCCGCGCCCCATTTCCCCAGAAGCCAAGGCAGAGCCCATGACGCCTCCTGCCGTCGAGCCGACATCTCCGCCCCAAGCCCTGAAAGAGGCCGCCACTGCTATCGTCAAGCGCCCCAGTGCGGAGACTTCCCCCGCCGCGCCTCCCCGGCCGGTCAAGAAACCCGAAACCGCCCCGAAACCCGAGGCCAAACGGCGCACTCCCATTCGCCCTCGGAAAGAATCCGCCACTCGGCCCGGAGCGCCAGCCGAAGACATCGCGGTGTCCGCGCGTGCGAAGCAGCACCCCAAACTTCCAGAAGGTCACGCCCACACCGGGAAGGACGGGCGACTCGTTTCGCCTCAAATGGACTCCCCCATGGTGCGTCGGAGGCGGACCACATCATCGTTCTTTCCAGCCGTCTTCACGGCCTTCCTGCTCACTTCGCTCATCTGGGCCGCCGGACTCTATGCCTTCTGGAAGGCCGTCGGCGATGAGTGGCTGACGCAACGCGTCCAGGAAGAAGCCACTCCCCTCCGTGCCGGGCTCAAAGACGAACTCCAGACCGGTCGCGCCCAACTCACGAATGAGACCCGCACCGTCGAGCAAAGTGTTCTCGAACTCCGCAATCGTTTCGAAGTCTATGTCCGCATGAGCGCTCTTGAAGCGGCCCTCTACTCGGACAATTCGCGCTCTCGATTTGACGACCTTTTGGATTGCGCCCAGGACCTCCCCTCTGGATCACCCGAAGAGGTTTATTTCCAGAATACCAAGGATCGAATCGAAGCAGCCTACACCAAACGACTCGCCCAGCACAAAGGGCTCGACGTCAGAAGGTTGTTTCCCACGCTAAACGTGACCCGCGAATCAAGCATCGGAAAGACCACGCTGATGAATTTCATCGCCAATTCCGAGGCCGCAGGCTGGGACCGTGCCCGCGCTGCCTACCTCCTGAGACGTTTCAAGGATGACGACCAAGTCATCGCTCACCTTTTCCAAACGTGCCGGGACGACGAAGACCTTCAGGTTGTCCTCGCCTCCTGGGACTCACTCGTAGCGGTGACCGGCTACGAACCCGGCTCTCAAGGTTTCGACCTCGACGACTTCGCCCGCTGGTTGAGTCGTTCATAAGGTCGTTAGGCTCCTGAATGGACCCGCAGCTCTGGCAGCAAATCTTCGCCGTCGTCCTCGTGGTGGCGGTCTTCGCCGCGTTCATCACCGAACGTTTCTCGGCAGACCTCGTCGCCATGGGCGCCTTCGTCTGCCTCATTCTCGCGGGGATCCTCAAAGAAGATGACATCGCCGCCGTCTTTGGCACCGGCGCCCCCATCGTCATCGCCTGCATGTTCATCCTCAGTGCCGCGCTCGAACGCACCGGCGTCATCGAATGGCTCGGCCGCTGGTTTGAGAAAGCCGCCGGCAACAGCGAGACTCGAATGCTCATTGTCCTCATGCTCCTCGTCGCAGGGCTCTCCGGATTTGTCAATAACACCCCCGTCGTTGTCGTCTTCCTTCCCATCGTTCTCAGCCTATGCCGCAAACGCGGCTACAAAGCCTCCCACTATCTCATCCCGCTCTCCTATGCTGCTATCGCTGGCGGCACCATCACCATCATTGGCACCTCGACCAATATCCTCGCCTCGGGCATCGCCCACGAAATGCTCCCCGCTATGGCCCCCATAGGCATGTTTGAGATCTCCAAGCTCGGCGTGGTCTTCGTCGCCATCGTGGTCATCTACATGCTCGTAGTCGGACGACGTCTCCTCCCCGATCGCACCACCCTTTCCACACTCTTCGAAGCTGAGGAAGGGCGCGAATTCCTCACCCAAGCTCAAATCAGCGCCGACTCTGCCCTCATCGGCAAAGCTTTCAAAGAGACACCTCTCGCCAAGATGCACACCATCCGCGTGATCGAGGTCCTCCGGCGGGGCCGCCCGCTCCGAACGAAGCTTCCCAACATCGTCTTCGAGTCTGGCGACCAGTTGCTATTCAAAAGCCATGTCGACGGCGTCATGGACGTGAATCAAACGCCTGGGCTTGAACTCGGCACCCAGGCAGAACTCGGTCTCAACTCGGTCTACACAGAATCCGCCGTCCTGATGGAAGGTATTCTCGGCCCCAACTCCAACCTCATCGGTCGCAGCCTTAAAGATCTCAATTTCCGCCAACGATTCGGCGTTCTCATCCTCGCCGTCCACCGCAAAGGGGTGAATCTCCGCGAGCGCTTCGAGGATGTGAACCTCGCCTTTGGAGACACTCTCCTCGTCGAGGGACCCGTCGAGAAAATGAACGCTCTCTTCTCCGAGAAAGATTTCATCAACCTCAGTCGCCCCAAGCAGAAAGGCTTTCGACGTTCCAAAGCTCCCATCGCCGCCATTGCTCTCGTCCTGTTCCTCATCCTAGGCGCACTCACCCCCATCCCCATCGTCGGCGTCGCACTCACTTCCGTGATGCTCGTTCTCTTCACCAAATGCCTCGATCCAATCGAGGCCTACCGCGCAGTCGAGTGGAAAGTCGTCTTCATGATCTTCGGCATGCTTGGACTTGGTCTCGGCCTTCAGAAAACCCAGGTCGTAAGCGCTCTCGCCCAGTCCATGGCCATCCCCATGCAACACCTTGGCAATCACCTCGTCCTCGCGATCACTTACCTCGCAGCTGCCGTCCTCACGGAGATCGTGAGCAACAACGCCGTCGCGGCCCTCCTCACCCCCGTCGCCATCGGCATTGCCCAAGCCCTAGAGCTCGATCCTCGTCCCTTCGTCATCGCCGTCATGTTCGGGTCAAGCGCCAGCTTCTCCACCCCCATCGGCTACCAAACGAACACCTACGTCTACGGTGCTGGCGGCTATCGTTTCGGAGATTTCGCCCGAGTCGGCATCCCACTGACCTTACTATTATGGACGTGCGCAACCATTCTGATTCCATGGATGTGGCCTTTTGAAATTATGAAAAATTGAGAAGACCGAAGCATTTCTGCTTGATGCCCATTCCCTTTGACTCTACTAATCCGCGCCAATTCCCAGCCGGAAGAGCAAACCCGCCCCCCAAACCCTTCGCAAGTAGACCCCATGCCCAAGGCCAGCCCGAAAAAGAAACTAGCTAAGGCAGCGGCCAAGAAGAAGGCGGTCCCCAAGAAAAAAGCCATTCCGGCGAAGAAAAAAGCCGCCCCCCCAAAAAAGGCGGCCCCCAAGAAGAAGGCCGCTCCCAAAAAAACGGCCCCCAAGAAGAAGGCCGCTCCCAAGAAAGCGGCTCCCAAGAAAAAGGCCGCCCCCCCCAAAAAAGCGGCACCTAAAAAGAAGACAGCCCCCTCCAAAAAAACAGCCGCGCCCCCCAAAAAAGCGGCTGTCCCCAAGAAAAAAGCAGCAGCCAAGAAGCAGGTCGTCGCCAAGAAAAAAGCGAGTCCCAGCTCAGGCAAAAAGAAAGCCGCCTCATCACCTGGCAAAAAAGGCACCCAGGTGAAAGCGAGCGGCACCAAAGCTGCTGTCAAGAGTGCGGCTACAACGACACTCTCTCGCCCCCCTTCCCCCAAGAAGAAGGCGACTCCAAAGAAAAAACCAACCTCCAAAAAAACCACTGTGCCTACTGACACCACTCTGATGATGCCGGCGACTGCCACCCCGCCGAGCAAACCCGCCTTCCCCAAAGCCTTCATGGAGAAGCAGCGACGCAACCTCCTCGACCTCAAGGATTCCCTAGTGGATACCATGCAAGGAGTTGCTCGCGGCAATCTCCGAGAACACGCCGAGGGAAATGAAGCATCAGCCTTCGGCATGCATCAGGCCGATGCCGGAAGCGATGCCTACGACCGCGATCTCGCCCTCAGTCTCCTCTCCAAAGAGCAGAATGCCCTCTACGAGATCGAGGAAGCCCTCGAAAGAATTGCCATTGGCACTTACGGGTATTGTGAAGTCTCAGGGGACATCATCGGGAAAGAACGCCTCGAAGCCATCCCCTTCGCACGCCTCACGGTCGAATGCCAGTCTCAGGTAGAGAAGGAGAATCGCTTCCGCGGTCGCACCGCACCAGGCCCCATCTTCAAGCGCTCCCATCTTTCATAGGCAGCGCTCGCATCCACCTTTTCTTAAGAGCCAGCTTCCTTCCCGGGGCTGGCTCTTTCGCGTACGGGCAGGCCATGCACCCAGTCGCGACCAACCAGATCACCCGTGATCTTCGATCCGAACCACCTGATTGTGTTCATTGCAAAGGAGCTTCTTCGCCTTGATGGGCGTCTCCGATAGTCCGAAGGCCATGATGGCCACGCGCTCACCTTTCTGGATCCGCCGCGCCGCGCCTCCGTTCATGACAACCGCACCCTCACCGGCAGGTCCCCGCTGGACGTAGGTCTCAAGGCGATTCCCAGAGGTAATCGAGGCCACCAGAACTTTCTCACCCTCCCACAAATCAGCCGCTTCCATGAGGTCTTCTGGAATCGAGATGCTCCCCTCATAGTCGACGTGAGCATCAGTGACCACCGCTCGGTGGATCTTGGATTTCAGCAGGGATCGCAGCATGGGCCGCGAATCAATCCTGAGGCTTTGAAGGCGTCAAGCAGGGAAACCAGAAGTTGGTATTGTAGAAATCCTAATTGGAGTGGCTTACTAATGTAATAATTATATTGACTATAATTTCTATAAGAATATTCTGCCCGGGTCATGCGCCGGTCCGTTATTCTTATCACTCTCCTCTCATGCCTTTCCCTCATCAGCTCGCTGCACGCCCAGCTTGTCGTGATCGATCCCGGCCACGGCGGTCCCCGTGATCCCGGCGCGGCGCAGCTCGGAGTGGTCGAGAAAGCAGTCAATTTGGATCTTGCCTTCGCCTTAGAAAAATATCTGCACGGTTTCGGCATCAACACTGCGATGACCCGCACCGTCGACAAGCCCCTGAGTCTGAGCGCACGAGCCCGCTATGCTGGCCATTTCCGCCAACCCACCCTATTCGTCAGCTTGCACTACAACGGAGCCCCTCGCAAATCTGCCCACGGCATCGAAACCTTCTATCACAACGCAAAAAGCCGGAAACTGGCTGCTGCTATTCAAGGCGAACTCATCCGAGTGACTCAGGCCGAGAACCGCGGCGTGCGCCGCGGTAATTTCGCCGTCATTCGCAAGAACCAAGCTCCCGTCTCCGTCTTGGTTGAAGGCGGCTTTCTCACCAATACCCTTGAACGACGCAAAGTCGCCGATCCGGCCTACCGCAAGCTCCAAGCCGCCGCCATCGCCAATGGCATCGCCCGCTACCTCGGCAAACCAGAAGCTGCCATGATCCGCTTCTCGACGCCTCGAGAAGCGCGCATCGCCGCCCTTCCCATGGCTCCACGCCCTCGGCACGCGGTCCGTCCCGCCCCCTGGGCCATGATTCAACACTAGCAAACACGTCATTTGCGATAAGGCGTGAGGGGAAAGACATTCGCTCGCAACGCCCACATATGCCAGCGCGCTGCCATCGCCTTCACTCGCTCTGGCTGATTCGCCGCGAGGTCGTGCAATTCTGAGCGATCCGCCGCCAGATCATACAATTCCCAAGCCCCTCCACCGGCCCGTTTGGAAACCAGCTTCCAATCTCCCATCCGAATCGCGCGATTGCCCTCATGCTCCCAATAAAGTGGTTCCTCGCGCGCAAGCGGATCCCCCATAAAGGCTGGCAGTAAGCTCACCCCTTCCATTGGCTGAATCCGCGTCCCATCTTTCTCTACGGGATAATCAGCGTCACTCACATCCACACACGTCGCCATGATATCAATCAAATGGCTCGGTTGGTGTTCCAGCTCTCCCTGGCGAACAATCTTGTTAGGCCAATGCGCAATCAAAGGCGTTGATATCCCGCCTTCATGGACCCAGTGCTTATACTCGCGGAAAGGTGTGTTGGAAACATTGGCCCACTCGCGCCCATAACCAATATAGGTGTCCGCCGGCCCCGGCATCACCCCTGGCCCCACCAAGACCGGCCAACCATCCCGCGTCTGTTTCGGCTGCATATGCGGTTGGAGATAGTCCGCCGGCAATGGCTCTAAGCTCGGCTTGTCCGCCCGCGTCGGCCACGCTCCATTCACCTTGCGCGGTCGCCGACCATACGCTTCCGCACACCCGCCATTATCTTGAAAGAACAGCATCAAGGTATCCTCGAAGCGATTCGTGTCTTTGAGCGACTGGACAATGCGCCCGATTCCTTGATCCATGTTATCAATCATCGCCGCATAAACCTCCATGTTGCGAATATCCCACGCCTGATGCTCCATATCTTCCCAATTTCCCGAGGCGGGTGACAACTCCGTTTCCTGGGAAATCACTCCCAACGCTTTCATACGCTCAAATCTCGCCTTCCGAATGGCCGCATACCCTTCGTCATACTTCCCTTTGTATTTGGCAATGTCCTTCTCCAACGCATGCATCGGCCAATGCGCCGCTGTGTAGGACACATAAAGAAAGAACGGCTGATCGGGGTGCTCTGCATCATGCTCGTTGATGAAACGCACCGAATGATCACTGATAGCATCCGTGTAATAAAACGTCTCCGGCTGATACTCGGGATCTGCAAACGGCGAAATCATCGTATTGTCCCGCATCAACGAATTCGGATCGAAGAAGCTGCCCGCACCGTGAATCGTTCCATAAAACCGATCAAACCCGCGTTGCAACGGCCAATTGTGCTTGGGACCATCCGGCTTCGTATGCTTGGTCACATGCCATTTGCCCGCCATGTAGGTCCCATAACCAGCCGTGCGCAACACCTCAGCCAACGTCACCGAACGTCGGTTCAGATCGCCCCGATACCCCGCGTGCCCGTTATCCGCCATCATCCATCCAATCCCGGATTGATGCGAATATAACCCCGTCAACAACGCCCCACGCGTGGGACAACACCGTGCCGTATTGTAGAATTGGGTAAAACGCACCCCATCCGCAGCCAAGCCATCCAAATGCGGCGTGGCAATCTCACTCCCATAGCACCCAATATCCGAATAGCCCATGTCATCAGACATGATCACCACGATGTTAGGACCTGCCACGAGAGCCCAAGGCCAGGCCGTGAGAACAAGGAATAAGATCAACAGTCGCATCATGCCGCAAGACTACTCAGGGTAGCCTGCCAAACGAAAGCCCTGATTGGATTATTTGCGGATTACCTTTCGCCAGTGCTCGTAATATGCCTTGAGCTGCTCGGGAGTGGCCTCTGGCTTTGGCGACGCGATCTGGGCCGCTTGTTCCACTTGCTCAAGCGCCGCCTCCTTCTTTCCCTGACCCTTGAGTGCGAGGGCTAACAGTAGCCGAAACTCAGGAAGCTCTTTCCTCGCCAAGTAACGGCGCGCGGACGCTTCCGCATCTTTATAGTCATTGAGCGCCAGCTGACAAATGGTTAGGGGAAGGGCGGCACTGATCTCATCGGCATCGAACTTCAAATAGCGCTCACTTTCCAAGACGATCTCCCGGCGGACTTTTCCCGATAGGGAATGACTCATGGCATGCTCGATCTGCGAGATCAGCGTGGTGTGCTCCCTCTCGGGATCGAAAAGCAATCGGATCAGATTGTAGCGTGCTGGGTGAAGGTTGGGGTCCTTCTCCAATGCTCGGCGCAGCCACTGAACCGCTTCCAAATACAACCCATCCTGCACGTAGATTTGTGAGAGGAGAAGCTCAGCCTCGGCGACGTGAGGACTCCGTTCGGCCGCACGCTCAAAGGCCATTTCTGCTTCGTAGAGATCACCCACTTCCGTGGACAACACGCCCACAAGACGATGTCCCCACCACAAATGCGGTGCTAGAGCCACGATCTCCTTGGCGTCTTTCAATAGCGCTCGGAGGGGAAGCTCATCCCTCTTGCCCTCCAATGCAGTCAAGGCCTCATGAAACGCCCGGTCTGGGAACAGCTCCTTGGGGACTTGCGCGAGAATCTCTGGCGGGGCAATGGCCAAGGCGCGAAGCTCTGGCAAGCGTTCATAAGCCATCCGATCCATACCGCGAAACCAATTGGCGTCCTCAATGAGCACGTGCGCCAACCCGTCGTCATAACCCACCGCCACCGTGGCATGCCCTTCGTAAATCTGATCTTCATGTGGGAACATCCCCATGAGGAGGACGGGAATCTCACGTTCGAGCAAGGCTCTTACATTGTCCGATGAAGGGGTGAATCCTGCACTTTCAAAGGGCTCTTTTAAAGAATCCAGAAAGGCAAGTCCCTTCTTCATCGTCTTCGGTTCTCCGATGAAGTCACCAATGGCACGCACATCGATCGGATGCTCCCAATAGTCCAGGATGATCGCCAGGGATTGCGAGAGACAATAATCGCTCTCCGTGCAATGGGAGGCGCGAATCCGCGGCAAGCGTTTACGTGCGTGCTCGTCCTTCCGGCGTTGCCATTTCCCCAGCAATTCATCGAGATCTGCTTTGCGATAATCAAGCTCATCGCCGTGTTCTGCCAGAAACGTCTCCAGCAGTTCCACCGCCTCAGGGGTTCGGCCAAGTTCATCGAGCGCGTAGGCTTCATTGGTCAGCATGGACACTTGCTGCAGCACTTCTCCGTCCGGCACCACGGCTCTGGCCATTCGCCAATGCTCGACTGCCTTCTCTGGGTTGCGGAAACCCATTTGCTCTAACAACGCTAGATTGCGATGCGGAATGCTCTCTTGTGGCGAGGCCTCGGCTGCTTTCCTGAAGGAGGCTCGCGCGTCTTCCAACTTGCCCTCTTCCGCTTGCAGCTGCCCAAGTAGAACCAACCGGGTCACTTGACGCTCCCCATCATCTTGTAAACGGATCTTGCCCTCAGCGTCTCTTTTCACAGTTGAAATCCTTTCTTCCATAGAGTCGGACAATTTCTGTGCTTCTGTCAGATAGTGTTTCGCCTTGGCATGATTCCCCAATCTTTCATAGCAAACTGCCAGATTGCGACAGGTGAGCGACGAGGGGTCCAGCTCTAATGCCTTCTCCAAGTAAGGAATCGCCTTTTGATAGGCTTCTTCCGCCAACAGCGACAACGCAATGCCATGATGCGCAGCAGCAAAGTTGGGATGCCACTTAAGAATGCGTTCCTCCGCAGAACGTCCCTCCTCGTGCCGTCCCATCATTTGGAAAACATCGGCAAGACGCGACCACCCATTCACTTCCAATGGATGCAATCGCGTGAAACGCCGCATCAACGCCAGCCCTTTCACCGCGTCCTGATCAATGACTATGGCATGGAGAGCCGCATACGTCATTCCGAACCCTTCGGGTTCGACTTTGAGGAATGCTTGGTTGAGCTGATTAGCGGTAACGTAGTCTTTGTCTGCGAACGCTCTACCAATCAGAGTCGTCCACACATACGTTTCTTTCTCTTCCACTCCCTCCAGTCGATCACTATATTCGCGCGCGTTGTCAGGACGTCGTTCTTTGAGGCAACGAAAGGCGAGGGCCTGAAGAACGCCATCCTCGGGAGCCGCATCGGCCAGGGCCATCACTTGATCCATCGCGTCTTCCACCCGGCCTTGTCGGCGCATGGCTTCAAAGCGCATCATCTGCGACTCAAAGTCCCGTGGCGCCGCCCCTAACACCTTATTGAATGCCGATTCCGCATCTTTCCAGCGTCCCTGCCGATAGAGCGAAATCGCGAGGCGTCTCTGCAATGGGCGATCGTCTGGAAATGCTCGTAGACCCTCACGGAGAAGCGCCTCTTGGTTCTCCAAGTCCGGGATCACGCGAGCTAAGAGATCGACGGTCACCGCGGAGGGCGCTTCTTCATGCCATTGGCGATAGCGTGTCTGCACGTTCTCCTCATTCTCCGCATAAATCTCAATATTCTGATAGAGTTCATGCGTCTCACGTGTGGCCTCTGTGGGCGTTTCCAAGAGGGGTTCCAAGAGCGCCAAGGCCCGTTCACGATCCCCGTCCGCCCAGACACGCCGTGCGTCTTGGTAAGGGGTTGGAGTGGATTGCTCGGCCACTGCCAGCCCGAGGATGAATAGCGTGACAAGCAAGGTCCTCATGGCACGATGCTAGCAACGCACCTAGGGTGAGCGCAACCATGCAGCGCCTCATTCTCAATCGAGAGCACTATTCCGAGATCCTTCAGGAGGTTCTCCCCCGAACGCAGCGCTTTCTCTGGCTGGTGACGGCCGATCTCAAGGATCTGCATGTTTCCCGCGGCAAGACGTTTCATCCCTTTCTCGGGGTGCTCAGCCAATTGGTCGAGAGCGGGGTGCACGTGCGTCTGTTTCACGCCAAGGAGCCCGGCCCGCGCTTCCGCGAGGACTTCGATCGCTATCCCGCGTTGTTAGACCACAACGGCTTCGAACGCCTGCTGTGCCCGCGCGTCCACATGAAGGGCCTCATCTTCGATGGCAATCAAGCCCTCATCACTTCCGCAAATCTTACCGGCGCGGGCATGGGATCCAAGTCTGAACACCGTCGCAACTTTGAAGCAGGCATCTTCACCGACGAGCCCGCTATCATCGATCCCTTCATGGCCTTCATTGACGACCTTTACCTCGGGCGACTCTGCCAGAAATGTGGTCGCCGTGATGTGTGTCCAGATCCCATCGCATAAGGTTTGTACCTTGCGCCCCGCGTCAGACCTTGCGTAGGATCCACTCCATGAAGAATTGGACCTTGATGACATTGGCTTTGGGCGCCTTAGGCATTGCTTTCGTGCACGCGGATCACCACGGCAGCGGTGCTGCGGAACCCTTTAATGGCAAGGACTTGTTAGACTGGTCATTCAAACCCAAGGACAGCAAAGACAAGCGCCCCATCAAACCCAAGTGGGTCGTGGGCAAGCCTTCCCTCGCTTCCAATCCCGGTGCCTTGGCCGCAGAAGCTGGCGAAGGGGCCATGGTCAATCTCGTCAGTGGACACGGACAGAGCCTCGACATCTATTCGAATGCCACCTTTGGTAGTAGTCGGGTGGAGGTGGACTTGATGGTCGCAAAGGGTGCGAATTCGGGTGTCTATCTGATGGGCGAATACGAGGTCCAAGTGTTAGACAGTTACGGCAAGGAAGCACTGGGCAATGGCGACATGGGAGCCGTCTATGGGGCAGCACCGCCCTCACTTAACGCCTGCAAGAAACCAGGGGAATGGCAAACCTATGTCTTCGAGTACGAAGCCCCCAAGTTCGATGCCGACGGCAAGAAGATCGCCAATTTCAAACTTCTTAAAGTCGAATTGAATGGGCAAGTCTTGCATGAGAACTTGGAACTGGAAGGCCCCACGCCCAGTGGCGTGACTGGGAAGGAGGCTGCCGAAGGCCCGATCATGTTCCAAGGTGATCACGGTCCGGTGGCCTATCGGAATATCAAGATCACGCCCCTGAAGAAGTAGCGGGGATTTCCATTCACGTGAGCAATCGCCTTCAGGCCATGGACTATTCCGTGGTCCAGCAGTGCATGCATTGTGGCATGTGTCTGCCCACTTGTCCCACTTATGGTCTCACCAATCGCGAGCGCCACGGGCCTCGCGGTCGCATCGCGCTCATGCGCGCGATCGCGGACAAGGCCCTTCCATTAGAGCAGGCTTTCGGGCATGAGATGGATTTCTGTTTGGGTTGCCTGGCGTGTCAGTCTGCCTGCCCGGCCGATGTGGATTATGCGCAACTCTTCGAAGCGGCTCGCGCGAGCGTGCAAGAACAGTCGCGGCGACCTTGGCTCATCCGAGCATATCGCCGCCTGACGCTGGGGTGGCTCTTCCGCTCTCCCCGTGCCATGCGTGCCTTTGGTAGGGTGATGGAGCGAACGCAGCGCTGGGGACTTTTCGAAGCAGTGGTCGCCAGCCCCTTGATGGGACTCGTTTCCAAGAAATGGGAACGACTGATCGGCATGACGCCCACCATGGAGCGCGCCTTTTCTCACCAACTGATTGCTGAAGTCGAACGGCCCAAAGGCAAGACACGCTATCGCGTCGGCATGCTCACCGGGTGCATCCAAGACATTGCTTATGCGTCGATCAATCGTGCGACTGTTGATGTGTTGTTAGAGAACGATTGCGAAGTGATCACACCCGCGGTGCAATCTTGTTGTGGATCGATCCATGGGCACAATGGCGAGGTGGCTTGGGCAAAGGAGAGCGCCCGGAAAACCATCGATGCCTTTCCAATCGAACGCCTCGATGCGATTATTTCCAACGCGGGCGGCTGTGGTTCTCACCTGCGCCACTATGGACGACTCCTAGCCCAGGATTCTGAATATGCAGAAAGAGCGCGTCAATGGGATGCCAAGGTTCGAGACATCCATGAATGGCTCGTCGACATTGACTTTCGGAAGCCCACCGCATCGCTCCCATCTCAGCGGGTGACTTATCATGAATCCTGTCACTTGTGCCACGGGCAGAGGATCACTTCTCAGCCTCGCACGGTGTTAGCATCCATTCCTGGATTGGAAATCGTATCTTTGACTGAATCCAATGTCTGTTGCGGGAGCGCTGGCGTCTACAGCATCACCCAGCCCGAAGCCTCCGATGCCCTGCTCAAGACCAAGGTTCAGCATCTGCTAGACACCGACGCGGACGTGGTCGCCACGTCCAACCCCGGGTGCGATCTTCAACTCAAGCGGGGTCTCGACGAAGCCGGCTCAAGCATGCGCGTCTGCGCACCGGTCACTCTCCTAGCAGAGGCCTACCGTGCGTAGCCACGGCTAGATCGCTCGGATTCCAACGCAAGCCGGCCATCACTCGACCGGCCGCCATACCCCTCCAAGTTCCTCATCATCGGTGCCAATAGTGAAGTTGGTGCCGTCCAGGATACCTTTTGAGAGTCCTTCGACTTTAAAGCCATCGATTGTTCGCTCACGTGTCGGATCCTCGACAAACGACAACTCCGCATTGAATGGGCCTAACGAATAAATTCGTGATCGGAATGGTCCCATTCCCGAATTAGCCTTCTCCACCTCAGGGGCAATATCCTGAGAGGCGACACCCCAAACGGTGCCCGTCGAATCAATATGCAAATCGGTTATCAATCGATTGAAGCCCACTAGGCGGCTTCGCAGACCGTCAGGCAACGGATTGGAACGCAGAAATTCAATCGCTGAAGTCGCCGGACTCAAGCGGCAATAATGGATGTCACCCGCACGCTCGGCCACGTAGACTCCAAGTTCCAGAGGCTTTTCAGAGATCACTTGGCAAGCAATACCTTCTATATTCTCAACCGACTTCGGCCATCTCCACACATGGGTCACTTCACAAGCACGACGATCTCGCAACTCTATCAAAAACACTCTCCCATAGCGAACATCACCTGGACTTACCTCGTAATAGCCACTTTCCGCCGCCAGATAGGTTTGAGAGGCAGTACCACCCACGCGACAAATCGACTCCAAGTCACTGGGAGGATCGGAATCGTCTCGGTGTTTCATCCATTGAAGAGGCTGCACTCGTTGGGTTCCAATTGCCTCCGCGTCAATCATACTGACTCGGACCCGATGGGGATCCAAGCCCGCCTTGTAATCATGAACGGCTAAAACCTCATAAGCCCCAATCTCAGCTAGGCCACTGATGGAGGGCACTCCAAAGCGCTGTGCATTCTTAATTGTCGGTATGGACGATTCATCCAATGTGGCAAAGTAGCCAAAGCATCGCACATTGAATTCTCTTTCCTCAGATGTGTAGGCCATCACCGCCAGCCACGCCACACAAGCGAAAGCACCAACGACCGCCACCCCCTTTGCACCCCATCCACGACGCGCACTCGAATCTGATGGTGCTGCACCCACCGTCTCTAGAATCCATCGTGCAAGTAAGAGGAACACACTTATTGACGCAGACAACGCCGCGAACAGAGCGAGGGATCGCGCGAAATCGATTCTGACTTGGATGGATCGCAATTCATTCCCAAGCACAGGATGCGCGAAGATCGTATTCTTCGCTGGATAATAGACCCGTTCAGCCAGCTCCTTGAGCGCAACTGGGCCCGGTTTCGCCCCACCCTCAAGAATCAGTGTTTCTAGATTCTCCAATTCAAGCCGATCAGCCACTGGGAAAACGAGCTGCGAAAGCCTCCCGGAAGATGCCAACTCTTTCGAAAGCTGAGCCCATTCCGCCCCTTCTCCAAACAACACGCATGAGCGCAGATCTCCCTCGGATGGCAAAAGCCGATCAATGAACCCGGAGTCTGAATCGATATCGACAAACTTATTCGAAAGGTCTTCTCCAATCAACCCACCCGCCAAGATCACGACCACAAGCATCAGAGGACTCACGGGTCCACCAATTGTATAAAGTGGCCTCAAGAATCCAAGTAACCTGCGTCTCCATGCCACAGGAAAGAAGGCATATACCATCACTGAGAAAGCACTCAACGCAAAGATCCCAACTCCAAGAGTCGTGCCAAGCTCATTCAAATCCAGATTCATAGCGCCGAACCGTAGTGCCGCCCGGCAGTCTCGCAAACAAAGGCGAGATCATTCTCAATCAAGATTCCCTCACGAGTACATGATTAAGCAATAGCACCAATGGTTCGATCGAAGAAATACCAAGCAGGCTTGCCAACCACAGAGTCATCTATCGCCCCTTTCGCAAATCCACCAAGCCTCGCCATTTCCCCATCCCAGCCGCCTTCACCGGACGCGCTCCCCGCACACGCTTCACCCGCATCCCCTCCCGATGCCGCGCAAACACCTCCTCAATGAACGCCTCGCTCCCCAAGGCCAACCCCTCACTGAAATAACGGACACGCACCCGCACCACCTGCGCCAGACTCAACTGCCCTCCCTGTCGTACCACCTTCTCCACCGATTTCGGCTGAATACCCGCGCGTCCTTTGCCAGTAGCCTCGCCAGCCTCCGCTTCCCCAAACCCATACAAATAAAGCCGATATTGCGCCTGACACGTTCGCCATTGCTGCGGACTCCCAGGCTCCACCCCTAACACCCGCATCAACCCTCGCCGCCGCGCCCTATTCCCCGCCACCGCCTCCCCATACCCACTCCACCGATAATCCTTCGGATCCTCCACGATCCCCGCCCGCACCGGATTGAGGTCAATGTAAGCCGCCATCGTCAGCAACACCGTCTCGTCATTCTCTAACAACACACTCTTGAACCGATCCTCCCAAAGCGGCCCCTTACGCTGAACCTGTTTGTTATACCACTGCGTGAAGCGCTGCTTCAGCTCCTTCATGAACATCGACACATCCGCCATCCGATTCAGAAAGCGTTGCCGATACTCGGGATACCCCTTCTCAGGACACTGCTCCTTCATCCGCGCCAACATCTGCCGCACCCCAATCAACTGTTCCTCGGAGGTCGTCACCAACGCCAACCGCCGCAGCAGTTCCGCATCATCAATCGCCGCGCGGTGTTCCTCCGCATTCGGCACCTCGATCAGCAAATGGATGTGATTCGACATCAAGCAGAACGTGATCAACTCCACCCCGGCAAACCCGCACTGAATCTCCAAGAGTTCCCGAAATTTCTCCTTCACCGGCCCCTCCAACACGAAGCGCCCCTCAATAATTCGAGACATCACGTGGTAACAGTTAGAAGCCGCCCCAGGCTCCCCTTTGATTCGAATCGCTCTCATCACCCATCCCTACCTCCACATCGCCACCCCGTCAATGAATTTGTGGTCTGACCATAAAGGTCTGACCATAAATATTACCCGGACTCTCGCAGGAACGAATCCGACGACTGGTGTCGCGTAGAGGCATTTTCCAAGCTCCGAAGCGGTGCCTTCATGGGTTCTTTGTGAAAGTACTGGGGTTGTGTTGGGTCTTGGTCTTTGATTGATGCTCTAGCGGAAGGATCATGCACTCATTTCACCAGAGCCCAAGTGACGTTGTGTCAGTTCTCGCAATGTTTCCGGGTCAAGACAAGGTCCAATGCAGACGAGAGCGGTAGGCGTTCGTGAGATTCCCGTTACTTTCAGGGGAGTGTCGATGGGATGGTGTCCTGTGCGTTGGAAGAGCCAACGTGAACCGGGCGATTCTTTGAGAGTGACCAGGGCTTTCGCCCGCACGACATCATCAGGTAGTGCGATGAGTAGCCTCATGATTTGATCTCGGCGATAACATCCTGGAATCGGGATTTGTAAGCCCGTGAGGCGATGAGATAGCGCATGACCCTCCGTGGTGCCTCCTTCTATTACCGATACATTCTCACTGAGAGGTGGTAGAGGAATGCTAGTAGAACCGTTCTTTATGACAAGGTCGGCGGCAAGTTGTGAAGCATCGACCTTTTTGGCATAGAGATTGATGCGTCTTACTGATCTTGAGACCGATTCGAGTCGAGGGTTGGTGAGGACTTGGGTATGGGTGAGTATCCAGTGCGTGGCTGATTCGACTTGGCGTTCCTCCAAAGGGGCGAACTCGTTTCTCAGGCCCCAGTGGCGCGCATCGATCACGCCCACTTGCCATCTCGGAAGGAATGGCATTTTCTTTTCTAAGAGCGTGAAAGTTTCCAGTAGGGGAAGAGGATCGGCTGTGCCGTTCAATTCAATGAGTAAGACATCGCCTTCGCTTCTTTGAGCCGCGAGACAGAGTTGCACGAGTTCTTCCAGGCTTCCGCAACAGGCACAGCTCGCCGCGATTGGATGAATCGAGGCTGTGCGGTCCTCCAGGGTGGATGCATCGATGTGCGCATTCTCGAAATCGTTGAGGATTACATCCGCTTTACAATTCAAGTCCTTCAATTCGTCAAGTAGGGAATGGCGCACAATTTAGTTAAGACATCTTAAATAAATGTGCGATATTGGGTGCATGAATGTAAACGATCATTGTCCCGGCCCTTACGACGATAACACGAACAGGCGCATGGTCACCTTTGCGTC
>JAUIAH010000060.1 GCA_030425385.1 Verrucomicrobiia bacterium | reverse complement strand
ACACATCAATAGATAG
The DNA here is from genome assembly GCA_030425385.1 of Verrucomicrobiia bacterium. Lineage (GTDB taxonomy): Bacteria > Verrucomicrobiota > Verrucomicrobiia > Verrucomicrobiales > DEV007 > JAACDM01. Next base: position 28,180 of record JAUIAH010000060.1, on the reverse strand, counting down.
CCCGAAGAGAAGCCAAAGTTAAGATTGCACGAATGCCGAACGAGGGCATTTTTGACTCGTCATCAGCGAGTTACGCTCCTTCATGCTCCGCTATGGGATGCCTGTGATTTCTCGTACAATATGCATGCCCTGATTCGCAGGAAACTCGAAAGCACGCCCCCAAAGTGATTCTCCTGACACAAACTGAACGTGATCGAGATAGACTCCCTCAATCGAATCTTGGCCGCTCCACAGCCATCGGATCCGGTGCTCTCCTGCCGTTATCACATGTTCCGCCTTGCCGAGGGATCGACTAGCCGAAACACCGTCAATCATCACGGAAAGCCCCACCGCTTCATAGCTCAACGTCCCGGGCCCTTGAACGGTGGTTTCAATAAACGTCGACGAAGGGTCCGTCGTTTGGCCAAGGCCAACCAGTCGAATTCGATCCTCCTGCGGAGCATCCAAATCAGCCACACCATACCACCTTCCTGAACGAGTCAAATCCAGGTCCGTATCTGCAGCTTCCTCCAACGTCGTGAGCAGGAGGGTCTCAAATGTCCCTTTGGTTAATCTCAGAGTCGGCACCGTGTTCGCATTCCTCGTACCTTGAATGACAAACTCCACGGAATTGAGTGCATCCGGCAGTTCCACATCGATGGAAACTTCGGAAAGCGCTAGATCATCGATGGCGGACACCGTATCCCCAACGCGAATTGTGAATTCGAGGTCGTCTGGTGAATGCACGATTCCGACAAGGCGACCAGGCCCCGGAGCCTGGAAGGAGAACGACGAGCGACCACTCTCGCCGACAGACCAACGAATCTCCTTAGAATAAAGGTCTTGAAGGACAAGGCCCTCACTCGACTGCTCCTCAAGGTCTCCGAGATTGAGGCTTCGCAGAGGATTATGACGAGTGCCAGGAGAAAGCATTACTTGATCAAGCCACGCGATCCTTTCCGCCGTTGGTTCCGCGTTTCCACCTCCCACCAATTGCCATTTCATCGCATGCAGACCCTCGCCAAGATACATCTTTGCAATCTCTCCGCTTCTGACTCTGGTAGGGATCCCATCAACTTCAAATTCCATGGTCGCTCCTAACTCGGCTCGATGCCAGAAGGACAACTCCCCCGGTCCTTCGACGGAAGACTCGATCCAAGCTTCTTTCGATGTTGTTCCCGCATAGTCGCTCCCATCGGGAGCCGTCCCAGTCGCCACACCACTCCAACCTTCGCTTGTAAAGTCCAACTCCGAGTCTAGCGCTTCCGCCATCGAAACGGAGGGCATTGGCCTCACCCCGTCAATGGAAACACCAGGCACAAGGCTCAGCACCACGACATTTCGATCAGACGCCGCTTCATATTCAAATCGCTTCCAATCGTCCTCATCGAATACAGGGCGTAGCGAGGTTTCCTCACCATTCATCCATACCACTGTACCAGACGATCGTGACTCTACCCAAGTTTCGAGAACACTTGGTCCGTTCAATTGCAGCCCAAGATAGCCCTGGCCACCTAACAATGCCTGATTCCCAACTTTCCCTTCCTCCGACGCACTCCAGATGTCCTCACCGAGAAAGAACCAAGGAACGTTCTTTGGCAGATCGATCAGACTGCCCAGATCAATAGGCGAATCGTCCATCGATTGGATCTGCAAACGATCCATCCACGGCGTCGCGCCATCCCCTTCTCTTCCTCGGAAAAGCCATCGGATGGAATGCGAATCCTCCGGCAAATAGACCATCACCGGCGTCGCTACGGAGCGATTACGAAAGAACCCATCATCTGTGAGGGAAAACCAGCGTTGCCCATCAACTTCAAACGCGAATTCCTCGCCGTCCCTCGCCTGACTCAATCGCATGTTAAATGTCACCAGGCGCGGCCCCTCAACGGGCATCTCAATCCACGCCTCCTGATTCTCATCGAGTCCAATCGCAGCAATGGCATCGTCCGCACCAAATCCGAAATCCTGGCCCACGATAAAACCCTCCCAAATCCCACTCATCACCATTCCGTTAGGCTGTTCTGAAAGATCTAGCGCTGCTATCACACCGATGGCCGGATCAAAGCGAAACCCGTCGAGCCAAGCTGGATCTCTACCAGAGACGGAGAAGCTCAGAGTAGAAGATCCCGGTTCAATGAGAAGTGTCGATTCTCTCCATGTATTCCCCCCACCCACTCTAGATGCCATCAATGGTAACGCGCTCACAGACATAGGTTCTCCTCGAGCCCACAGCCGCAACGTGCCTGGACCATCCACCATCAACTGCAACAAAGCGTCTTCATACTCGCCATCAGGTAAGAATGCTAAGGCATCTTCGCCATCTTGTGTCACCAATGCGTGCCACTCGAAATGCTCAAGCCCTCGCGTGCCCTCAACGACCTTGAGTTCATCTGGGAGTTCCAAAGTCTCCCGAATCTCAGAAACCGTGGCCCCTGGACTAACGACGATCCACAACCAAATCAATCCGGGCAGCACAGATATTCTCATTGCCCATCGTGACCTAGCATCCAGCCAACGTAAAGCGGTGAATGATAGGCTCCCCATGAAAGGACAGCACATCATTCCCTCACCCTGGATAGTAGATCTTTCTGGGATCATCCGATGCCCGCACGTAGTCGAAAGCCTCGTCCACCATGCGTGCGAGGTCGTAGACGGGACGCCATCCGAGCAAGAGCCTCGCCTTGCGGTTGTCTAACCAAGTCGAATGATAGGGCGTTTGTATCTCGACCGAGGGCAAACCACGCGTGCGCTCAAGATAGCGCGCCAGGTCTCCGTAGTCCACCGGTTCATCCATGGCGATGTTGAAGAGTTGTTGCCTTGCCTTGGGATGATCGAGCGCGACGATGATGGCATCGACCAGGTCTCGCACATGCACGAAATTCCGTTTCACGGGATTGCCTTCCGGATCGAGCATCACGGGCACGGCCCCTGACTCCACGTAGCAACGAGCGCTCTCGGCATCGACATAGTCCTTCCACACAGGAGCCCCAAAGACATCCTCACCGAAGGACAATTGATATTTGAAATCATCCTTCTCCATGATCCAGGGAGCACGGAGGCAACAGCCATTGAGCCCGTAGGGGCGATAGTATTGTGAAAGCATCACTTCCTCCATCACCTTGGAGAGTGCATAGCAACCTGGATAGGGTGCATAGGCCTGGCTCTCTGTCACGGGTCCGGAATGAGGATAATGAAAGTGGCCCACACTTGCATCACCACCAATGAGGATAAACTGCCGAAAGGTCGCCGATAGGCGCGCCTCTTCCAACAGCCAGAAAAGCCCTTTCACGGTGACATCCATGACATCCCCAGGTGTCTCCTTACAGGTGGCCAGGTGCACCACATGGGTCACCTCACGCATGGCCTCGCACACGACTTGGCGATCCGAGATGCTCCCATGCACGACCTCGACTCGCGCGTTCGGCTCGACCGTGCGCTGATGACAGAGCACGCGGAATTGGAAGGAATCGAGCTTCGGGTGCTTCAGGCCCATTTCCAAGAAATGACGCCCCACTTTACCGGTGGCTCCCGTGACCAGAATGCGCGCCATGGTTCGAATGCTAGAGGCTAAGCTAGGCTAGGAAACGCTCTCTGACCCCTCCAGCCCCTCCAGCGCGCTCTCTGCCGCATCATGACCGGTTAGTTGGAGGTAACGCTCTCGAAGCGACATGAAATAGGATTCATTGCTAGACCCACGACGATTGCGCATGCGAATCACTGGCGGCTTGCCGCCAGATTTCACCTCCGCCTGGGCAGCATCCCAGGTTCCGCCTCGCAATCGGTAGGCCTGGGTCAGAAACGTCTTGGAATGATCCAAACTCAGAGCCCCCCCATCGGGATGCCATAAGGTCTCTATATGCCACGGGCCCTCAGGACGTTCCACAGCCCCTAACAATGTCAATGGACGTTTATTTGTCCCAGCCAACCAAAGAGCCTTGAAAGACGCATGAAAGGTGATGTCACCCTCCACGCCGCTGACGGGATAGAGCAATTGCATCCGCTCTCCCGGTGCCAGCGCGGTCAACAAGGCACGCGCCACCCGCGCATCGATATGCGTTTGCTGCGCCCCTGGAGGCAATTGCCCTAACAGAAACTCGCGAGCGCGCTCGTCCACGCGATCATGCCAATCCTCAGGCTTATCCCGGAAATAAGCAGCTGCTTCTTCCACCAAGTGCCCATCGACCTCTCTCGGAAAGACGCCTAATTGACTATCAATGAGGTCATCCATGTAGGCTTTGGCCACATCCTTGCTCAAAAGGCATTCCGGATAATCAAAGACCATGGGAGGCTTCTGCCGCACTTGAAGGAGCGCCTTGGAGAGCTCTTCGCCTTCCATGAGATTGGCCAGGCGCATGGCGCCGAGATGTTTCTCCGCCACGTCCAGCTCTAACATCTTGTGACCGATCAAATAACTGGCAATGGAATAGAACCCGGCGCGCAATTCGTCCGGGCGATCAAGGCTCAGAGCGTTCCCCGCGAGTTGCAACTTGACGCCCAAACGCGCCTCTGCCGCGCGACGCCATTTGTTCACCTGATCGGGATTCTCATTCCCGTAGAGCATGGCAAACACTTTCTCTAAGCGCTTGGCCACTTCGATCCCATCAGCGACCGCACAATCGCGTCGCCTTGGTTTGGCACTGAATCGATTGGCCAGGCACCGGTAAAGATAGACCCGGTCATACTCACTGTGCAGTGGCAAGCGCCCAATCTCCTTCAAGCTCGCCTCCAAAGATTCGCGCGAGGGCGGGAAATGATGCACCATTTCGATCAGTTCCGTTGCAAAGATCCTGTCTGGATCGCGCTCTCGGAAATCAGCTCCGTAGACGGCCGCGGTCTCACTCCCCACGATACGGATGGATTCGTGAAACATCCGCAAACCATATTTCTTAGTATAGCGTGAGGAAATCTTCTTCCCTCCCAAAGATGCCAATTCGGTGAGGGTCCAACTGATTCCCAAAGTGATCGGATTCGCTCCCAAGGCAAACCGGCCCAGAAAGATGGCTGGCTTGGCGTAGTTCCAATACGGATTCACCTTCTTATACATGCCATAGTAATCCATGGCTTTCTTCATGAAACGGTAAGTCTCGCGGAGATTGAAGCGCTTCACGTCCACCGGCAGCTGTTCTAACTGAACCAGCAATTGCAACGACACATTGTGCATGAAGCGCAGCACCTGCTCCATGCTCGTTTCCAATAATGGATCGTCAGAGTCCGGACGATAGATCTTGGCCACGCCCTCGAATAGCTGAATGACATCCTTGTAGATCTCTTCTGGCTGCAGCACGCCATTGCGCACATAGCCGTTCTCGATCACTTTGTTAAACAAGCGCTCCGATTCACCCTTACAGAATGCCAGAACTTGACGCTCACGTTCATCGGTGAGTGGCTTGGAGACTTCCTCAGCCTCCGCCATTTCATCCATGTCCCACCAGCCAACTGTCTGGGCCAATTGCAGGGAAAGTTTGTGGCGACGCTTCTCAAGAACGATCGCTTCTTCTTCCACCTCCGATTTATAGAGTTCGAGCGCTCGCGTCTCCCGATCCACCATCTCGCGATCTGCCAGAATCTGCGCCTTCTCCTCTTCCACCAGACGATCAGGCTCTCGCAGGCGATGCCGATACCACCAAGCACCACCCATGGCCAACAAGCCCCCGAGCCCCAGTATCCAGCTGGAAATGGCGTGGAAATCACCGGTGAAGGCAACCGTCAGGACAATTAGTAGCCCCCCGATTCCTGATACCAGGGCGGGTCGAGCGTCGAGAACTGGCTTCGCCATGGCCCATTCTAGACGGAATTTGCCTCAAAAGCAGCTGCTTTTCTCAGCGGTCCCTCCTTCAGAATGCCAACTCGTGCCTTTCACCGTCCCGGGAATGGCGTTATCACCAGGGCATGAGTTCTTCATCTCCTCCCTTTCGCTTTGTCCTTGTCGGTTCCGGCAACATCGCGAGCACGTATGCACGCGCTCTGGCCAATCTCTCCGACGCCACCGCTGTCGGGGTGGTTTCCCGCAGTGGCCGCCGCCCGGAAGGCGTGCCCGAAGACGCCGAGATCGCCCCTTCCCTTGATGCCCTCACCGTTGACTACGAGGCCGTGATTCTCTGCACTCCCAATGGCACACATCACACTTTCGCCAAGGAAGCCGCCTCTCACGGCAAACACGTTCTCACCGAGAAGGTCCTGGATATCACGCGCGAACACATGGATAGCATGATCGCTGCGTGCGATGCCGCCGACGTCACCCTCGCCGTGACCTATCAGCGACGCATGAGCCCTGACAATGTCGCCGTGAAGTCGCTGCTCGACTCTGGCGCGCTGGGGAACGTATTCGCTGCGGACATGCGGGTGAAGTTCTATCGCGACATGGACTACTACCGCTCGGGCGACTATCGCGGCGGCTATGCCATCGATGGTGGCGGTCCTTTCATTCAACAAGCCGCGCACAATGTCGACATCTTCGTTTGGTTCTTTGGCATGCCCGAGAAAGTAGTGAGCATGCTAGATACTTTCGTTCATGACATTGAGGTGGAAGACCACGGCGTGGCTCTCATGCGCTATGCCAATGGCATGATCGGCACGCTCACCACGTCCACAGCGACCAAGCCCGGCTTCAACCCAATGTTAGAAATTCACAGCGATCGCGGTTCCCTCATCATGGAGAACGACGATATCACCACCTGGGAGATCGATGGCGTGGCGCGCCCCAGTAAGCCTGAAGGTTTTGAAGTCCATAGCGGTTTCGCTAGTGCCGCCGTCACTGACACGGCTGGCCACGAAGCGATTCTGCAGGATTTCGTAGACGCAGTGCGGGAAGGGAGAGACCCCATCGTGCCCGCGTCGTCTGGCCGCTTGGCCACGGACCTGGTCTTGAAGATTTACGAATCGCGCGTTTGAGTTAGATTCCCTTCCATTATGAAATGGTGGCGACAATTCGTAACGACGCTCTTGGCCTTTAGCGCCGGCATCGCCGTCGAGAGGATGTGGCTCGCGCCAGCCGCTCCGACATCAGATCGTTCGGGGACATCCTCGGTGCCTTCTTCGGTCTTGGATCTGGCTTTTGAAGAAGCGGAGCCCTCACAGCGCCCTGGAGAATCCCGCGAAGAGGACCAGCATCGCCGAGCGCCAAGGCATACTCTCAGCGAATGGCTCGCACGCATCGGTGAACACGAAGACCACGTGCGAGAAGCGCTCCACCAGCATTCCCCTGAAGAGATTCGCTATCTGCTAGACACCCTTGAAGCCAGCGGCCAGAAGGATCGTCGTGCGCGCCAGATGAAACACGCCCTCTACATGGCGTGGGCACACAAGGATCCCAAGCAGGCATTAGCACGTGCGTTAGAAGAGAACGATATACAGCTGCGCCGCGAAGTCGTGCACCATGCCTTTGGAAACCTTCTTGAACAAGAAGGCCTCACAGCTGCCACCGCCGCCTTTCTCGACCTTCCCTCAAGACGGCTGCAAGAAGAGGCGGCCCACGCCATCGTGGATCGCGTGGAGCCTGACCAATTAGCAACCCTCGCCGATTTCTTTGCCACCCATTCTCCAAACGCGGCCATTCACCCACTCTATGGCCGCTGGGCTTCCCATGATCCTCTGGCAGCTTCACAACACGCCCTTGCCAGCACCCAACCGGAAGCCATTCACGCCGTCGCCCGGCATTGGGCAGAGGTCGATGCGGCGGCAGCCGTCAGTTGGGCACAAACGTTAGAACAACCCCATCACCGCGCCATTGCCATGCGGTCCGCCGTGGAAGCCATGGCCCAGGAAGATCCTCAAACCGCCGCGCAACTGATCGCCGATTGGCCCGCCAACGGCGAGCGACGCGAACTCGTGGAAGCCATCGCTCATCACTGGGGACGGGAAGATTTGCAAGGCGCGCTCGCCTGGTCACGCGCGCTCGAAGGGCCTGGCCAACAGGAAGCGCTCGCCTCCATCACGCATGTGTGGGCGCAGAGTGATCCTGCCGCTGCAGCCGAATTTGCCCTCGCCTTACCACCCTCTCAACAACGTGAACGGGCCCTCTCAGAAGTGGCGCACGTCTGGGCAGAACGTGACGCCACGCAGGCGCGCGCCTGGATCGATCAGTTAGGCGCGCAGGAAGCGCTTCCTGCCATGCGCGGCCTCGTTCACACAATGGCAGAATTTGATCCCGCCTCGGCCGCCTCACTCGTGGCCGAATGGAGCACCCGACAGGGTGTTCCGTTAGAGAGCGAGCCTTTCGTCGATCTCGCCGGTGATCTCGCCCACCACTGGACAGAGCGCGATCCCGCCTCTGCCGCCGGTTGGGCCCAATCCTTTCCCGAAAGCAGCGACCTCCATGAGCATGCCGTGCGGCGCGTGGCAGACGCCTGGGTCCAACGCGACACGCTCGCCGCTTCCGAATGGATCGGCAGCCTACCTGAAGGACGAGCCCGCGACGCCGCCACCGAACGCCTCGTCGATGAAGTTGCGGCCACCGATCCTGAGGCTGCCTATCATTGGGCCCTCAGCGCGAGCACTGCCGATCACCAGACAGAGATGCTCCACCATGTGTTCGAACAATGGCAGGATGTGGATCCGGCCGCGGCGCGCACCACCTGGGAAGGCGCGCCCCTCACCGCGGAGCAACGGGAACATCTCACTCGCGTCTTTGCCGAACCCCGCTGATGCTCTGGTGCCTGCACGGAGCTCTAGGATCCGCGGCTGATTGGGAAACGCTGTCGCTCCCCGATGCGCACCCTGTCGATCTCTGGGGCACGCCTCCCGCTCCTGACATGTTCACATGGGCGAGTGCTTGGAGCGCTGCGGTGGCCGAGAAAGATGCCTCACCGCAACTGTTGGGCTACTCCCTGGGAGGACGACTCGCGTTGCACGCCCTCCTCGTCGCCCCCGCTCTTTGGCAACGAGCTGTCATCGTCTCCGCTCATCCCGGTTTGCGTGATCCTGACACACGCGCCAAACGACGACAACGCGATACCCAGTGGGCACAGCGTTTCCTCACAGAACCTCACGAGGACGTCTTACGAGATTGGAATGCGCAAGACGTCTTTGGCCAGCACTCGATCCAAGCTCGAAGCCGCTTCGCACCCGCCATGGCGCGAGGCTTTCAAGACTGGTCTCTGGGAAACCAGGAACCTCTCTGGAAACGCCTCTCAGAAATCCAAACACCGATCCATTGGGTCTGCGGAGAAGAGGATTCCAAGTTTGTCACCCTAGGAGAAGAAGCCGTCGCACGACTACCAAACGCCCAATGCACCATCGCCCCCGCCTGCGGTCACCGTGTTCCCTGGGAATGGGAGGCGTTTGCAGAACACATCGCTCATGTGTGCGGACACGAATCCGCTTGAAGCGCGGTTCTATCCAAGCCACTGTTCTCCCGTGTTTGAACCCTTTCTATTATGCTGATGCGCATGCGATGGTCAGGATATTTGGGAGCCCTCGGTGGCCTTCTCGGTCTTGCAGGCGGCTACATCTGCGCCTCTCTTCCTAACATAGAAACACCGCAACTGTTGGCATCCGTCACACGCGAGCGCTCGACGCGTGATGAGCCTGACGCTTTGTTAGTTCATGCACAGATGTGGCCCCAAGCGAAGAATTGGGATAACGCGGACGCGAAGCAATGGCTCTTGATGCAATGGAGCATCACTCATCCAGAGGAAGCCATTGCCGGCCTCTGGGAGCAACAAGAATGGGGAGCACTAGAAGACATCTATCGCTATTGGGCAATCCGAGATCCTCCCGCAGCTCTCAAACACTTCTTAGGATCACGGAAAGCTCCCATCGAGTCCGTGGAAGGTGCCATGTATCGAGCCGTCCTCCACCACCATGGAGCAGAAGAGATGATCGACCTTGCCTTCGCACACGAGGCCTGGTCTAACCATTCAGTCATTGCCCTCCTATCAGATGCCTTTCAAGAATGGGGAAGCCATGATCTACAAGGGGCGCTCGGCCGAGCTTCAACGATTGAAGGCGATGCTCGTGCGACTGCGCTAGCAGGGATCGGCAAAGCTTGGGCGGCAATCGATGAAGAAGCGGCATTAGCCTGGAGTCGAGAACTCCCTGGCGTCGACGGTAAGATGACGCTGCACGCAATCGTCGATTCCATCACGGCAGACGATCCTCTCCGAATCAGCGAATTTCTCTCAGAACTCGACGATCCTTTCTCTTACAGCGGGAGCCTCATGGGCGCTGGAAGTAACGCACTCAAGCAACTAACTCGCGACGACCCTATCAAAGCACTGCAATGGATCACGAAGCATGTTCGCCCAGGAGATACCGAACAAGCCATCAGCATGGTCTTCACTCAAGAAGCCATGAGTTCCAATCCTCATCTCATTCCCAAAGCTATCGCCGCTGCAGACGAGTCTCTTCAGGAAGCCGCCATTCAAAGCCTCGTCCACTACGCCAATCCGTCTGGCATTGATCCAGCTATCAAAGGGACTCTGGAACTGCCACTAGGAGAGATTCGTGATCGCATTCTTCGTGGATTGATAGGAGGTTTGGCCTATGAAGACTCTCGCTACGCGCTCGATTACCTCCAAGAGTTGGAAGGTCGCTACGACGGCGACCTCACGGAGGCGAAGTTTCAGATCGCAGGATCGTTGTCGAGTCGACACCCCCAGGATCCTGAGGTTTGGGAGTTCTTTGAGCAATTGCCAGAGGAGAAGCGCGATGGCTTTGCCGCCGACGGCATCCGCAACCTGGCGAGCCATCCCGATCTTCTCGACCTCGCATTTAAGAAGTTAGAAAGCCATGTGTGGCTAGACGAAGCCCCTCGAGATCTGGTTGATCGCGTGACACAAAAGGGAGCCCGGACAGACCCGGAAGCCACGTGGATATGGCTCCGTTCTACCGATTCAGGTCGTGACTTCACTGCAGGTTACAAGAACCTGTTTCAAAGCCTTTCTGACATTCATCTTTCCACCTCTCGGCTAGCCGAGATCCCCCATGGAAGAAATCGTGACGCGGCGATTGATGGGTTTGTCAGGCGTCACGCCGCCCTTGAGCCCGAGACAGCACTCGCATGGGCAGAATCCATCGAGGACCCAACGCAAAGGGCGAACGCCCTGCAACATATTTCTGAGGCTCAACCATGACCAGAGCGATTCTCATTGCCACCGGAATGGCTATTCTCGGATTCCTGTTAGGTCGCCAGTTAGGGGGATCTGAGAACCATTCGTCTCATCCCACAAGTCAATCATCGCACTCCATCCTTCCCAATGCCACGGTGCACACGGAACTCCCACCCAGCCATGAGGTCCGTACCATCCTCACGCTTCTCGAAGCACACGAATCAAGCAAAGGCCGTCAGGCGTTTGCGAATTTCGCCCGCGCTAAAGGCGAGATCAGCAGCGATCCTCTCGCGATTCTCCGACTCTCATCGAGCGACTTTGAACGGATTGACCCCGATACACTCAAGAACGGGTTGGCCATCGCTGCCCAGAGAGCCCCTCACAAAACACTCGAATTCGCATCGACCCTCCCAAGAGGAATCCTTCGAGCGACAACGACTCGAAACGCCATTCAAGCCCTTGGTCGCAACAATCCTCTCCTCGGACGGGAACTCGTCATGAAGCATCTGCGAGATCTATTCGAACCACCAGATTTCTTGCTCGATGACCTCGAATCGGCGAAAGCTTTGCATGCCAGTCTCCCGTATTCCGCTCTCAGAGATCACCTGGCCCGAGACTTGGCCGAGACCTGGGCAGAAGAGGATCCCCAGGCGGCACTGAAATGGATAAGCCGTCAGGATCAGGAATCCTATCTTGCAAAGGCGGTACTGCGGACCTGGCTCAAATCGGATCTCGATGCCGCCGGGAAAGCCCTATCAGAAATGCCACCCCTTCCCCACATCGCGGATCTGCGGCAAGAAATCGTAAACGAGGTCATTCAGCATCACGGCTATGAAGCAGCCCTGACCTGGTCCGAGCGCCACCTGCCATCCAGCGCACAAGCAAACGCCAAAGCCGCGGCGCTTCAACACCTTGCCACGGACGACCCTCTTGAGGCCGTGACGCTTGCGGTGGAATGGGGCGCTCAACCCGCCGAGGTCTTGGACACGTGGGTTCGCGCGGAACCGGAGAAGGCGCTCGCCTGGGCTGCCGAGCTTCCCGATGCGGAACTAGCAGAATCACTCGTTCAGAGTGGCGTCCGCACCTGGGCCTCTGAAGATCCCGCGGCTGCAGCCTCACAGGTGTCCCACTGGGCAGCCGACGGCCAAGTGGTTCCCGATAATACTTTTCGAGACATCAGCCGACGGTGGTTGCAAGACGACCCTATCAAAACCATCGAATGGCTAGGCCAATGGCCAGACGCCGAGCAAGCCATTCGGTCTATGGAAGAACACGTTCACAGCCTGACACGCGGACAGCTCAATCAGGTCGCCGATTCCATGGTCGCATGGCCTGCAGATCGCATGACAGAACCGATCCGAAAGGTTCTCATTCGCCGGATGGAACGCATGGAAGGCAACCAAGCCGCAGAGGTGCTACGGAACGCGCTCACCCCGTAGCTTTGCTCACTCTCCGCCTTCGGCATTGATGGCCGCGTTGATCTGCGCTTGCTGTTCTAACAACACCGCTTGTTGTTCTCGCAAGGATGCCATTTGCTCTGGTGGCAGCTGATCACGGTTGATTTGTTTATTGAGCTTGTTGAGTTCACTGGAAGTCAGCGATTGATACGCCTCCAGGGTGCGCCCGAGCGCATCTTCCGGATAACTGTTAGAACTGGCCCAATTCACGGCGGCTTCGGCATCAGTGGCATACCATTCTTGCGCCAGTTCCTGAACGGTGCGGTCGCGCAAGCCATTGTCCGAGATGCTCATGGCCGAATCGAGAGCGGCCTGGGGCGCTTGCTCTAACAGACGCTCTGAATACGCCTTGACGCCGCGATCCGTGACCGGCGACTCCGGGAGTTCATTCAACCATTCGCCCATAGACAGGAGATCGTTCTCGGCCCAGCTCAACGCCATCTTCTCAATGCCTCGCTGCTTGGCAGGTCCATCTGGCAGATTCTCAAACCACGTGGTGGCCGCTTCCGAATCCGTCGCCACCCAACCACGCCCCAAGTCTTCCACCGCCTCCCATGCATACTGCTTGTCTACGTGATCACCGAGCCAGGAGGCGAGTCCATCAGGATCCACACTCACCCAATCCTCGGCCAACTCTTCAAAGACCTGCTCCCGCAGGCTCCAGTCTTCGATCCCTTCCGCCCACGACCCGGCTTGGGCTGCTCCATCCTTGAACATCTGTGAGGTCACCTGCCCGATGAGGTATTCGCGATCCTGATTCCGAGGGAGCGTCCCTAGATAATCGATCGCTCCCGAGGCATCCGTGCTCGCCCACCCTGAAATGAGGCTCATCTTCAAATGATGCGTTTGCTGATCCTCGGGCAAGTAGCTATACCAATCGAGCGCCTGCTTGGGGTTCTGGCTGGCCCACGCGGAGAGCACAGGCTTCAACAATTCTTCCTGCGAGAGCGTCAGCGCTTCCCCCCCCGTGGGATCCGTTGCCGTGATGTCATCGATAAACTTGATCGCTCCAGCACGATCGAACTTGGCCCAGGCATAGAGCAGCATGCGATATTCGTTAGCGTGCTCGGCGGTTGGAGGAAGCTTCTTGAAAGCCTTGAGCACTTCTGGCAGGGTCTCTGGAGAGAGATTGTCCAACATCTCCGCAAGACTGGCATAGCGCTCAAGCGGATTGCTAGACTTCCCAACAGCCTTGAGGCCACGTTGAAAGGCTTCTTCCGCTGTTTCCTGAGGGTCACGAAACGGAAGAGGGCGCCGCGGCTGAGTAGGCCATTGACCTGGCTCGGCAGCTGGCACCTGCAAGAGATTGCCAGCTGCGGGATGAACGGAACTACTAGTTGTCCCCGATTCCGATCCAGATTTGGCGAGGATGAAGCCACCCACTGCGGCCAAGAGGGCGACACCGCCGATGACGAGGCTATCTCTCATAAACGCCTAGTTTCCCCTTGGGGAGAGGCTCTGTCAAACCGCTTCCTCATGCGAGAACGGGCTTTATCCCACCCGCCATAGGCTTTAGAGCAAACGCCATGAATGTCCATGGCCAGCCCTACCGCACCATCTGGGAGCATCCCGAGAAGCCCGGCGTGATTCAGATCATCGACCAGCGCCACTTGCCATTCCGATTTGAGATCGAGGATCTACTGACGGTTGAGGAAGCTGCCACAGCCATCCGTGACATGCATGTGCGCGGCGCCGGTTGCATCGGGGCGACCGCAGGTTACGCCATGCTCTTGGCAGCTCAAGAGGCCTGTGGGCACATTGCTCCCATGGAGCGCCTCATGGCGCTTTCTGAACAATTGCTAGAAACACGCCCAACGGCAGTGAACCTCCGTTGGGCCGTGACGCGGCAGCGCCAAGCCCTTGAAGTCTGTCCCCAAGAGGAATGGATCGCCAAGGCTCGGGCCGAGGCGGAAGCCATCGCCGACGAGGACGCTATCGCCTGCGCTCAGATCGGCCAGCATGGACTATCAATCATTCAGGCTCTATCAGCCTCCAAAGATCCAGGACAGCCAGTGCACGTCCTCACCCACTGCAACGCCGGTTGGCTAGCATTTGTCGATCATGGCTCGGCCACGGCTCCCATCTACGCCGCCCATGATGCCGGGATTCCCGTGCACGTCTGGGTCGACGAGACGCGCCCGCGCAATCAAGGAGCTCGCCTGACAGCTTGGGAATTGGCCCAGCACGGCGTGCCGCACACGATCATTGTGGACAATGCTGGGGGCCACCTCATGCAGCGCGGTCTGGTAGATCTCGTCATCACCGGCACGGACCGCACGACGCGCACCGGTGATGTCGCCAATAAGATCGGGACGTATCTCAAGGCTCTGGCAGCCAGGGACAATGGGGTCCCCTTCTATGTCGCACTTCCCTCCAGCACCTTTGATTGGGATCTCGATGACGGCATGATGATTCCGATCGAGGAACGATCGCCTAACGAAGTCACCGTCATGAGTGGAGTCTCTCATCCAGGAGATGCCGATGAGGTGACCATTCATCTGACACCGCCAGGCACATGTGCGAGCAATCCTGCCTTCGATGTCACTCCCCGACACCTCATCTCCGGCCTGATCACCGAACGTGGCCTTTGTCAGGCCAACGAGGCAAGCATCGGAGCGCTATTTCCTGAGAAATGAGACGCGGTTCTGCGTGAGCGTTAGGGTCACACCACTTGCGCCACTCACTGATCCAGCCTACGCTGCGCCATGCAAGTCGCCTGGCTGTTTGTCATCGCTCTCATCCCCTGGTCGTTCGTTCTCGGAGGGTCTCCAGAGGCACCCATCGTCGCGGGACCACCCTTTGATGATGGCTGGGTGGCATCGATCCCTTCCGATGTCGTCAATGATGGGGGGACCCTCACGCTCGACACGCCTGGGGTGGTCTACGTCACGCATCCACCCTTACGCTTTGGCGAATCCATCGTTTACGCTGAGGCCGATATCACTGAAGCTGATGCTGCCTTTCTCGGGGTTCGCATTCAGGCCAATCCACCAATCAGCGGCTACCTCCTCGACGTCACCAGCACGGGAGACATGCAACTTGTGCAGTTAGACAGTGGTGGTGACACTGTTCTCGCCACCGGGCGTGCAGGCTTTCCTATCTCGGAGGAGGACACGATCCAGATGTGTTGCGAACTCCGCGGCCAACGCCTTCGCGGTTGGGTGTGGCCTGGGGGCAACCAACGCCCCGATCTTCCTAACGTCAACGCTCTGTTAGCCGATCCTATCAAATTCACTGATGGCCAGCCTGCACTTGGTGCTCGCAGTGGGGAGGTTGTCTATTCCAAAGTCGCATTCGACGGCGACGCTTTCCGTCCACGCTTTCTTGGACTCCTTCCCCTGAGCAAAGAGCCACGATTTCGCATCACTTGGCCCTCGGAGCCGAACGAAATCTATCGCATCGACGTCTCAACAGATCGCGTGGTATGGGAGACCTTATACCTAACCAAAGCCGAAGGCACTTCATCAGTCGCCGTGATTCCACCTCCCGCCACCCAAGGTGCCTTCTTCCGCATCGTCTCGTGGTCCGCTCAAGCCTTGGTGGCAGCCAATATCGACTTGATCGTTCCCACCGCACCTCGTTTCGCCGTGGCTTGGGCGTCTTCGGATGAGCGCGTCTACGGCTTTGAATGGTCACAAGATCTCATCACCTGGCAACGCTTCGGAGAATTAGCAGTCCCGGGAGCCGACGGGGAGACGATCAGCACGACCGTTCTCCCTCTTCCAGAACCTCTGAAAGCGCAGGATGCCGAGGAACTCTATTTCCGTATCATTGATCTCGACGACGAAACCAGCTTCGGTCTTGCTCCGGTGCGCGACTTCCCCGAGGAATAGATCCTGACAGAGCGTCTTGACTTGTGCGATCTGAGCAATCGTGGGAGCCTCTTTCCATGCTGCGACCACGCAAGAAATACACCGTTTACGATCTGCAACAACTCAAGGGGAAACGCTGCCTCACGCACATCCACGTCAAGTCACCAGAAGAAGCCGCCGCCGCTGAAGAGGCTGGCGTGGATCTCATGAGTTGCAGCTTTGATAGTCCCGAGGCGCAGGCGCGCCTTCCCGCACTCGTGGCAGCAGCCCCAAACAGCTTCCTTTCCGGCGCCACCCCTCATGGCTTGGCGACTCCAGCGGAAGCCATCCGTGTCGGCTTCCGCGCGCTCGAGCTTGGGGCCAGCTCCGTCTACTGTTCTGCGAGTTCACGCATCATTGAAGCCATGGCCAACGAAGGCATCCCCGTCGTCGGCCATCTCGGCCTCGTCCCGCGGCATGTCACCTGGACGGGATACCGTGCTATTGGGAAAACCGCTAGGGAAGCGAGAGAACTCTTCGCCCAAATGAAAGCTCTGGAGAACGCAGGCGCCTACGCCGCGGAACTCGAGGTCGTTCCCCACGCCCTCGCCAGTTACCTATCCTCACAGACATCCATGTTGCTAATGTCGTTAGGATCCGGCAGTGGGTGTGACACGCAGTTCCTCTTCTCCGATGACATTCTGGGTGACTACGATGAACGCCTGCCACGGCATGCGAAGGCTTATCGAAACTTCTTCGAAGAACACCGTCGCCTCCAACGCGAGCGGGTCTCTGCCTTCCAAGAATACATTGCGGACGTGCAAGAAGGCCGTTTCCCTGATCGCAGCCACCTCATCGAGATGGATCCCAACGTGCTCGCTGCTGTGAAAGAGGACCTCAAGGAATCCTAACTAACCAAACGACCTACGACAATAGCCCGCGAGCAACGAGGTTGTTCAAGCGGCGCGCGGTGTTCTCGATCCCATCCACGACCGTAGCGGTGTAGCTGCGCCCATCTCGGGTATCGATGCCGTGCCCGACATCCGCTTGGCGCAAGCCTTCGAGAGCGGGGTCCTCGTGATGAAAGACTTCGACAAGCACCACTTCAAGTTTTCCGGTCTTAGCGCAGGCTGCTAACAAAGCCCCTATCCAGCCATCATCAGTCGTCAGACAGCCTCGTGTCGTCTTGGCCGAGGCGTGGAACATGCCGAGCGCGTCTGCCGCCGCGATCTCATCAATGATGGCTTCGTTCTCGGGAATGTTCAGAACGGAATCGCCACAATGGGCGGCGTCCACCATCACCTTGAAGAAGGTCGTCCCCAACTCTGCATTCGCTGCCTTCACGAATGTCCACGCCTTGCCGATGTCCGTGAAGGTCTGGAACTCGATCCCCCGGAGGAACTCGATGTGCCAGGCCTTCACACTGCTCTCTAGCAGATCTGCTTCGCGCACCGCACGGGTGTGGACCTTGACATTCTGCGCCACGGCAGCGTCAAACGCAGCGCCTTCTTTCGGCTGCGCACCTGCTTGCATCCACTCCTCAATCGACGTGGAAGCCACTTGCGCGATGCCATGCTTCTTGGCGAGGGAGAGCCCATCCACTAACATGCTGACCACCTTGTCTTCATCCTCGGGTTTCATGGGATCGGCACCTCCCACCATGATAATCAGATAAACCTCCAACCCTAGCGCTTTCAAACCTTCTAGCATTTCATCGTTATCCGCCGGTTCGATCCCGGGAAAGACGGATACCTGCACGCTCGTGAATTTCACGGCGGATTGCTCGAGCAACGCCGCCGTTTCTGAGACCGCCAGCAAACGCCCATCTTCACCTCGGGGCAAGCGCCCGGATTCATCGGGGCATAGACCGCCCACAAACTTGATATGCGTGGGCACAACGCCCAAGGACACGGATGCTTTCAGGTCAAACGATTCAGCCATGCGCCTCCCTGGCCTAAAAGGCTCCTCAGGTCAAGCCTCCAACCTCCGATCACGCCTTGCATGGTTTCTCGCACTTGATTTATTGGCCTCATGGGAAGCTGGATTTGGGTCATCTTCGCGGCTTCCCTTGGCTGGTACCACGGCAGAGAATCGTCTCCGATGCCGAGCGCAAAGCAAGTTGCCTCCTTCTCCTTGCTCGGCCAACGCGTTTCCTCTGGCAAACGCGCTGCCATGGTTACGAAAGCGCCCGTTTCCCAATGGGCCGAACGCTTGGATGACGCCTTGAAACGGTGCGAAACCAAGGCCTCTTTTGAAGTCCAATGGCTCATCGCCCGATGGTTCCACCATGATCGAATTGCGTTGAGAGAATGGGCCTGCAATCAACCCCATCCGGTGAGAGAATTGGTCATTCGACTCTGGTACAGCGAAGATCCCAAGACGGTTTGGATCGCCCAACGGCATTCTTCTCAACGGACATGGAATCAAGCGGTTGATGGCTTCCTCGCCCAGGAACATCCGGAGAGATTCTTGGAAACGGGCACGAAGACGCGCATCGATATGGGTTCCTTTCAAAGCCAGATTCCCACCGCGATCCGCAGCCTCGCCCGCCAGGACTTTGTCAAAGCGGAGGCTTTCGCCTTGGCCATGAAGGATGGAGATCGTCACAAGCAATCGGCGATTCATGCCCTGGCTCATGCCAAATTGGAGCAAGCTGGATTTGAGGAAGCCTTTGCCTGGGCGAGCCAACTCGACACGCTCCCGGAACATGCCATGGCAATCATCATCGATTCGAAAGCCGCTTCGGATCTCGACGAAGCCTTGCGTCTCATTACGACCCACATCGTGGACGACTTGCCCTATCAAACCTACACTTCGACGTCGAAAGCTATCCGAGCCTTGCCGTTAGAAGAGCGCAAAGCATTGCATCAACACGGTCGTTTGCCCTTCGCGGTGCCCTTGTCGAGAGAAGAGATTCCGAGTGACCCTATCAAAGCGGCGCAATTGCTTGCCTCCTTTGGTTATGAGAAAGTGTCTTCTAAATGGATCCCTGATGCCAGTGTGGATGCTTTGGATGCATTGGCCACGCATGGGGATCAGCCGCTCTATGCAAACCTGATCTCCCAAACTCTGAGCGCGCTTCACCGCAGCGATCCAGCAGCGGCCTTAGATTGGATGGAGAGACGGCTTCCAATCGAACAGCAGAGTGTGCACGCCGCTCAAATCGCTGGCGCCTATGGGTTCAATCAAATCGCGCCCGATCTGCTCAATCTCCTTGATGCGGACCACCTCAAGGAGTCTCGCAGCATCATCGCCAATGTGTCAGGAACCATGCAGACCGTGACCGCTCAGGATCCCCAAGCGGCGATCGCTCTAGCAAATCAAATCGAAAGCGATGCCTTGCGCACCGCGGCCTACCGATCCATTGCAAAGAACTGGTTTCGCCATGACGAGCAAGCCACCATCGAGTGGCTACGCACCTTACCTCTTGAGGATCAGACGGCGACGACCAAATACACACACGGCAAACTGTGGGAGGCATTCTCAAACTAACATGATGTTTAAATGCCTCCAGTGGTTCGTGATCCCTTTGCTCGTCTACCTGGGTGCCCGCTGGGCCCGGCCTAGTGATTCTACAAGGGCGTCAGGCCCGACGACCAGTGAACAGTCACCGGCCTCGCCGGTCTCCAATGAAAGCCTCACCAAATGGCGACGAGCCCAAGCAGAGCCCGATCCCATCGAGCGACTGCGCAAGAGTTGGGAAGCTGCAGAGGAGATGACGAACGCGCAACTTGCGAGCGCCTTTGTAGAAGCCACCTCGGACGCCAATCAAGAGGCCATTCTCAGCCTTGGCGAACGCTTGGCTCAACGCGATCCTGCGGCCTTGATCGCGCTTGATCCAGAAGCCTCATTGATCAACGCGGCCTACCAGCAGTGGTCGAAAGTGGATCCCGTGGCAGCCTTTGAGCACTATCAGGATGCCAAGAGATCCCCTTCCGGTTCTTTGGGAAAAGCCCTGGCCATAGCAGTTCTCTCCAAGAATCCTTCGACGCTTGAGCACGTGGCGTCCGCGTTGGCTAATACTTCATTTCTCCCAGCCTCAGCGCCCGAATTCACCGGAGACGTATCCGAACTCGCTCGCAATTTCCATGAGGCATCACCGGAGGTGGCCTCTGAATCTCTAGCAAAGCTCCTAGGCAGAGCCATCCTCACATCCGCACCTACTACGGAGACGAACGCGCGTTTCTGGACATGGTGGCAGGCGCTCCCGTCGGCGTTGCAAGCCGCCGCCCTGCCGACGATCAATCGTCAGACACCCGATGCCATAGTCGCCCCTATGGAGACGCAATCGCGCCTCGCCGAACTCGCACAGGAAGACCAGGCTCATGTCCCTGCATTCATGCGGTTCTACGGGAATGCTTGGGCAACGGAGGCACCTAGCGACGCCTTCGCCTGGGTGTTAGACCGCTACCACGATGTTGCCCTTCCCGGCATGCGTTGGGATCGAGTGTCGGGAGGGATGACGATGATGTGGGACAATGATCGCCCTACCCGCGCCTTTGAAGAGGCTCTGAAAGTGCCTGTCCGCGCCATGACGTTGAATGATCCAATGACCGCCATCGACGCCCTGACAGACATCCCTCATCTTCGAGCGCGCTCAGCCATGGCCGTAGAGATTGCGGCGACGTGGGCGGAGACCGAACCCGAAGCGGCACTTGCATGGAGCGGCACGCTCCCATCTGAAGTGCTTCGCCAAAGCGCCCAGCACCGCGGACTCACCGCGTGGGCTCAGCGCGATCTTGATGCGGCGACTGCCTATGGCTTGAGTCAGAACGACGGATTGGCGCCTCTTGAGGCAATCGCTAGTCACCTAAGCACGCAAGACTCTGCGCAGGCTGCTGCCTGGCTAGCCTCCCTGCCTGCAGAGAAGATGGAGCCGCTCCTGGGGCAGTTCATCTCACGTCCGCCCCGACAAGACCGTGTCCTCCGGTTTCAGCAAGCGCTGCAAGGGCTCCCGATCAGTGCTGGCCAGCAGAAACTCCACTCACTCATTGGCGAATGGACACGTTCAGAATGAGAAACGCCCCACCCGGCTGGGTGAGGCGTTTCCAGAAGAATGTTCTCTCTAGGCCACTAGAGGTCTCAGTCTAACTTTCGGCAAACTGAGCGTCAAAGACGATGTCCGACGCGGGGAAATCGATGCTTTTGACGAACGCACACGATTCCGTGGCACCGTGTTCGCGGTCCATGCCACCGTCTTCCCATTCGACGGAGAGGGGGCCGACGTATTTGATGTCGTTCAAGGCGCGAATGATCTTCTCAAAGTCGATATCACCACGACCAACTGATTTGAAGTCCCAGAAGCGTTTGTGATTGTGAAAGTCGACGTGCCCTCCGAAGACTCCCGCATCCGTGGGTTTGTCAGACCAGGCGACGTCTTTCATGTGCACATGATTGATTCGATCCGCAAAGCGGTAGATGAAATCGACATAGTCGACGCCTTGGTAGCCGAAGTGGCTGGGGTCATAGTTGAACCCGAAGCATTCATGACCATTGACCGCTTCGATGGCACGCTCAGCAGAGGCGATGTCGAAGGCGATCTCAGTGGGATGCACTTCCAGGCCGAACTTGACGCCATTCTCTTTGAACGCATCGAGGATGGGTGTCCAGCGCTTGGCAAAGTCTTCGTAGCCCGCGTCGATCTGGCCCGGCATGACCGGTGGAAACGAGTAGATGAGGTGCCAGATAGAACTTCCGGTGAACCCGTTGACCACCTTGACGCCGAGCTCTTTCGCCGCCACGGCCGTCTTGATGAGTTCTTCCTGGGCCCGAGTGCGCACGCCCTCGGGATCCCCATCACCCCACACGTAGTCTGGCAAGATCGCCTTGTGCCGCTCGTCAATGTTGTCGCAGACCGCTTGCCCCACCAAGTGCGTGGAGATGGAGTAAAGCTTCATGCCGTGCCGCTCGAGCAACTCACGTTTGGCCTGACAATATGCCGAATCGGCCTTATCGACTTCAAAGTGATCGCCCCAGCAGGCGAGTTCCACGCCGTCGTAGCCAAAGGCCTTGGCTTTCTCGAGCATGGTTTCCAGGGGCAGATCAGCCCATTGGCCGGTGAACAGAGTTACAGGTCTTGCCATGATGATGGTTCGTTAGGATTGGGTTTGATGGAAATCAGCGTTAGGCCTCGATCGGTGTCCAGGCGGCGCCGTTGGCGGAAGAGGTCACCACGGCATTGATGAAGGCCATGCCGCGGATGCCGTCATCGATCTTGGGATAGTCCGTCACTTTCGCGTCCGGAGTTTCCCCGGCCTCGACGGCGAGGATGTGATCCGCAAAGTTCTTATAGATGTTTGCGAAGGCTTCGAGGTACCCTTCCGGGTGACCAAAGGGGGTTCTGCTAGCGTGCGCGGCATTCTCCCCGACGTAATCATTGCCGGTGCGCCAGACTTCGGTCGGTTTGCCGAGACGATGCACCAGAAGCGTATTGGGTTCCACTTGATGCCATTCCAAACCGCCCTTCTCTCCATACACGCGGATGTTGAGATTATTCTCCGCTCCCACCGAAATCTGAGAGGCGTGCAACACGCCCTTTGCTCCATTCTCGAAGCGAAGGAGCACATTGCCATCATCATCCAATTGACGCCCGGGCACGAAGGCCGTGAGGTCGGCGAGGAGCTCCTTGATCTGCAAGCCGGTGATATACTCGGCGAGATTCTCCGCATGAGTGCCAATGTCGCCCATGCATCCGGCGGCACCCGAGCGCTTCGGATCCGTGCGCCATTCGGCTTGCTTAGCGCCTTCTGCTTCCAATTTCGTCGCCAGCCAGCCTTGCGGATACTCCACCACGATCTTGCGGATCTCGCCGAATTCACCGTCTTTGACGAAATCACGCGCCTGCTTCACCATGGGATACCCGGTGTAGTTGTGCGTCAATCCATAGAGCTTGCCGCTGGCCTCGATGATCCCTTTCAGATCCTTCGATTGCTGCAAGTCAAAGGTCGCCGGTTTGTCAGACAAGACGTGGAACCCCGTCTCCAAGGCGAGCTTCGCCGGGGCGAAGTGCATGTGATTGGGCGTCACAATCGAGACGAAATCCATTCTCTGATCGGTCGGCAGGCTCGCTTCCGTCTGGATCATCTCCTCAAAGGTGCCATAACAGCGATCGTCAGGAATGAGCAGCTCTTTCCCAGAAGCCTTCGACTTCTCCGGGGTGGAACTGAAGGCTCCACAAACGAGGTCAATCTTCTGATCGATCGCGGCGGCGATGCGATGCACGCCTCCGATGAAGGCGCCTTGCCCGCCGCCAACCATTCCCATTCTGACTTTTCGACTCATAGACGGCGAGAATCTATCGATCGCCCCTGGAACGCAAGGCCTTTCTTGGCTTCAAGAAGCGCTATAAAAGCAGCGATAAAGCTCAATAAGAGGCCTCGTTTCTCCCTTCTTAAAGACCGTTGCTATGACGTTGGCTCCTTGTGAATCCTGTGACAGATTCTTTACTATGAAACGCGCCCTGATCGTTCTCACCCTTCTCAGTAGCGGCCCAGTGTTCGCCAAGGACTGGCCACAATGGCGTGGCCCCCATGCCAACGGGGTGGCGGCCCCCGGCGACTACCCGGTCACCTTTTCGCATACGAAGAATGTGCGCTGGAAAACGCCGCTACCAGGCGTGGGGAGTTCGACCCCCGCCATTTGGGAGGATCACCTCTTTCTCACCGCAGGGGTGGCGGAGGATCAGGCCGACGACGACGCCTCCCGGCATGATGCGGTCCTTGCCTACGATCTGAAGGGAGCACCGCGCTGGCGAGTCTTGTTAGGCCAAGAACGGAAAGGCAAGCATCGCAATGGCAGTGGAAGCAATCCCTCCCCGGTGACGGATGGGAAGCATGTCTTCGTCTATTTCAAAAGTGGCACGGTGGCGGCTCTCGATTTCGAGGGCAAGCTCGCTTGGCAAGCAAACCTTCAAAAGCTCTATGGCGAAGACACCCTCTGGTGGGATCTCGGCAGTTCGCCTGTCCTGGTGGGAGATCAATTGGTGATCCCTGTCATGCATGAAGGAGAGTCATTCCTGGTGGCTTTTGATAAAGCGTCAGGGCAGCCTAACTGGAAGACGGCGCGGAACTACGAATGCCGTCGGGAAACCGATCAGAGCTATACCACACCGATCGTCGTGGGCGATCCTGGCAACGAAACCATCGTTACCTGGGGTGCTGATCACCTCACGGGCCATCGCGCCGCCGATGGCAAGCTGCTCTGGCAATGTGGTGGATTCAATCCGAAGAACGAAGCCATGTGGCGCGTCATCGCCACGCCCGCCATCACCAACAATATCGCCTTGGTGCCCTATGGTCGCGCCAAGCACCTGGCCGCCGTGAAGATCGGCGGCGAAGGAGACATCACCGAGAAAGCGCGTCTGTGGGAAAAGGAGGGTTTCGGTGCCGATGTGCCATCGCCCGCTGCCAAGGATGGCACCTTCTACCTTCTCACGGACAATGGATGGCTCCACGCCCTGGATGCCGCCACGGGTGAGGCGCATTGGGAAGGGCGGCTTCCCCGCTCCTCTAGCAAATACTACGCATCCCCAGTGATGGCGGGAGAAATGCTCTATGCCGCCCGAGAAGATGGGATGATCTTCACCGTCCACGTGAAGAAAGATGGATTCACCGTTTCAGGCGAGAATGACATGGGCGAACGGATCATAGCCACGCCCATACCCATTCAGAATCAACTCATCATCCGCGGGGCTGAGCACCTCTTCTGCATCGGCGCCGATTCCTAACAATCACTCGAATAACACAATCACTTCTCTTCGGCCGTCTTCAGATGCCGCGCTAGTTCTGGGATCTTTGCCATGATCTCAGCGACAGCAAGGTCGCACATACGGGTCGCGCCGAGGGCATTGAAATGGGTGTTGTCCCGGTTCCCCTCGGGAAAGCGAGCGTATTCTCCCGGCTGCGACCACAGAAAGAGCCCTTCGGAACGCTCATGTCCCAGTCGCTGAAGGAGATCGCGAGACTGCGTCGTCATGTCTAGCACTGGCACTCCCACAGCCGCGGCCAGCTTGCGAACGGCCGAAGGGTAGTCGCCATGGGTCGGCTGCAATCGTCTCTCCTCATCAAATCGCCGTCGCACCACTGGCGTGGCGAGAACTGGGTGGGCACCCTTCTCTCGGGTTTCCTTCACATACCGCCGAAGGTTCTCTGTGTAGCTCTCGAAGGGCACCGTGCGCCGTGCCTCATCGGGCTTCGCATCATTATGCCCAAACTGAATGATGACCCAATCCCCTGATGTGAGTTTCTCTAGCACCGCATCCCATCGCCCCTCCATCCGGAAGCTCTTCGAGCTACGCCCATTCACGGCATGATTATCGATTCTAACGGTATCCTTGAAATACATTGGCAGGAGCTGGCCCCAACCGCGTTCTGGATTCTCGGGATGCACCGGTTTGTCAGCCATGGTGGAATCGCCAATCATGAAGAGGGTGAAGCCATCGTCTCCAGCTCTCGCGCTCCCCAGAAAGCTGAGGACAATCAAGATACTCAAGATCACAGAAGTTTTCATAAGCAAGCTGTTAGGATGAATCCAAGCACTTTACTCGTGTAGCCGTTTCGAGGCGGCTTTGAGATCGTATCCTTCCTTTGAAAGATAGTTGTTGATCCGCCCCTTATACTTACCGAACCAGCCATGTTTCTCTTTCGACGATCCGCCATCCATGGCGATTTCACGAGCCTCCACAAGGTGGCCCATGATGGCCCGCTTCTGTTCCTCTGTTAGACCAGGCAGCATCTTGAGGTAGCCATCATAGGTGAGCTTGAGGACTCCATAAGTCATCCCATCCTTGATCATGTCGACCTGCTCCGTGGTGAGTTCGTCCATCAAGCTTGCCACATACACAGCGTGGCGCTTCTTCACTGCATCATCTGATGCCGTTCGGTAAGCCTGTTTCCTATCATCCCCTTGCGCGGCAGCCATCTTCGTGTCTCGATCCGCATGTTCTCGATTCAACCAGCGATACTGATGCATCACCAAGCGGTGGACGCGCTCATGCTTCTCCTCATCGCTCAATCCTAGCGAAGCCACAATCTTCTCGGCGCGTTTGCTGATGGCCTCAAGATAGTCCGGCGTCTCGCCGCTATCAGTCAGCATGCCGCGGCTCAAGAGAAAGTCTCGGCAGCGATCGGGCCAACTTGAGACGTCATGATGTGTCGGACGCAGCCCATAGCCATGCCCCCCGGAAGGATAGAGATGCATTTCCACAGGCACTTCAGCACGTTTGAGAGCCATGTAATAGGCCACGCTATTCTCCACATGGACACTGTCGTCCGCAGACTGAATGAGAAGTGTCGGGGGAGTGTCCGCACTGATGGCAAGTTCTGCAGACACGTCGACAAACCCTTCACCCTGCCGCAAGTACCCGGGATACACCACAACGGCAACGGAAGGGCGGCATGAGAACTGATCAGCCACGTCCAACGGCGCATAAGTGCGTTTCTGATAGTTCGTCGACAGCGCAGCAGCCAGATGTCCACCAGCGGAGAACCCTAACACGCCCACACGTTCAGGATCGATCCCCCACTCCTGAGCGCGACTGCGAACGATGCCCATGGCGCGCTGGAGATCTTGTAACGCTGCCTCCCAACGGGGGCGCCCTTCCCGTGACGGCACACGATATTTCAAGACGAACGCGGTGACCCCGATAGTGTTCAACCACTCGGCGACCTCTGTCCCTTCCTTGTTAAAGGCGAGGTGGCGGTAGGCGCCTCCCGGACAGATGATCATCGCCGCCCCCGTCGCCTTCTCCTCCGCGGGCTGAAATAGCGTCAGTGTCGGCTGCGAAACATTCGTGTAGCGAAGCACGCCGTCGCCGCGATCGGGCAGTCGCGTCTCATCGTCCACTGCACCCGTTTCGCCTGGGGCCTTCTGGGGCCACAGAGAGAGGGAATCACCGACTTCCGCCGCTCCTGCTGTGAGGACACTTGTGAAGGCCAAGCCAATGATAATGAATGAATGATAAAATCTGTCAGTCATATCCGCAGCCTAGGAAATGCGATCAGAAAGACGATCCCAAACTTTGAGAGAATGCTCTCCCACCGAATCAACGCATCGGCAAGGCGTTCACTCCATCCGTGCGCCGTCTCAGGCGTTGCCGCACATCGACGAGCCATC
Source organism: Verrucomicrobiia bacterium (assembly GCA_030425385.1). Lineage (GTDB taxonomy): Bacteria > Verrucomicrobiota > Verrucomicrobiia > Verrucomicrobiales > DEV007 > JAACDM01. The sequence goes on along the minus strand of JAUIAH010000060.1, from coordinate 790 downwards.
GTAGGGGCGCATAGGAATCCGCCGTCGGAAAGAGGCTATGCCAGCGACTTCACATGGTCACGCCAGCTATGTTTAGGCTCAAATCCCAACATCTCTTTAGCTTTCCGATTCGCAAAGAATGTCTCCATCTCGCCCACCTCCTTCGTGGGTACCCCTTGATAGAATTGTTCGATCAATTCTGCCGACGTCGCGGCAACGGAATGGTCATCGTTGGCGACATTGAAGATCTGGAAACCGAGCCCGTCGACAGCCAGGCAGCGGTCGACCATGTGACCAAGGTCTCTGGCATCAATGTAAGCGAAGATGTTGCGCACCCGCAAAGAAGGGTCTCTGACAAAGGCCGGAAACATTTCGGCGTATTCATGCGGTTCGATGACGTTGTTGATCCGCAAACCATAGATGTCAAAGCCGCTCCGTTGCTGGAAACATCGAGCGGTGACTTCATTGACGACCTTGGACATGGCATAGCTATCCTCTGGCACCACCGGATGCTCTTCATCCACGGGCACATACTCAGGCTTGCGTTCGCCATCGGCGAAACACACGCCATAGGTGGTTTCCGACGAGGCGAAGACAATCTTCTTCACACCAGATTTCACCGCAGCATCAATAACATTGTAAGTGCCCAACGTATTCACACGATAACACTCGTTATCCGACGTTAGGAATGGCGCAAGAATTAGTTAAGATGGGCTTTTAGAGGTTCAAATGGATAACATGTGTAGTTCCATTGCGGGAGCGTTTCCGAGTGCACCAATGGATAGCCGTTCGGCAATTCATAAGGGTCTTT
>JAUIAH010000059.1 GCA_030425385.1 Verrucomicrobiia bacterium | reverse complement strand
AACGCAAGCAATCAGCAGGCCGACCCGGGCACGTGCGCGATCTTCTGAGGAGCCCTGTGCGGGAAAACCGCACGCAGGGATCTGCGAGGGGGGCACCCGGTAACGGGTGTCTCTACCTTAATCGGCTTAAACAATAGCACTGCTAGAGATGCCAGTTCATAAACCAAGATTCATCAGTGCATGGATCGTCGGCAGCCTATATTACATGATCCTTGCGCTTGAGGTTGTCGCTGACGCCGGGGTGATTGCTATCCCTTTTCAAGCTATCATGGGAGCGGTTTTTAGTCTAATTGTAGTCGGATTGGCTTTCGTGATAGGCTACGCATTACTGGTTCGAGTATTGAATCGGATATGGTATTCTAGCTCTATCATAGCGCTATCCATTGTTCTGATCTCATTCGCGATATTGATCTTCGGGAGAGATCTTGGATTCACCGCTACGCTACAGCTTTCTGAAGGCCGTTCACCCTATAAGGCCCTTCATCCTGCTGCTGCATATGGGGGCATGCTTGCGGCAATCTTCGGTGCTCTCCACTTTCCACGTCGACAACCAACAATGCCGAACAAAACAGAGCACGCCGACGCCTCTCCCGGTGTGAGTTTCTAGGCATGATTTCAAGTTCGAAAATCAACCCAGCAAGGCAGCCGCGCTCCCGGAGAGGCGCCGGGTGTCTTTAAACGTTATGCCAAAGAAACCGAGCATGAAGGACAACGCCTACGCATTTCGCCACGCGCTGACCGCAGATCGGGATGAGGCTGGCAGATTGCTCCGCGTCCATCCTGAACTGATCGACTACCCCGTGTTCGGCGATTCGGAGTCCGCGCTGCATTTCTTCGCCGTAGAGAACCAAGTTGAGATCGTTCGGTGGCTTCTCACCCACCGCGCTAATCCGAATGGAATTGCGGAGGATGATTCGCCGCTACATGGTGCCGCACAGCTCGGACATGAGGACATATGCCGAGATTTACTGGAAGCTGGTGCGGATCCGAACCGAGTCGACTCTCTGGAGGAGACCGCTCTCCACAAGGCTTCGGCAGGCGGATACACTGCCGTGATTCAGTTGCTTTTGGATTCAGGTGCTGATCCTGCGATTACAGAGATGTGTGGAGAACTTCCGGTCGACCAGGCTCTGCCTCGGAAGCGAGATGAGGTTCGTGCAGTATTTGATCGCCATCCTAGCGCTAACCAAACCAAGGCATAATCGGGTAGGCGGAGGGTTTTAACCTCCGCCCCCCACACCACCGGCCGTACGGGTCCGTAACACGGCGGTTCCGAGATGTTATATCACCGTTAGGTGATGACTGGTCCCCTTTGTTGGGAACTCGCATGAACTCTCTTTCTCTGCCCAACTTCCATACCCATGTCTGACTTCACCGGTCGGCTTCATTGTCGTGGATGGTTGGTTAGGTCGGTTCATCATTCTCGGTTCGGTCCTTCCTAGGCGGCTTGCGGATTCACTCTGTTTAAACGGACATCTTTCAGTCCCCCGGTTCCTATCCTAGCGAACATTTTAAAGGGACAGGAGAAATAAAGAGAAGCGTTAAAGGGAAGCGTTAAAGGGACAGGAGAAATAATGAGAAAGCAGTTGTCAAGATCGAGAAGTGGGTGTAGGTGCTACGAATGAGGAAGCCTCGTCGCATGTTGTTAGTCGAAGGGTCGCAGTGTTTTCACGTCGTAGCACGTGTCAATGGGCGGCATTTCCTGTTGGGTGAGGAGGCGAAGGAGCGGTTTGCGAGGCTGCTGCGGAAGGTGGAGCGCTTTGCGAACGTGACTGTGGTGACGTGGACGATGCTGGACAACCACTTGCATTTAGTGCTGCAGGTGCCGGAGACGATTGGGGTGGATGAGCTGCCGGAGGAAGAGTTCTGGGCGCGGTTGAGTGCGCTGTATTCTCGGGAGGAGATGGATGCGATTCGGGCGCGGATCGCGTCGTTTTATAGGCTGAATGGGGGTGCGACGGCGGTGGTGCAGGAGAAGGCATATCGGCAGGATTTCGTGAATCGGATGCATGATCTTTCGGAGTTTATGAAGACGCTTATGCAGCGGTTCACGGTGTGGTTCAACAAGCGCTATGAGCGGGTGGGGCGGCTTTGGGAGCAGCGTTTTAAGAGTGTGGTGATTGAGGGTGGTTGGGACGCCTTGATGACGGTGGCGGGGTATGTGGATCTGAACGCGGTGCGGGCGGGGATGGTGGAGGATCCGAAGGATTATCGGTGGTGTGGGTATGCGGAGGCGGTGGCGGGGAAACAGGCGGCGCGTCGTGGGTTGGGCTTTCTGATGCAGGAGGAGGCGTTGCGCGAGGGGCGGGCGATTCCGAATTGGCGTGTGGTGGGTCGGGAGTATCGGCGGGTGTTGTTTGGGATGGGGGAAGCGCAGGTGACGGCTTCTGGAGAGGTGGTGCGGAAGGGAGCGTCTGCGGAAGCGGTGGCGGCGGTGCGTGAGGCTGGAGGGGAGCTGTCGTTGGCGGCGCTGTTGCGTTGTCGGGTGCGTTATTTCACGGATGGGGTGGTGATAGGGTCGAAAGGGTTTGTGGATGCATTCTTTGAGGCGAAGCGAGAATACTTTGGGCCGAAACGGAAGGATGGTGGACGGAAGATGCGTGGAGGAGATTGGGGAGAGTTGCGGTCGCTGCGCGATCTGCGGGAACGGTTGGAGTGATAGGGTCGGCTTTGCCGGAGAAATCAGAACGAGATGTGCGTTTGGATCACAGATGGTCACAGATTGGTGTTGTCCCTGGAATCCGCGGTGGTGTTGGTTGAGATGAGTGATAGGATTTCGGAGTGGACGTGAATGGGGAAGGAGAATGTTGGGAGAGAGATGTGGAAATGGTTTGAACAGAAGCTCACAAAGGTCACGAAGAGGATGCCGAGGCTACTGATAGGGAAGGATTGGGAATCACGAAAGACGCGGCCATGACGGTGGGCGGAAGATGCGTGTTGGGGACTGCGGTCGCTGCGTGACTTGCGAGAACGGTTGGAGTGATAGGAGGTCGTGATTGAGTGCGAACGAGCAAGAGTGAGGACGGCAGAAGGATATGAGGGGTTGGGACACAGATGGTCACAGATTGATGCGATCGGCATCGCCCTGGGATCTACGGCACGCCTGGTTAGAGTGAGTGTCAGTGATCGCGGGATGGATACGGGTGGGGGAGGCAGAAAGATAAGGATGGATTGAACAGAAGGGAACGAAGCGGTGACTGCCGATGTCGTTGGGGATCGATGATCGCGGCGTGGCAAGTGAGGTCGTCAGCCATCAACTAGAGGAAGAGGCAGGCGGGAGCGAGAAGGAGTCAGACCCACCCATAGTATAGTCTCAGAGACGGTGGGACCGATCACTCTCCTAGCCTAGCCTAGGGTGTGTTTGACAACAGAATCACATCCATTGTAGGTAGGATGGCGAATGAGGAAGTTCCTATCAATCCTTTGTGTGTTCGCGCTCGTGGCGCTCGTCGCGTATGTGGCAGATCAACTGTTCGGAGTTGTTGCGTTCACGTTCGGCTATTTTGTGTTTTGCCTACTCGCGGGCGTTGCATTCGGTGGTGCTTGGCACGTGTGTTTCCAGAGGTCTGGCCTCGTAATCGCGTTGGTCGTCTTTGGCGTTTTCGCGACGAATTTCTTCTTGCCGCCTCCTTCGGAAAGACTGTTGCGCTCTGCGATGCTAAAGGCACCTCCAGGCTCTGACGCTTCAGCAATTCTAGGAATCGTAAAGCAGCAGTATGAAGGCAGTCGCTATGAAATGCCCTGGATTCATGAAGATCGAGCCGGAGGCTTTGACCGGATTCATGTTTCCCTCTTATCTCAGAAGGCCAAAAGTTGTACCTCTGCCATCTTCCTTGTCGAGAATGGGCGGGTATCTCGGAGCATCTTCTCGCCAGATTGATAATATCAAAGACGTCGCCAGATCTGCCCGTGTTGCTGCAGCAAATCGTCCGCCGCTTCTGGGCCCCATGAGCCAGCTGGATATTCTGCCATGGGCAAGGGGCTATCACCCGAATGCCAAGCCTTCTCGATTTCATCGATGAAGCGCCAGGCCTCTTCGACTTCATCGCGCCGTGCGAAGAGCGTGGCATCGCCGGCCATGGCGTCCAAGAGCAGCCTCTCGTAGGCTTCTGGACTGGCCTTGCCGAAGGACGTGCGATAGCGGAAGTCCATCTTTACCGGTTCTAGACGCAGGGCGGACCCGGGTACTTTTGAGGTGATGCGGAGAGAATGGCCCTCGTCTGGTTGGATGCGGATGACGAGGACATTCTGATTGTTGGCACTTGTTTGCCGGTTGAAGAGAACGCAGGGCGGTTTTTTGAAGTGGATAGAGATCTCGGTCGCTTTCTTGGGAAGGCGTTTGCCCATGCGGATGAAGAAGGGAACGCCTGACCAGCGCCAGGTATCGATGTGCACACGGAGGGCGACGTAGCTTTCGGTGAGGCTTTCTGGATTCACCCGGTCTTCCTGCCGATACCCAACCACTTCTTGGCCGCCGATGCTGCCGGCGGTGTATTGAGCACGGATCACATTCTCCCCGACAGCTTTGGCACCAATGAGAGGGCGGAGAGAGCGGATGACTTTCACTTTCTCATCGCGTACGCCATCCGCAGAGAGGTCGGTGGGGGGCTCCATTGCGACGAGACTGAGTAGCTGTAGCAAGTGATTCTGCACCATGTCGCGGAGGGCACCTGATTTGTCATAGTAGCCACCGCGTCCACCTTCCATGCCGAGATGTTCGGAGCAGGTGATTTGCACGGCCTCGACGTGGTGTTGGTTCCACAGAGGTTCGAAGATGGTATTGGCAAAGCGCAAGACCATGAGGTTCTGCGCGGTTTCTTTGCCCAAATAGTGATCGATCCGGTAGGTATCCTTTTCCGGGAAGGTCTGTCCGACCATCTGATTGAGATGCTCGGCAGAGGTGAGATCAGTCCCGAAGGGTTTCTCTACGACGACACGTGACCAGCAACCGGGCTTTGCTTCATTGAGTCCGGCTTCTTTCAGCCCTATCAAGATCTCATCAAAGAATTCGGGAGCGGAGGCGATGTAGAAGAGTCGGTTTCCCAGAGCGACATTCTCGTCGTGAATGGCATCGAGCTTCTTGGCAAGAGAGCGATAGTCGTCGGTGTCTTGAAATTCGCCACGATGATAGGTGATGGTTTGGCTGAACTGCGCCCAGAGGGCATCATCGTGCCCTTGGCGGGACACTTTCCGATTCACGTCCTCCAAGCCTGCGCGGAAGACCTCGTCGGACTTCTCTCTCCGGGCGAATCCCACCACGCGTTGCGGGGTGGGAAGGTCTCCATCCACGGCAAGGTTGTAGAGGGCGGGAATGAGTTTGCGGTGAGTGAGATCTCCAGTGGCTCCGAAGATGACGAGGACGCAGGAATCGGGATTCTGTCTGCTGGAGAAGTTTTCCCGAAAAGGATTATGAATGGGATCGTCGGCACTCATTGCGAGGCGTGCGGAACTAGCGAGTCTGTGAGGTTTCTGCTAGGAGGGCAGGGGAAAGTGGCGATTCAGGTCCGCGACGGCTTGCTTGATCTCTGTCAATTTCGCCTCGTCTTCGCGATTCATGAGGGCTTCTTCGATCCAATCGGCGATTTGCTCCATCTCGGCTTCTTTCATGCCCCGTGTGGTGACCGCAGGGGTGCCGAGACGAATGCCGCCTCCCTTCATGGGCGAAAGCGTATCGAAGGGGATGGAATTCTTGTTCACGGTGATCCCGGCCTTGTCCAGGGTCTTGGAGGCGATGGCACCGTTGAGATCTTTCGGTCGGAGATCCACCATCATGAGGTGATTGTCCGTGCCGCCCGCGACGAGGCGGAATCCGTGACCCACGAGTTTCTCAGCCAAGACCTTGGCGTTGGCGACAATTTGCTTTTGATAGGCCTCGAATCCTGGCTGAAGTGCTTCATGGAAACAGACGGCTTTGGCGGCGATCACGTGCATGAGGGGACCGCCCTGCACGCCTGGGAAGACGGTGCTATCAATCTTCTTCGCCAGCTTCTCATCCTGACAGAGCACCAAGCCGCCCCGCGGTCCGCGAAGGCTTTTGTGAGTCGTGGTGGTGACAAAGTCGGCATGATCCATGGGGGAAGGATGCACCCCTCCGGCCACGAGACCGGCGATGTGGGCCATGTCGACGAAGAGGTAGGCATCGACTGATTTCGCAATGGCAGCCATGCGTTCGAAGTCGATGATCCGTGGGTAGGCCGATGCGCCGGCTGTGATCATCTTGGGCTGGACGTCCTTTGCCTGTTTCTCCAGAGCATCGTAGTCGATGCGCTCGTCGCCCTCGGCCACTCCGTAGTGGGTGACCTCGTAGAACTTGCCAGAGAAATTGGCAGGATGGCCATGGGTGAGGTGTCCTCCGTGAGAGAGATCCATGGTTAGGATGCGATCTCCGGGTTTGAGCACGCTGAAGTAGACGGCAGTATTGGCCTGGGCACCACTGTGGGGTTGCACGTTGGCGAAATGGGCTCCGAAGAGTTTCTTGGCGCGCTCGATCGCGAGTGTTTCGGCATCGTCCACGAATTCGCATCCCCCATACCAGCGTTTGGCTGGGTACCCTTCAGCATACTTGTTGGTGAGGACAGAGCCTTGCGCTGCCTGGACGGCGCCACTTGCAAAGTTCTCAGAAGCAATGAGTTCGATGTGATCCTGTTGCCGCTGGCGTTCGCGTCGTACGGCGGCTGCGATTTCGGGATCGGCGGCTTGAAGGATCGCCTCGGGACTAGCCCCGTGCACGTTCACCTTCTTCACACGACGTTCATGGCGACCTCCGCCAAAGTCGGCGCCGAGAAAGGCATCGACAATCGCTTTCCCCGTAGCCACATCGGTCTTCTGTCCACTCAGGCAGAGGACGTTCGCGTCGTTGTGTTCCTTGGTGAGGGCTGCGTCTTCAGGCTCGAACACGACCGCTGCTTGGATGCCGGGGTGGCGATTGGCGGCCATGCTCATCCCAATCCCGCTGGTGCAACAGAGAATGCCTGCCTCCGCTTCGCCTAACTGAATGGCCTCTGCTACGCGATGTGCGTAGTCAGGGTAATCAACCGACTCGGATCCGTGGGTGCCAATGTCAGTCACATCGTGGCCCTGTTCCTTCAGGTATTCCGCGAGGGCATCTTTCAAGGCAACGCCTCCATGGTCGGCGGCGAGGATGAGTTTCTGGGGGGTGATCTCTGCAGAGGTGGACGTGGATTCGGTTGGCATCGTGTCAGGTGAAGGAGAATCGGACTTGGATGTTTGATCAATGTAGGCAAGGACAGTGGGGAGGGCGTGCTCCAGGACGAGTGCCGTGGTTTCGTAGGCCTCCTTGCCAAGTCCAATGGGATCGGGGATGTCGATCCCAATCATGCCATTGATCTCACAGAATTCGCACACGAGGTAGCTTTTGTCCGCCGCCTCGGGAAAGAGGGATTCCAAGGCCATCTGATGTCCCTGAGTCATCGAGAAGATGTGGCTGGCGTTGCGAACCAACTCCCGCGTGAGGGGCTGGCTCCGAAAGCCAGCGCAATCGATCCCTTTCCGCTCCAGAATGTCAGCGGTGTGTCCGCTAGCAGGCTGGCCAGGCGCAGCGCTCACGCCCGCAGATTGCACGGTAAAGTCGTCGCGTTCAGTAACTAGCTGACGGAATAGGGCTTCGGCCATTGGGCTACGGCACACATTTCCCGTACAGACAAAGAGGATTTGCTTCAGGGACGCCATATTTCAATCAATCAACCCGGACGAGCTGCCTCATTCATGGAGGGGGCACCCGCAATGTCAATCCCCGATCGTTCGAAGCGTTGGGAAGCTTCTTTGGCCTAGGAATGTGGCAGGCGATCGCCAAATGAATATGGAAATTATGAAATCCAGATTTCTAGATTGAATATCTACCAAGAGGTTATAATTTTTAGGATTATGAGATTTTTTGTAATTGCGGCTGCATTGGTGGCTCATGTGAACCCATTGTGGGGAGCGACGTCAATCTTGTCGGATCCGGGTGATTATGGCACCTACACTTTCACTCCAACCTTGGTGCATTCTGACACCGACGGCCCCGTGGGCGGGCGAGTTCTTGGGGCTTCGGAAAGTGCCTATGGGGTGAATCATCAAGGAGTTGCCAAGCTGACGACTGCTTCCGGAAGCTTATCCTGCACGGCGGCGCTCCTCGGTACGGGGCAACATCTCCTCACGGCGGCCCACTGTGGGGCGAGTGGACTGCAGGCTGTGTTTGAGATCGATGGGCAGTCAGTGACGATTCCTGTGATCGAGACCCAAGTGCATCCAAACTATGCGGGGACAGCCTTGTTTGGATACGATGTGGCCGTGCTCACGCTGGATCATGCGGCCCCTGGGGCGATCCCTCGGTATGACGTGAATCGGTCTCTCAATGATCTCGGCGTCACGGGGGTGGCGGTGGGCTATGGCAGCAGCGGCACGGGGGAAACGGGAGCCGTTGTCGCTCGCGGACAGAAACGGGCGGGACTGATCGAATTCGAGATGAATGCGTTGCCCTCCATCCTCATTCAGAATGGACACACTCAGCTGACGGCGGATTTCGATAGTGGTGATCCTAGTAACGATGCCATGGCGCTCTATTATGGCATGGCGCCCGACCTAGGATTTGGTGTGGATGAGATTGGCTTTGCTGGGGGAGATTCGGGTGGGCCGATCTTTCAACAGGCTGCTGGCGGCGACTGGGTGATCGCGGGGGTGGCCTCGTATGCCACCCGCTTCAATCCTCCATCATCGACCCTGACCCACGCCGATGTCGATGGCATGAACAATGGGTCATGGGGGGAATTCAGCACGGCTGCCCGCGTGGCGGATCCGGAGATCGTTGATTTCATTGATGGGGCCTTGGGAACGAACTTCACGCCTGTCCCCGAGCCCTCCACAGGGTTGCTGCTCTTAATGGCGTCCCTGTTAGGGTTCCGTCGGCAGCGATCCTAACGAGGCTCGCCCTTGTAAAGCACCGCTTTGTCAGGGTAACGCTCACGGTATTCGTCCACGCTGCGAGCGATGGCGGCATTGGAAATCTTGCCTGCTCTGTTCCGGCGCTGGTGTTGGCGTGGGGCAAGATTCTTTCCGCCGGGCGGCGCGTAGAGGCCTCCATTATCCACGTAGCTCCAGTAGCGGATATCGATGATATCGATCGTGGGGGCACGCAACGGATCAGCGAGGATGGCGTCCTGGACATCCTTGGTACAACTGAGTGCCACCCAAGCGTGCTTCCCTGTTTCCGATTCCCAATCGCGAATGGTATCGACCCAGAATTGCATAAATGAAAGGGGGCCGGTGTATTCTGCCCCGGTGAAATGAATGACGTTGTGCGTGTCCGCGAAATTCTCAAGACCCTGACGGATGTACTGTTGATGTAGTCGGCGGCGCTCGGGATGCGTCACGTCGTAGAAGAGGTGCGCTTGAAAGATCCGTTTGTCACTGATGTAGGGTGGGGGTTCAGGAAATCCTGGGTCATTGACATTGTTGGCCGTTCGCCAGGGGCAATCCGACCAGTGAGCTCCGGCTTCAAGAAGGTTGTGCTGGAAATAGTGTTGATGATAGAGAAGGACGCCTGCTTCGTCTGCAAGGGTTGCGAACTGACGGAGGCGGTCCCAATACCAAGGGTTCGGTTTCTCCAAATCGTATCGGCTGAGCCCATCCCAGGCGCGTCCGTCTCCGCTGCGGGCGAATGGCTGCTCGTAGAATGGGGCGAGGACGCCTCCGTCCGCGCGTCGGACTCTGACATGATCATCACTGCGTCGATCATACCAGAGGCCGTAGTTGTGATCGATGGCGAGATAGTCTTGCGCGACCAGATCGTGAACGACCTCTGAAAGGTCGTCGGTGAATCCCATGCCCACGCGGCCCGGAACAAAGCGAGTGATGGCGGGCCCCATCTTGGGAGCTTCGTGAGGGCGGGTGTTGCCTCGCCACCAAGGGACACTCTTCCGTTTGCCCTTGGCGGGCTGCTCACCGATCAGGAGTCGACCCGCGTCGATGGTGAGATGCTTGCCTTGCGGTGCAGCCGCCTCCTGAGGGTGATAGGTGAATTCTGGCAGATCACCACGATCGGAGGGAATGGGATCTCTCTGTGAGGCGGATTCGATCCGTGCGCGTAGCGTCTCTGCGGGTGAGTGCGACTGCCTGACAAACGCCTCGGCTTGTTCATAAGAGGGATTGGTCGCGCCAAAGTGCTTGTTGCCAATGGGCCCGAGATCGATCCCGCCGCGGGCACTCAGTTGGGCTTGAAAGAGACTGTTAGGACTAACGAACTCATCTTCGGCTTGGAAATCGCCGTCCCCGATGTAGCGTCCCCACACCCCGCGGGCAGCATTCTGGGCGGTGGGTGGTTGGAAACAGTGAATCTCCGCAGCCGCACATTGCCACAACACGCTGTTGGCAGCGGCCCAGCCGGCGGCGTGATTCGCCACCCAGCGATGGTCCAGGCGGAGATGACCACCGTCAATCTTCACATTGTCATACAGGATGCCGGAAGCCCAACTGGAAACAGGCCCGCTATCGCCTGACGACGCGCTGCTTTCGCAGGCGACGAAGGCGATGGGACCCGCGGCTGCATGGCCTACCGTGAAATCGCGTCGCCCATTCTCTGACCAGCAGCGCAGAAAGAGGGTGCCTTGTCCCATGGTGAAGAAGGCATCTCGTCGATGCCCACCCATTTCAGAAATGGGGTCGAGCGAAAGGCAGTCCACCACCGATACTTGGCTAGCGCTTTCCCACAGCATGACCGCACTCCCAGCAAATTGGCGGAATCGAACCTGGCGAATCCAGGCGTCTTGCACATTCTCCATGGTGATGCCGGTCCAGGCATGGTCCTCATCGGACGGGCGAGCGCTCGACACGGCCGAAAGCAATTCGAGCTGCTCAATGCCAACATTGGAGATTCTCCCGGGCCAACGGACCTTCTGAACGCGGCCACCACCGAAGGCTTTCTCAAGTGCCGTGGTGATGGGGGCGTCGACATGCACGACTTGGCCATCGATCGCGGTGATCTCACGTTCCCACACAATGTCGCGTGAACCCGGTCGCCAACCTATGAGAAAGCGGTCCATGCCGATCGCGCTTATCCACGCCTCCGTACTCGGACGGGTCACTCGCAAGCGGTCACCAACCTGGAGACCGTCTACCGAATCCAGAGGAAGGAGCCGACTGCCAACGGCAACGTCTTCCACGACCGCCCGCGCCTGGTCCTCAACGCTGGCATCCGCCTCGCCGACCACTCGGATCAGCGCACGACGGTCCGGTCCCGTGGCCTTGAGCGTTGTCTTCCCGGAACCACGGAGAACGATGCCGGTGGCTGGAATGCGGAGTTGGCCAGCGATCTCAAAGGTTCCCTGGTCTAACAGAATGGCGCCACGGAACCCATTGTCCAGCAATGGAAGGGTGGCCACGTGATCGATGGCTGCCTGAATCAGCGGCGTGGCATCCCCGCTGACTGCCTCCACGAAGAGCGTCGCGGTCACCTGCGGTATGGCATTGTCAGACTGCTGGAAGCCACAGTGCGAGAAATCAATGGGGACCGAATCAACGGTCCGCGCCAGCGCGGGGAGGATGAGCGTGGGAGCGAGTAGCAGAGAGATGAGGGCCTTCACAAAGGAGCCTTAAGGGAAGGGGCACCATCATGCACTTAAAAACCAACCCAACGCGGCGAAGTGGCAGCGAGTGGCTGTCGCAAACATACACGAAATTATCCGCAATCATACATGCGTCGGCATCAAATCTCTGTTGCCCTCTCCGGCCCTGATCATGTTAGGATTCCCGCCTGTGGATTCCTTTCCTTGGATCAACCCCTTAATTTCTATGAAATCCCGATTAATACTTGGTACTCTTGCCTCTCTCTTCCCCGGCACGCTGCTCGGCGGCATTGTGTCCGTGGAGGAAACGAACCTTGAGCCCGACGCGCCCGCGATCATTGAGCCCAACGGCGAAGGCGCTGACGGCATTCCGTTTGACGAAGACGTGCTGGCTTACAGTGATCGTTCTCATCAGCACAATGGAGCGGTCTTCAATGAATTCACGGGTGAGCCTGACAAAGAGAGCAACGTGATCGCTGATTTGCCCGAGTATTTGAAAGGGGGCGATTTCGTCCGATTCGCGAACGACGCACGGGACAATGCTGACTACTCGGCGACGGTGACAGCCGATGTGCCCTCACATTTCTACTTGCTCATCGACAACCGACTCGATGGAGTCAAGGGGGACGCGAGCAGCCCTAACACCAACGATCCTGTCCTCGGTGGGAGCTTGCAATGGGTCCTAGATGCTCCTTGGAAACGCATGAACACAGGCATCTCGCCCGGGGGCCGTCCTGACTACACGGGGGCTGACGAAAGCGGGAATGGGTTCGGACCTGGTGTAGGGATCAATCAGTTCTACTCGGTCTATCAGTATGCCAAGCCCGTCACGTCTGTGGACGTGCGCAATCAGGGATTCAATGGTGGGTCCATGATTTGTGTGGTGGCCGTGCCTGCGGAGGACACCACACTTCAAGCCGCCTCCCTGTTTCAAGCGTCGCGATCGTCCATCGCTTTTGGCGAAACAGCGAGTCTGCGGTTTCTCATCGATCCCGCCGCGACCGTGGCCACCATCGAGCCAGGGGTGGGCGATATTCTTGGTCAATTAGACGCCGATGGCTTTGGCTCGGTCGATCTCCAACCGGCGACTGATACCACCTACACACTCCACGTGGAATCGCCGGCTGGGACCGTTGATCTAACCGCAACAGTGGTAGTGAATTTGCTCAACGGCTTCACCGCTGGCTCGACGTTGGTGGAAGAGGGGAGAGCAGTGGAACTCCGCTGGACGGTGCGTCCTGATGCGCAAGTCGTGCTTGAGCCTGGGATCGGCGACGTATCGGATCGCGTGCAGCCTGACGGCACGGGAGCCATTTCTGTCGTCCCTGACAGTGACACCACCTACACGCTCACCGTGACTGGAAGCGACCGCACAGCGACCGCTGAAGTTGCCATTGCGGTGGAGCCAGCGACTGGCAATGAGGCGAAACGCTTTGCCTTGGTAGACGTGGGCGCCACGAACGGCGGAGTCGAGCCGGGAGCGGCAGGGAACCAGGTGGTCGGTGGCGGCACATCCGGTGTGAATGGTGCCAACGTCGAGAATGTCATCCTAACGTCTGACGACGGGATTGAGTTCTTTGTCAGTATTGATAACGTGGCCCCTGATGGCAATGTCATTGGTCGCGTGGACTGGCGTGATCGGGGGGGCGACAACAACGAGCCTCTGGCGCAGTTGGCGCGTGATTTCACGAAGAACAACAACGGCATGTTGCGCGTCACCCTGGCAGGATTGCCAGCGGGTGCTTATGAAATGACTAGTTTTCACATCGATCCGAGTTTCTCCCAAGCGGAAGCCATCCAGATTGGGATCACGGATGCAGATGGCGTCAATCGCAGCGCGGGTGTGATCGGGAGTGCCTTCTTCGATGAGGGGACGATCCCCGAGGTGGCAGGGTTGACTACGGCGATTGTGGAAGAGCGCAGTGCCACCTACAGCATCACGTCCAACGGCACGGATCCCATTCTGATCTACTTCGATGCGACGGCGGCGACGGACAAAGAAGTGCCTGTGTCAGGGTTTCTGCTCGAAACGCCTGCGGAGTCGGCCACGACGACCTTTGCTCTCTTGGACATCGGAGCGACCAATGGTGGACCGGAGCCAGGGGCTGCGGGGAACGCCGTTCTCGGTGGCGGCACATCAGGGGCCAATGGGCCGACTTTGGAGAATGAGATCGTGACGTCCAATGATGGGATTGAGTTCTTTGTCAGTCTCGATAGCACAGGGCCCGATGGCAGCGTTATTGGTCGCGTGGATTGGCGCGATCGGGGTGGCGACAACAACGAGCCCTTGGCGCAGTTGGCGCGTGATTTCACCAAGAACAACAACGGCATGCTGCGACTGACCCTGGCAGGGCTACCAGAAGGGGCGTACATCCTCACGAGCTATCATATTGATCCCAGCTTTTCTCAGGCGGAAGCTATCCGCATTGGAGTCACGGATGCTGACGGCGTGAATCGCGAGGCGGGCGTCACCGGCAGTGCCTTCTTTGAGGAGGGCACCATCCCAGAAGTAGCGGGGCTCACGACTGCTATTGTGGAAGAACGCAGTGCGACATTCACCGTCACCTCCAACGGCACCGACCCGGTCTTGATCTACTTCGATGCGACGGCGGCGACGGACAAGGAAGTGCCCCTTTCGGGTTTGTCGATTGAAACCGAAGCCGCCGTGGAGGCACTCGCCACCTTCGCGCTCATGGACATTGGCGCGACTGGAGGTCAGGCCGAAAGTGGTGCGGTGGGTGATCAGTTAGGCGGCGGCGCCTCGGGAACGAACGGCGCAGACTTGGCACCGACGATTCTCACTTCCGACAGCGGACGTGAGTTCACCCTCAGCATCGACGCGCTCGACCCGACCGGAGCTGTCGTGGGACGATTGGACTGGCGGGATCGCGGAGATGCGCCAGCGACGCCCTTAGCCATGTTGGGCGAGGACTTTCTCAAGAATAACAATGGGATGGTGCGCGTGGTCTTGAGTGGTCTGCCAGAAGCCACCTACGAGGTGACGAGCTTTCACGTGGACCCTGATTTCGCGCAATGTGAGGCCATTCGCATCCTGGTGACGGATGCGACCGGTACGGCGCAAGACGCTGGGGTCACCGCGAGTGCGTTCTTTGAAGAGGACGCGATTCCCACCGTGGCGGGCCTTGCGGAAAGTGTCGTGCGCGATCATAGTGCGACTTTCTCCATCGTGGCGAACGGCACGGATGACGTCGTGATCTACTTCGATGGCCGGGACGCGGCGGACACGGAAGTGCCACTCTCGGGGCTTCTGCTCCGTTCAGCACAAGTGTCAGACGTGACGCCCATTCTCTCTTTCCTTTCAGTGCCAACAGAGATTGGATTTGGCGATGAGGCGGCGCTGCGTTGGCGGATTGATCCCAAGGCCACCAGTGCCGTCATCGAGCCTGGAGTGGGCGACATTCTCGCGCAGACGGATGCCAACGGTTCCGGAACGATCATGGTGATGCCTGCAACCGATACGGTCTACACGATGACCGTGGAGGCACCGAGTGGCACTGCGGAGGCGTCGACAGAAGTGCTCGTGGATCTCGTGAGCGACTTTGCTTCTGATAGCACGTTCCTCAGCGATGGCGCATCCGCGACCTTGACATGGTCGGTCCGTCCAGGCGCTTCGGTAACGATCACGCCCGGTTTCGGAAACGTCGATCCCCTCACGGATGAGCAAGGGAATGGTAGTCTCAGTGTCAGTCCTAACCGCACCACCACCTACACGATCACCGTGTCGGGTTCAGGGAGAGAAGCGCAGAGCACGATCACCATCAGTGTGGAGCCCCAGGGGACCCCATTTGCCCTGTTGGACATTGGAGCCCTTGATGGAACGGTCGATTCGGAAGCCACTCTTCAAGAGCAGATTGGTGCCGGCTTCCACAATGAGAATGGAATCACTTTGTTCGATCCCATTGACATCGTTTCGGACACGAATAGTCCCTTCACGATTCAGATTGATAACCTCAATCCGGCTGGCGAGGAAGTTGGCCGAATCGATTGGCGCAATCGTGGGGTGGCCTTCGACATGCCGTTGGCTCATCTCGGGGAGGACTTCGTGAAGAATAGCTTGGGGATGATTCGCGTGGTCTTGGGCGGATTGCCAGCGGGAGACTACAACCTCGCCAGCTATCACTTTGACGCCTCGTTCTCACAAAGTGAAGCGATTCGCATCTTGGTGACGGATGCCAATGGCGTGGCTCGTGATGCTGGCGTGCAAGGAGATGCCTCCTTCGAAGGGGACGCTCCAGGCGCCGCCGGGATCACCACAGAGATCATGCAAGAGCATTCCACCGCATTCACAGTTTCTTCGAATGGCGTGGATCCCGTGATCATCTATTTCGATGGAACCTTGGCCTTCGATGACGAGGTGCCCTTGAATGGATTGCTCATTCTACAGGACTCGACCCTCTCGCGGATCAAGATCACACAGGTCGGGCGTGATGAGGTTGGGAACGTGTCGCTCGATTGGGAATCGACCTCGGGACAATTCTTCGACATTCAGAAATCACTCACATTGTTGCCAGATTCCTGGGAGACCCTCGTGGAAGGCTTGCCAGCTTCTGCGGATGAATCGGGGATCACGAGTGTCTTGTTAGAAGATGCGGGATTGGAGCCTGTCGCCTACTATCGTGTGGGGCTCGGACGGATTCCGGCGGCCTTGAGCGAGGATTTCGAGGACGGTGCCGAAGGTTGGGAGACTGGTATCATCGACGGCGGTGCCGACACCGGGACTGCCTGGGAGCTCGGGACGCCTGTCGGAGGCCCAGGGATGGCTCACGGCGGTACACAAGCTTTCGGAACGGATCTCGACGGCGACTATGCCGACGGAAGCCTGATCTATCTTCGCTCGCCGCTGATCGATCCCGCGGGCGTGCGCAATCTCCGTTTGGAATTCTGGTATTTCATGGATGCGGTGGCCGGAGAAGGTGGTCGCGTCAATGTGTTAGCAGAAGATGGAACGGTGCTGGAGTTTCTCAATCCAGTCTTTGATGGCGCCACCTCGAACACCCAGGAGTGGACGCTCTCCACCTTCCGCTTGCCGAACTTGGAGCAGTCGTTCCGCATTGAGTTCCAACTTCTGAGTGCGCCAGATGGCAATCCAGACAATGGTGCTGGCTGGTTCATTGATGACGTGCGCATCAGCAAGTAACGGAATCATCCTAACATGATCATGAAATCGCTTTTCACCGTATCTGCGGTGGTCTCTCTCCTTGTAGGCGCCACGCAGGCTCAATCACCAGAGCCTGCGCAGGTGCCCCCCTTGCCACCTCTGTTAGAACCTGGCCTTCCTGCTTTTCCCGGTGCCTGGGGCGGTGGGATGTTTGCCTCGGGTGGGCGCGGTGGTCAGGTCATCGCGGTGACGAATCTCCATGATTCGGGGCCGGGGAGCCTGCGCGCTGCGGTGGAAGCAGAGGGACCGCGCATCGTGATCTTCCGCGTGGCTGGGATCATCTATCTTGAGAGCGCGATCGATATCGAGAATCCTCACATTACCATTGCGGGGCAATCGGCGCCTGGTGATGGCATTTGTTTGGCTCATGATTCTGTCAATATCAACACGCACAATGTGATCCTGCGCCACCTGCGGGTGCGGCGAGGGAAGCCCGAGGGCGGTCAGGGATCGGACAACATCGGTGGCAATCCCGTCGGGCAGGTGATCGTCGATCATTGTTCTGCGAGTTGGGGCATGGACGAGAATCTCTCGCTTTATCGCCACATGCAGCGTCATCCCAGTGGTGGTCCTGATCGCAAATTGCCGGTAAAGAATCTCACGGTGCAATACTGCATCTCGAGCGAGGCTCTCAATGCAAAGAATCACGCCTTTGGAGGCACTTGGGGTGGGGAAGATGCCTCCTTTCATCATAATCTCTTTGCCTGCAATACGGGGCGGAATCCCTCCATCGGCATGGGGGGTGAATTTGATTATCGCAATAATGTGATCTTCAACTGGCGTCATCGCACCATGGATGGTGGGGATGAGACGTCGTTGATCAATATGATCGGCAATTATTACAAAGCAGGGCCAGCGACCAATGCGAACATGCGTCGTGTCTTGGCTCGTGTGGAAGAGCGGGATCAATATTCACCTGGGCGTCGATTTGAGCCCGGGAATTGGTTTTCTCAGACGCCTAAGCGTCCGGGCAAGTGGTATGTGGCAGGCAACCTCCTGGAGGGCGAAGACGATATCACTGCAGACAATTGGTTAGGCATTCGAAATTCTGATCGTGAAGCGGCCAACCCCCTTGCTAAAGTGCTCACGCCCTTCGAAGCCTGGCCTGTGCCGCAGCAAACGGCGGCTGAGGCCTACGAGACGGTGTTGGCCAAGGCTGGGGCGACCCTGCCTCGACGGGATGCCGTGGATACCCGCGTGGTTGCATCGGTGCAATCGGGAGAGTTTCTCACGGAGACCGGGATCGTGAAGGACCCGATAGAAGTCGGTGGGTATCCAGAGTATCGCTTCACCCCCGAGGAAGTGCCAGCGGATACCGATGGTGATGGCATGCCGGATGGGTGGGAAACCACGCATCAATTGGATCCTGACAATGCTGCGGATGGGGCCGAGGATGCGGATGAAGACGGCTATACCAATATCGAGGAGTTCCTCAATGGTACGGATCCGACGGAAGCGATCGACTACCGGAATTTGGGCCATAACATCGACACGATTTCTTGAAATGAAATTCCTGCAGATCTCCGTCTTGGCATGCTGTCTCGGTGTCGCCGGCGGGCACGAATCACCCCACGCCAAGGTCGCGCGTCTTCCTCTGCAGGACGTTCAGTGGACGGGTGGATTCTGGAAAGATCGGGTGACGACCTGTTACGACGGCATGATTCCCAGCATGTGGGAAATCATGAAGGGGACCGAGTACAAGCCATTTCTCCAACATTTCCGCATCGCAGCGGGCCTTGCCGGAGGCCGTTACCGTGGAGCGAAGTGGAATGACGGCGATTTCTACAAATGGATGGAAGGGGTGTGCGCCATGCTGGCGGTGCGCCCTGATGCGGAATGGGAGGCGCGCTTGGATGAGATTATCGACGTCATTGGTCAGGCCCAACGTGAGGATGGCTACATCCACACGCCGATCCTGATTGCGGCCCGCAATGGAGATCCTGAGGCTAAGCCGTTCTCCGATCGCTTTGCCTTTGAGATGTATAATATGGGGCACTTGATCACCGCGGCCTGTGTGCATCATGAGGTGACGGGCAAAGACAATTTCTTGAAGATCGCCTATCGGACCGCTGCTTTCCTCGAAGAGGCCTTTAGCAAACCTTCAGAGGAACAAGCTCGACACGCGATTTGTCCCTCTCACTACATGGGCATTCTTGATCTGTATCGTCTTACGGGGGAAAAGCGGTATTTGGATCTGTCAGCGAAACTGATAGGCATGCGTGATCTTGTCGCGGAGGGCGGTGCGGGAGGTGATGATAATCAGGATCGGCTGAGGTTCGCAGATCAGAAGGAAGTGATGGGCCATGCGGTTCGGGCCAATTATCTTTATGCTGGAATCGCCGATCTTTATGCGGAAACGGGCGATGCTTCCTTGAAAAGGACCCTGGAAACGCTTTGGCAGAATCTCGTGGAGAAGAAGATGTACATCACGGGTGCCTGCGGGGCCCTCTATGACGGAGCTTCCCCGGATGCGTCTTCTGATCAAGGCAACATCACGCGCATCCATCAAGCCTACGGCCGTAACTATCAATTACCCAATACTACCGCCCACAATGAGACCTGCGCGAACATTGGGAATCTCTTGTGGAATTGGCGCATGTTTCTCCTCAGTGGCGAGTCCAAATACATGGACGTGTTAGAGCTGACGCTTTATAACAGTGTGCTGTCCGGTGTCAGCCTTGAAGGGAAGGACTATTTCTACACCAATCCTCTGCGGGTCACGGATCCCTTGCCGATTCCCTTGCGTTGGTCGCGGGAACGCGTGCCTTTCGTCACGTCCTATTGCTGTCCTCCGAATGTCGTGCGGACCGTGGCTCAGGTGAATGGGTATGCCTTTGCCAAGTCGGAGCAGGCCTTGTGGATCAATCTCTACGGGACCAATCGAGTCGCGACGACGATTGGAGGCGAGCAATGGGTTCTTTCCCAAACGACCGCTTATCCGTGGGACGGGAAGATTCGACTGGCCATGGATACCTGCGGGACCGAGGAACTGGCGTTGCGATTACGCATTCCTGGATGGGCATCAGGGGCAGCGCTCTGGCTCAATGGCGAGAAGATGTCGGTGGCCAGCGATCCTGGCACCTATGCGATCATTGAAAGGGAGTGGAAGGCGGGCGACGTCGTGGAATTGCAAGTGCCGATGGAAGCGCAATTGATCGAGTCCCACCCCTTGGTGGAAGAGACGCGCAATGAAGTCGCTGTGAAGCGCGGCCCCGTGGTCTACTGTTTGGAATCGCACGATCTGCCGGAAGGGGTGCGTTTGGCTGACGTCCGCGTGCCCTCGGACATCGCCCTGGCGGCGCGGCATGATCAAGACTTGTTAGACGGTGTCCATGTGGTGAGCGGTGAATTGACGGTGCATGAAGATGCTCAGTGGGATGGTGGTGGCCTATATCGTCCTCATAAGCGTGCGAAAGCCAAGGCTGTTGAAGCCAACTTTGTCCCTTATTACGCGTGGGCCAACCGTGGGCCTGGGGAGATGAGTGTCTGGCTTCCTTTAGAAATCCGTTGATGCTGACACGTGATTCTGGATTGCGAAGCAGAGGCGATTTCTGATTCACTCCTGAGATGAGGACTTACATCTCTTTCTGGAAATGGAGCGCCCGTTTTGTGGTGCTGATAGGGTTCGCAGCGGTGGCGCAAGCGGTGGAGAAACCCTTGAAGGTGTTTCTGCTAGTGGGGCAGTCAAATATGCAGGGGCATGCGCGGATCCAGACGTTGGATCATCTCGGGATGGATCCAAAGACACAGCCGCTCCTGGAGCAACTCCGGGAGCCGGATGGGACACCGAAGGTGATCGAGGATGTTTGGATCTCGTATCTTTCGGCTGGAGGTGAGAAGCATGGCCCGCTGACGGCGGGTTTCGGTGCCGATGACACGAAGATTGGGCCCGAATTGACGTTTGGCCTCACCATGCAGCAAAAGGTGGGTGAACCCATCCTTCTCATCAAGGCTGCTTGGGGAGGGAAGAGTCTCAATACCGACTTCCGTCCGCCGAGTGCTGGACCCTATCGTTTTAACGAACAGCAACGGGCGCAGTTTGAGAAGCAGGGCAAGGATTTGAAAGTGATTGAAGCGGCGAAGGAGGAGGTGACTGGCCATTACTATCGGCTGATGCTGGCGCAGGTGAAGAAGGTCCTGGCGGATATCTCGGCGGTCTATCCCAACTATCAATCCTCACAAGGATACCAACTCGCGGGTTTTGTCTGGTTTCAAGGATGGAATGACATGGTCGATCGGGGCACCTATCCTGATCGTGGCGAGCCAGGTGGCTATGATGCCTACAGTGAGGTGATGGCGCATTTCATCCGCGACGTTCGGAAGGACCTCGAGGCTCCGGAATTGCCCTTTGTCATCGGCGTCCTCGGCGTGGGCGGACCGGTATCGAAATATGGTCCGGATCAACAGCGCTATCGGGGGATCCATCAGCATTTCCGCGATGCCATGGCCGCTCCCGCTTCCCTAGCGGAATTTCAGGGAAATGTCGCGGCTGTGCGGACGGAAGATTTCTGGGACTCTCAGCTGACAGCCTTGCGCGCTCGGGAATCGAAAGCCCGCCAGGCAGTGCGCCAGCGAGAACGCGATGGCGAATTGGCCAAGGATGCGGTGCGGGCGGCCATGGAAGAAGCGGTCGCCGAGGCGCTGACGCCGGAGGAACGCGTGATCCTTGAGAAGGGCGTGTCCAATCAGGAATACCACTATCTGGGCTCGGCCAAGATCCTCACAGGCATTGGTAGCGGTTTCGCGGAAGCCATGGCGAGTCTCTTGAAGGAGTGAGGGCTTGCGCTTGCGCTTCGCGGAGAACGCGGCAGGGTCGCGGCGTATGAGTCATGATCCGTCATTGTTAGAATCTCTCGCCCGCCAGGTGGGCACGCCGTTCTGGGTCTACGATGCCAAGGTATTGCGGGCGCGGTTGCGTCAGGTGAAAGCGTTGACATCGCCGCCTTTGGTGCAGGCGCGTTTTGCCATGAAGGCTTGCCCGGCTACAGCCGTGTTGAAAGAGATGCTAGCGGAAGATATCTGGATTGATGCGGTCTCGGGCAATGAAGTCCTGAGGGCCTTGCGAGCCGGTTATCCCAAAGGCAAGGATCCTGCCAAGATCTGCTTCACCGCAGACGTTTTCCGAGACAACGCTTTGGAAGTGGTGCTAGACAATGACATCCTTCCTAACATTGGCTCTCCTAACATGATCCAACAGTTGGCCGATGCTGGCTATAGGGGTCCAATCTCTGTGAGGCTGAATCCCGGTTTCGGTCATGGTCATGTGAATGCGTGCGATACCGGTGGTCCCAGCTCCAAGCACGGTGTCTGGTTTGAGGAAGCGCAAAGCATTGCGAAGGAAGCATCGAAGCACGGCATGCAGATCGTGATGATTCACGCGCACATTGGTAGCGGTCCTCAATTTACGGAGCTGCATGACAATCTCAGCCGCTTGGCGGCAGACTTTGCGGCCATCGCGCCCACTCTACCAGATTTGAGATCGGTGAGCCTCGGAGGTGGCATCCCGCACGACTACCGCAATCGTGATGCTGCGTTTCCGTTAGAGATGTTGCGCGATCTCTTTCAGCAGGCGCAGAAAGATCTGAGCGCCGCAGCAGGGCGCGAGATCCATGTGGAAATCGAGCCCGGGCGGTTCTACGTGGCACCGTCAGGGACCTTGGTGGCTCGCGTGCACGACGTCAAAGCCACGCAGACGAATGCGAAAGGCGAGGGGGTGACGTTTGCGATGATCGATGCGGGTTTCGTCGATCTTGTCCGTCCAGCCATGTATGGATCTTGGCACACCATTGAAGTGGTCGGACGCGAGGGCGAGCCCACCGAGCCCATTGTGGTGGCGGGACCATTGTGTGAGAGTGGAGATGTCTTCACGCGAGATGACGCGGAATTGCTGCAACCGCGTGCATTGCCTCGACCCCAACCCGGAGATCTCATGACTCTGCACGATGGCGGTGCCTATGGATATGCCATGGCATCGAATTATAATTCTATCGGTCGAGCACCACAACTCTGGCTTGAAGAAGATGGTTCTGTCAGGATGATTTCTCGGCGCGAGACCATTGATGAGGTCGTCGATCTGGAGACGGATGAGGCACTTGCCTTGGACTAGACTAGGGTGAGTGCAGAGCTTCGGTCACGCGCTCAATCGCTTCAGGGCTGATCTTCCATCGGAGTTCCGCATACGTTTTCTGAAGATCTGTCCCCGCGGCGAGGGAGGATGCGATATAGAAATGATCGCGAGCCCCTTGATAGTCGTCGCGTCCTTTCAGCTCAGGGAGCTTTGGGATCTCTCGGTAGAGATTTGAAATGAAGGCGTTTCCTCCGTGCTCGCGATGCAGGCGGATGAGCAGGGCGGTCATCAGGTCATTCAGACTCGTGCGTTCTTTCCACGGAAGGAGGTTGATGCACCATCCTTCTTCCCAGGAGTAGTCACCTTCCAAATAGGCCGTGAGATTGGCTTCCATGCCATCGGAGAACACCTTGCCGCCGCTGCCGAAGTAGAACATGTCCGTGATCCCTTCGATCTCAGCAGGCATGAAGATGCTCATGGCATTGTTGAATCCCACGGTCCACCACCCATAGTCATCAGGACCTTTGGTGGTATGATAGTCGATACGGGGGTTGAATGTGCGGGGCCAGTAGTTGCGGGCGATCTCGTAGAAGAAGACTTGATCGAGCGTCTTCTGTCCCTTTTCGAATCGTTGATAGAGCTTGTCGAAGAATCCTTGGCCGATGGCGACGCCAAGCCGTCCGTGATGGGCTAAGCCGCCCCCTACCTTGCGGCTCACTTCAACGGTGGCCCGCCCTTGGAAGGCGCGGCTTCCCGCACGTGGCGTCAAGCCCGTGACACGATCATAGGCATCAAAGACACGATCGAGCACATGCACGATTTCGGTCATGATGTCAGGACGGAAGCTGCTCGGATCTTCTACGCCATCGAGGACGAGCGCGGTCCGTTCTCCTAGCCAAACGGAAACGGTATCCCCTGCAGCAATGTAAGCGTCGTAGTCCGTGATCACTTGACTTGTGACGGTGGGCTTCGTTTCCACGATGAGAATGCGGAATCCGTCTCCTTCGGGTTTGTGAAACTTGGGCCACTGAGTGATTTCTTTCGTGATGGGTGCGCTGTAGTTGCCTGTGAAGGGATCGAACCATGTGCCGGTCATCATTCCTCCGCGGCGCTCCTTGGGCATCCTAACAATGATACTGACATTCTCCTTGGGAACGTAATAGAGATAGCGGTCCTCTTGGTTGTGAAGGCAGAAGCCACTGTTGCTCTTCTGTTTATCTGGGATCAGGCTGCCCAAGCCATACGTGTCAGCCAAGTCTCGAAGATGACGGTAGTAGTCCAGCCGTGGGCGGTCTTCTGGTGGCATGGCATCGATGTCAGGGAAGATCACGTTCCATGCCGCACCTTGCCAGTAGTGGGTGGGATAGGTCCCGGCAAAGACGCATTGGTAGGCGCGTTCCAGGCAAACTTCCGGAGATGTGTAAGAGCCCTCGAAGACGACGTAGGGGGAGCGTTCATAACCGCCGTGTTCGATGTTGAGAATCGGTTTGCCAGGGAAATCCTTGCGCACGCTGGTCATGACACTGTGGAGTTCCGCGCTCCATAGCTGCACAGAGATGAAATCGACGGTCTCGGGGAAACGGCGATTGTAGCTATAGTCATGCACTGTCACCAAGCGCTGATGCGCATCGAGTTTTCGAAGGCGCTCGATGCGATTGGTGATGTAGTGCACATCGTTGTGGCCGTAGCCGAGGGCCTCTTTGGAAATGTCCCACACCATGTTTGGAAAGGCTTGGTAGCGTTTGACCACATAGTCGAAGTAGCGGTTGTCATCATCGGATTGTGCGGGCGGCCAATGCACTAACTTATTCCAAACGTAGATCATGAGATGCGCGGCGATTCCTTTCTCATCTAGGTGCTCGATCACCCGGTCTAGTCGTTGAAAGTAGGTGAGATCGAGCTTGGTATGATCGGGATCCGCGTTGGTGCCACCGAAGGGAAAGACGTGCGGACTCCCGAAATCGTGGGCGGCGGTGAGCTTCTTATCTTTGGGCCAACGAACGTCGTAGGCAAAGACGTTCATCACCACTTGATTGAAGCCCGCGTTGACCAGATCGTCCACGAAGGTGCGTGTCCGGGGAATGCCTACGCTGTTCTCCGCATCCAAAGCGAAGAGCCAATCGACTTCAAAGGCGATGGGATAGTAAGGGTCGCCATTCTGATAGGAAAACTCGCGAGGCGACGCGGGGTTCACCACAATCCCACCTTTGCGGTCTGGATGCGCCTGCTGCACAGCAATCTCCCCGCGATGGCCGTTGAGTGCGTCAATGCTAGACTTGGTGGCATAACGCCATGGGCCTGCTGTGGGGGGCGTGAAGCGGATCACAAACACGCCTTCACCATCGAAGAAACCTGGAACCTCCATGGATGTGCTGGCATGGGTAAGCGTGGCAGAGAAGATGACGTCGATCGGGTGTTCAGGGATGGCTTCCACTTGGAAAGCGAGGTCGAACACATCCCACTGCCTGGCGGAGAGGGAATCGGCTCCGTGGAAGGCCCGTTCGCGTGCGTGAACGCCACCCAGAAAGAGGACAAGGATCGCGAGAGTGAGGGGATAGACCAGTTTCATAAAATCAGTTAGGGGTTGGAGCCTGAGGGCGTTGAACTCTAGCAGGAATCGAGAGGGGAGTGAACGTGAAGTTACGGCTCTCGCCTTTGCAGAGAGGAGGGTCTGACGAACCGGGGATCAATCTTCTCAAGCGATGGGACGGGAGTGCCTTGCCATTGGTGGAGTTCTGCTAGGCGAAACTGGTCTTGAATGGGGAGGGGGACGTTGATGGCATCGTAACGGGCCCGTGCTCCATTGAAATGCCGTCTCGCCTCCTCTGTGTCGCCCATTTGCTGACAGAGCTTGCCTGCCTGGAGCTGTACCGCTCCGTCAAGCAGCAACCATCGCAAGGATCCTTCCTCAGTCAGGTGCTTGAGGTGTTGGGAGAGCATGTCAGCGACTTCCGTGGTCAGCGCAAGGGCGCGGACCGGCGAGGATGCTGCCCGATAATAAGAAAGTGTCAGTCCAGTGAGAGCCCATTCTTTCCGTGCTTCTGCCAGGCCTTGGCCAGTTTCGAGAATGGCGGCCAATCGCGTGAATGCGCTTTCGAGCGCGGTGGTATCGTCGGCTGAGAACGCCTGCATGCGGTGGCGTGCGAGGGCTCGAAGACGTTGAAAGCCGAGAAAGCGGGTGAGGGCACGAACATTGTCGGCGTCGGCGGTGATGTGCGGTTCCAGACGTTGAACCGCTTCATCACAGAGACGAATGGTGGCGGCATCCTCTCCCAAGGCCGTGTGCAACGCAGCCAGGCCGCGCGAGGCGAGCGCCCAGCCGGTCAGGAAAAGGGTGTTGGAAGGTTCCTCGTCTGTCAGTTTCACCATGTGTTGATGTGCCTCAGTGAGGATTCTTGTGGCTGAGTCGATTTCTCCAGCGTCGAGGAGGACCCGGGCAAGATTGGTCTGAGCGGCTGCCTTGGTGAACTGCACCAGCTTCCAGTCAGGGCGTTTCTCAAGGATCTGGTCGCGGAGCTCGATGGCGCGCCTGTAAGAAGCAGCCGCTTCTGTCAGCGCGAGTCGTGACTCTTGCAAGTTGCCCAAATTGTTGTGAAAGTTTGCCAGACTGTTAGGATAGTTGGTGTCGTCGGGGCGCTCGGCGACGAGGCGTTCAACGATTGGCATCGCTTTGCGGAAAGCCTTCTCGGCTTCTTGCAAGTGTCCGCTATCTTTTAAAAGGACTCCATGATTGTCGTGGAGATTGGCGAGGTAACTGAGTTCTACGGGATCGTGGTGATTGCCCTGGGTCTCCATGAAGTGTTCGCGCAGGGTGATCGCTTCTTCCATCAGGGCCACAGCCTGAGCCGTGTCGCCTCGTTTGGCGGCGACTTCTGCCCGTCGGCTCTTGGTGAAGCTGAGCAGTTTGAGAGGGCTTTGATTCTCGGGATCAGGCATGGCCTCCAGGTGCCCTTCGACTTTCGCCAACACCTGATCCATGGTGGTGAGGTTTCCGTGATTGCGCACCTCGTCGTAGAGTTCTCGAATCGTGAAATCAGCCAGGCCTATGGCTTGGCTTTGAGCGAGGCGAGCGTTGCCCTCCGATTCCTGAGCCCGCACGGCTGCTTCTTCGGCAGCGGCGCGGAGGCGATGGGCGTTGGCGAACGCCAGGAGAGAGATCGCCGTGACGGTTCCCAAGGTCGGCCCTAACCAACGCCACAATCGATGACGGCGAGCCCATTTCTTGGCCGCTGCCAAACGTCCACTTTCAAATGCGCCCACCACGCGGTGGTCAAGATAGGCTTGCAGATCTTCGGCAAGTGATAGACTGCTGGGATAGCGATCCTCACGGCGGCGCGCCATCGCTTTCTCGCAAATTGCGACCAATTCCGAAGGGGCCTTGCGATCAACCTCCGTCACGGCGCTGGGCGGGCCTTGACTCAGTTCTCTCAGCACCTTCATTGGCGTGGTTTGTCGCCCCTTGGACACATAGGGAGGTGAGCCCGTGAGCATCTGATACAGAATTGTCCCGAGTGCGTAGACATCCGATCGCTGATCCACCTCACCGATGAGTCCGTTGGCTTGTTCGGGAGCCATGTAGGCTGGCGTGCCTACGATGGCTCCATCCATCGTTCGCAAGGGGGCAGCGATACTCGACGGGTCGGTGTGAGATGTTTCCTCGGAGACGGCCAGGCGGAGATCACGATGATCCTCCTTTCCAAGGATCCTAGCAAGGCCCCAATCCATGACATAGACCTCGCCGAGCTTTCCCACCATGATGTTCCGTGGTTTCAGGTCGCGATGGACAATATGGCGATCATGGGCGTAGGCCACCGCTTGGCAGATTCGGGTCAAGACCGTGAGCCCCCGTTGGGGATTCCATCCATTGGTCCCTTTCCGAATCTCCCGAATGACGGTGCCCAGGTGCTGACCTTGCACATAGCGCATGGTGTAGAATGGCGTGCCATCGTCTGCAAACCCCAGGTCATGCACCGGCACGATCGCGGGATGATCGAGTTGGGCAGTGATCTGAGCCTCCTCTAAGAAGCGGGCAAACATCATAGACTTCGCATCGCTGGAGGTCGCCTTGTCGGCCTGCGACAGCCATTTCAACGCGAGAATCCGATCCAAATCGACGTCCCGGACGCGATAAACCGTTCCCATGCCGCCACGCGCGATTTCATTGAGGATCTCATAGCGCGGATTCAGGGTGGGTTCGCTGGGGGGGCAGCTCGCAGACACGCGCGAAGTCTAGTCAGGAGCCTTCCCAAGGGCCAGCTTTGTCTTGGGCGAAGGTCGCACTCCGCAGTGACTCATTGAAATGGACACCGAACGATGCGTCGACGAGGCACTGAAGAGGGGTTGATGCCTCACAATTGAGGACACCGTGGCAAATGCCGCGAATGATGCCTGATTCTCTCGATGACTACA
>JAUIAH010000013.1 GCA_030425385.1 Verrucomicrobiia bacterium | reverse complement strand
AAAGACCCTTATGAATTGCCGAACGGCTATCCATTGGTGCACTCGGAAACGCTCCCGCAATGGAACTACACATGTTATCCATTTGAACCTCTAAAAGCCCATCTTAACTAATTCTTGCGCCATTCCTTAGGTTTGTACTTTTTATTCACAGCCGGTTGGCTGAGATCGCTGCACGGCGAAGCACGCCGTCGGAAATCTCATGATCTCCAATAATATGTTCGTCTTTCTATATCAATCCATCAAATTGTTAGTAGTTGCTTTATTCGATCATCACTTGGACGCGATAAAACCGCCTCCCCTCAAAGGCCTCTCCCACTTCAAAAACACCCTCCGCGGTTTCACCCACGGTTTCCCAACTCCCGCCTTCCAAGCTCCCACTCCGTTCCACCACATAACGCCGCCCTTCCACACGTTCCCACACCAGCCGCCATAGGCCATCACCTTGCTGCAAGCCCACCTTAAATACACTGCTAGGATCCACCGGATCCGTCCCCGCGATCTCCTCGTGCGCGTCCGACTGGCCATCGCCATCGCGATCCACGGTTGTTGACGCGCCTTCCGCGTATAGCATCGCCACTTCCTCCGCGCGCAAGGACCGATCCCACACCTTCAATTCATCGATCGCCCCCGCCCAGTCAGTGCTTCCTGGAAACGCTTGATAAGGATCGGTGCCAATCGTCAACCCCTTGCCATCTGGAGTGATCGTCGTATAGCGCTCTTGGCCCGCCCGCAGTTCCCTGCCATTAATAAAAAACCGGCTCGTCCGCGTCGCCCCATCCACCATTCCCACCACATGCGTGAAGGCGCTTGCCGCCGTCTGGGGAACAATCGTGCTTTCTTCCAGAATGCCCTGCTGAGCCCTCCAGGTGGTCCCTATCCTCCAGGTCTCGTCACGTCGAGCCGTGCGCAACTGCAACAGCCGCCAATTTCCATACACGATCAGATTCGGTTCCAGCCAATAGGTTGGATTCGCCGTCCGATGAAGCTCTTCTTTCGGGTGCGTGTCCGGGCGAAACCACAACGACACCGCATAGCCACTTCGAAGATCCTCCAATTTCCAATCATCGAGTGTCACATACTGACCATCGCCGTTGAGAACGAGCGCTTGCCCTCGCACCCCTGGCTCAAACACCGCTTCCATGATCCCATGAGTGGTGATGACGGACGAAGACGCGCGCTCCTCCAAATCACCATCAAATGGCATGTCCACCACCAAACCATCCCTTAGTTGAGGAAACGAAAGAGCCTCCCTTGGATCACTGCCATGCAGCACCTCCACCACGTCCGAAACCTCATCTTGATCTGTATCCGCCGCATTGGGATCACTTGGAAGGTCCCCTTGCACTTCCTCACCATCCGCCAAGCCATCGCCATCACTATCCCGCTCGCGAGGACTCGTTCCGGTATTCACGGAGTCCACAAAAACACGGGTCGCTGTCTCCACCCCGTCTGCCAGGCCATCGTCATCTGAATCGTTCTCATGGGGAGAGGTGCCGAGTTGAAACTCCCGCAAATTGCTCAAACCATCGCCATCCCCGTCCAAGGCGGCTTCATCCTCATCGGCATTCAATCCATGGAGCGTTTCCCACCAATCGCTCATCCCATCCCCATCCGAATCCGGGGAAAGCAAGTCACTCAATGGGCGACCCGCACTCCCAGCTTCATAAATGAGGGAAATCTCTGTTTCCGTAAGGGCACGCCCCCAGATCGCCAGATCATCAAAGGCGCCAATCCAACGAGTGTTCGAATTCTCTCGTGTAATCGTAAGCTCACCAATTCGGAATTCTTTCGCGATGGCTAGCTTTGGAGCTTCCACCGTTGAGGGACATCCTTCACAGCCAGTACGGATACTCGCTCGCCAATCTGAAAAGAACCGTTCATTTCCATCAATAAAAGCGCGAACATATCTTGCTCTACCACTATAGTAGGCATCCCGATCATAAAGAACCGCGAAATGATGCCACTGCAGATCGGAACTGGGTTCCGCCCGTAAAAGAGCGTCATTCCGGTCTGGAATATGAAAACCGTAACCTGGATTTCCGGCGCCTTCCGTCTCAAAAAAATGCCATTGCCCAACATCCGTATTCGCGGAAACGATTGCCGCTATCCAGGAAGGGCTACGCACAACCGCGGATCGAAACCACACAGAAACGCTGAAACTACTGTCTTCAAAAGCGAATCTCTCTGAACCATCACCTGGAATCGCGACATAGTTGGTTCCATCCAATACCAACGCCGCCCCCCCAATCGCGACGTCAGAGAATTCCACCGGAGCTCCTCTGGATTCCAACAAATCATCTACGACTGCATTATTCAAATCACGATCGAAAGGCCAGTAACCTTGGAGGTCTCGTTCCATCATGGGCGTGATCAAAGGATTGTTGGGTGCCTCCACCGTTCCCAATACGCCAATCTCATCACCATCAGCAAATCCATCCCCATCCGTATCCCGATGGAGCGGATCTAGCTCCAACACCTTCTCTAACCCGTCCTCCGCGCCATCAGAATCGGTATCGGGTACCACTGGATTTGTGACTCCACTTCTAACTTCCTCACCATCGCCAATGCCATCGCTATCTGTATCCCACTCCAAGGGATCCGTTCCTGCCTGATACTCCTCAATATCGATCAATCCATCGGCATCTGGATCGTGTCTCGGAGATCCACTGTCTTCAATGGAATCGCCCACTCCACGATTGAAGTGCCATTTCTCCCATAAATCAGGAATCCCATCATCATCATCATCCTCCATGAGTGATGACAGCGGCTGCGGACTCCCTGTATTCCAAATCTGCGCCACTTCCTCGACGCTCAATTCCCGTTGCCACACCGCTAAATCATCCACCGCCCCGTGAAACGTTCCGATGGGATTATTGGGTCGTCCTCCAATTGACAACGGTGCCGACAGCTGATCTTGAAGAGGTCGCTCTCCTTCAGTTTTCATGACCCCATCTACATAGATTCTTGCTCGATCGTTCCGAAATGATGTTGATACAACCACATGATACCATCCATCCAAGACAGGATCGCCAAGCCGTGTCTCCACCAAGCAATCCTCCGCACAACGCTGCGGCGACCCAAACCGGATCATCCTTGTATCGGCCAAATATTCTAGCACCCAACTATTCAAGTTCGATTTGTATAGGATGGCTCCATTCGACGCTTTGGGTTTCAACCAAAAGCTGAAAGAAATATCCTCAGTATCGAAAGCTCGGCCCCGCACGATTCCGTCCACCAAGGCCACGTGTTGATCCACGCCATCAAAGCCAATCCCTCGGTCAACGGGCGAATCTACAAACACAGGCACCAAGGAACTCCCTCGAAAAACGCCATGGTGGGCACCAAAGAAATCTGCGGTGGAGTCGTCGAAATCCCAATAAGCAATGAGCTGGTCGAACAATTCCGGCTGTCCCAGAGTCGCCTGACCTAGCGGAGAGCGATAAACCGTTTCGCCGTTTGCATCCTCGATCGAAACTCGATAAAAGAGAACGTCTTCCTGCGGCTGCTCCAGATCCAATCGGACAAGCCTACTCCGCCACCCCCCAGCGGTGAGGCTTGCCGTTCTCTCCAGATCCACGTTCTCATCGTATCCATAGCGAAGATTTAATCGATAGTCTTCCGCTGCTGCGTATTGGATCTTGAATGAATGCTTACTCCCGACCGGGATGACATCATGCCGGAAAACCTCCAGTTGAGCAACGCTCAACTGAATACTAGAAACCATCACTAGCAGCACTGCACTGCAATGCTTCATAAAATGAAGCATAAGATGCATTCTTTTCGTTCGATCTGCGATTCTCTTCATCGTCTAGATGTGGCTAATGCTATCCCGACCATAGATTCGTCGGCAACCGATTGGCCCCGGCAATGGCGAACTACTTGCCCACACCACGGAGCAACCCGGAGGGGACGCGTTCTCCACCACCGCCTCAAGGGTGGCCCACCTCACAAGTTGTAAGTTTCCGCACACCCTAGGAGTTGATCAGAAATCACCCAGGAAGCCAAACTCATTCCCCTCAAGATCGTGACCGATCTCTCTACGACCGAGAATCTGGGACAGGTGAAATCAGGCTGACCACGTTTGAACGGATTCCCAAGTGTCCCGTCAAAGAGGGCGAGGCGGCTTAGGCGGTGTGGCTTCGCAGAACAAGCTTTGCATTACTCCCGCGCCCCTCTAGTCTTCCACCGTCGTTATGTCTGATCCGACTTCTTCTTCTGTGCTGCCCGATGATGACGTGGCGGCCATTGATCAGCTGCGCGCTACCTATCAAGAACTCACTGAGGAGTTGGGCCAAGTCATCGTGGGCCAGCAACAGGTGGTGGAGCAGCTCTGTATTTGTCTCTTCGCAAGGGGTCACGCCTTGCTTATGGGAGTGCCGGGACTCGCCAAGACTTTACTGGTCAGCCGTTTAGCAGAGACCTTGTCTTTGGATTTCAGTCGGATTCAGTTCACCCCCGATCTGATGCCGATGGATATCACGGGGACGGATATCTTGCAGGAATTGCCCGGGGGGAAACGGCAGTTTGAGTTCGCCAAGGGACCGGTGTTTGCCAACATCGTCCTGGCAGATGAGATCAACCGCGCTCCAGCCAAGACACAGGCCGCCATGCTGGAGGCGATGCAAGAGCGTCGGGTGACCGTGGCAGGGCGCTGTTACGATTTGGAGGCGCCGTTCTTTGTCCTGGCCACGCAGAACCCGATCGAACAGGAGGGCACCTATCCCCTCCCCGAGGCGCAGTTGGACCGCTTCATGTTCATGATCGGGGTGGACTATCCGAGCCGCGAGGAGGAGATTGAAATCATCCGCTCGACCACGGGTGCCGAATTGGCGCCTCTCAAGCATGTGCTGGATGGGACCAAAGTCCGTGCCTTGCAGGATTTGGTCCGACGGGTGCCGGTCTCCGATCACCTTTACGCTTTCGCCGCGGACCTGGTGAGGCAGACACGCCCGGGGAGCGAGGACGCCCCCGATTGGCTCAAGCCGCTCGTCGGGTGGGGAGCTGGCCCGCGGGCCGCTCAGTTCCTTATCTTGGGAGCGAAGGCGCGCGCTGCGCTGCAAGGCAGCTACATGGTGCGAATGGAAGACATTGTGGCAGTGGCAGAGCCTGTCCTGCGCCACCGCGTGATGACGACGTTCACCGCGCAGTCTGACGGAATCACTAGCATCGATGTGACCCAACGCATCGTGGAGGATCTCAAGAAGGCCGGTTGATTTGAGCGCTGGGGGGCACGATTTCTTGGACAGCGCTGTGCTTTCACGGTTGCTGGGGTTACCCTTGCAGGCTCGCCAAGCCATGATTGGGAGTGTGTCAGGGATGCACCGCAGTCCGGTGAAGGGCTCGTCTATCGAGTTTGCCCAGTATCGCAAGTATGTCCCAGGGGACGACACGCGCCGACTGGACTGGCGGACGTGGGGACGCTCGGATCGCTTCTACATCAAGGAGTTTGAGGCGGATACGAATCTACGGATGGCGTTGATTGTCGATGCGAGCGGCTCGATGGACTTTGGGGCGAAAGGGGAAACCACGCGCTTCGCCTTCGCTCGTCAATTGGCAGGAACGTTAGGTTACCTGGCGTCCAACCAGGGCGATGCGGTGGGTCTGTGGGGCGTGGGCAAGGATCATCGGCAGAAGGTGCCGGTGAAACGCGGGGCGACGCATCTGAAGATCGTGCTCGATCAACTGCGCGAACTCCAGCCCAAGGGGGAAACGACCATTCTGGAATCGCTCCACGAAGCCGCGGACCAGATTTCCCAACGAGCCCTCGTGGTGGCGGTGTCCGATTTCTTCGTGGAACCTGATGACCTCAAGCACGCGCTCCAGCATCTGCGCTTCAAGAGGCACGATGTCGTCTTGTTCCACCTGTTAGACCGGAGCGAACTCCACTTCGAGTTTGATCGCCCAGCGCGCTTCGTGGATATGGAAGGGGGCGAAGCTGTCCTTACGGATCCCTCCTTGATTACCCAACGTTATCAAGAGGTGGTGAAGCAGTATTTGGAACAGATGGACGACGTCATCCGCACGACGGGTGCCGACTACCATCGCGTGCTCTTGGATGAAGACTACGAGGCTGTCCTCGCCCGCTTTCTCCTCGCGCGGATGCAACTGAAAGGGAAACGTTAGCCGAGCGCCATCCTCTATGAGCTTCCTTTCACCGATCTGGCTCCTCGCTTTGCCTTTGGCACTCTTGCCAGTCATCATCCATCTCATTCACCTCTTGCGGCGACGCCAGGTGAAATGGGCCGCCATGATGTTTCTCCGCAAGGCGCAACGGATGCACAAGGGATTGTCCAAACTACGCCAGTATCTCATCCTCGCGTGTCGCGTCCTGGCGGTGGCAGCGATCCTCCTGGTCATCGCTCGCCCTCTCGCGGGTGGCTTGTTAGGCCTCACCGGAGGTGCTCCCGACACTGTCGTGATTCTGCTAGATCGCAGCGCGTCCATGGAGGAACAGCTCCTTGAAGTGGGGCAGAGCAAACGCGAAGCTGCCCTCACCAACCTCAAAGATGCCATCGATCGCGCCTACGGCAAGCGCTCGCAGTTGGTGCTCATTGATAGTGCCACGCGCGCCCCTGTGCTCTTAGAGAATGCTGAGGCTCTGACGGATCTCCCCCAGAGCGGTCCCACCGCCACCTCGGCGGACATTCCCGGCATGATGCAAGCCTGCCTGGACTATCTCACGGCCAATGAATCAGGGCGCACCGATGTGTGGCTGGTAAGCGACCTGCGCGAGCCGGACTGGGATCCGAATAGTGGGCGCTGGGACGCCTTGCGCAGCGCCTTCGCCTCTTTGCCAGGGGTGCGATTCCAACTCCTCGCCTACCCGGAACGCGCTGCTTCGGATCTCGGGATCGTGGTGGAGAACCTCACGAGGCGGAACACTGCGGACGGTGCCGAGCTGCTCCTCGACATTCGACTAAGGCGTGTTGGTTTACCTAGCGAAAGCACGAACGATATCCCTATCAAAGTAGTCGTCAACGAGGCTGTGAGCACGCTAAACGCCACGCTCTCCTCTAACGAAACGCTCCTCCAAGGGCAATCGATTCCGATCGACAAGGGAACGATTCGCGGATGGGGACGGGTGGAATTGCCCGCGGATGGTGTTCCCGCCAACAACCAATTCCACTTCGTCTTTGACCAACCAGCGCCACTCGCCTCGGCGATTGTGAGTGACAACGACGCGGTCATTCGCCCCCTGCAGGCAGCCCTCTCCGCACCGGCGAATCGGTCGCGCGAGCACGTGGTCGAGGTGGTGAGCGCCGAACGCGCGGCGGAGATCCCGTGGGAAAGCACTGCTCTCATCGTGTGGCAGGCGCCCTTCCCAGAAGCCGAAAGCCCGGTGGCGCGGCAACTGGAGGCGCACGTGAGCGCTGGCCGGACCCTCATGTTTCTTCCACCTGATCGCCCTGACAATGGCACCTTTGCGGACATCCAATGGAACACGTGGGAATCATCCGAAAGCGTGCTTCAGATCGATTGGTGGCGGCATGATAGTGACCTGTTAGCAGCCACGCGTTCGGGGAAAGCCTTGCCGGTGGGTGAGCTCACCATTCAACGGTATGCCACGATAGAAGGCACGCTCACCCCGCTGGCTCGCCTCAGTCAGCGCTTCGCCAACGCACCCATTCTAGCCAAGGCTTCTCTCGGTGATACGGGAAACAGCATCTATTTCCTAACAGTCCTCCCTGGTCCAGGGCAGTCCAGTCTGGCGAGCGAAGGGGTGGTACTCTACGCCACGCTGCAGCGCGCTCTCGCCTCCGGGGCCCTGAAACTCGGGCGCGCTCAAGTGGGCGAGGCCAGCCCGATGGCACTCGGCAATGATCCCGAGGCCTGGAAGGCACTGGGTGAAGGCCACTCAGGCTTCACCGTCGAGCGCAGCCTGCAAGCGGGTGTGTTAGAGCACACTTCTGGCGAGACGCGCCTCGCGCTGAACCGACCCGCCTCCGAGGATGACACGGCCACAGTGACACCCGATCGCCTGGGCGAACTCTTCAGCGGTCTCGATTGGCGTTTGTTAGAGCGCACACTCGATGATGATCGCAGTCTTGCGAGTGAAGTATGGCGGACCTTCCTCATGCTGATGGGAGCTGCCATTCTGTTAGAAGCCCTCCTTTGCATGCCGCGACGACGCGCTCAGGAGGATGCCACTCCAACGCGTGTCGCGTTCACTTCCACCCCCTCAAGCACGTCATGAGCACGGGCGAACTTGTCTTTTCCCCCACCCCGCTCTCGCTCAGTTTGGCGATCGCTTTCGTCCTCGCGGTCGCGATCCTCGCCGTCGTCGGTTGGGCACGCAATGGGTGGCAGGCGCGCTTCGGCTGGCTCGAAGCGCTTCGCGTGGTGATCGCCATCGGCATTGCCCTCACACTACTGCAGCCCGAATGGAAAGAGACCTTCGAACCCGAGGCCACGCCTGTTCTCGCCGTCCTCCATGATGTGTCTGGCAGCATGGAGACACGCGATGTCCTCGATCCAGAGGCACCGGACGCCGACGCGACCACACGTCTTGAAGCGGCTGCTCCGCTCACGGACACCGCCCTTTGGGCAGGCCTGGCGGATCGACTCGCCACCGTGATCGAACCCTTCGCTTCCACCGACGAGGATCCGAGAGAAGGCACCGATCTTCACGGCGCTCTCATGGCGTTGTTAGAAGAACAACCTCATCTCGCCGCCGTGGTCCTCGCCAGTGATGGCGACTGGAACACCGGTGACGCGCCCTCACTGGCGGCGACGCACCTGCGGATGAAGGGCATTCCCATCTTCGCCGTGCCGATGGGTGCCGACACGCGCTTGCCGGACGTTGAGTTGGTCAGCTTCAATGCGCCGACTTTCGCGGTGGC
Source organism: Verrucomicrobiia bacterium (assembly GCA_030425385.1). Classification (GTDB taxonomy): domain Bacteria; phylum Verrucomicrobiota; class Verrucomicrobiia; order Verrucomicrobiales; family DEV007; genus JAACDM01. The sequence goes on along the minus strand of JAUIAH010000013.1, from coordinate 170,333 downwards.
GGGGAAACCCGTGCGGATCCCGTTTGCGATCGATTCCTCCCTCCCTCGTGATCAGGCGGTCAGTCTCACCCTCACCACTTCGACGGGCGAGAGTGTGCAGAGCGAGGTGACTCTGCCTGCCATGGGACGTTTGGAGGATACCTTCGTCTGGCAACCAACCGAACCAGGCGAAGTGACCCTGACACTCGACATCCCGCAGACCGCGAACGAGCGCAATGTAGAGAACAATGTGATGGAAGCGCGTCTTGATATCCGCAAGGAACGCCTGCGCGTCCTCATCGTAGAAAGCATTCCGCGTTGGGAGTACCGCTACTTGCGCAATGCGTTAGAGCGCGATCCCGGCGTGGAAGTGAACACCGTTCTCTTCCACCCCAAACTCAAGAAGATGGGGGCAGGACGGGGCTACTTGGAGGCCTTTCCCTCTGATGACGAGCTCACGCACTACGATGTCGTCTTTCTGGGCGACGTGGGTTTCACCTCTAGCATGCTCACGCAGGAGAATGCCGAAGCCATCGTCAAACTGGTGCGTGATCAAGCAAGTGGGCTCGTGTTTCTGCCTGGGCCACAAGGACATCTGGGCACGATTCTCGATTCCCCTCTATCAGAATTGCTACCTGTGGTCTGGGATGCGGCCCAGCCGCGCGGTTGGGGCACCCCAGCGCCTGGCAAGTTCACGCTCACCGAGGCAGGATCTGCTAGCCTTCTCACGAAGTTAGAAGATACCAATGAAGCCAGTGCCCGTGTGTGGTCGACCCTCCCAGGGTTCCAGTGGTATGCGCCCGCGTTGCGAGCTAAGGCAGGCACCGAAGTGCTCGCCCTCCACGCCACGGAAAGCACCGCATTCGGCCGTGTGCCTCTCATTGTCACCAGGACCTATGGCGCGGGCAAGATTCTTTATATGGGGGCCGATGGGGCGTGGCGCTGGCGTCGGGGGGTAGAGGATCGCTATCACTATCGCTTCTGGGGCCAGGTCGCCCGGTGGATGGCCTATCAACGCAACATGGCGCAAGGCGAGAATATCCGGCTCTTCTTTGCTCCGGATCGGCCCCGCGTCGATGCGACGCTCACCTTAAATGCGAATGCTGTGAGTGTCACAGGCGAGCCTCTCCGCGATGGCATGGTCATTGCCCAACTGGTCTCACCGTCAGGCAAACCCTCTAGCATTCGTCTCCTTCCGGCAGGAGAAGAGAGTTGGGGGCTCTTCACCGGAACCTTCACGCCAACGGAACCAGGCGACTATCAAGTGCACCTGACCTGTGCCGAGGCAGGCAGCAGTCTGGACACGACCATCTCCGTGCAAGGCACGCGCAAAGAGAAACGAGGACGCCCCGCGCGCCCGGAGGTCTTGCGGGAGCTCGCCCAACTCACCCGAGGGACCTTCGTCGAATCTGCCGATCCCGAAACCATCGTGGCCGCCGTTTCTACCTTGCCAGAACCTGAGCCCTTAGAGCGTCGCTTGCCCATCTGGGCGAACCCTTTCTGGGCCGGACTCCTCGTCCTCCTCATGGCCATCTTCTGGATCGGTCGCAAGGCTGCTGGCGTCTTCTAGTGGCTCCCCTTCTGTGATGACTTCGTTTCCATGCCCCCCTTCTTTCTAGTAGCCTCTCGCATGAGGCTACCGTAAACTCTCCCTGTTTGGCCTCGTCCAGACAGCCGCAAGCAACCCAATTGAACTCATGAGTGCTCCTGCCACATTACCATCCCTGCTGGCCTCCAAACTCTCCCATTTCCGCCGACGTGTTTGGATCGTCAAGTTGGCCGAAGGCATCCTCGCTTCGGTCGTTGGACTGACACTATCCTACCTTCTCGTGCTGGGGCTGGATCGGATCATGGAGACGCCCACCTGGGTGCGCACCACCTTGCTCATCCTTGGCGCGGCCGTCCCCGGACTCGGCTTGCCATTGAAATGGCATCGCTGGGTGTGGCGGCAACGGCGCTTGGAAGACGCGGCCAAACTGTTGCGCTGGAAATTCCCTCGCTTGGGTGATCAATTGTTAGGCATCGTCGAACTCGCCAAGGATGATGGCAGCAAGACGGGGCGAAGCACCCGTCTCGTGGAGGCGGCCATGGCGCAGGCAGATGACGCTGTCCGCGATCAAGATCTCACCCACGCCGTGCCGCATGCCAAGCACTGGCAGTGGGGTTTTGCGGCTGTCTTCTTTGTCGTTCTCACGGCGACGGGCTTTGCGCTGATCAATGACGCGGCACGAAACGCACTCGTGCGCTGGGCGATGCCATGGAAAGACACCGAACGCTATACCTTTGCGAGGATCGATGCTTTGCCCAACCCTCTCATTGTCCCCACCGCAGAACCGTTCGAACTCCCCGTGTCTCTGCAGCCGGAGGGCCGCTGGCAACCCGGCAGCGCTCAGGGGCGCATCCACGGACAAGCCCACGTCCACGCTTCCCAATCGGAAGGCCAATTCACCCTAGCGTTCCCACCACAGCAGCACGACACTGACCTCCGGGTGCGCGTAGGTGATGTCCGTGAAACCATCGCGCTGCAACCACGGACACGTCCTGAATTGCAAGCACTGCATGCGCACCTCACGCTTCCGGATTACCTCCAGTATGAAACCAAGCCCATCCTTGATGTGCGCGGGGGCACCGTTAGCATCCTCGCAGGGAGCGAGGCACAGTTCGAAGCCGTGACCAGTCGCGATCTCGCGGAGGCGGCCATTGATGGCACCGCTATCCAACCGGAAGCGAACCGCTTGAAGAGCGATCCTGTCATCATCGAAGGCGAAGTGGAATCCACCTTCACATGGACGGACATCTATGGATTGCAAGCGTCTGAACCCCTGACATTGAAAGTGCTTCCGCTAGAAGATGAGGCGCCCACGCTTCTCGCCCAACGGGATTCCAATGAGCAAGTCGTACTCGAAACAGAGGTGGTTCCGTTCGATCTCACGGCCTCGGATGACTTTGGGATCAAGCAAGTGGGGTTGCGCTGGCAGAGTTTCGAAGAACGTGAGGAAATCCCGAATGCTCAAGGGCGCAAGATCGCGGCGGTGGGTGGCCCCGAAGAACGCGAAATCTCCGCGCGCGCCACTTTCTGTGCGGCCAGAGAAGGCATCGCCCCGCAGTCATTGGAGATTCAAGCCTGGGCAGAAGACTATTTGTCAGGACGCGAGCCTAGCACCAGCACCACATTTGTCCTGCATGTGCTCAGCGCCACCGATCATGCTCTATGGGTGACGACTCAGATGAATCAATGGTTGGCTTCTGCTAGGGAGACTTACGAACGCGAACAGCAACTGCACCAAACGAACAAACAACTCCGAGCGCTCAGCGCAGCGGAATTGGATCAACCCGAGAATCGGCGACGGGTGTCGGATCAATCACGGGCCGAACTCGCCAACGCCAATCGCTTGAATGCCCTCAATCAATCCGGCCGCAAGTTGATCGAGCAAGCCACCAAGAATGAAGAGTTTGATGCCGAACGGTTAGAGTCGTGGGCCACGCTCCTTCAATCGCTCCAAGACATCGCGGCCAATCGGATGCCCAATGTGGCCGATCTCTTGAAGGAATCGTCCAATGCCGAAGCCAGTGGCACCCCTTCCGCAGACCCTTCCGATCCTAACACCAAACCTAACCCTGGGCAGACGCCACCCACGTCCTCACAGGAAAGCGGTCCCAAACTAGCCCAAGGCGAGAAGCCCGATTCCGCCAGCGGCCAACCACAGGCACCTGCGGAGGAAGGTGAGGAGCATCCTCCCGCACCGACACTTGAGATTTCTGATAGTGGCATGCCTTTAGGGGGCGAGGAAGAAAGCACCACGCCCGGTGATGAAGGCGAACCCAAGAAGCCAAGCGGCAGCGCCCTCGGCTTGCCCTCGAATACGCTCGCGGCCGCGCCCGGCCAGGAATCCCCGCCTCCCGGACCGCGGTCGCCCGCTCAGCAGCCCCTCGATGCCGGCGTGGAGGAACAGGCAAATTTGTTAGAAGAGTTTGCTAAGGTCTCCGATGAATTGGCCGAGATCCTCGCCAGCCTCGAAGCGAGCACTTTTGTCAAGCGTCTCAAAGCCGCCTCACAAGCACAGCAGAAGTTGGCCACGAACATGCGCGCCAAGAGCCTGGCCGCCTTCGGCGTAGCCGATGAGCCTACCGACTTCGCGGACACAGCTGAGGCGGTGGCTTCAGCGGAGAGCGATCTCGTGAAAGTTATTCAAAGTGACATGGCCGCCTATGTGCAGCGTCGCCCCGACCAGCATTTCAGACAGGTGCTAGGGGAAATGAGAGAGACCCGTGTCGTCAGCGCTCTGGCCGAACTGGGAGAACGCGCGACGGAGAATCTGAGCGGAAACACCATCCATGGGGCGGAACTCTGGGCGGACACGCTCGATCGCTGGGCTGAAGAAATGGTCAAGGCGGGCTCGTGTTCCAATTGCTCAGCAGGTAGCAGTGATAGTCTCCCTCCGGAAGTCGTTCTCAAAGTCATGCAGGCGTTGCGGGACGAGATGGCCCTGCGCGATGAGACGCGTGAACTAGAGAACGCCAAAGAAGGTCTCAAGCCAGAAGAGCATCAAGCCGGTGCGATCAAGCTCTCTGCCGAACAAGCGCGCATTGCCGAGCACACCCTTTCCGCGATCGAAGACATCGTGGCTTTGGAGAACGGGGCGCAACGTTTCGGCAAGGCCCTTCAGTTGTTAGGAGCGGTGACTCAGGTGATGAATGAAGCCACCTCCATTCTCGCGCATCATGAAACGGGTGCCCCTGCTATCGGTGCGGAAACGGAAGCGATCGAACTCCTCCTCCAAACCAAGCGCCAAGGCAAAGGTGGCGGTGGCGGCGGTGGGAACAATCCCGGTGGCGGCGGCGGAGCCGAGAGCGCCAGTCTCGCCGCATTGTCAGAGCTAGGCCCCGGAGGCGATCCTAACAGTGTGGTGCAGGCACGCCGCGTCGGCCAAGCTACCGGACGCGCCGGACGCGAGTTTCCCGAAGAGTTCAAGGCCGGACTCGATGCCTACTTCGCCAATCTGGAAGGGAATGCGAAGCCATGACCTTTCTGATGAGGGGAGGATCTGGAGCCGCACTCCAATGCATCCAATCTAACATCAACAGATGAAACGACTTGCTTGGATCAGTGTCATGTTAGGATCACTAGCGGTGACTCCTGCGCAGGAGAGAATCGATTGGTTTTCCGATGCCAAGTTGGATCTGGATATCGACCTGCCTGAGGAGACCTTCGCTACCAGTCCCACCGAGGGCACCCTAGCAGAACCCGAACTGACCGATCAACTCATCGAACAATGTCAGCCTCGAGTAAGCAAATTCCTGACAGATACTGTTCAACGTCTCTGTGATCGCACGCAGATGCATGCGCATTCGTTTCTCACTGAAGCCCAAGGAACCGCTCTTCGGAAATTACAAATCTCCATCGTTGACCAAACCCTTACGGATTGGCACGAACAAATTCGCACCTGGATGCTTCGGAGAACTTCCGAGCAAGCACACTCAACCTGCAATCACTTCCTTCATGATCCCCCGGTCGCATGGGCGGATCCCTGGGATGCGAGATGTGAAACGCGCTGGCGCGAAGGAATTGCAACGATCTTCTCAGTGGAAGAACTTTCTCACCTTCGCGCCATTAGCGATAGGTTCAGACAGCGACGCCGCGATGCTATTGCCCAATACATGCTCTTTGAAATGGAGCACCTCATTGGAATCAGCACCCAACAGGCTGAAGTTCTCAATGAACATTCGGAGGCGCTCCTTTACGACCTTCCTAAACGCTGCTTCCGACCATCGCAAGGCTCTTCGCACTATACCATCGACCCGAATCATCTCAAAAGCGCTTTCGAGCGTCCACTGGTAAAGCTTGTCCTGGACGCGGGCCAATGGGAACGCTGGCTGAAGATAGACCCGGATCAATTGGCTACATTTGGCAATCCTAGCACCATTCCCGTTGCCGTCTCGCCCTCCGCCACTTCCCAAGAAGCCAACGATATTTACGAGGATATTCGTTCTCAGATCTTACAGTGGCATTGGGAGCCAAAGGCGCAACAGATCGCAAGGGCCATTCCACTACCCAACCACGTGAAAGAACAGCTTCGAACAGCAGCCAAAGGAACTGCCCAATTGATCGCCAATCAACTGATGGACGACGTGGAATTCAGGATCCGGTCGCACTGGGACAAGCATGCTGCTCAAAGGAAGACGAACTCAAGGGTATTGATTAACCTCCCATTCCCAACGGAGAGTTCCCTATGGGAGGAGGCTCTTGAAAAGCTACTGACCGAAGATCAACGCGCTCAGATCGCCAAGTTAACCAAGGATACTCCCACGCGACGCGCGGCCATCATAGCAGAACTCACCCTCACAGAAATCGAACGATTTGCCTTCATCGATGATGCGTCCAGATCCGCACTCAAGGAAGCTCTGCAGGAAATCATTGCCACGAATTCGCAGGTCTTCACCGCCTACGCCAGATATTGGCACTTGCGCACTGGCACCCTAGGACTCCCACTACTGAAACTTGACCCGGATGTCCTCGGCTCGCTTCTGTCGCAAGAGGCACTTGAGGCCATTGAAGGACCCATGCTCCGCGACCTCCGCAGAGGCATGCAGCTATGAAACGATTTGCTTGGATAGCTGCAGCCTTCGTAGCGCCGATCACAGGATCGGCTCAAGAAGGAATTGATTGGTTTTCCGATGCCCAAGTGGATCTGGATATCGATCTTCCGAATCACGAGGTGAATGTTCTCTTCGAGGAAGAGCCCGTCATTTCCTTGTCGGCAATCGTGGATCCGAACACCTTGGAATCGATGATGGACGAGGAAACGGCCGCCTCTTATCTCGAAGACGATTTCGTGGCACCGATCCAGAGCTTCTTTGAGCAAGAAATCGAGGCCCACTGCTTGCGAACGCTCAGCCACGCCACGCCGTTCCTCAATCCTGAGCGCCGGAACCAAATGGAGGCCTTGAAGACTTCCCTCACACAGACCCTTCTTGAGCAGTGGCGGAAGAACGCGAAGGCGCGCTTCTTGCTGATGACCACCGATCAAGTCCACGAGGAACGGCAAGGATGGGAACGCTTCGCCACGTCAGCAAGTGGCGCCGAGTGGGCCCTACGGACGTACCGAGAATGGAAGCAACAGGTAGACGGCGTGTTTGCCCAGGACGAGATGGCGCAAATCGATCACCAGCTCCTCCAAACGCGTCATCGGCGCTGCGAAGCCTTGGCGCGCCTCATGCTCGCAACGATGAATGAGCACGTTGGGTTGACACCCTCACAGAACGAGAAACTTCTGAGCCTCGCGAGCACGCTTCTTGATGATCTGCCAGACGATTACTTTCGCAGCCGCAATCGGGGCCAGATCAATCTCCATTTTTACCAATTGGAATACGAAACCCAAGAGCTTCAAGACCTGCTCACAGCAGCTCAGTGGCAACGCTGGCGCTCCGTGTCTTTCGAGGTGTTTGGGTCCAGGTCTCCCAATGTCGTCGAGCCGCCCAAACACTGGCGATTCTCTCACCCACCGACACCCGTGACCGCCGAGAGGATCGTCGCCGATCTTGTAAGACAGGCCACTGATCGTGTCCGAGCAGATTGCCAGGCACGCATGCATGCCGAAGCGCTCCGCATCACGCACCTCTTCCATCTATCTCCTGACATCACCACTAAACTCTTCACACGGGCCAAAGGTGTGGCGGAAGAGATGGCCACAGAATCCGTGAGTACGATTGAGGAAGAGATTTGGAAGTCACTCAACCTGACGCGGCTCTCTGATATTCTAGATCGTATCCAATCACACCGTAACCTTCGGGTGACAGATCACTTCCAAGATCTAGCCGTGCCCTCATCGTGGTCCGTGGTGCTTGAAGCACTCCTTAGGCCAAGCCAACGCCAAGAATTGGAGGCCGCCAACCTCGCGGTGGCGCAACTCCACGAAGAAGCGATCCCACGATTGATCCTCACAGAGATCGAGAATTACTTTCTCCTGTCTACGGATCAACGAGCCTTTCTGGAAGACCGTCTTCCTAAACTGATTCAGCGCATCAATCCTTGGATTACCCGAATCAAAGGAGATCAATGGCACCTCGACCCTAGATTTGCTTTAATCCCCATCCATTTGCTCGATGCCAAGGATCGCAAGGCCATCTTCACCGAGGATCAGCTATCCGCCTTAAACCAAGCGAATGACCAGCATCGCCTCATTCAGCAGATAACCCAATTGGCCCAACGGAATTGAACTCGTCCGATGAATTCGTATCGATCCATGATGTCTCCGCTATACACTCGCATTATTCCTATTCTGCTAGCCAGCTCCTCTCCCTTCACATGGTCACAAGAGGTGGACACGATTGATTGGTTTGCCGACACGGAGAATATCCTTAACTTCGCTCTGGACGTGGGCAACGTTGTTGGCTTTGCGGGAGCTGACCTTGAGGCATCCCTGGAAGAAGAAGAAAGCGTCCCGCCTCTCCTCGCAAAGAACGCTCCCACTTTACGCAAGGAAATGGTGGATGAATTGGTCGAGAGCAGTCTCTTCCACGTTCGGCACGCTTTCGAGCAAGCCCTGACGCAAGCCCATGCGCGCACCGCTGCCTTGAGCGCGCGCTTCGAGGTGAGGGGCAGTGCGGATCGGCTCCGCGCCATGAAAGACGTGATCCTCACGGAGATCATCGACGACTGGAAGGAGAGCGAAAGCAAGCGCTTGGCGAAGATGTCAGTCGACGAAGCACGCAATTCGGCCCAGGGAAATCAGCATTTCTTCAATCAATCGGAAGGACAAGAATGGCGCGAGAAAGGTCTCAAGCGGTGGCAGGAGGCCCTCAAGACCGTCTTTGATGAAGAAACGCTCGCCCAGCTTGAGAAGGATCAGGAATCGCTGAAAGCACGTCGTTGTCGAGCCCTCACGGATTGTCTCTTAGCCGCGCTCGAGCCGCATTTGCAACTCACCCCTGTTCAGCATGAAGCCATGATGACCCTGGCAGTGGAAATCCTTCCCAAGGAGTTACCAGACTACTTCTTCGACCCAGGAGATCCCCAGCGAGGCTATCACTCCCTCAATCTCTACCAGATCAAAAGTGAATTGCCCGAGTCCAAATTGAAGGATGTGTTCGATGATGAGCAAAGGGAGTTCTGGAAAGCCATCCCAAGCGACTACCTTCAACAAGATCGTCGGTACATCCGACTCACTTACAAATTACCCGAAGACTGGCCGGAATCCGACCCTGTCACCAAGGTGGACGCCCAGCGCGTGATCACCTTCCTCATCAGGCGGTGCTATGATCAGGCGGTGCAACAGGGTTTGGATGAGATGGCCAGCGAAGTCGCGCAGCTCTGTGGGGCCGTCGATCTCCCGGAAGACGTTCAAGCCCAACTCAACACACTGGCTAAGAAAGTCGCCGTCAGCATGGCCACCGAACGCTTCGAGTCGGTCGAATCCAGTCTCTACTCCCGCTTCCGAAGCTACACGAATCCTGAAGATCTCATGACGTATGTGAAGCAGCGCGGCGGTGGATCCTCTGGATACGGTTACTCGCGGAAAGGAATCCCCGAGCAATGGACGCGCACCGTGGACAAACTCCTCACAGAATCACAGAAGGCGCAATGGGAAGCAGCTAAGCAGGCTCTCGACGCACGCAAGCATGCCGTCATCAGCGAATTGATGCTCACTGAGATTGAGAAGTCCTGCTACATGGAAGGCGAGAAGAAAGCAGCGTTGGAAGCGCGGGTCCTGGAGCTCCTCCAGGAGTATGGGAAGGCATTCAATGAACGTTTCCAGCCCACGTGGTATCTTAATGGATATTACATCATGGCGCCGCTTGGCCTATTGGAAGAGGAGGAACTGAAAGTCTTCTTCACCGAGACTCAACGTGAGGCGCTCGAGCCCGATATCAATCGCGTGCGGCAGAATGTGCAACATTTGAAACAACGACAGGAACAACAGAACCAGCGCGGAGGCCTCTTCAAAGGGCTCCTGAATATCTTCCGATGAGAGCTCTCCATTTCGTCCTCACCCTGATCCTTGCCGCGGCCTCCGCAAGTGCGCAGGATCCTCGATTGCGCTTCGGCGGCGAGATTCCACCTGAGGTGGACGCCATCTACGAGCGCGGACTCGAATGGCTCGCTCAGGCTCAATCCGAGGAAGGGAATTGGCAAGGTGGTCAGCAAGGGTCTGGCGTGGATGGCCTCTGCGTCATGGCGTTTCTCGCGAGTGGTGAGGACCCCAACTTCGGTCGCTGGGCTCTGCCGATCCGCAAAGCCTTGCGCCACATGGTGGCCTCGCAAGACGCCCGCACCGGCTACCTACCCAGCAGCATGTACCACCATGGCTTCGCCATGCTCGCCCTCGCAGAAGCCTACGGAACTGTGGATGAAACAGCACTCTGGCAGGGGGCGGAGAAACAAGGCCGCAGCCTAGCAGAAGCCTTGGACCTCGCCATCCGATGTGCCGCCACTTCACAGCAGAAGAATTCCTTGGGAGCCTGGCGTTACACGCCCGACTCCACAGATGCCGACACCTCCGTGACGGGGGCCGTGCTCATGGGGCTCCTGGCCGCACGCAACGCCGGCATGGATGTCCCTGACAAAGTCATTGATCGCGCCCTCGTCTACATGCGGCGTTCCACCAGCCCGAACGGCTTCGTGGCCTACTCCGGGGGCTTCGGAGGCATGGGCGAATCCATGAACCGTTCTGCCATTGCCACCCTCGTCGCTTCGGTGAGCAAGCAGCAAGAGAAGCAGCGGTTCAAGGCCACGCTCAAGCATCTTACTGACCGTTTAGAGCATCGTGAGAGTGGCCACCCCTTCTATTTCCGCTACTACATGGCCCAGGCGCTCTTCCAAGGAGACTACGAGGCTTGGCAGAAATGGAATGGCATGACCATTCGCCAACTGACCGAACAGCAGAATGAGAATGGCAGCTTCGGCGACGCCTACGGCACGTCGATGTCTCTGCTGGCTCTGGCATTAAACTATCGATTCCTCCCGATCTATGAACGTTAGACGATTTCTCTTTCTACCTGTGGTCGTGTGGTGCTGCAGCGGACTGATCCTCGTTCCGGGAACGTCGTCTCATGGACAGGGACTCCTCGCGAAGCTTTTCCGTTCGTCGACCAATGATGAAGATTCGGAGACTTCTTTCGATGGGAAATGGGCCACCCCGCGACTGCTCATTCCCCTTGAGACGGAGGAGAGCATCCTCCACTGGGTTGCCGGCGAAGCCCTAGAAGGCACTCTCCACACGGTCACCGATGGGGTCGTCCATTGGGAAAGCGATCTCTTTGCGGAGCCCTTGCGGATTCAGCTGCGCGCGATCGAACGCCTCGATCAAGAGGGAGACTATCAAGCGCCCAAAGGATCGTGCCGCGTCGTGCTCACCAACGGATCCTTGCTCATTGGGGAACTCAGCGCGGTCGGTGATGGGGCACTCACATTGAAGGATACCTGTGCTGGCGAAGTAACGATCGGTCTCGACCAGGTGGTTTCGCTAGATCATCGAGGGCCCTCGATGCCACAAACGAGTCCTCAAGCTTTCCTCGCGGACCTTCCCACCGCCCCATCTTCTCACCGCCGCGTGGCCCTACTTGAAGGGCCACTCTGGATGGCCGCCACGGGCGGGCGCATCGCCACGCCATCCATCAACCGCAAGCTGCAAATGGATGCCCCTGACTCCATGCCGAAGCGCGGCATGCTCTGGGTAAAGTTCAAGACGGATTCCGCTCCCAATTTCTCTATAGAAGCGTTAGGATTGCGATTGGAGACCTGGGCAGACGAATTGGTTCTGGCTGAGGAAGAGGCCACGTTCGTCTCGGCCGGCGAGGGCTCCGTATCCGAGTCTGCTCGGGACGTGGACTTGCGCTGGTGCTGGGATCACGAAGCCAAGCAAAGTGTCGTCTATGATGCGCAAGGCAAAGCAATCCTCACCCTTTCCGATATCGCAATCGAGCCTGACAATAACCTTCATTTCCAGCCTCGTCATGCAGGCACCTTGTTAGCACGTTGGATGATCCGTGAGTGGGATGGCAAGCCCCCTGGAGAAGTGCCTTCGGACGTCCCCTTTGCGGATGGCCTTGCCGGGATCACGACAGGAACACTCATCGGTCGTGAAGGCGACGAGTTGCTCTTTGCCACACCCGATGGCGCGACCGAGCGTGTGGCTCTCGCGGCCTTTAGCGGTGCCTATTGGCCGCGCGAACCCGCATTAGAAGCGGAGGACGACCTCACCGATATCTGGTATGCGGACGGGCAATTGCTGCGAGGCAACCTCACGGAGGGAAACACGTTTGCCCTGGACATCGAAGGCGTTCCCGAAGCGCTCTCCCCTTCCCTCACCAATGTCCGCACCTTGGTGATCGCCAAGAATGCGCGTGAACAGGTTTCCGACGATCCAACGACTCATGATCAGTTGATCCACGGCGACCGTGCTCTGCGTGGGCGCATCGGATTTCATGGTGGTAAGACCCCCAAGTTCTTCCCATTGGGGAGCGAGGATGCCGTCACACTAGACCCGGAAGGTGATTGGCGTCTGCAGCGTCACGTTGGCGCTCCGGATGAAACGACCATGCCTCCAGCTCTCATTCATTTCGGCGATGGCGAAAGCATTCCTGGCAAATTAGTCACGATCGAGAACGAACGCGTGACCTTCTCCTGGGATGGCAGCGAAGCGAGCACCCTCACTGTTTCCCAAATCCACGCCGTGCAGGCACTGGAAGAAGGCAAGACCAACGTCGGCTTTGAAAGCCCGCTGTGGTATACGACTGACAAGCGCCGTCAACCTCTCGATCGTGACGACAACGGACTAACACTGCCTCCGGGAGCCCGCATCGCCAATGACCATGCCATGCGCAGTGGCGATGTTAGATTCGGCTTCTTCGCCCAAAGCGGTTCGGCCTCTATCCGCATCCGCATCACCCCGACGCCCGAGGAACGCGGATCAGGAGCCAACTTTCTCATCGCTAACTACGGCGAAATCTATGCTGGGGTGGAGCAAGGCACCGATTCTGGTCAGTTCAATTCTAACAAGAACTTCCAAGTGGACCGGTCTAAGCCCGCGCCAATTCGGATTCACCTCAGGGACAAGACCGTGTTTCTATCGGTAGCAGAGAACGAATGTGGTTCCGTCAGACTAGACGAGGAGAATGCTCCTCTAACCATCGTCATTGAGAACACGCCTGTCTGGGGCAACCAAGCGAGCGAGCTCAAGTTAGCGGATTTCATGGCGGAAGGCGATTCCTTCCGAGCACGCAGCACCGCCTATCGTAGCAAGGCGAAGGAGGAGGCATTGCTCCTTCCACGGCTTCTCCGCGACTCCCCTCCTCGTCACATTCTCATCGGTCGGAATGGCGATCTCTTGCGAGGCACCATTGAGGCCATGACGAGCACGCACCTCGCGTTCCGCACGGGCTTGGAATCCCTGAACGTCCCGCGAGACCGTGTCGCCGCGATCATCTGGCCTGACGCATCACCCAAAGATGAGGAAACGGACAACGAAGCGGATGAGCCTGACAAAGAACCCGAAACAGAAGAGCCTAGCGGGCGCCAATGGCTCGACTTCACCAATGGCGGTCGCCTCGGATTCGTCATCTCCTCGTGGACAGAAGAATGGGTCACCGGCACGCATCCCGTCCTTGGCGACTGCCGAATCCCCACGACATGGGTCTATCAAACTCATCTCAAGAATCCAGGATCCACCAGTGCTCATGCTAGTCTCGCTGACTGGCATTTCACGCACACGCCCGATCCTGTGCTCACGGGAGAGGAGGGCACCAGTTCGCCGCTCGTAGGACAGGAAGCTCCCGATTTCACCCTCACGACGCTCGATGAGAAAGCGTTCACGCTTGCCGAGACGAAGGGCAAAGTGGTGGTGCTCGATTTCTGGGCCACCTGGTGTGGTCCCTGCGTCCGATCCCTCCCCGAGCTGATCGAAACCATGGCCACGTTCGACGCCGACGACGTCGTCTTCATGACCATCGATCAAGGTGAGAGCGCCGATCGCGTGAACCAATTTCTGGAGGCGCGTCAATGGCAGATGCCTGTCGCGCTCGATCCCAATCAACAGGTGGGCGGTGACTACGGTGCCACCAGCATTCCCCACACGGTGGTGATCGATGCCAAGGGAACCATTAGTTTCGTGAAATCAGGATTCACCGCGGACGCCGCCGAGCAGATCGCAGCTGCCGTGCGCGAGGCTCTGGAGGAGCGTTAGGGCGCCTCAGGCATCCCACTGGATAAGCGAACGGTTATTCCAAAGGTAGTTCCACCCGGACACCACCGTGCTCAGCAGGGTGAGCCCTGTGAGCAGATTGCCCAACCACAGGGGACTGAGCGCCTCGATCGCGAAGACACCTTGGAGAAAGCCGAAGAGCGCCTCTTGGCTGGCGAGAAAGAGGAGGAAATAGATGGCTGTCACCATCTGCGTGATGGTCTTCCATTTGCCCAAGGCATCCGCGGCAAGGACAGCGCCTTGCGAGGAAGCGACGAGGCGAAGTCCCGTGACCAGGAATTCCCGGGCGAGGATGACCACGAGGATCCAGCCCGGAAACCAGCCCATCTCGCACAGCATGACGAAAGCCGCCGCCACGAGAACTTTATCGGCCAGCGGATCCATCAGTTTCCCAAAGTTCGTGATCAAATTCCGTTCTCTGGCAATCTTGCCATCCAAATAGTCCGTGATCGCCGCGACGATGAAGCAGGCCAGCGCCAGGGTGTAGCGGAAAGGAAACTCGACCGAGAGCACCCCCACGAAGACCAGCGTGATGATGAGGCGAGCAACGGTGAGTTGGTTAGGGAGATTCATGAGGCAAAGACGGGCTCTTTCCAGATCGGCAGGGTGGTCTTGATGGCGTGGAGGTAGTGTTGGCAGAGATCGAAAGCCCGCTGGCTGTGGCCCGTTCCCACCCGTACCATCACAGAGGGTTCGGCCACGGGAACAAAGCCTAACCGATGGTGAAAGTCCAAAGCATGCTCGCCGAATGTCGCCTCGGCCTGGGAAATGGTTTCATTCAAGACTTTCCACGCCATTTCCTCATAGCAGCTGTAGTGGATGCCCTCCAGGACGCGCCCATCTTCCAGCTCGCGCACCACTCCCAGAAATTGGAGCACGGCTCCGTGGTCTTTGGAAAACGGCGTATTCCCCAGATCAATGGGGGCGTGATCGAGGCGTTTGCAGATCCGTGAGAGAGGCATGAGGGATTATCCGTTGACTAGCGTGCGGCTACCCACAACTTTCAGCCTCTTGAGAAAAGAGATTCAAGTTTTATGAGCAAGAGTGATTTCGGACTGATTGGCCTCGCCGTGATGGGGCAGAACCTGGTGTTGAACGTCGAAAGCCGCGGTTTCCGCGTCTCCGTCTACAATCGGACTACCTCGGTGACAGACGCCTTTCTCGCCGGTGAAGCGGCTGGCAAGAACATCGAAGGCCACGCGGAACTGAAAGACTTTGTGGATAGCCTCGCGACGCCCCGCAAGATCCAAATCATGGTCAAGGCCGGGAAACCCGTCGATGCGGTCATCGAGAGCCTCCTACCGCTCATCGACAAAGGAGATCTCATCATCGACGGTGGCAACTCACTCTTCACAGACACTCAACGTCGAAGCGAATACCTCGAGGAGAAAGGAATCCTCTTCATCGGAGCGGGCGTCTCAGGGGGCGAAGAGGGAGCTCTGAAAGGTCCCGCTATCATGCCCGGTGGTCCGCTCGACTCCTGGAAGATCATCGAGCCCATCTTCACCGCCATTTCGGCCAAGGTGAACGACGATCCGTGCTGCCGCCACATGGGCGCTGGCGGTGCCGGCCATTACGTGAAGATGGTTCACAACGGCATCGAATACGGCGATATGCAGTTGATCTGTGAGGCCTATAATTTGTTCAAAGCCGCTGGATTCACAGCTGAAGAACAAGCCGCCATCTTTGATGAATGGAATCGTGGCGACCTCGAAAGTTACCTCATTCAGATCACGTCCAAGATCTTCACGATCACCGATGACGCGACGGGCAAACCACTCGTCGAAGTCATCATGGATCGTGCCGGGCAGAAAGGCACCGGACGCTGGACCGTCCTCTCCGCCACGGAGCTGGGATCCGTCATTTCCACAATCAATGCTGCAGTGGAAGCACGCATCCTTTCCTCCGGCAAAGAGGATCGTCTGGAAGCGGCTCCTCATCTCGAAGGCCCGACCACGTTCAGCATGTCTCTTTCCAAGGATGAACTGAAGCAGAAGGTGCACGACGCACTCTTCGCCTCCAAGATCATTTCCTACGCTCAGGGCATGAACATGCTCCGCGCGGCCGATGCCGAGTATGGCTGGGGCCTCAATATGGGTGATATTGCCAGTGTCTGGCGCGGCGGATGCATCATCCGCGCTCAATTCCTCAACAATATCAAGGAAGCCTATGAACGCGCCCCCGACCTGAAGAATCTCATGCTCGATGATTACTTCAAAGGCGTCCTCAATGCGAGTCAGAGTAGCTGGCGCGAAGTGGTCGCTCTCGCGATCAGCAATGGCATTCCTGTACCTGCCTTCAGCGCTTCGTTAGGCTACTACGATAGTTATCGCCAAGAACGGCTCCCTGCCAATCTTCTCCAGGCGCAGCGCGACTACTTCGGCGCGCACACCTACGAGCGTCTGGACAAGCCCAAGGGCGAGTTCTTTCACACGGAGTGGCCGGAGGTGATTGAATAGACATGCGCGGCGCAGCCGCGAACGTCGTCCACGTCCTTCGTGCTCGTGATCGTCTCTCGATCTAAGCGGCGCCGTCGCAAACGTGATGCGATCTAGGCGGTGCCGGCCCTCAGCCGCTTTCGGAACGCACCCTTGGAGCGGCAAAGAGCTGCCGCAGTCCACAGCTTCACCTTTCCTACTCCCTAATCCCAACTTCTCATGAGCAAGAAGAACGCCTACAAGGATACTCTCAATCTTCCCAAGACAGACTTCCCTATGCGAGCCAATCTCGTCGAACGGGAACCCAAACGACTTGCGTCCTGGGACGAGGAGAATCTCTATCATAAGGTTCAAGCCAAACGCAAAGCCGATGGATGCCCCAAATTCGTGCTCCACGATGGCCCTCCCTTCGCCAATGGCGATGTGCACATGGGAACGGCGCTTAACAAATTGCTCAAAGATTTCATTCTGAAATCTCGGAGCATGAGTGGTTTCGAGACTCCCTATATTCCCGGTTGGGATTGTCACGGACTGCCGATTGAATTCAAAGTCGTCAAGGAAGCGAAAGGTTTAGAGCCCGCAGAAATCAGGCGCCGTTCAGAGGCCTTTGCGCGCGAGTACATCGATATCCAACGCAAATCATTCAAGCGTCTCGGAGTATTGGGCGATTGGGAGAATCCTTACCTCACCCTCGATCCCAAGTATGAGGCCGATATCATCCGCGTGTTTGCCACCTTTGTCGAGCGCGGCATGGTTTATCAAAGCAAGAAACCCGTCTCCTGGAGTTATGGAGCGCAAACGGCGCTCGCCGAGGCCGAAGTCGATTATGAAGATAAGACCTCGCCGGCTGTCTTTGTGCGATTTCCCCTCTTAAACGACACCTTCGGCGCAGACACCTCCATGGTCATTTGGACCACCACGCCATGGACGCTGCCGGCCAACCTCGCCATCGCCGTGCACGAACGTTTCGACTATGTGGTCGATGAATTTGCACACGAAGACGGTCGCACGTTGCGTCTGGTCATCACCAAGGATTTGATCGAAGCCTTTGGGGAGAAGACCGGATTCCGGCCCGTGGGAGGACCCCATGCCCAGACCGTGAAAGGCCAGGCGTTCGAAGGAATGGAGGCCCAGCACCCGTTCCTCGATCGCCAATCTAAGTTGATCACCGCCCCGTTCGTCACCGCCGAAACAGGCACGGGCGCCGTTCACATCGCACCGGGCCACGGCCAGGATGACTATGTGGCCGGATTGCAACACGGTCTTGAAATCCTATCACCCGTCGATGATGACGGCCTCTATACCGATGAAGTCGGAGTTCCAGAATTGGTCGGCACGCATGTCTTCAAAGCCAATGGAAGAATCATCGAGATTCTCGAAGAGAAAGGCGCGTTATTAGGCCAACACCCTTATGAACACAAGTATCCTTTCTGTTGGCGCTCCAAGACCCCCATCATCTTCCGGGCAGTCGAACAGTTCTTTATTCGCATCGATGACATTCGCAATAAAGCGTTAGAGGAAATTAAGAAGACCACCTGGCTCCCCTCTTGGGGCCAGAACCGGATCGCAGGGACGGTAGAAGCTCGTCCAGACTGGTGCATCTCACGACAACGGACCTGGGGTGTTCCCCTCCCCGTCTTTCGCACGCCAGACGGAGGATGGATCATTGACGCAGAAATCGCACGTAAAGTCGCCGAGATCACCGAGACCGAAGGTACCAATGCTTGGTTCGAGCTCAGCGACGCCGAGTGGGCGAAACGGTTAGACTTGCCCGAAGGCACCAAGAAAGGACGCGATACGCTCGACGTGTGGATTGATTCCGGTAGCAGTCATGTCGCGGTGATGGATCGCCATCCAGAACTACATCGCCCAGCCGATGTCTATATTGAAGCGACTGATCAACATCGTGGCTGGTTTCAAAGTTCGCTCATGGTAAGTGTGGCCACCCACGACGCCGCACCTTATAAGACGGTGATCACGCACGGCTTCGTCGTCGACACCTCGGGCAAGAAGTTGGCGAAATCCGGCACGGGCGGGAAACCCATGACCGCGATTCATTTCTACGACAAATACGGCGCCGACAATGTCCGTCTCTGGGCTGCCAGCGTGGATTACAATAGCGAAGTACCCTTTTCCGAAGAACTCTTCGAACAAGTGGTCGATGCCTACCGCCGCATTCGCAACACACTACGGATCTTGTTAGGCAATTTGCACGGGTTTGATCCCTCGAAAGACACCGTTCCTTTCGAAGACCTTACTCTGATTGATCAATGGATCCTCACGCGTCTGCACCAAGTGACCACCAATTGTCGCCAAGCATTTGATGCGTATGAATTCCGCAAAGTCTATAACGAGCTGAATCAGTTCTGCGCCGTCGATCTCAGCAGTCTTTATATCGATATTACCAAGGATCGCCTTTATTGTGATGGCCTCGATAGCACGCGGCGCAAAGCCTCACAAACGGCCATCGCCACCATCATGGACACGCTCTGTCGTCTGTTAGCGCCCATCATTTCCTTCACGGCAGATGAGGCCTGGGAAGCCCTTGGAAAGCCCGATTCCGTCCACATGGAACGCTTTCCCGAGGCCGACGACATTCCTGCGTCGGACCGGGCGGTTTCCCAGGTGCAAGGTCTCCTAGAAGCGCGGCATGTTATCCAGAAAGCCATTGAGGACGCGCGCCAAGCCAAGACCATCGCCCGTAACGACGAGGCCGTCGTCACGCTGACAGCCCCCAAGGATCACGTTCTCCATCAACTCGCGGATGACGCCCCAGCCCTCACCGAGTTCTTCATTGTGAGTGCGATCCAGCTAGAAGAAGGGGAAGTCCTTGGAGCCAAGGTCACGGCCAGCGAAGCCGAGAAATGCGCGCGCTGCTGGCGCTACGTCGATACAGTCGGCGCATCCAGTGCTCATCCCGAGCTGTGCCATCGTTGCGTGTCGGCCCTTCCCGAGGGATTCTCCCTCTCGTAGCCATGCCGTTCCTCAAAAGCTTCCTCTGCCTCTCAATCCCTCTTTACGTGATCGATCAGATCACCAAATGGCTGATCGTTTGGTATTACGACCCACATCAACCTGAACTCGGCACCTACGGCGTGCACGCCCACGAAGGCACCTGGTTCGCCAAGCTCGAAAAGTTCCTCGAAATCGATGGCTTCTTTGACATCGTTCGGGTGCACAACACCGGGATCGCCTTCGGCCGATTCAACGGCACGGCCTGGGCCAACTGGGTCTTCGGTGGAGTCGCTGTTGGAGCGCTCGTCTTCATCGGCCTCCTCTGGCGCAAGAACGCCTTCCCCATCAAGATGAGCCAACTCGCCGTCTTCCTCCTCTTCCCCGGCATCCTTGGAAACCTCACGGACCGCTTCGTCCACGGCTACGTTGTCGATTTCCTCAGCTTCGACCTTGGCTTCATGATCTGGCCCTCATTCAACGTCGCCGATTCCTGCATCTGTGTTGCCGCCTTCTTGTTAGGGTTATCTGCCTTCTTCGAACCAAAGAAGGAAGCGCTGAAAGCCCCATTGGATTAAAATGGAATGGCTAAGCTCAAAGTCTTTGGCATCGCCATGATAGGCATCTCATTGCTGTGCGCCGCGGACATCGTCTATGAAATAAGCACTGGCAAGATCACCATCACTAGATTACGAAGAAATAGCGTCACTCTCAGCAACAAAGAAGATCCCGTCCGATTTCGCGGTGCGCTTGGATACGAAATCATTCGAATGATCGGAACCATGGGATTGGGACTCGCCATTCTTGGCTGGATTCGCCACCAAGAGAAGTTAGATCCACTCTCGCCTGACTATCAGGAGCACAATCCTTGACCGAACCGTCGGCACCAAAGGACAACGAGTTTGAGAGCGCCAAATCCCTCGATCCGGACGAGACAGCGTCAATCACAGGAACCCCGGAGGCCGTTCAACGTGATGCGCCGTGGCTTGTTGATAGGCTTCGGCCACGTGGATGAGTGCCGTTTCTCCGCGCCAGCGGCCCGTCATCTTGAGGGCTTGTGGACGGCGCTTGCCTGAGCTCTTATCAGTAGCAAATCCGCTAGGGACAATGATCGATGGGTGCCCTGTCAGATTGCTCATGGCTAACTCATCTCGCCCGCCACCTAACAGGACATCGACCTTCTCAAAGATGCTCTCGAAGGCGTCCATCAAATGATCGCGCAATTGGTTGGCTCGCAGGTAGTCGACCGCCGTCACGAAATGCCCTTTGCGAAAGATCCGCGGCCATTGGCCCAAGCCTTCCGTGATACCCTCGACCGTCCAATCATGAAAGGCAGTGGCCGCTTCGGCAGTGAGAATCTGTGTCATGTCCCAAACAGGATAGCCCTCCGGCATGGTGACAGGGACGAGTTCGAATCCGAGTTTCCCAAAGAGCTCTAGCGGAATACCTTCTTCGCCTGGCACATACCCCAATCGCAAGGAACCCGGATCGCCTAGCGGGCGTCTAGCAAAGCGCTCATCGAAAACGGTGTGATCGTGCTGATCCGGCCCCTGGATCGCTTCTAATATCAAGGCGGCATCTGTCGCCGTTCGGGCGATGGGCCCAATCTTGTCCATGCTCCAAGAAAGCGCCATGCATCCATGGCGGCTGACTCGACCAAAGGTGGGGCGCAAGCCCGTGACGCCGCAGCGGCGACAGGGAGACACAATACTCCCTAACGTTTCGCTCCCAATGGCAAATCCCACCAATCCGGCTGCCGTGGCCGAGGCTGATCCAGCAGACGAGCCACTCGATCCCTGCTGGAGATCCCATGGATTGCGCGTCATGCCACGATACCAGCGATCGCCCATGGCGAGCGCACCGAGTGAGAGCTTGGCCACAAGCACCGCACCCGCCGCCTCCAAGCGCTCCACGGCCGTCGCTTTCTCTTCTAACACACGTTC
The DNA here is from genome assembly GCA_030425385.1 of Verrucomicrobiia bacterium. Classification (GTDB taxonomy): domain Bacteria; phylum Verrucomicrobiota; class Verrucomicrobiia; order Verrucomicrobiales; family DEV007; genus JAACDM01. Next base: position 148,823 of record JAUIAH010000013.1, on the reverse strand, counting down.
ACGATACTGAGGTGCTCCCCAAGTCGTCGGATACCCCGGCACCGCCATCAGATCCTTCGCACCCCAAGGGATGCCATGCAACGGGCCGCGATCCTCACCAGCTGCCAATTCCGCATCCGCACGCTCCGCTTGCTCTCGTGCGAGCGCCTCGGTCAGGTGCACGATACACAGCAATTGAGGGTCGTAGAGCTTCAGTCGGCGAAGGTAGATCTCTGTCAGGGCGACCGATGTCACTTCCCCACGCCTCAATAGCGCCCCCAACTCGACCACGCTAAGAAAGGCGAGAGCTGCGTCGTCCCGCGGCCGCACAAGTCTTGCGGAAACCGCTGGCACGGTCGGTGCTTTCGCCGCCTCCTGGTCTCGGCTTCTTGCAGAAAGACGAAGCGCTGGTGCGGACTGACAGGAGGTAGCATGTGCGTGCAAACGTCGACGACCTTCCAACTGATCTTCTAACGCTTTGCGCAATTGCTCACGTTCTTCCTCACGCAACACCACACCGGAGACCCATTCGGCATCTTGAAGCGCTCGGAGAGAAAGCCCCTCCTGCTTCGCAACCTCTGCGGCCAGAGCACGCTGGAAGACAACATTGCCCACGCCCACCGTCGCGAGCACCTTCAAGATCTCACGCCGGCTCATTTCTTGCATCAATGTGAGGGCGCCGGCGCGAGTCGAGCGCGCATCCGTTCGGCGTGCCACTCGGACGCCGTCTTCTTCACTGCCTCGCTAACAGCCTCTCGACCAAAGCGTCTCTCCGCTTCTGCCCACCACTTCTTCGCTTGGTGGGTATCGTCCAATTGGTTCTGACAGACGCGGACGGCGCCCGCGTAAGCATTGATCTGATCCGGATAGGCCCGAATGAGTTGGATATAGGCTGCCAGTGCTTCCTCTCCTCGAAAGTGCCGCTCGTAGTAGAGAGGCAAATCATAATTGAGAAGCGCTTTATCGAGATGCCCGCCGGGCAGATAGACAGAATCGATGAATTTCAGGATCGGCGAGGCGAGCAAGGCGGCGAAGTCTGTCGACACGAGTAGGAAGGCCACGGCCATGACTGCCAAGCCATTGAGAAAGACCAAACCGGGATGGCCTTCGCCTATGAACCAGGTCGTGAGCCCAAAGGCCACGCCCCCAACGAACAGTCCCCACCGCCAGCGTTTGAAGATTGCGCCCATAGGAACAGTTTAAACGCTCGAGACTGCAAATGCCAAGCTTTCCGAAATTTCTCAGGATCTCCGATCTGTCTTGAAATGCGTTGCCTGATTGCTTAGGTCTCACGCTACCTACTAGAAACCTGACCCATACTCGCATGTCCAATCTATCACGTCGAAATTTCCTCACGACCGGTGCTGCGGCGGCTTCCACTCTCGCCTTCCCAGCCATCGTTCGTGGTCACAATCAGAACAGCAAGCTGCAGGTGGGCTTCGTCGCCACTGGCGGACGGGCCAATGCCCACACCGAAGCTGCCCATAAGCACGGGCTCCATTGCATCGGCTTTGCCGAGGTCGACAAGTCGCGCTGGGGTGGCGTCCTCAAGAAAGAAGGCTGGAATGAGGCCAAAGGCTACACGGACTGGCGCGAACTCTTCGAGAAACACAGCACGGATCTCGATGTCGTCTTCGTCGCCACGCCGGACCACACCCACTTTGCGCCATCCATGACGGCGGTGGCCATGGGCATCCATTGCTACACGGAGAAGCCTCTGTCCTGGTCGGTGAAAGAAGCCCAGATGCTCACTGAAGCGTATAAGAAGAGCCCGAAAGTCGTTACGCAAATGGGGAACCAAGGCCACGCTGGTCAAGGCTGGCGCGTGGCCTACGAGATCATCAAAGGCGGCGCCATCGGCGACGTCCTGGAGTTCCACACTTGGACGAACCGTCCTGTGTGGCCTCAGGGACATCCTCGTCCGGACTACAGCGATCCCGTTCCAAACGATCTCGATTGGGATTCTTGGATTGGACCTGCAGCGATGCGTCCCTACGTGGCCAAGTACCGTGATGGCGTCGACAAAGGCAAGCCTGTCTACCATTCCTTCTCATGGCGCGGCGTCGTCGACTTTGGCTCCGGGGCGCTCGGGGACATGGCCTGCCACACCACGGACGGCATCTACGCGATCATGGACTGTGGTTACGCCGCTTCCGCCGAGCCCATCTTCATGACGGCTCCTGTGGGCGATCAATACCCCGCCGGCATGACGGTGAAAGCGACCTACCGCGCGAAGGAAGACCGCCCAGGCTTCGCCACCTTCTGGTATGAAGGCAACAAGACGGACGGCACGCCCAACATGCCTGAGGCCCCTCCTGAACTGAAAGAAGACAACCGCGAGCTTCCACGCACGGGGAACCTTATCATTGGCACCAAGGGCAAGATGCTCGTGGAAGGCGATTACTGGAACAGCCCCCGCATCATCCCTGAGTCTGCCCGCAAAGCCTTCGGCAAGCCCGAGAAGATGTTAGAGCGCTCCCCTGGACACCACGAGGAGTTCATCATGGCCTGCCGCGGCGAGAAGCCACGGGAGTTCAGCCAGTCAAACTTCGGCTACTCCGGTCCCATGACGGCGAATATCCAGTTAGGCAATCTTTGCGCCCGTGCTGGCAAACGCCTGGAGCTTGATGAGCAAGGTAACATCACGAACGATCCCAAGATCAACGCACTCGCCTGGCGCGAGCCTCGTAAAGGTCACGGACCGCTCGCTACGATCATCTAGCATCGTTACGATTCATCTCCTATGGGAAAGGGCATCCGGTTCGCCGGGTGCCCTTTCTTTGTGTCTGGATTTCCTACAGATTCGGCAGGGTCTCGAAATCACCCCCCAGTGCCAGGTGGAGATCGATCCGATTCTGAAGGCGCTGATTCCTCAATGAAATCTGAGCGTTTCGCGCGCGCGTGACCCGTCGGCGCGCCTCTAACACTTCAAGCGTACTGACCAACCCTTCGGTCGCTCCGCGATCCGCTTGCCGCTCGGCCAAGGTAGCCGTTTCCATCTCCAGGTTCACGTCCTCCTCCTGCAAGAGCAGATTGCGCTCCTGCGCCAAGGCCGATTCAACCTCTTGAAAGGCGCGCAAAGCCGTCGCGGCGAAGGATTCGATGGCCGCTTCATTCTGTGCCAACGCCTGACGCGCATCGGCCGTGAGGGCACCCCCACGATAGATCGACTGGGCCAAGGAAGAGGCCGCACTCCACCCGATCGAACGCGGATCAGCGATGAGATCGAGAAGTTCGTTGCTGGAACGAGAGGCACTGCCCGAGAGCCGGATAGATGGCAGGAGATTCTTGCGAGCAGCATCCGCGCGGGATGCCGAGGAACGCAAATCGGCCGCAGCCGCCACCAGATCCGGTCGCCGCATCAACAGCTCCGACGGCAAGCCGGCAGGCACCGCATTGGGCAAGTCTGGCAATTCGGCGCGTCCTTCGATCGAGGCACTCGGGTAGCGCCCGAGGAGCACCTCGATGGCGCGCGCGGATTCATCGCGCGCAAACTGGGCATTGCGCAAAGATCGCTCCGCTGATGCCACGTCGTTTCTCCCGAACAGCACGTTGAGGAAATTCCCTTCCCCTGCCCCGACGAGGTTCCGCTCGGTGATCCGAAAATTTCGCTCAAAGGTATCGCGCGTTTGCTCGGCCGATTTCACGAGTTGTTGCGCGGTGATGAGATTGCACCAAGCCTTCGCCGTGTTCGCCGCGAGCGAAAGCCGTGCGCTACGGAAATCCGCCAAGGTGGCCTCGAAGTCTGCCACGGTGGCCTCTTCCAGATCACGCAAGCGCCCCCATAGATCCACCTCCCAGGAGGCACTGAAGGATAGCCCGTAATTCTTTGAGCGATCCCATCCCCCAAGATCGCCATCCGCCTCTCGAGAGCGATTTCCAGACCTCGAGGTGGAGCCACTGGCAGAAATCGATGGCAGGCGATTGGCACGGGCCGATACCAGATTCTCGCGCGCCCCGCGCAATTGAGCGGCGGATCGGCGGAGATTCCGATTATGTGCCATCGCTTCCTTCACCAACTGCGTCATCTCGCGGTCGCGAAACGTCGCAAGCCAGCCCGTGGCGATCTTGCCCTCATTGCCTTCCGCCGATTGGCTCCAAACCGCCGGAAGGTCCACAGGCTTCTCCACGTAGCTTGTCGGTCGCGACAGTTGCCACGCTGCACAACCGGACAAGGCAAGAGCTAGTGGGGTCAAGAGCAGGAATCGAATCATGGACACGGAAAGGTTCCCCTAAACGAGGCACCCTCGCGAGTCAATGATCCACGGGAAGGAGGCGAGCATCCGAAGCTGGCCAGGCACCGGTTTCCTTCGTGATTCGCAGCACGTGCACGCCCACCTCCTCAATGGCAAACGGGACCTCTGGCGAAAGCGTCAGTCCATCCCACTCGCACAACACTGAGAGAGGCGAGGCAATCTGCCATTGGTAGACACTCGGTTCTGACACAAGCACGAGATACTCATGAACCGTGGGCGAAACCACATGATGCGGTTGCCCCATTGGCACCTTTATCGAGCCATCTTCCGCCACGACGATCGGCGCCGGCAAGTCAAGCGCAGGCGAGAGCACCCGTCTTCTAGGCAGGACAATGTCCTCGCGATACAAGGTGAAACGGTCCACGTCCACCCCATGATCTCCCATCCGCAAGCGCACGCGCTTCAAGCCCACCGTCGGAAAGGGCATGGGATTCTGCAAGCGCACCCATTGCCAGCCGTCTGCCGACGCCGGAGGCAAGGCACTGTCATGACCATTCCCCTCGACTAACAAACCCTTCGAATCTCCTCGCAGACGCACCTCACCTTGATACATTCCTGGCTGATCAATCAAGACGATGTATTCCATGTAGGGACCATCAATCGATTCCCGGGGGCCAGTGCCGTCAGCATCAGGCACGATCCGCACGAAGGCTCCCCCTTCCGCCGATGAATCACTCAAGCGCTTCCACTCGTATTCACCTAAGGCGCCCATGCCGGAAACGCTCGCGAGCGCTGTCTCTGCCTCCACCGTCACGATGCCTTGCCACGTCCGGCTGGCCTCGATGGTCGAGGCAACCGGAGGCGGCATGGCTGCGGTTTCCGCTAGGGTTGAAGAGGCCACTGAGAACTCCTCCCGAGAATGCGCGTTGGCGGTGCGTGCCTGTGCGATGGAGGCCTCCGCCGCACTCGTCGCCACGGTGTCAGGATCAATATTTGCGTCTAATGCTAAGACGATGCGGTCAATCTCGCACCCATCTTCACGCGGCCAAATCCGTAGCGATTGCCTCCCTGGCGTATCGACGACGAACGTTGCCGCGCCCGCGCCAGTGATCTGATCCACCCAAAGCCAGTCGCTCTTCTTCTGCTTCATTCCATAGGGAACTGACAAAGGTTCATTCTCCCCGTAATGGAGACTATCAGAACTCCCACTCGTTGCTTTCATGCGTAGGAAGACGCGATACGTTCCCACCGATTCGAAGCGAATGTCATACCGCAAGGCCGGTCCATCGCCTGACTCCTTCGCATTGGCACCACTGTCAGGCAGACAGATCACGGACGCGCCGTCGCTGGCCCCGCTTTCGCCAACGCTTTCCCAGGCATGACTGGCAAATTTGCCAACACCACGCTCTTGCACGCTCGGCTGCTCTGCCTCAATCGCGACCAGCCCTCCTGCCTCTACATAGATAGGCGAATCGGGTTCGGGTTCGGGTTCGGGTTCGGGTTCGGGTTCGGGTTCGGGTTCGGGTTCGGGTTCGGGTTCGGGTTCGGGTTCGGGTTCGGGTTCGGGTTCGGGTTCGGGTTCGGGTTCGGGTTCAACTGGGGACCCGTTGGAGGGACTGTTAGGCACATTTCCAGGACTCACCTGTTCCTGTGCCAAGACGATGCGATCGATCTGGCACCCGTCTTCTCTCGGCCAGAGGTGAAAGACATGCAGTCCAGCCGAAGGAATGTCGATCATCGCGTCACCGCCAGAAACCACCGCGGTGGTCCACGTCCAGGCGCTCGATTTCTGCTTGATCCCATAGGGAAACGAGACGGGCGTTTCCAACCCTGCGTGCACGGTGTCGGAGCCTCCATCATCCCTCCGCATCCGCAGGTAGACGCGGTAATTGCCAGGATTGGCAAAGAGCACCTGATAGCCGAGCGCCGGACCATCAGTGGAGTCTTTGGCATTGGCACCTTCGTCAGGCAGGCACTGCATGGCCGTGCCGATCTCAGCAGCAGGATCCACGGTCGCTGTCCATTCATGATTGGCAAATTTGCCAGTGCCAGGCAGGACGAACGACGGTAGTTCTGCCTCGAAGGCCACCACTCCATCTGTCTCCAAATAGAATCGTCCTTCCGTCGAGGGAGCCTCTTGAATCGCAATCTGCACAAGACGCGAGGCTTGCGACGAGCCATCCGTGTTGGCCACGGTCAATCGGAAACCATACGAGCCGGGGTCGTCAGCGATAAAGCGTGCCACCCGCTCTGTCGCGGATGAGATCGAGACCGGCGGTCCTGACACTTGCTCCCAAAGAACACTCGCAATATTTCCAAAGCTCGGCGAACCATCCAAGACCACGGATTCTCCCGTGATCGCTGATTCGACGACCGTTGCCAAAGCCACGACGGTATCCCCAGAAACGTCACTTTCTCCTAATGTGAGGAGAGCCGCGCTACCAGCTGGCATTGGCACCGTATACACGCCTTCCCCATCCGGCAGGACCGGCTCAAAGGATCGATCTCCAAGCATCTCTCCTTCAATGGTGCCATCGAAGGTTTGCCCTGCCAGACGCACTCCTTGCGTTGCATCAATGGCAGGAGCTGTCAGGCGGATCAACTCAGCCGGCGCCGCGGCTCCGGGCACTAGAATACGTGCATTCCCCGACTCCGTACTTTTATTGAGAAGGAGCACCCTGACCGTGCCCTCAGGGTCCATGGTGGCCCACGCGTTCGTATTCTCGCTTCGATTCAGATCGATCTCCAACAAGTCCGCTCCTGTCCCCACCACCTCAGCCAGCAGCAGCATCCCATAGTACAAAGGATACACTTCAGGCGCGTAGGCAATGCCGTCCAGTTCAAAGCGACGTTCAAACCGAAACGGGCTGTAAGCGCCATTGGGATGGAAGGACACGAAGACCCGATCCACACCTTCCCGCGCGTAGGCGAACGAAGAATCGAGAAACCACAGTGCTGATGCAAAGGCATCGCTCACGCCCTCGGTACCTCCACATGAGGCGGAATTACTTTCGTGAATATAGAAGGGTAAATTCGCACCTTCGGTCGCTAAGGCTGTCGCCGCGATGGCATCTCCTTGCCCAAGTGACGCGCGTTCCGAGAGCAGATTCTCAATGCTCGCATACCGCAAACGCGACGACGACTTCGTACAATCGGAAAGTGGATAGCGATTGAGTGAATAGGCCGTCAGGCGCGAATGGAAACGGTCCACAAAGGTCGCCGCCTGTGCATTCCATTCCGTATCCTCCACGTCCGACTCCTCAATCAATGTCAGGGTTGCTCCCACTGCGGGAATTGTTGCACTGACACTTGCCCGAAAACGCGAAAGAAAGGCATCAAATTCATCAGCAAACGTCTCGAAATCGTAGGAACTGGACCTCAACCCTTTCGGCCCATACCGATTGGGTTCATTGCCGATCTCAAAGGCATCAATGTTATTCGCATCCACATGCGCGAGGATCCCTTGCCCCATGGAAGCAAAGAGATCGAGATCATTGTGGCCTACATTGAGACAAAAGATCCCTTTGGCCCCCGCACGCTCCAGCGCTTCGCGAATGTTGCTCAAGTATTCGGGAGTCAATTGGAAACGAATGCCTTCAGGCGCCTCCGCATCACTATCAGGGTGATACCAGGTCTCATTCACACTCCCGCCACCAAAGCGCACTGCCGAAGCTCCTTGGCGATCACTCAAATGCTGCCACAGCTGAATCAGCTTGGGATTGAAATCCTTCTCCTTCTTCCCCGTGTAATGATGCAAGTTCGAATAATAGAATCCCGTTCCCACAAAGCCTCCCGGTATCGAACGCATGCTAGGCGTATGATTCGAAACGGCGACGGAAAGGAGATCACCCGCCTGAAGACTTGGAGCCTCCTGGGCTCGCAACACGGCAAGGCATGATAGAACGGCGAAGACGGTTGCAGCGATCTGCCAATCCAAGACAACACCGCTGAGACCCCACCTCCGCCACGGGATACGCGACAACATGATTCTCAGATTGCCGTCGATCCAATGGATCAACTGGCCCTCCGTCAAGAGAATCCACGATTATCGGATTATCACGAATCGTTTCATTTCACTCATTGCAAATATTTCACCCAAGACAGTAATTCCAACGGGCTGCTACTCGACTTCGGAATCGCTGAGCCCCTGAGCCAGCTGTTTCGGCAAGGCATCGGCTTCCGTGCGCAAATAGCCCAAGATCTTCTCGCGTTCGTCGTAGTGATTCGCCACCGCGTCCAACGTCTCCTCCACCTTGTCATCTTCCCCCCGCGCCCGGTGCGCCAGCAGTTTGGCCAAGAGAATGGTGAACGTGGCTTTAGCATTCTTGTCAGGAGCAGCTCTCAGGACATTCACCAGCAACGCATCTGACCGCTTGAGAGCCTCGTCCACTTCCCCCACGTGCACCATTCCTTTTAGGATAGGATACTGACAGGCGATATAATTATGATAGGTCTTGGCTTGCGTGAATTGTCGGTTCTCTTTCTCAAATCCAGGCGGGAAGAGTTCATTGAAGACTTGGTTCGGCATGTTGCGCAGCGAAGCCAAGGTTTCGTAGTCGCCACGCTCAGATAGCTCTCCCAGATAGATGCTCCATGCACGAAGATTGTCAGGATACTGTTCAAGGACATTACCCGAAATACTCATCTCTGTTTCCCACACGCGAGAGCGCGCGACTGACAACGACACCAAGACGACTGTCACTGCTGCCAAGAATGCAGGCCGCACCACGCGGTACCCATCCAGCTTGCACGCCACCACACGGCCAACCGCCCATGCCACTAGCAAACCAAACCATGGCAGGGAAGGATAGGTGCGATACTCCACCATCAATTCATCCACGGAGTAGAGAAAGCGCACGTAGAGATGGAAGAGAATCAAGCCGCACAGCACCGCCATCCATGAGCGCTTGCGGATGACAAAGAAGAGGACTGTTGCCGTGCTCAAGACAACGAACAGGAGACCGCCCAACGCCGGAAGGTCTGCTGCCGAGGTCGTCCAAGGCACATGATGATCACTGCTGAGATTTACCGGATACACCATCCTGAGAAAGTAGCCCCCCAACACTCGCGCTTGTGTCAGGAAATAGTCCAGCGTTCGTTCCACCTCCGAGAAACGCGAGAATCCCGCCATCAGCCACCCGCCAAAGACGATGATAGCCACACCACCGCCACCAGCCAGGGTCATGAGACGCGCCTGCTTATTCTCAAGAAAGGACCTCTTCAATGATGCCCAGGACACCACGAGTGCGCCTAGCATTCCCAGAGAAATGGCCGCATGGACAAAGCCAGGTTCCTTCGCATGAGACGCCAACAGCACCCACAAGGCCATCCATCCTAACAGGCGCCCCTGTTTCGTCTCGTGCCATTTAAGGAGACAATGACAGGCAGCAGTCACCAAGAGCGTCATCAACAGCATGGACGTCTGGGCAGCGTAGTTCACCGGTTCCGTCACAAGAGGATGGACGGCAAAGAGCACGGCGCCCCAGAAGGCCGTCACCCGGGCCCCGGCGTGGTCCACCTTGCCCAAGCGAAGGAATCGACGCGCCACGGGGAAGAACAGCAAGGCCACCCCGAGATGCAGCACGAGGTTCACCGCGTGAAACGCGACCGGATCATTTCCAAAAGTCAGATAGACACCCCGCCAGACCGCAAAGGTCAGGAACCGACTCTTCAGGCCGCTCGGAGCCTCCAAACCCTCCTGAATCCGCTCATTGGTCAAGATATGCGGCTTGTCATCCATGTAGAAATCCGCCTTCAAGGCGAATCCATGGGCCACAAGCACCGCCAACGCGATGAGCAGGTAGGGAAACCAGGACTTCTGAGTGAACTTGGCAAGAGTGGAGGCGCTCATGGACCTCCAGACTAGCCCATAATTCTAATAAATCTAATTATTATAGCAGATACAAGTTCCTCCTGCCCATCAGTCTTTCACGCAGAACAGATGGCGCGCGCCACGTATGAGCAGGCGTCCATCAACGGGCACGGGCGATGCGAGGATTTGTTCCCCCATGTCATTCTCACCAAGGAGCTCGAAGCGTTCCCCTACCCGCGCGGCGAAGACCATCCCATCTTCGCGCGCAGCGTAAAGGATGCCTCCAGCGATGACCGGTGAGGCGTAATAGGCGTCAGCGGCGCGCGGCAGCGCTTCTTCCCAATAGGGTTTCCCGGTCTTGGGATCAAGACAGACAACGCGACCCTTGTTACGGAGAAGATAGACTCTTCCCTCATACGCGATCGGGCTGGCGACAAAGACTCCGAAGTCATCGCGTTCCCAAAGACGGTGTGTGGCAGTGACATCGCCCTCTCCACCGAGTCTACTCTTTGAGGAAAGGCACGAATCGTCGCCGGTTCCACTGCTCCTCAAGCTCGGCCCACGCAGTCCAGCCCAGGCGACCAAGAATCTTCACCCGCTTGTCATGCAGGAGCCGTGTGGACGGCGCGTCTTTCATGTGGCGATTGAGCAACTGCAAGGCTTGGCCGAAACGCCCATGGCGACGGTGCCAACGGATGTGCGCTAACACATAGTCAGGACTTTCCGTATCTACCCAGCGCCGCAAGTGGCGGAAGGCCTTCTCGAACGGCTCCACCTCGTAGTCCTTACCCGCCTTCTCACGTTCGCCATCATGATAGGCAATGGCTCGGCATTTCCGATAGAGCACATCGACCAGAACACGATATTCTAGCGCAAAGGCCGCGCTCTTCTCGTCGTCATCTCCCGGCACGCGGCGCTGACCGCGATGCTCGGCGAGCGCTTCCTCATCAATCTCTTTGAGAAGACGATCACATTTCTTAACAATCGCCCGATGGTCCTTCTTACGCATCGCCACCGTATCCATACGCTGCAACGCAAGCCAATCGGCTTCCAAACCATCGCGGTGGTGTTTGCGAAATGTCTCTAGCGCTTTATCAAAGGCTTTCTCGTCGCCCTTGGCTAGCAATGCCTCCAATCGCACCAATGCATGCTCCCGCAAACCCTTTGGCGGATGCTCCGCCGTCGGCGACGATGGTGGAAGGGCGTAGATCAAGCGCACTTCGGCACCAGGAGCATCCTGGTGAAGTCGCAATTCTCCTTTCAAATGCTGCGCCGTGATGGGCAACTTCGGGAGTTCCTTGGCGGAAGGCGCCGTCAGGTGAAGCGGTCGCAGACTCCCTTCCGAGAGCGTCCTGGCACTCATGCGACGGCCATTCACTCCCTCTCGCCGGGTCTCATGCACGCTGATGGGCACCGCCGAACCAAGCGCCCCTTCCAAGACCAATGGTCGTTCTGCTAGCTTTTCCAAAAGCTCAACATCATCATGACGCCAATGATAGTGCACACAGTAATCCCCTGCTCGCAAAGAGACGGCGTGCGGTTCCCAACCATCGTCCGCAGCCACGCGCTGCCCATTGCTATCCGTGATCGTGAAGATCTGCGACTGAACATCTGCTTCGTAGAGACGCCGATTCAAATCCGGGAATCGCGGAGTGATCCTCGCTGATTTCTCAAGTGTGAATTGATAGTCCACCATGGCTTCATAGATCTGATGATCATGGTGCTGTTCATTCAAAGCTCGAACGGCTTTCTCCCCTGGCGGAATCACGGCCTGCCAATGGGTGAAGTTCCCTTGGGGTGAGAGTCGCTGTTGCGGGAAAGCACTCCGCACCTCAAGCCGCGCGATCGTCTCTCCCGGGTGGAAATACAAGGTGCGGGTATCCGCCTGCAATCCTTCGAAAGCCATTTCCGCACGAAACTTGAGGTCCTCCGCACTATCCCAGTTCGATGCAATCGCCACTTCGACCGTCTTCCCTGACATGATTGCCAATCGCCGCTCGACCGATTCTCCGGCATCCACCGTGAGCCGCCAGCGCTGCCCGCTCTCTTCATGCCGACGTTGGGGCAACGTCTGCATCACATGCGCAATCACACGCTGCGCAACGGTAGTCTCATTGGTGAATGTCAGGGTCGCCTGAGTAGCGCCCTCCGGAGGCGTGAGGAAGAAACGCCGCACATCGCCACGGGCGAGCTGTCCTCCAGCGGACCACATGCCCTCTCTCACCACCCGCGGGCGAATCAAGGTCGCTGGAATCCGGAGGACTGCTCCCCACTCAGGAGCCTCTGCATCCGTGGCTACGATCTCTCCCGTATAGACACCATGCTTGGTAATGCTAGGATCGATCTCCACCTCGAAAGTGGTGGCTTTGTTGGTGATGAAGAGATGCTCGGGACAGGCCAACCATGGGACCGTGCTTTCCAAGCGCCATTTCCGATTCAATTGCAGCTTCGATTCATTGGGAAACGTTCGCGCAAAGCGGGGTTCGACGGAGATGGTCACACGAGATGGTTGACGATTGTCAGGATACTCGCGCAAATACAGCCCGGGAGCGCCGTCACGACTCGGGATACGCACCTCGTAGCGGGGCGCCAACGGGATTGCATGCTCTTGCAGAAGTGCCAACGCCCGATCCACTCGCAGCATCCCTTGACCTTGCGAAAAGCGGTCCTCTCCCGGGATCGGCACGGCAGTGTTGGCAATCACCTGTTTGAGGGAAGAGGCTGTGTAGGGGATGGATTCCGCTCTCAATGCTCCTATCAAAACCGCCAAACTGCCACAGGCATTGGGAGAAGACATCGATGTTCCGTTCGCATAACGATTCCGTCGCAGCGTGTAACGCGGCACAGGAGAGAGCGCTCCTCCGGGAGCGGCAATGGTCACGCCACTGCCGCCATGGGCGGCCGGCCCTCGGGACGACCACGTGTAGGCCAAGTCCGATCGTGTCTCCCGCAAGGCATAGCCCGCTTGCATCATCGCAGGAGTGACGACGGCACCTACACTGACAAATGCCTCAGAAGCCCCACCAGGGGCCCCCACCGTCGTCAGGGCGGGCCCGGCATTCCCTGCCGAGGCCACAAAGAGGACATTGTCCTCGTGCACCAACTCTTCGAGATACTCGATGACGCGCCCTTGCCCTGGCAGACGCGTGGGTTCCCCATAGCTCATGTTCACTAGCTGACAGCCATGGCGGCGCACCGCTTCCAGGCCACGAATCACCGCCGAGCCCGTCTCCATGCCCCCCAGGCGACTATCACCTATCTTCACGGACACGATCTGCACCCCAGGGGCGAGACCGTTTAAGATGGGCGTCTCAGGATAATGCGCTCCCACGATTCCCGCGACATGACTCCCGTGCATGTTCGCCGGAACCACAATCTCTAGCCGCTTCCCCTCATCGTGAATGGTCACGGTGAAGTTCAGCTGACTCTGCTCACCGAAGGAAGCGTATTGATGCTCTCGAGTGTAATCCGTGAGGGAAACCTCATCGCGCAAATCGCCATCCTCGTCGGTATCGATCACCGCTCGCCAGAGATCGCCTTTCTGATAGACCACACAGTCAAAGATAGGACCAGGATCACGATACGCCTTCTTGGCATCTGACAAAACCGCCAATCGCGCCTCGCGTTCTTTCTTCTCCAAAGACTCGTCATTCCTCACAGAAGCCTCCAATGCTGCATGCTCTTGGAAGAACGTCCGTCGGCGCTCCTCTTGCAGGCGCCCTACCAGACTCTGAGGAAAGATCTCCCAACCTGCCTTGATCCCCAGAAAGACCTCTTTCTTAGAAGCCGCTCCCTCGGGCAGGATCAGTTCCCTCCCCGTCAGCCCCATGACCTGTCCGTCCTCCGGTGTGCCGACCGTCGACGTGTCCACATCACCGCTCCCCGTCGCATCGATCAGGTCAATGATCTTGGGACGCCCATCTGAAGTCGTCTGCAAACCCTCCACCCCAGGATCCACGCCCGAATCAAAGATCGCCACGATGATTCCGCGCCCATCTCTCTCAGAATCCGCCTCCACGAGGCGTTGCACCCCGGTCTCTATCTTGGGAAGCAACCCAGCATCAGGAAACTCCGCCATGAGAACAACGGGAACCCACACGACAGCAACAAGCATTCGGATCATTGATCAACCTTTCCTAGAATCTCACTGACCACAAGCACCAGAATTTCCAAACCATCCATTTGCGGACATTCGGCTCCAGTCGACAAGGTCGCGACTCGCCTCTAGGCTCTGGGATCATGCGTTTGCTACTCTTCCTCGTCGCCTTCTCGGTTTTCGCTGATGCAACGGAGCCCACAGCTCCTCTCATGGGAGCGCATGCGCACAATGATTACGAGCATGAGCGCCCCCTTCTCGATGCGCTGTCGCATGGTTTTCAGAGCGTGGAGGCCGACATCTACCTTGTCGATGGCGCGCTGCTCGTGGCGCACGATCGCGACAAGGTCTCTCCAGAGCGCACCCTCCAATCCCTCTACTTGGAGCCCCTCAAGAAGCGCATCGCGGGTCACGCGAACAAGCGGGTCTATGCGGGTTCGAATGCGCCGCTCTATCTTCTCATTGATCTCAAATCGGAGGGAGCATCTACCTACCGTGCGCTTCACCAGGTCCTGACGGAGTATCGAGAAATCCTCACGGAATTCCCCCAGCCGGGGCAACCCCTCCTCGAAGGAGCGGTGACGGTGATTGTGTCAGGCAATCGACCCCGCGACTTGTTGGCCACGATGCAACCACGGCTCGCGGCGTTCGATGGTCGGCTCTCGGATCTTGAATCAGCCGATCCCATATTCGTCCCATGGATCAGCGATCGCTGGGGTAGTCATTTCACCTGGCGCGGCGAAGGCCCACTTCCGAAAGCGGATCAAGAGAAGCTTGAATCGATCCTCACCAAGGCACATCAACGCAAGTTGCAAGTGCGTTTCTGGGCCATCCCCGATGCGGTAGCAAGCTGGGAGATCATGCATGCGCATGGAGTCGACTTCATCAATACCGACAAGCTCGCAGATCTCTGCGATTTCCTGACAGAGAAACAAACATCTGCGCACTGACGACGTCGTGCCTGCGAAACTGAGCCTTTGGAAACGCTGCCGTTTCCGATTGGAAGCCCTGGGAGTGCGTGTGGCCATCCGTATGGTCCCGCGACTCTCGCGACGACGTCTCCTCCAAACGGCTCGGCTGTTGAGTCGGTGCGCCTGGTGGATTGATCGCCGTGGACGACGCATCGCGGAAGCGAATCTGCAGGTCGTCTACCCAAAGCGATCGCTCGCTGAACTCAAGCCCATCATCCGTGAATCCTATCACTATCAGACGCGCAGCGCCCTGGATCTCATGTGGGCTCCCCAGCACTTGTGCAGAGACACGCTCTTTGATCACATCCAGTTCCGCTATGAGGACGAGGACGCCATTGCCCGCTTGAAAGAAGGCCCAGTGATCTGGGTGACGCCTCATTATGGCACGTTCGAATGGCTCTCGACCGCCTGGGGGCTCATTCATAAAATCAAGCCCATGATCGTCGCCGAGGACTTTCGCAATCCCGCGCTCACTCCTCTCTTCACCAAGCTTCGTGGTTTCTCTGGCAACCCCATCATTTCTTCAGAACGCGCCATGGTGCGCCTGCTCAAGCATGTGAAGCGCGGAGGGCAAACAGCCTTCCTAACCGATTTGCGCGTCAAGCCTAGCAAAGCCGCCACGATCATTCGTTGCTTTGGTTTCGATACGAGCGTGACCATCCTTCATGCTTTTCTCGCGCAGCAAACGGGGGCACCGATTGTCCCTGTCATTTGCCTCCCCCAAGACGACGGGCGCTATGTCTTTCACTTTCACCATCCCTTGCACGCAACGCGCGAGGATCACCCCCAGGGAGTGGCGCAACAGTGTTGGGATGTCTTTGAAGAAACGATCCGGGGCAAGCCTGCCCCTTGGTTGTGGATGTACAAGCATTGGCGTTACTTACCAAGCGCTCCTGATAGGGCTTACCCGAGCTACGCCACCCGCTCGAAACGATTCGATGCATTGGAGGCTTCGCATGCATCCCCGAGTTGAGTAGGGTGCCGCTATGAGCGCATCGACCTCACTTCCTATCATTGGCTTTATTGGCACTGGCGTCATGGGGCGCTCCATGGCCGGTCACCTCCTCCAGGCGGGGTATCCTCTCCACGTCTACAATCGGACCAAAGCGAAGGCGGAAGCCCTCCTTGCGAACGGTGCCGTTTGGGAAGACTCGCCCGGCGAAGTCGCCCGCGCTGCAGAGATCATCATCACGATCATCGGCTTTCCTCAAGACGTGGAGGCCGTTTATTTCGGAGAGGACGGGGTGATTGCCCAAGCGCGAGAAGGCGCGGTCTTAGTCGACATGACGACTTCAAGTCCACGCCTGGCCCAGCGGATCGCAGAGGCTGCCAAGGCTCGTGGGCTCTCGGCTCTGGACGCACCGGTTTCCGGTGGGGATCTGGGAGCTCGGGAAGCACGTCTTTCCATCATGGTCGGTGGCGAAGAAGCCACGTTTGAGCAGGTGAAGCCGGTGGTTGACGTGATGGGCAAGACCATCGTCTACCAAGGTCCCGCCGGAAGTGGACAGCACACCAAGATGGTCAACCAAGTGGCCATTGCCGCCGGGATGCTCGGAGTGTGCGAAGCGATGGCTTATGCCGAGACCTCTGGCTTGGATCCCAAGCAGGTGCTGGCCTGCATCGAATCAGGTGCTGCAGGGAGCTGGTCTCTCAGCAATCTTGCTCCACGAATCATCGATCGAGACTTTGATCCCGGTTTCTACGTAAAGCATTTTATCAAGGACATGACGATCGCCTTGGAAGAGGCCGAAGCGATGGGGCTCGATTTCCCCGGTCTCCAAGCGGCCAAGACTGGCTACGAACGCTTGGCGGCGCAAGGCGGCGCGGACCTCGGCACGCATGGCCTCTTCAAGCTCTACCGCGATACGGATTAATCTGAGGCCCCCTGGCCTCTCAAACGGAACCAATGCCAGGGCATCGGCTCCAAGTTGCTCTATTTGGTAGAGAAACCGCTATGGGCCCGCTTGACAGAGGCGCAGCCTACCGCTAGAGAACGCGTCCACCTCCGTCAGAGATCCTTTTCCCTTCTAGAAATCATGGCCACTATCAACATCATCCTCCGCGAGAAGATCAACGGGCTCGGCGCCGAAGCCGACGTGGTGCAAGTGCGTCGGGGTTACGCCCGTAACTTCCTGATCCCCACGGGGAAAGGCATGGAGGCGACCAAGGCCAACATGCGTCACTTGGAGAATCTCAAGCGTTCGCGTGCGGAGCGGGAAGCTAAGGAATTTGATGAAGCGCAGGTCTTGGCAGCCAAGATCAATAAGATGCGTCTCAAGATGACCATTGCCCTGGGACAAGGTGGCAAAGCCTTCGGTTCCATCACGACCCAAGATCTCACCAAAGCGATGGGCGACCGTGGCAAGGGATCGGTCACTGTCGATCGCCACCACATCGAGCTCGATAAACCTATCAAAGGCACGGGCAAATACGAGATCCCAGTCAAGCTCCACCCAGAGATCAGCGCCAAGCTGCGGGTGGAAGTCGTTCCAGAAGAGAGCGAGGAAGAGGCCGCAGCCAGCGCTTAAGCGCGCTCCTCCACGTAGCGGTAGCCGCTCCCATGGACCGTCACAATCGTGGCGGGATCACTTGGGCAGGCTTCGATCTTGCGCCTCAGTTGCACAATGTGCTGGTCCACCGTGCGTGTCGTCCCGCGGTAACGGAGCCCCCAGGCTTGTTCTAACAAATAATCGCGGCTGAGCACTTGGCCAGGCTTGGCGCGGAAGATTTGCATCAAGGCGCACTCACGCTCCGTGAGGGAAAGGATCACGCCTTCCCGACGCGCTTCGAGTCGCAAGAGATCGATTTCCGCCACGCCGAAGCGAAATCCCGCCTCCTTACATAGTGTCCCCTCCTGGTCCGCCACAAGTGCTTGGCTACGCCGAAGCGCGGCGGCAATGCGCGCGAGCAGTTCTCTCACGCCGAATGGTTTCGTGACATAGTCGTCCGCCCCCTGCTCCAGCCCTATCACTTTATCGACTTCTTCTGATCGTGCCGTGAGCATGATGATAGGCACCCGTTGATCCACCTGGCGCACCGCTCGACAGACATCGTAGCCGCTGGCCTTGGGCATCATCACATCCAAGAGGATCAGATCGCATCCACTGTCGGCAAATTGCTCCATCGCGTTCTGCCCATCACTCAGCGCCACCACATCGTAGCCTGCGCCTTCCAGCAGATCGACCAAGCCTTCACGAATCGAATCGTCATCCTCCACGACGAGAATCCTGGGCGATGACGGCGTCATTCGGCACGCATGAGGGTGAGTTCAAAGACGGCGCCTTCTCCAGATGCCTGTTGGCGGCAGCGCAAGGCCCCATCCATCCCTTCGGCTAACATCCTTGCAATGCTTAAGCCCAGACCAGTTCCAGTGGCACTCGTCAAGCCATCATCGAGTCGGTGGAAGCGCTTGAAGATGCGCTCTTCGTCTTCGTGAGGAATACCAGGACCTCGATCACTCATGGAAAGGACCACTCGACGATCCTCAATCCGTGCCTGGACGCCGAAGTAGGCCCCCGGCGCTGCGTATTTGACGGCGTTGTCGATGACGTTGAGAAGGATCCTTTCTAGCGCATCTGGATCTGCCCTGACCATGACACCAACAGAGAGGCTGTCCACGTCGACTTCCATGCCCGCTTTCTGCAAGGCCACCTGCTCGGCATTCAGCGCCGTTTCCACCACCTCTCGCAGACTCACCGACTGGATCGTGAACGCACGTTGATCCTGTTCCAAGCGACTGAAATCAAGCACATTGTTGACTAGGCGCGTGAGGCGTTGGCTTTCATTCACCATCACATCAAGGTAGCGATGCTGTTTGCGAGGCGGTGGTGATCCATCCCGCATGAGTTCTGCATACATGCGAATGGATGTGAGGGGAGTCTTCAATTCGTGTGAAACATTGGAGACAAAGGCGGTTCGCTGTTCTGCCAGGGCAGTTTCTTGAGCGGCATGCTGCCATACATACCGCCCGCCTAACAGAATAGCCGTGGTGAGCAAGAGCACCAGAAATGTTCCCAACCAGAACACCTGTGCGCCCCAGTTCTCTCCCCAATGATGGTAGGCTAACACTTGCCAACCAGGCAACTCTTCTCCCACCGGCAATTGCAGGGCAATCTTCGCCGCTGGTGCCACTTCATGGACTACCTTGCCGAAAGGATCCTGCAAGGCGAAGCCCTCCGTCCCTGTCAGTTCATCCGGGAACGAACGGCGCAAATCGCCTAACAAGGATTCGATCGATACTTCCAACGCCCTTACCGAGGCTTGCGAGGTTGGCCGCAACCACGCTGCCATGCGAAAACGCTCGCCCTCAGCATCGTAGACCCACGCCTTCTGCAGCGGCGTCCCCTGGTTCATCTCAGGCCCCCACACCGCCTTGGCTTTGAGATCCTTTCGCATCATCTTGGAGTTCTGAAAGGTAGACCCTCCGCCCTCATCGGGAGGAGGCCCCATCGCGGCAGCACCGCTTTGCCAAGCATAGCCTTGAGCTTCCTGCAACAGTGATAGATCAAAGGCAGGCGTGTCGTTCGATGATGCTCGCAGAAGTTCTCCTGTGGCTGAACAAGACGCTGCCGCGCAGACGAGAGCGCTCGATCGCTGCCATTCTGACAGCGCTTCGGGCAACCCCGCTTCGGGCAGCGCCGCCAAGCTATCCATCAGACTCGTCTTGAGTTCATCCATGGCGAGATCCAAATTCTCCACGATCAATTCGGCACGCGCCTCGACGGCGTCCAAACTGCGATCACGAAGGCGTTGCTGCTCATGATAGAGCAAGTAGAGCGCGCTGCCCGCCATCACCATGGAAGGGATGACGAGCAGCAGCCAAGCGAGACGCTGGGGCGTGGTCGACCTCACGGACGCACGTTCGGAGCTGCCGCCAGGGCAGTCAACTGCTTCACCCGGGCCTCATAGGCACCGTAGAAGCGATCCGTCCCGTGCCGTTCTCCCAACTTGCCCGCATCTCTATCGGCGACCAACTCCCGTTCGAATGACGGCGTCAACAGATCGCTGCGCCCTACTAACACTCGACAAATCTCGGCCGGAGCTGGACGCACATCCAATGGAAGGATCTTCTTCAAGAACTGCTGTGGCACGACCCAGAAGATTCGGCACCCATCTCTCTCAAAGTAGCTCTGCCACCACGTCCGCACCATGGAGTCAGCCTCACGTTGATACAAGCCTTCCTTCACGAGTGCGGCCACCAGCGGTTCGTAGACTTTCGAACGCAGCGAGGTCTCCACCTCACACAGATCAGCCTCTGTGTCATCGAGCGCGATCGTCACTGCTTCTCCAGCAGGGATCGGTCCAAGAGCACGCACACGAAAGGTCTCTCCCTCACGGAAATACCACATCGCATAGGGAATGCTTTCCTCGCCCGTATTCTCAAATCGCAAGGCGTTGTCAGACGTGAAGACGGGACGGACAGGTTGCTCGAAATTACCCAATCCGCGATAGAAGAGATACTTCTCATGTTCACCTTGGCCGTTCGTCACCACATTGGCATTCGTGAAACGAGGATACAGCCACGTCGGCGTCTCCCCGCCAACAAATGCCTTGCTCTCATTCGCAGCTGACTTTTCTAGCACCTTTACTTCCCACTCGATTCGCCCTTCATAAGGCTTACTGAAATCGATTCCACCCTGTTGCTCAAAGGTCGCCTGAGGAAAGGACACCAGAGGACGAGAAGGAGGCACTTCTCCTCCTGAACGCTGAGGAAACCACTGACTAATCGAACCTCCATGAAAACGCACATTTACTTGTGCAGAGAAAGCGTCGTCACTGTGAAAGTAGAGAACAGGCGTCTCCATCTTCACAGTCACGCCACGCAACGGACGCTGCCACGCCTTCATCACGATGGGCTGTCCATGGATGGGATTCTTCGCCATGCCATCGTGGCCATAGACGAACTCCGGCAAATGCTCTTCCTCGCGTTCCAAACCAGGAAGCATCTGCCCATCGGAACCAAAGACGGAAGTGAACGTGCCCCATTCGTGGAGGGCATAATGGGGAGCGGGCTCCTCGTCAGCTCCATTCCCTGTTGGCAAACTCTTGGCGACCACGCCAATCAACGTCGCCGTGAATCCAAGAGTCATGATTGTTGTCTGATAGGTTTTCATAGGCACGGACAGTCGAGCACAGGCCAAGCCCACCGTTGTCATGTGCCCGTCAAAGTCCTGTCAAAAGAATGTCAAACAGCACCTATTTATCCAGGCCGGTAATCTCGAGAGGCCTCAGGATCGTCCATCGAGAAGGGCACCTCTTCGAGCGCTTGCCACACTTCCTTTGGAATGACACAGGACGCCCATTCTAACGTTTGCGCCACGCGCTCAGGCTTGCTCACCCCGATGACGGTGGATGCCACCCGCGGATCGCGCATGGAGAACTGCAAAGCCACCGCTCCCATGGGCACGGCATGGACCTCACAGATGCGCTCAATCTGCTTCACCGGCTCGAGCGCAGTTTCATCGGCCTCTTGGTAGACGTAGCGCGGGTAGGCCTGCACCCCCTTGGCCAGGACGCCGCCCGCATAGGGCGCCGCGTTGAGCACACTGACGCCGCGCTCCACCGCCAGGTCCATGAGAGGCGCGGCATTCCGGTTGGTGAGCATGAAACGGTTGTGGGTGATGAGCGCATCGAAATCCCAGTCCTTGATGAGAGGCATCATCACGTCCACCTGCCCGGCAGCCAAGCCCACGGCATCCGTGAGCCCTTCTTCTTTCAGCTTGAAGAGTTCCTCCAGCGCCCCGCCTGACTGTGTCACTTCCTCAAGACTCCGCGCGTGTTCGGGATCGTGGAGTTGGAGAATAGGCACCTTGTCCAAGCCCAACGCGCCCAGACTCTCTTGCAACGATCGGCGTACCTGCGCGCCATCGAAAGCACCCGTCTCCACATTCCGATCCACTTTCGTGGCTAACACAAACCCCTCTGGCAAACCACCCATTTCGCGAATCACTTTGCCAATGCGTTCTTCACTGCGCCCAAATCCGTAGATCCGCGCCGTGTCGAGGAACTGTACGGAACTCGCAAAGATCGCACGGATCGTGTCGAGCGCTCGCGCTTCGTCTACGGCATAGCCGTAGGTGTCCGGCATGTCACCGAGCCCGCTACCGCCGAAGCAGAGCGGGCCCACTTCCACCGATGTGTTGCCAATGCGTGTCACCATGAACGCATCCTACTCATGGTTGCGCCGTGCGATAGTAGCCATTTCCAGCAGCGCGACGATCGGCATCGTTGTCCTCAAAGGTGCTCGAGACATCGGTGGCGATGGTGTTCCAGGTCTCCAGATTAGCAGAGAACTGGACGTCCACCGCATCGTCGTCGCTCAATGTGAGGATCATGCTTGCAGGTGTGGCCGTGATTCGCGTGATCGTTGGGAGATCACCTTGCTCCCCGCCACCACCGTTATCTGCTGGCGATGACGTTGTTGTCATGAGGGCAAAGGTGTCCAACGAGAAAGCGTCGACCACACCCTTCTCAGTGGCTAGGAAGAGTTCAGCAGAGGATCCACCGCCGCGTTCCCACATGACAAAGCGCACTTCATGAGAACCCGCCGCCAGCTCGATGGAGCCGAGAGAATCTCCAGGACCCCGGTTGTCGAGGAACTCGGCGACAATCTCGCCATTCACCGTGAGGCGACCACCATCGTCAGAGTTGAAGCCCATGGTGTAAGTGCCAGGATCATCGATCTCAATCATGCCCACGACCTCGATGGCGAAATCGTCCACGTCTTGCCCTTCCGCACTCATGATCGGGAAGAGCTCATTGTCGTCGACATAGTTGCCGTCCCCACCCGTGCCATGGAAATTGATCCACGGGTGATATGTGACGACTTCACGCGCCAGATTCTCCCCTGCCAAGACGGCTTCCGCTTGGTCCAAACTACCCACGGTCCCGGTGGAAAGCGCCGTCCTCACCGTCCAGAGACCGATCTTACTATCCGGATCGAGCGGGTCGAGGTTGTTGGCAATTTCCAATCCATCGGACACGCCGTCCCCATCGCTATCGGCATTGGAAGGATTGGTGCCGTGTTCATTCAACTCCGCTGGATCGGAAAGGCCATCGCCGTCACTGTCTGCCAAGGCCGGATTGGTGAGGTGCTCATTCACTTCGGCGCCGTCTAACAACCCATCCCCATCGCTATCCGTGTTCGAGGGATCCGATCCATAGAGGGTGAATTCATCCCCGTCCGGCAAGCCGTCTCCGTCTGAATCTCCGTTGGCAAGATCCGTACCGAGGGCGAATTCGAGCACATTGCTCAGCCCATCGGCATCGGAATCACCATCGGCGTCATTCAGCGAGACATCCAAGCCATTCTCGGCTTCCCAAATATCGGGCATGCCATCGGCGTCGGCATCATCCGAGAAGATGATCCGGCCTGAGGGATCGCCATCCACCGATTGCACGAGCTCGTTGAGTGACCCGAGGTCTCCATTCTGAAACCACTCCGCGGCAATCGGTGTGCCTGGCGCATCACCTAACAAACCATCGAGATCAAACTCAGCATCGGCTTCGCGATCTGGTTGGAAATAGAGTTCCTTCACATAGATGTCGTGATCCAATTGCAGCGCCACTTCCGTGCCCACCAATGTCAGGCGTTTGCCCGCCAGATTGAGAGCGGAATCACTCCAGAGCTGCCCTGACACGCGCACATTTCCATTGCCCAAGCTTCCTGGGGCCACGTTGATCACGGTGATGTCATCAATCGCGATGTCTCCGTTGAACGTACTGTTAGGCATGCGCAAATCCAATTCTCCTCCCAGGACACCGGTGAGGATGAGTTGCCCAGAACCTTGCAAACTCCCTGTCATAGCCAAGCGCCGATTCTCACCCTGCACATCAATGGTGAGGCTTTCCTCCACGGTCAGCGCGGCATCGAGTCCAATGGTGATCCCTGCCTGTCCCTGCTGGATGATGGCATTCCTGGCAAGCGTGGCGGGCAACTGCGCCGTCCCGGTGTGTTTGAGTCGCAAGGTGCCGCCATCCAAGGTCAGTGCATTTCCCGCGAAGACTGGGTCACCATTGGTTGGGGTTCTCACAATCGTCCCCAATCCGGGCACGCCGCCCACTTGATAATCGAGCCCTGCGCTCACGCCCTGACCATTCGACCAGAAAGCGCCGTCCGACCAACCGCGCGAGGTGGGTTGATCTCGCAGAAGCACAATCACATCGGGCACGCTGGCTGGGTCATTGGGAATGGAACCTAACGTCACTTCGATATTGTCCGCGATGCCGTCCTCATCCGTGTCCGTGCGGTTGGGATCTGTTTGATGCACCGTGACTTCGTCGCCATCGCCTAACGCATCACCATCCGTGTCAAAGAGATGGGGAGCCGTCTGGTGTTCCGTGACTTCCGGTCCGTCTTCCAAGCCATCCCCATCGGTGTCTTTCTTCGTTGGATTTGCGCGATTCTCCGATTCTGCGGCGTCCGAGAGGCCATCCCCATCCTGATCGCCCGTGCCATCGCGAGAAAGGTCTCCAAAGTAGAAGCTCTCCCAGAAATCATCCAGGCCATCTGCATCGGAGTCCTCCGTCATCACATTGGCAATGTCAAAGGCGGGCATCAACTCCATCACCGACGGATCGTAGTCGTCTTGTTCGCCATTCTGTAAGGATGAGAATAAGTAGATCCCCGTGTCGCGACCCGTCCAATGATACAGGACCATGTCGTGAGGGCCGGCCTCCAATTCCACCGAGGCGAGCATGGGAGCACGCCCGGTATTGTGCGCGGCTCCCGCTACAAGTTCCACTTCTTGCCCATCGATGAAGAGGCTCCCTTGATTTCCATGGGAATCGAATCCCACCGTCACTGCCCCTGTTTCCCTCACAAAGATGCCACCCGAGACACGCATCCCCATCGGCTGGGCCACCGGATTCTCCAGAATGGGATACGTCGTGAGGGTATCAAAGAAGGCATCCACACTCGTCGTGATCTGGAAATTAATCACATCCCACTCTGTGGTTTGCACCTCACTCACCCGCCCCACGCCATCATCGAGGAGCGCTTTCACCTCGTCCACACTGGTGGGCGTGGCATCGGCCAAGGCCATTTCCACGCGCCATTCCCCACCACGCACGAGCGATCCAGTCACACTGGCACTGTCCGCAGGATCCGAACCAAACTGCGTCTCCAGCCCGTCCTCATAGCTATCGCCATCGGTGTCCGGCAGAGTGGGATCTGTGTTCGCAGCAATCTCATCGCCATCATTGAGACCATCGCCGTCGGTGTCGGCTTTCGCTGGATTGGTGCTCGGATCCCGCGCGATCTCATCTTGATCCTTCACGCCATCCCCATCGCTGTCATCGCTCGTCGGATCCGATCCCCAACTGACCACCTCCGCACCGTCGGAGATCGTGTCGCCATCGCTATCGGGATTGGTAGGATCAGACCCTGCCAGAAACTCGCCTCTATCAATGAGCCCATCTCCATCGGCATCACCATTACCTGACAGTAACGTCAACTCACCTGGAGCAAATTGCTCCTCCCATTCATCTTCCAAGCCATCTTGATCCGTGTCTGCCCCCAACGCCGTGACGCGGAGTTTGGGTAAGGATTCGCCGCCACCCAAGCGGTAGAAATGCTTACCATCAATCGGGTTCGCTTCGAATGCAGGACAATGAAGGACAAGATAGAGCATCTCTTGCCCGTCGGCGATAGCGCGCGCCACTGCCGCAGCGAAGGCGTCTGAAGTTTCAAAGACAAACTCTGTGGCATGCGGCCACTCAGGATCATAATCGGCCCTCGCAAAAGTCGACAAATTGGGCCCTGACACATCGCCACCCGCGGGCGTCAACGCATCCCAAACCGCCGTCTCGATATCGAAATTGGCATCGCTTTCTAAATTGCCCACATCCTTGATCGCCATATCGCCAGGCGTGCCTTCTGGATTGGTGACCGAGAAACCCGTCTTGCGCGTGAAGACCGAAAGCGATGCCGAGGCAATGCCCGCGGCGTCCTTCGGCACCTCAGAGAGGTCAAAGGCCATCAAGCCCCGCATGATGCCCCAACTGGCATTGTCCGGCCAACCACCGGCAAGCATACGCGGTGCCGTATCGGGATTTCCGGAGTTCATGTGAAACGCGCGGGTTGCTTCGATCTCGACCGTTGTCGCCGCTTGCAGCGATCCAGCCACCAAATGAGCCATTAAGCCCATTCCCAACGTACAGTTCATGAGAGGTTTCATGGGAGTGATCAGGGTTACTGCGCATGCTTTCAAATAGCGCTTACGGCGTCAATCATTCTCCTCTTGCCAGAGTCACGGATGCCCCTTAGGGGCTGCCATGGACATTGACTTAGCCAGTATCGTCGCCATTGCTCGCACTGCCGGGGAAGAAATCCTTGAGGTATACCAGCGCGAGTTCTCCGTCGCTGAGAAGGAAGATCGCTCTCCGCTCACCGAAGCGGATGAACGCGCCAATGCGATCATCCTGCAAGGACTGCAAGAAGCTTACCCTGACATTCCCTACATTTCAGAGGAAACCAAAGCCACTGACTATCAAGAACGCCAACACTGGCAACGCTTCTGGCTGATCGACCCGCTCGATGGCACGAAAGAATTCATTAAGAAGAATGGGGAATTCACCGTCAACATTGCGCTTGTAGAAGGCGGCGTGCCCACGCTTGGAGTGGTCTTTCAACCGGCCGCCAAGGTACTCTATCATGCTGCCAAAGGCCTGGGTGCTCGCAAGATCGATGCAGATGGCCACGAAACGGTTCTTCGCAATGACTCCCACTATGCCAGCAAAGACACGGTTCGCGTGGTGGCGAGCCGCTCGCACATGTCTCCTGAGACGGAGGCCTTTGTGGAGGACCTGAAGAGTTCCGGCAAGCAGGTGGAGCTGACCTCCTCTGGCAGTTCGCTCAAGCTCTGCATGGTGGCGGCGGGCGATGCCGATGTCTACCCGCGCTTTGCCCCGACCATGGAATGGGATACCGGCGCGGCGCACGCGATCGTTCTAGAGGCGGGAAGACAGGTTCTCAACCGCGAAACAATGCAACCCTTGCAATACAATAAAGAGAACCTACTCAATCCCTGGTTCATTGTGGAGTGATCTGCTGCTGACATCTTTCTGACAATCGATTGATTGCCAGAGGCAGTCGTCCTTGGTAGGCTTCACGATTATGAAGACAAGGTCTTTGAGGCAACGCCTCCTCGGGATTGGTGCCATTGTAAGTGCTCTCGCCTTGGGAAGTGTTCTCGTTTGGTGGAACCACCGCCAGGCGTCCCCTGCCCTCCACACGGCTAGCGCGTCCACCTCGCCTCTAACGGAGGCCGAAACCGAAACGACGCCTTCGTTCGTTCTGGACTCGGCAAATAGCGGATTCGGAATGATTTCAGGGTCAAAGTCCATCGGGCGCCCCATCTTCTCGACTCGGAACTCCGAAGAGGGAGACGTGAAGCCCTCAGACAAGGTACTTCTGCCAGGGTCGAAATCCTTCACCGTAGAGCCTCACAGCCTGATGCCATCATCGAAGTCTGGAAGGTGGCTCCCTGTTCCACTCAGCAGCGCGGAAGACGCGATTGAAGTGCCTCCGCCTCCGCCGTTCCTGCAACGCTCGACCACGCCATGACGATTGCCCTTTCCATGCTGTCGACGGGCATTAGCTTCTTGGTCCTTGTCCTTATCTTTCGTCCGCTGGAAAGGTGCTTTCCGGCCAAAGAGCAGGCCTTCTTTCGGCCCGCTTGGCTCACTGATCTCGCCTTCATGCTAGGGCAATACCTCTTCTGGACAGGCATGGTCTTCGCGACGCTCGCCTTTCTCGGAAATCATCTCACCGCATTCATTCCAGACGGTTTCCACGCTGCCGTTCGCGAGCAACCCTGGTGGGCACAGGCTCTTGAAGTCATTGTCCTGAGCGATGTCCTCATCTATTGGGGCCATCGACTGCAGCATCGCATCGGCTTTCTCTGGCGTTTCCACGCGGTCCACCACAGCGCTGAGCACCTCGACTGGTTGGCGGCGCATCGCGAGCACCCCCTCGACACCCTCTACACGGTGGGCCTCATCAATTTGCCTGCCTTTCTGTTAGGCTTCCCCTTGGAGACGCTTGCTGGACTCGTCGCTTTCCGCGGACTCTGGGCCATCTACATCCACTCCAATGTGAACCTACCGCTGGGCCCGCTACGCATGCTGATCGGTGCGCCCGAGTTGCATCACTGGCATCATGATCGCGCGCGCGATGCAGGCAATTACGCCAACCTTTCACCACTCATGGATCTCCTCTTCGGCACCTACCGGCATCCGGGTCACGAGCCCGAAGCCTTCGGCGTGAAGGAACCCATGGCGCACTCGTATCCCGGGCTTTTGTTAGATCCCTTTCGCAAGAAACGCTAACTTACCGCTCAACACCGCGCACTCTTCCGCTTCTTGCCGATACGGCCACGATCCTTGACTTTCTGGATATAGGTGGCGGCATCGGGCACCTTGCAAGCGGTGTCTCCCTTGTCGACCTGCACTTCTCCAATCGTCTTCGCGGCCTCGATTGCCTTGGCCGTGAGATCAGGCACGTAACTGCCTAACGCGATGACGAAGTGATTCATGGCGTCGCGCACCTGATTCCTTTCCTCGTGAATATCCCGGACCACGCGCTCTAGCAGGCTCTCAAAGAACGCCTTGTCGACCTCCTCATCCGGAGCCACTGAAAGATAGCTGGAGAATGTCGCCCACCCACTCATGGCCACCATTTCATCCTTCCGATCGATCCATTTCGTGGCGAGCGCCAAGGCATGGGGCGACTCGCCTGCGACCCAAGGAACGGTGTAGGAACTGATCATGCTCCAAGACGCGCCCTTGACCCACCGATTGAGATCCGTCTTCGTCATCTGGGCCTCGTCCGCAATCAACCCCGCCAAGTATTGTGCGTCTGCATTTCCCGTTTCGTATAATGATAGAGCGAGCGCATGATTCTTCTTAAGCCGCTTTTGAATGACCTTCAGGTCCGCCACAGCGACACCATAGAGAGCATCCTTGGGAGCCCCATGCCTGACAAAAGTCTTGCGGTTCGACTCTTTTCCCAATCCCTCCAGCTCTCCCATGATCTGCCGACACGTGATTTCGATGGATGACTCGTTCATGCTAGTGGCACCGTAACGATTGCTGAGGCCAGCCGAAAGCCTCTTTTCCCATGTCAGTTTCGGGACTTTTCCCTGCGAGATCCCGGCATTCACTGGATTCACCCGCGTGGCTGCCTACTTTTCTCGTATGTATCGCGTCTTGGTGGCCCTTTGTGCCCTGCTCGCTCTTCTCTTGGCGACGGCAGATGGTCTCACCCTGTTCGCCAAGCATCACCGCTACCTTGATGGGCTGACGGGCTACCGCTGGCAACTCCTCGCTGGAGCGACACTTCTTCTGGCCGTCTTGACGGTGGTTCGTCGAGGCAGTGTCGAAAGGCTCGCCGCCTGGACCTCGGTAGGCGTGATCGGTCATCAGCTCTATTGGATCCTCCCACTGATGCCTCTCCCATCATCGCCACCGACTTCCCAGTCTGAGGCTCCGCAGTTGCGCATCGCTGCCTTCAATGTCCTCCATAGCAATCGCCGTGCGGCGGAAACGGTGTCGTATTTCCGTGAAATCGATCCGGATGTGATAGGCTGTTTCGAATCGATCAAGCACTGGCCGAGCGCGCTCTACGAACTGACGGACACGTGGAGCCATCATTTGCGCATCGACGACTTGGACATGGATATCTTTAGCAAAGACCCTATCCGTGATCACCAGGTGCATCGCATCGGCGACTATCGCGGATTTGTGGCGTGCGCGATTGATACCGAGCTGCAGCCGGTCACCGTCATTCTCAATCACACCCATCCACCGGTCACCTTTGGCGAGCAAGGCTTTGTCTGGCGCAATGATCAACTTGCTGCTCTAGCAGAGCGCTATATGGACGAAACGAGTCCTCTCGTCGTGCTGGGCGATTTCAATGCAAGCACTTGGTCGCCCTATTTCCGCGAATTGCTCAAGACCACAGGGTGGCATCATGCGCCCGCCGCACGGCTGCCACTGGGCACCCATAGCATTCTGCTCCCCCAGACCCTCTGCTTTGCCCACCCCATTGATCACGCCCTGGGCAATGGCTCGGCCAGGCTCTTGCGGCAAACCATTGGCCCCTACTTGGGGTCGGATCACCGACCCATCGTCGTGGATGTGGCCCTGGAGTCGGCGAAAGAAGCCGCCCAAGAGAGCTGATTTCCTTTGAAAAGGCGCGCATCACAGGGCAGAGACTGCCCTATGCCCACGCTAACTCTGTATGATTCGATGGCGCGTGAACTGCGCGAGGTGACGCCCGAGGACGGCCAGACCTATCGTTTCTACTGCTGCGGCCCCACCGTTTATGGCCCGGCTCACATCGGCAACTTTCGCACCTTTGTCATGCAAGACACCTTTCGGCGGGTGTTAGAATGCCTTGGGATGGCCAATCGCCATGTCCGCAATGTGACAGATGTCGATGACAAGACGATCCGTGAATCACAGGCCGCTGGACAGACCCTGCAAGAATTCACAGCCCATTGGAAAGCCAAGTTTCAAGCTGATTGCGAGGCACTCCATCTTCTCCCGCCGCACGTGGAACCAGGTGCAGTCGATCACATTGGACACCAGGTGAAGATGATTGGGCAATTGATCGAGAAAGGGCACGCCTACGCCAAGGAGGATGGCTCCGTCTACTTCAACGTCGCTTCCTTCCCAGAATACGGACGGCTCTCGCGGGTGGCAGATCGCGAACTGAAGTTGGGCGCGGCTCAAACAGTGAATGATTCGGATGAATACGAGAAAGACGCTCTAGCAGACTTCGCTCTGTGGAAAGGACGCAAACCCGAAGATGGCGAGAACTACTGGCCTAGTCCCTGGGGTGACGGTCGGCCCGGCTGGCATTTGGAATGTAGCGCCATGAGCTTGGAGTATTTGGGCGAAACGTTCGATTTGCACTCGGGCGGCGTGGATCTGATCTTTCCTCACCACGAGAACGAGATTGCCCAAAGTGAGTGCTGTTCCGGCACGACCTTTGCGCATCACTGGTTCCACATCACCCACCTCCTCGTTGACGGCGGCAAGATGTCCAAGAGTCTCGGAAATTTCTACACACTAGCGGATTTGCAGGAAAAGGGATACACGCCCATGGAGTTGCGTTACGTGTATTTGTCAGGACACTATCGTCATCCTCTCAATTTCACCCTCGACTCCTTGCAAGCAGCGCGCGCTGCCATGAAGCGCCTCAGCAAATTCGAGACGGCTCTCGCGATCCGGGCTGGAGCCGACGCGCCGCCCGCGTGGGAGACTCTGCGTGGATTGCAGGCCATCGGCCCATTCGCCCCCGCTTTCGAGGGCCTGTGCCGCGATCTCAACACACCAGATGCGCTCGGCAAGATCTTCACCGCGATCAAGGAAATCCAGCCGGAGACGCTTTCTCCAGACGAAGCAGCGACCTGCTATCAGCAGTGGCATTTCGTCCTCGCCGCCCTTGGATTGATGCTGACCGCTGACGAGGAACCAACGGACATTCCCGCCGCTATTCACGCCTTAGCTGAGGAACGCTGGGCTGCTCGCCAATCGAAAGACTGGGCACAATCGGATGCCCTGCGCGACCAACTCGCTGAGGCAGGTTGGGTTGTGAAAGATGGCAAAGAAGGCTACACTTTGGAGCCCAACTCATGAATATCCCCATTCGTCCCCGGCGCAATCGCCAGTCGGAAGCCATCCGCGCGCTTTGCCGCGAGACGCTTCTCTGTCCTGGAGATTTCATCTACCCGCTCTTCATTCAAGATCAACCGCACCATGACGCCATCGCATCCATGCCCGGTTGTTACCGATGGGACATTGAAGGCTTGTTAGGAGAAATTGACGATGCGCAGAAGGTAGGGATTCATTCCATCGTTCTCTTCCCAGCCATCGATGACGCCCTCAAGACGTCCAAGGCTGAGGAGTGCTTCAATCCCGAAGGACTCGTCCCGCGCGCGATTCGGGCGATTAAGGAAACGCACCCTCACATCAATGTCATCACGGATATCGCACTCGATCCGTACAA
Source organism: Verrucomicrobiia bacterium (assembly GCA_030425385.1). Lineage (GTDB taxonomy): Bacteria > Verrucomicrobiota > Verrucomicrobiia > Verrucomicrobiales > DEV007 > JAACDM01. The sequence goes on along the minus strand of JAUIAH010000013.1, from coordinate 116,755 downwards.
CAGCGATGGGCACGATGGCATCGTGGCCAAGGACGGCAGGATTCGCAATGACAAGACGATCGAGGTCCTCTGCAACCAAGCGTTGTGCCATGCGCAAGCAGGGGCGGATGTCGTCTCTCCCAGCGATATGATGGATGGCCGGGTCGGCGTCTTGCGCAATGCGTTAGACACGGAAGGCTTCAAGGATGTCTCCATTCTCTCCTACACAGCCAAGTATGCCTCCGCCTTCTACGGCCCCTTCCGAGGTGCGCTCGATTCTGCCCCCAAATCAGGGGATAAGAAGACCTATCAGATGGACTATGCGAACAGCCGCGAGGCCATTCGCGAAGCGCACCTGGATGAGGATGAGGGCGCCGACATTCTCATGGTGAAGCCTGCAGGTGCCTACCTGGACATCATCCAACGCATGCGTGAAGTGACTTCTTTACCCATCGCCGCCTACCAAGTGAGCGGTGAGTATCTCATGATCAAGGCAGCGGCAGAAGCGGGTTGGTTGGATGAGGAGAAGATCATTCTTGAGACGCTCACCAGCATCAAACGAGCTGGTGCAGACATGATCCTCACCTATTTCGCGAAGGATGCGGCGCGTCTGTTAGGATAATGACCGCTCCTCCCACGGAAGCCATGAGCGACGATGCTCCCGGTCCGGTGGCGCGCCGCTCGCTCCGGGCCGTGCTCGCGGTGCAAACGCAGAATGCCTTCAACGATAATGTCGTCCGCTACGCACTTCTGGGTGTCGCCCTGATGATCCTGGAAAAGGGCACGTGGGTCTTTGATTATTACAAGAACATCATCGCCGGGCTCATTTCCCTACCCTTCGTCCTCTTCGCTCCCATTGCCGGATGGATCTCTGATCGCTATCCCAAGAGCCAAGTCATCCGCACCTGCCTCTACTTCCAGATAGGCATCATCGGCTTGATCATCGTGGCGATGCTCATGAAGAATCTGTGGTTCGCCACGGCAGGCTTCTTCATCCTGGCAGTACAATCCGCCTTCTTTGGCCCGGCCAAGTTTGGGATTATCAAAGAGCTCGTCGGGAGTCGCCAGCTTTCTCGGGCGGCGGGATTGATGCAGATGCTCACCATTCTCGCAATCGTCGTTGGGGCGGTCGCTGGTGGGGAAGGTTTGAAACAGGCCGTGGCCCATGTTTCGACCGATCCCTGGGTCGCAGGACTCATTCCCGTCGGTATGGTCGGCCTCGGCGCTTTCTTCGCTCTCTGGGTGATTCGTGGTCTATCAGAAACACCTTCTCATCCTGTTGAGCCGCTTTCGATTCGCACTTTCTTTGGTCACTTCACCGATCTCGGCGAGATCTTCCGCCATCGCTTCCTGACATTATCCTGTATCGGCATCGCCTACTTCTGGTTCTCAGGCGCATTTGCCATGGCCACCTTCACCCAGGTGGCGCAGGAACATTATGATGGGGCCACGGCAGCAGCATTTGCCTCTTATTATCTTGCCACCACCAGCCTCGGCATTGCCGCAGGGAGCGTCTTTGTCGCCTTTGTCTCTGGAAACCGTTTCGAACTCGGCTTGGTCCCTGTCGGAGGGCTTGGCTTGGCCATGAGTCTCCTTCTGTGCGCCATCTGCCCAGTCCAGTCCGCGTGGTTCTACCTGGGGCTCTTCCTCCTGGGAGCCACCTCCGCCATCTTCCTCGTCCCCCAGAATGCGTTTCTGCAAGACCGCGCCGATCCCAAGCGCCGCGGTCGCATCCTCGCTGCGAGCAATATGCTGAACTCGGCAGCCTCCCTCTCGGCGTCGCTCGCCTTGCAGCCCTTCTGCCAGGCCATCGGCATGTCTAGCAAAGCGCAATTTCTTGTCGTAGGCATCTTGAGTCTCGGAGTCGGCCTATACGCACTCAAGCTCCTCCCGTCGCAGTTTGTCAGGATTCCGTTCAAGTTTCTCCTCCGCCTTCTCTATCGGATTCGCATGTCTGGCGATCATCATTTGCCTAGCGAAGGCGGCGCCCTCCTTCTCGCCAATCATGTCACGTGGATCGACGGTCTTCTCCTCTCCGCGGCAAGCCCACGCGATATTCGATTCGTGGCTCATGATAATTTCTTTAAGAAAGGAATCGTCGCATGGGGATTGCGCCTCTTCAATGTGGTCCCCATTTCGTCGAAGAATGCCAGGCAAGCCATCAAGACAACGGCTGCAGAAGTGAATGCCGGCGGGGTCGTTTGCCTCTTTCCCGAAGGCACGCTTACCCGCACGGGCACCATGAACGAACTTCAGAAAGGATTCGAATTGATCGCCCGCCAACTGGACGGCGCTCCCGTCATTCCCGTCCATCTCGATCGGCTTTGGGGAAGCATCTTTTCCTATGCCAATGGCAAGTTCTTCCGTAAACGTCCTCGATGCATTCCCTATGACGTGAGCATTCGCTTTGGCGAGCCTCTCCCTCCCAAAGAGGCGAAACACGCCACGGTCCAACGGGCTCTCGCCGAACTCGGTCGTGATGCGTATCAAGGGCGACCCGAACTGTATCAATCATTGGGGCACGCTTGCATCGCCAGGCTCAAACGGGGTGGCCGCAAGCCTTGCATCATCACCAAAGGCAGCGATCGGCACTCGGTTCTCAACCGGCGCACGGTGTTGATCACGGGTCTCTTGTTAGGCAAGCGATGGCGAGCATCCATCGCCGACGAACGCGTCGGTGTGGTCTTGCCTCCTAGCAGTTCGAGCCTTCTCGCGCATCTTGGACTCGCCCTCGCCGGCAAACAGATCGTTCCTCTCCCCTTGCAACCTCGTCCCGAAGAGATCACCCGCATCCAACAGCTAGGCTTGCGAACCGTCATCACAACCAAGGGCGTGCATTCGGGTCTCGCGACGTTTCCGTGGCCCGATGACGTCATCACCCTCACGGAAGAACTTCGAGCCCTCAATGGCCTGCCTCGCATCCTCGCCTATCTCACCGCACGCTGGGGATGCGCGAAATGGTTGCAGCGACGTTATCTCCCTAACAAAGATCCAGATTCGATCGCGGTTCATTTCATCGACGGACGCGCCCCTCTGACCCACCGGCAGATTCTCACGCAAGCGGCCCAAATTGCCGATGTCCATCTCCTTCATGAAGGCGACAACCTTCTCGTTCTCTATGGAAGCGAGCATCCCATGGGGCAACACTTCGGTATCTGGCTCCCGCTCATGCATCGTCAAGTGGCTCTCGTCCCCGCGATGAGCGCCGCTCCCACCACGCCGGAAGTGTTGCTGCGTGCGGAGGATCTTCGCCTGGTGGTAGCCGATGCGGAAACCCTCAAGGTCTTTGAGAATGCGCGTAGCGATGTCTATCGCCTCACTGCCGATGCCCCGCTCCAGGACGATCACCTCTATCACACGCACCTAGCGCCTGGTCAGAGCGTGCTCACGACGCTCACCTACCCCGATGTCCATTTCCACGATCTCATCCAGCCAGGTCATCGCCCCGGCGCCTACGGCAAGAGTCTCCCTGGCACCTGCCTCATAGAAGAGAATGGAGAAGTCCGCGCAGAGCACCCAGCCACGACGGCATTCACCTTCCCCGGCCAACTCGACTCCGAAGGATTCCTAGCGCCTCCCACTCATGACGCCTGACCCGAAAGTTCTGCAAGCCGAAGCCTGGATTGGCGATGCCGTCCTCGCACTCTGCGCGCGCGAATGGTTACTGGAACAAGACGGTCAGGTGAGTTCGCGCACGTTCGAGAACATGACGTCGAACAGCTTTCTGACGACGCTCGGCAATCCCACCAAGGTGGAGGCCGAGATTGGCCGCCTCTACAAGGCTGAGGGCTTGGACTCGGCCCGCCAATGGTTTCTAGAAACCATAGTGCCCCAGTTTCAGAAGCAGGAGCGCACCCGCCGTCGCCAAGGCCGCGCGTGACCGCAATCCCTCCAGAAAGGAACATTTCCCGCTTCCCGTGCTCCGACGGCCGAAAGCCTACGGAGCTAGAACAACTGAATCTGCATTCGCGCCGCGTCCACACTCAGGTTTCTCCTCGACACCTGGTTTCCTAGACCTGCCATCAATGGCCCATATCTGCGAAGCTCTTTCTGCCAGCGCCATTCCACGCTTCTTGATCTTGGGAAAGGTCCAATGCGTATGCGCTTCGAAATATTGATTCAGGACACATGTCGTCGCACTTCCATCTTGGTCGATGCCCAGCTCTTTCCGAACGTCTCTGTTGTTTGGATCCAGGTAGTATTTGCGCTTGAGCGCATACGCCTTGTTTCCAATTGACGCATTCACCGGTCCCGTGAGAATTGTCAGGTTCCCTATGGTATGGAGCCATTCTCCATGCAACGCCTTCAGGGCCTCAAACCCCTCGGCGTTTCTCGCTAGTTCTGTCCTCCACTCGGCTGTCAGCTTTTGGGGCATCACATGCTCAATCTGACATTCATTGTCCAATACCATTCGAACTGGCTGCTTCGGGTTCAGCGAATTCTCGATCTTCTCAAGCATATAAAGCAAGCGCGAGCGCTTCCCGCGATAAAGCTTCTTCTCCGCAAAGCACGTTGCAAAGGCCGCGTCATCGAGCGCATGTTCCCAACATTCGGCCACAAGCAATTCTTTCAATTCATCGCGCCAAGTTATCGAGAGGCGTTTCCCGCCGAGAAATCCACATCCCTTATTGGCGATCCGCTTCAAGTGAGGTGCCAGGGACGGCCGACAAATGTAGAATCGGACAATGAGATTCTCAAGCAATCCAAGCAAGGGACTATCAGCCCCATCCAATTCTACCAGCCGGACAAGTAAGCGATCGAGCGGTCCTCCGACCACCTCCAATCTGAGGAAAGCCTCCAGTTGCCCTTGATTCGCCCGCGGTTCACAGATGTCTTTGTAGACGTCAACAGCTAGTCTGCTGCCGTAGATCCACGAATTGACATGGTCCTCTTCCTTTGCAGTCGCCACGACTCCACGAAGCAACTCGTATAGACCTAGAGAATAGTCGATCTCCGCATGACGAGTCGCGATCGCCCGCAGACAAGATTCGCGCTCAGTCGTTTTAGGAAAAGCAGACGCCAGATCATTCCATAACGCCTCGGCTCGGCCTTTCACTGACGCGTTATGCTCTCCCAATCCAAGCAATAGATTCTTAACCATATCCGAAGCCGCCATCGGCATCCCCCGACTATTGATGACTTCAAAGATGGTTTCACCATTATCACGCTCGTCCAGAGTAGCCACGATGAACCAGGATTGGGAAAGAACTCTCTCAACCAATTCCTCAAGCTCTTCAAAACTATTCAAATCTTCCTTGATTTGCTTCTCCAGGAATCCATACGCGATGGCAATGTGATTGCTTGAGCGCGTCTCATCGGGCAGGCGATGAAGATGTCCTTCGCGAATGGCCTCGAGGACGACACTATCCTCCGAGTCTTCACTGGGAAGAATGGGGCAGCTTTCTCCAAATTCTTGCAAGCTTTCACACAATTCACTCTCCCAGCCGTGAGATTCCATCAGCTTACACGAAATTCTCAGCAGCAGTTCGAAACTGATCAAACGCTGTTGGCCATCGACGATCTCAAGTGTGGTCGCGCCAATCTCACCGACCTTTCTCTGGAGGATGATCGTTCCAAAGAAGTGTTCCGTTTCCTCCCTCCAGACACGATCGAGAAGGTCTTGCCAGAAATCAATCAACGGTCCCATCGCGCGCCCATTCAGCGCCGACTTGGAAGAAACGCTCTGCCAGACAAATGCTCTCTGGTAGAGAGGGATATGGAACGTTGTATGCGGCTGTGAGGCGACGAGGAGGTCCTGCAAGGAAGCTTGCTGAGTCTTCATATCATGATCCAACAGCCGGAACATCCCAAGCCGTTGTTTCATAGAACCATCATTTCCGTAGATTCCAAGTTTCCGATAACTTAAATGGCTTGAAGCGTCGAGCCCTTGAGCCCTTGATCAGATTCGACACGCAAGCGAGAGAAGATCGCGCCGCGGGATTCACTACTTCTTGAGTCGATAGTATTTGTTAGGCTTTTCTCGACGAAAGTGGTGCTCATAGCCGCCCCGATCACCTAGAATGCTGATGCCTTGAGTCACCGTCGTGAAGCTCTCGAGATCCGTGCTCACCTCAAGCGCTTCAGGACCAAGGTCGTGCGGCCATTTGACCATGAGATTGCCGCTCGGAGAGGGTTCAATCGACAGCAACGGAGGATCCGTCGCCTGGGACGCGGTCATGATGAGCGCCCCGCCAAAGGGCGTCTGTCCCACCGCGAAGAGTCGGCTTCCGTGGACATGGAAGTGTTGAATCCCGCCCCTTTCAGGAAAGGCGAAGGGTGCCTGCTGCTCCCACTCCTCGCCATTCTCTGAAGTGTAGACACGTCCTGCAGGATACCCCGTCAGGAACCATCGCGAACCCATCGTGGTGACGTGGCGAAAGAACGGTATTTCGCTGTTCACATCGATGGGAATGGTTCCCCGCGTCCAGTTCGTCAAATTGTCAGACCAGAAGACGTCGCCTTCCTCGCCAGCTGTCACCCAGCGCCCATGCGCATGGTGGACCGCCTGCAACGCTTGGTCGCTCCCTGTGAGCACCTTGCTCCAGGTGGCGCCCTCATCATTCGAATAAAGGATGGTGCCTTCCCCGCCCACGGCCACCCACACGCCGTTCGCATGAGTGATAGCTTCTAGCCTTTCTTCAGGCTTACCAGTGTTAGGATGTTCACGGACCTCCCATTGGCGCCCATCCACGGAGGAGGCAAGATCCCATCCACGTCCCACTGCGATGAACTGATCCGAGCTTTCAGCCAGGCCATCAATGCCGCGCATGCCCGAGTCCACGGCTTCCCATGTATTTCCGTCAGGAGAAAGCCACACGCGACCGAAATCTCCCGCCAGTAGCCAATGCCCCAGCCGTTCGGAATAGTGTACTGCCGTGAGCCAATCCGGATTCCTCCGCTCATCAATCGTTCGGCTGCTCCACGACTGGCCATCTGAGGATTGCAGAATCACACCATTCTGACCACTCGCAATGTATAGGCCATCATGAATCTCAAGATCGTAGAGATAGGGAGCCGCCTCGATATCGTACTGCGGGTGAGTCTTCCATTGCACACCATTGTCAGAGTAAGGCAATCCCCCGAGGCCCGCACTAGCCGCCACCCAGCGGCCATTTCCATAGGCAACATCGATCACAAACAGGTGGCTCCCCTCCATGCTCACGGATTCCCATGCCATCCCATCTACTGATGTAGCGATGAATCCCACATCCACATACGGATCGACCCCGCCAGCAATGACCCAGCGGCCCTCCGCATGCGCCACCGAGTAGAGTTGAATTGGAAAAGACGGCCCCTCTTCGAATAACTTCTGGCGGGGTGCTGTCCACACCTGGTCCCACTCGGCAAGATCCACTGATGTGAGCACCTCCCCATACTCGCCCACCGCCATCCATCTTCCCTCGGCATAGTGAATGTCGTCAATGATGCCATCCGCAACGATGGTTCCCCGCACCTCCCACGCGCTCATATCTGTCGAGGCAAATACTTTCCCAGTGGCATCGACCACCACCCAAAGACCATTCCCCCAACTCGATGCCCATATCCAATCACTTTCCCCAATCGCCTGGTTTCGCCAGCGCACGCCGTCCGCAGACACTAGCACTGATTGAGAAGTTCCCGTTACCATCCAGCGCCCCTCATGATGCACTACCTTCTCCCAGTAGGCGGCCTCGTCGGTGAGAATGTGAGACCAATGGATTGCATCGGTCGAACTGAATAGCCGCCCATCTTCACCCGCGACGATCCAGCGATCGCTCCCGTAGACGACCGAGGTCAACTCGTAGCCCGTGACCAGATCCACCGGCCAATCTGTCGGGGCAGAAGATTCCTGCTGAGTCCACGTCAGACCATCCTCGGACGTCCCGATGTAGCCGAAGTCGCCCACCGCCACCCATAGACCGTCTCCATAAGCCACCGCGTTGACATAGTTCGGCGTCGGATTCGGCCACACCGGCTTCCAATCTCCCGGGTCGGGAAATGCTGCGTTCGCCCATCCATTCAACCAGAGCGCTGTTCCCAGCACGATGGCACACGTTGGCATCCAAGAATTCCATGAAGTCTTCATCACCTAAGAGATAGCCTCCCGGTGAAGGAAACCTTACAGGAAATCGTCGTGGCTAGGCAGTCGACCGTGCACCGCCACCACGCTTAAAGCTTTTCCAAGCGTTGGCGGAAGCTTTGCACGGCGGCGACTGGGGTGACGTAGCGCATGTATTCTTCCGATCGTAAGGCGGTTCCCATGAAGACGGCCTCGTTGCGATGGTGCATGAGGCTCGGTTGGGGGGCCGGGGCAGCGACGTGGACTTCTTTCGCACCCGTTTCGGCGACCACCCGATGGACGTTCTTGAGAGTGATCCCGCATCCGGGCATGATCACGATGCGATCCTCTGCTTTCGCGATAAGCTCCTGAATGAGTTCAGTTCCTTCGAAGACGGAAGGTTCCTGGCCTGAGGTGAGGATCCGATCCACGCCAAGATCGATGAGTGTATCCAAGGCTTCGAAGGGATCGCGACACATGTCGAAAGCACGGTGAAAGGTCACCGGCAACGGCCGAGCGATTTCTAACAAAGCGGCCGTCCATTCGGCGTTGACCGTGCCATCGGGGTTGAGCAACCCGAAGACGACGCAGTCGACGCCTTCCTCCTTGAAGATGCGGACGTCTTCCTGCATGACGGCGAATTCCTCTTCGGTGTGGCAAAAGTCCCCTCCCCGCGGTCGCACCATCACCGAGAGATCGATCTTCGCCCGCTTCTTGGTCTCACGAATCGCGCCTAGGCTGGGCGTCGTGCCTCCTTCAAGGAGGTTGGCACAGAATTCAACGCGATCTGCCCCCCCCTCGGCCGATGCAATCGCGCTCTCCACGGAATCGATACACATTTCCAGAATCATGCTGGAGTGACGCACGGATTCGCGAGGGCTCAAGCGCCTTCTGCCAGGGCCCGAGCCTGGCGCAGGTCACTCTGTCGGCGAAAGAAGGCGCGACGGCGCTCCTCAATGAAGGCGTCATCATACAGACGACGTCCCAGTTCACGAAACCCCGTCTCTAACTCTTCGACGGACATCTTGGCAGGAAGGAAATTCACATCAAACAACGTGCAAAGCTCCCACGCGCCTTCCTGCAAGAGACGCTTCTCCACCTTGAGACGTTCATAGAGCGGCGTGCCCGGAAAGGGTGTCATGATGGTGATCTGGACCTCGTAGAGTCCCGTCTCTTTCACGAAATCAAAGACAGCCTCGAAGGAAGTGGTGTCGGTATGATCTAACCCTAACACGAAACAGCCATTCACGGTGATGCCGGCATCTTGGATCGTCGCGATCGCCTTGCGGTAATGGTCCGCTTGCCTCCGTTTCCAATCAGCTTTCGTCTCGACACCTGTCAGGCCCTCTGCTGTCGGGCTTTCGAGCCCAATGAGGATTTGCGCGCAGCCTGACGCTTTCATTAATCTCAGCAGTTCGGGATCCCGCGCGACGGAAATATCTGTTTCCGTGAACCAACGCAACCCCTCGGGTCCCAAGGCTTCGACCAACGCCCGTCCATGCCGATTGTCGGCAAAGGTGTTGTCATCCGCGAACTCAATGAAGGGATGCTTCCAAAGGCTCTTGATCTGGCGAATCTCGGCCAGGACCTTGGCCACCGGCTTGGTCTTAAAACCAGGAGCCAAGCGGATAGATGCCGCACAGAAATCACAATGATAGGGACATCCACGCTGCGTCTGCACGGTGAGCCGATTGTACGTCGAAATGTCTAACAGATCAAACCGCGGCATTGGTGCTTCTGCCAGATCAAACGGGCGACCGCGTGCGTCGTAACAGGGCTGCAATTGCCCCCTCTCCAAATCGCGAAGAAGTTCCGCCCAGACGGGCTCTCCCTCCCCGATGACGATGGCGTCCGCATGCGCACGCGCCTCACCGGGAGCCAACGTCACGTGCAGCCCTCCCAAGATCACAGTGACTCCCGCTTCACGATAACGATCTGCTAGAGTGTAGGCGTCTTTGATCATCGCGGAGAAACTGGAGATGGCGACCACATCGAAGTTTCCCGGCAAGCCGTCCAGCGCGTGAATATCGGGCACCTCCCAATAAGAAACCTCCACGTGCTCAGGAGTGAGCCCTGCCAGGGTGAGCAACCCGAGACTGGGAAGCGATGCGATGACTTGGCTGCGTTCCACGAACCCAGGAAGATTCAGGCCCATTTCCATGAGTTCCTGATTGTGACAACGCACGCCGCTCATGGCAATGAACCCCACTTTCATGATGGCCAGCCTAACATGGTGCAGATGATCCCTGACAAGACGCCTCCCACCGGGATACAGAATGCGTGCCGGAAGGGTTTCCGCCACGCCGACAAGAAACAACACGTCGGCATGGCAATCGCGCCCACCGTGAAACTCACCGCAGCCCAGTGAGCCCAAGGCGCTTCTAGGGAGAGCAGGTGTTGTGTCAGCGCGAAAGCCATGTTCACGAAGGCCAATCCGAAGAACGAGATGTGGCCCAACCGCGTCAGGCGTCGCCGATAACTTTGATAGCCACCCATCCAGTCCTCACGATGAAAGAAGAGACCGATCACGGCGCCGGACACCACGCCCAGCAGCATCCCTCCCCATATCACTTTCAGCATCCAAATCGTTATCTCATCAGGCATGTCGTTTGTCGTCAGTTGAAATGATCTCACACTCGGGCCAACACATGGCAAACGTTGGCACCTCCAAAGCCACTGCTATTCGTGAGAGCCAACGCACATGGAACCGCCTCTGCCGAGATGGGCAAGGGCAGGCCTTCACAGGCAGGATCAGGCTCGCGTAGATTCACGTTTCCCGGAACAAATCCTTCACTCAACGATATCACCACGATGGCGGCTTCTAACAATCCCGCATAGCTGAGCCCATGCCCGGTGAGACCTTTCGTGCTTACGATTCTCGGGACCTTTCCTCCCTCAGCAAAGACGCTGCGCAACGCCAGCGCCTCCGCCCGATCACCCGCCACCGTCGAGGTGGCATGTGCATTCACGTAATCGATGTCATCGGCAGACACCTCCGCATCGCCTAAGGCGCGGCGCATCGCCCGACAAAGTCCCCTTCCCTCGGGATCGGGGCTCGCCACATGGTAACCATCAGCCGCCTGCCCCCACCCGCATATCTTTGCTAGTGGTTTCCCAATCGCCGTGGAGGAAGCTTCTAACACCATGGCAACAGCTCCCTCTGCCATGACAAACCCATCGCGACCCCGATCAAATGGTCGACTCGCCGAATTCGGATCCTCACAAAGCGTCAGGGCGCGCATGGCATCAAAGGGAAGGACCGATTCCACAAAGACTTCCTCTGCCGCCACGACGATCATCCGCTCCTGACGTCCCAGCTTGATCTCATCCACCGCATAACCCAATGCATGACTGCTAGAGGCGCAGGCCGAAACGAAACCCGTGCTCGCACCCTGGATACCGTAGCGGGCGGCGAGATTGAAGTTCAAGGTTCCCGCCACCGACCGCACCACGCCGTAGGGATGTCCGCGACGCCAAGCCGTGGCTTCCAGGGTATCGAGGTGATGCTTGAGTAGCATGGGAGAACCCGAAGAAGCCGCAGCCAGACCGGTGCGTGGATCCTGCCAATCACGGGCCTCCCATCCCGCTTGATCCAGCGCCTGCTCTAACGCATCCACCGCAAAGACACCGTGAGGTGCCAAAGTCGGCTCCTTCACGGGATCCACCGCAGAATCATCCGGCACCACCCAATCCCGCACGTCAGGAGAAGGAAACGCATACCCGCTCACTTTCCCGACCACTCTCGCACTCTCTTCTCGTCCAGGCACCAAGGACACTTTGGAAAGGCCATGCCGTCCATGCTTCAATGAAGCGGTCGCGGCCTCGAGGGAACTGCCGATGGGTGAGACCACACCGATCCCCGTGATGACGACTTCGGCACCGCTCATCGGTCTAACAAACGTCTTTCGGCAAACTTCCGCAAATCGCCCAAGGTTTGCATCTCGGCTAGCTCCGCATTCTCCACCCGCATGTCGAACAGTTCCTCCAGCTTGAACGCTGCCTCGGAAAGGGCCAACGAATCGATTCCCAAATCCTCACGCAAGCGCGCCGCATCCGGCTGCGTGGTGAGATCCGCCTCGGCACCTCTCGGGAGATAGAACGACAAGATACGGACCACCACCGCGCTCACTTGCGCGGGGGCCGCATTCGCTTGCAAGGTCAACGCAGCCTCCACCGTAATCGAAGGAAAGCCTCGCAACTCGTGTCGGAGCTGTTCATCCGTCAGATGTTGAAAGAATGCGGCCATGGCTTCCTCTGAAGTCTACACTCGCCGAGCCCTATTCCTCATCGATTCTTTGTCTCGATCATCACTCTCATCAATGTCCTTAAAAGATCGGCTCACGAGTCGCCTAGCTGATGAATGGTGTTGTGGATGACGCGTTCTAAGGGTGCGCCAGAAACGTCTCTGACATTCACCTTGATCTCCATGCACCAGGTCGGGGCGATCTCCGGGACAGTGAGCAAGACTGTCTTTCCATCATCGGAAATGTCCGCATTGGTGATTTCTAAGGTGCGCTCATCATAGTGCCGCGAGCCGTAGTTCTTGGTCCGTCTCAGGCCCCAGACCTTGATCTGATAATTGCTCACATCGCTACCGGACGCCTTATCCAACGGATCAGTGAACCCTAACTCAATTCCCGACGGGCGCGCCTTCAACGCGATGGGAAGATTGGGGGCTGCACCCGTGGCCCGTACGCGGTAGAAGCCACCGTCCTGGTGCTTACTCCCAGCCCAGGCAAACATACCCGTGGTGTAAAGTTGGCCATTGTCAGGATGAAAGCGGCCGCGCATGATTCCCGTAGGGAAATCGAGTCCCAGACTCACCATGCCTCCTTGTGCCTGGCCGTCGGGCAGCTTCTCGTGCGGCACGACAAAGACGCGGCCGCGACCGTAGCTTAGATTGAGCAGGGAGCCATTGAGAGCCCCCCAATTCGCATCCATTGGAACCCAAAGCAGTTCACCAGGACTGCGATCAAAGGCGTTTGTGATCCAACAGAGCGGCTGTTCCATCGCCTCATCGCTAGGATCAGTGACCTCGTGGTAGCCATACATGTTGCCATAGAATCCGCCCTCTCTGACGTAGTTGATCCGGTTCTTGGGGTTCCAGTGGCCCTCTTGATCGGTGACAATGTAAGTCCCGTCGGGGTTGAGACAAACACCGTTGGCGGCGCGAAAGCCTGTTGCGAGAATATCGGTCCTGGACCCATCTTTACGCACTCGCAAGAGCGTGCCGTGATGCGGGACGAGCGCTTTCAGCGCATGCCTAGCGGACTTGGCGTAGTAGAAATTGCCCTCGTCATCCGTCTGCAGTCCCATGGCGAACTCATGGAAGTGCTCGGTGACTTGGTGGTCGTTATTAAAGCACTCCACGTAGTCGATCTCTTCATCACCGTTGAGGTCGTGGAGCCTGGCCAACTGATCCCGACAAGTCACATAGATGGTGCCATCGACTACCTTCACGCCTAACGGCTGAAATAAGCCGGTGCAAATACGTTTCCACGTGTGCTGGCCAAAGGCACCATCGATCCCATCGACCAACCACACATCGCCTAACCACGTGGCGACTGCCGCTCGATTGCCCCCTGGCAGGAAATCAAATCCTCCGATACGCATCCAGCTGTGATAGGGATTCTCGGCCGGGCAAGTGATCTCATCGATGGCGAAGGGATCGCCGTCATGGCCACGTTTCCCCTGAGTCACGACCGTTTCCGTCCACTGCCTTGGGCCGCCTTCCGTGTAGGGCATGAGATCTTCTGGCTCAGCCGCTAACAGAGCGGCAATGGTGAGACTCTCTGCCGGAGCGGTCGTCGAAAGCACATTGACTCTGATGGGGGTATCTTGCGCGAGCACGGTCATGACCTGATAGCCCTCGATGATGTCCAGCGAAGCCTCACCTCCTAGCACTTGTGCGGTGACTGCGGCCGGAGACACGCGCAAACGGAGATCATGACTTGATTTGCCGATATTCAAGGTGCGCGCGAAGACGGGCTGCTCACCACCTTGCACCAGGCTTGGCATTTCCAGCACGTCTGCGTCGCCAACAGTGTAGCGGAGAACGACTTGATGACCGTGGACATATTGCCCCTTGAACTGCACCCAATCGCGCGGCAAGGGGCCGTAGGGTTTGCCATCGCGGCCCAGGAAACGAGGATCCTCCCACGAACCCGTTTCTGGATGGGCCCAGCCTGGCCCTACCGGATTCACCAACGTCTTGTCGCCGACGATGCTCGTGTGGGAATTGTGCGACTGATCAAAGGCGATTCCTTTCCAGTCGACAAACTGACTGCCCGACCAGGCGGCTGCCACCCTCATCGTGTCGTGATCATAAACCATCCAGTGGCGCCCTTTACTCACGCCACCAGGCCCCTGGTCTAGCCGAATGGCGATCCCTTTGTAGGCTATGTTATCTGGAGCCACCTCAAACGTCCAGTCAAGCATGGGGCCGAAGTTCATGCGAAGATACTTGGGCCCACGGGCATAATCGATCTGTTCCTGGGTCAGCTTACCTTCCGTACCCATGCCTTTGGGCAAGCTCGTTAGATAATCATCCGTAATCTCCGTGTATTCCGCGGCATTGTTAGGCCTGACAAACGCCTCACGGATGTAGTGAATGACATCATACGCCGCGGAAGGCGTGAGCCAAGGCTGGGGAGGCATTTGTTCATAGCCATTCTTCAGCGTGAGATAGAGACTATGGGGGTCTTTGCCATTCTTAAAGGGCTCTTCCCAGAAAGGGCGAGACGTGGGGAGCGACCCCTTCTGCTGCAAATTCCCGTGACAGGCGAAACAGATGCCGGCGTAGATCTTTTCCCCCCGTTGAAAGGCGGCCTCGTCCCACGCCTTGATGATGCTGGCGTGATCGACCTCTGCGAGAGGTCGCACCGTGACATTAGCGAAGCGCACCTCACTGGAGTCCGCCTGCAGGCGTAACGGACCCGCGCCTGCGCGGCCAAAGTCAAGAAAGCCCACCCACTCCTCCTCCTCTGCCTTGGCGACTTCGCTAGTCTCATCCTCATCGACTTGCCAATGGAGGACAGGTTTCACTCTTTCGATGGGCTCGCTTCCTGCTGCCAGTTCAAGATCTTGATCAGAGAGCGCCTCGTTATAGAAGTGGAAGCTCTCGATATCGCCTTCCCAACGACGCGCACCGCCGTCAGGAAAGTTGTCCGCCCCCGCTCCTACGCGAAGGACACTCACGGCATTGTCAGGAGAGGTGAAGGCGTCCTCAAGCAGCTTCTCTCCATCAAGATAGAGTTCCACTCGCTTCCCTTGCTGCCGCAGGGCGACGGTATGCCAATCGCCATCCGCCACCTCTCGATCTGCATCAATGACGCCGACATAGCCAATGTCATAATGTAAGCGACCATCGTCGATGAAGAGCACTTTGTCATTCTCCCGGTGCTCGCCATCCTCACTCACTTTCCCAAACAACGGCCCCTCGTCCTCTGTGCGAAAGCGCACCATCGCCGTGAAATCCGTATCCATGGCGCACCGCTTGCCCTCAGCTTCCGTCGAGGTGAAGAGAGGCACTGGAGGCGGCCCATCCTCGGCATCGCTCGCCTCTTCCACAGCGAATCCGTGAAGCGTGCGGCCCTCCACTCTCACACGATCATGTATCTGCACACCATTCAGCCAAACTGATAGATGGGCAGCATGATCGTCGATGTGTTTGACGGCGATTTCGAGATTCTGCCAGGTCCCAGGCTCACCACACGCATTCACTAAGGGCGCGGCCACGCCATAGATGGCTCCACAGGTTCGTTGAGCATCCACGCGATCCTGCCCGTAGGAATCGATGATTTGTATTTCCCACTTCCCATCAACATAGACGCCACTATTGCCCCGAAACGCTCCTCTCAGGTGACGTGGTTCCCTGGGAATCAAGAAGTCGATGTGATAGACCGAATCTCCGAAGACGTCTCGTGTGAGGATGTCTCCATATCCAGGCCGAGCGATGACGGTCTTCTCGTCCACGGGCCACCGAGGGGCCTCGTAGGTGGGACCACCAGAAGTCGTGTCAGCCCGGCGATCGATCTCAATCGCGCGAGGAGGCATGCCGGGATCCCAGTGACGCCATTGGGAGCGATCCGCCTCGCCGCCAAAGAGCACCGTTTCTTCCAAGACGGCGTCGTGCTGAGGGGGAGCAGGCACCTCTGTTGACTCAGCTCTTACGTCTCCTGAACCCTCACCAAGACACCACTGACACGCATTCAAGATCAGTTTGCGAAAGTTCTCATTCTCAAAGTTATCCTCCGCCCCCAGCGACGTGTAGAAGAGCCGTTGATTCGGGAGAGGACTCGCTGTCCAAGCGACGGGTTCCGCTGGGAGGTCTGCTGTCTTGCCTAACAACAGCGGCCGGGCGAAATCCGCTAACGGCTGTGCGAAATAGGCACCGCCGTATCCAGGAGAGAATCGCGGCGCCACGCCCTTCAGAATGGGATGCCCCAGCGCTGACGTGGGGACCACCACCTGAGTGCCCTCACGGTTTCCCGCATGCCCTTTGTAGTGACCGCCAAAGATCGGCGGGAACCAGCCCTTATCCTCGAGAAACGCATGGCTGGTCGTTCGAAAAGCAATCGCCGGCTTCCCTTCATCAAGGTAAGCCTTCAATTGAGCCATCTGTTCAGGCGTCGCCTCACGGAACCGCAAGCAAAGCACTAACAGGTCGGTCGATTCTAACACATCCAGATTGGGAAGATCTTGAGTGCCCGCAGGCGAGGTGTGCACGGAAACGTCATAGTCTCTGCTTGACCGGATCCAATCCGCCAGCACGGGCATGGTTCGTTCCGAACCGTATTCGCTCTCCCCATGGAGAATGACGACACGTGGCGCGGCTGCCATGCTCGAGGAGACGAGAGTCACGAGGGTCACGAGAGCGAGAATCGAGAGAATTCGGAGGGCATTCATGGGCGGAAGATGGTTCAGACTATGATTGACCGGGGCAAGTGGATAGCCGAAATCGATGAAACTGACGTTTATGCGCATCAGGAACGCTCGCACACACCTTCTACCCCCACTTTCCTCAGATCCTGGCGGATTGGCTCGCCAACGCGCTCCCTGGTTTGCTATAGGCTCATCCCATGATCGCTCGCCTGTCACCGCTATTGTCCGGATTCATCCTCCTATCAGCTCTGGTCAGCCAGACTTTGGCCGCCAAGCCTAACTTCATCCTCATCTTCACGGACGACCAAGGGTATGGCGACCTCAGTTGCTTTGGATCCGAAACCATCAAGACGCCTCACATTGATCGATTGGCAACAGAAGGCCGAAAGTTCACGAGCTTCATGGTCGCGTCCCCGGTCTGCACGCCATCGCGCGCTGCCCTCCTAACGGCCTGCTATCCCAAGCGAGTCGGCATGCATCAACATGTGCTCTTCCCGGCCTCCAAGAAAGGCCTCCACCCTGAAGAGCACACCATTGCCGACCATTTGAAAGCGCAGGGATATGCCACGGGGTGCTTTGGGAAATGGCATCTAGGGCATCATCCCGAAGTACTCCCAACGGCGAATGGTTTCGATACCTACTTCGGCATCCCCTACTCGAACGACATGAATCACCCGGACAACAAGGGCAAGCCGAAGGGCGGCCATGCCGGGATGGACATCCTCTGGAAAGATCCTGAATCGACCCTAATCAAATGGAAGACGCCACTGTTCGAGGATGAGAAGATGGTGGAATGGCCGGTGGACCAGCGCACGATCACCCGGCGATGCACTCAGAAGGCGATCGATTTCGTCAAGGAACACCAGGATGATCCGTTCTTCGTCTACCTCCCGCATTCGATGCCTCACATACCCCTCTACGTGCCAGATGATGTGCGCGACCCCGATCCCAAGAATGCTTACATCAACACCATCGAGCACATCGACACTGAGGTAGGGCGCTTGTTAGACACCCTTGATGACCTCAAACTCACGGACAACACGTATGTCATCTACACCACAGACAATGGTCCATGGCTTCCTTTCAGGCATCACGGAGGTTCCGCAGGCCCGCTCCGCAATGGCAAGGGAACGACGTTTGAAGGCGGCCAGCGCGTGCCCTGTCTTGTCCGTGGTCCTGGCATCCCTGCCGGAACCAGTAGCAACGCCCTCACTGGCACCATCGATATCCTCCCCACCATCGCTGCCCTCACAGAAACCCCATTGCCCGAAGACAAGAAAGTCGACGGCCTTGATGTCTCCGATCTTTGGAAGGGAACCACGGAAGAATCACCTCGCACAGAGTTTATCCACTACACGTCTAACGGACATCTAGAAGGGCTCCGCCAAGGCAACTGGAAGCTTCTCATCAAGAAACCGCGGCCTCGGAGAAATCAGAATGCGCCTAACAATGAAGCCAAACCGCCACAGATCTTGCTGTTCGATCTCAGTGAGGACATCGGCGAGCAAACGAACCTCGCCGAGCAACACCCAGAAATCGTTGCCAGGCTCCAAACCCGGATGGAAGCCCTGGATCGCGAGATCACCGAGAACGCGCGAGCCCCCTGGACGACGGAATGAGGGAGTCCGACACGAGTTGTTTCACGATCTCCCTCGCATGGAATCCCTCTCGCAAGAAAGCGTATGAAAACCTTCACCTTACTCTCACTATGGCGGATCGTGGTGGCGGCCGCGATATCGTCGGTGGGCTTGGCAGATGCCTCCAAACCGAACATTGTCCTCATCTACATCGACGATCTTGGATACGGTGATCTCGGTTGCTATGGCAGCAAGGACATTCCGACCCCTCACATTGATCGACTTGCCGCTGAAGGTGTTCGCTTCACGGCTTCCTATATTCCCAATCCTCCGTGTTGCCCGAGCCGTTGCAGCCTCATGATGGGCCAGTACGCGCAGCGCTTTGGGAAATATGGGATGTCGCGTGGACTCCCTATTCCCGAGGATCGCCCCACCCTCGCACAGGTCCTTGCCGATCACGGCTATGCAACCGGCCAGATTGGCAAATGGGACATCGGATCGAAACAGCAAGGCCCCCTGCAAGTTGGCTTCACTGAGGTTGCCAAGGTCCCGCCGAAGAAGCGATATCCGCATGAGAAACAGCAAGTTTCCAAGTATTTCTGCCTGAACGAAGAGGGAGATACGGTCTGGCTTACCGACCACGACGGCGATGCCATGCTGGACTTCATCAATCGGCATCGAGCAGATCCCTTCTTTCTCTACTGGTCTCCAGAAGCCGTGCATTCCTCTAACAAAGAGGTCCCCGACCGGCTGGCTGATCGCACAACGGCCATTGGCAAACGGCGCAAGCTTGCCGGGGCGATTGTTTCCGTCGATGACCAGGTGGGCAAATTGTTAGCCTCTCTCGAGAAGCATGACCTCCGCAAGAGGACTCTCATCATCTTCTCAAGCGACAATGGAGCCAATGGAGCCGAAGGCGGTACTTCCACGCCCTACACTGGGGGCAAAGGCAAGGGCACGCAGAAGGAGGGATGGGTGCGCGTGCCTACGATCTTCTCTCTCCCAGGGATCGTGCCTCAAGGCGAGTCCCACCATGGCCTCATCGCCAACTTTGATTTCTACCCAACGATCACTTCTCTCACCTGTGGCACCATTCCCGAGCATTGTGATGGCGTGGATCTCTTTCCTTACCTTCAAGGCAAGCACACTGGTCCTGCACACACGCATCTGTTCTGGCTCAACAATCAACCGGATGACGCCGTTCGCCGACACCTTATCGCGGCACGGTGGAAGCACTGGCGCTTGTACAAGAAATACGAGGAAGATCGTTGGCAACTCTTCGACTTGCAAACGGATCCGCAAGAAACCCTGGACGTCTCTGCGCAGCACCCTGACATCGTCACTCAAATGGCTGAGGCGCACGCGCGGTGGAGGGAAACGCTTGCGCCTCTAGCGCAAGTGCCTGATCTACCTAACAATTCAGTCACGAAGATTCCCATTGGTCACGGTTGGGTGAGAGCTAACGAATCCTAATAGACTCAGCTACGGGGTGATTTCGTAGACGATGGTGAGGGTGGCTTTGGAAAGAGGGATCATCAAGATGGACTTCTCATCAGCGGCGGGTTGGATGATTCCAGGGCGCGAGGGTGTGAGGGTAAGTTGATCACCGATGCGATACTGCCCGTCTGTAAAGGTGATCGAGGCGTGCGCGGCGACGCGAAGATAGAGGGCCGCTGAAGGTTGCGACACCGTAAGCGTTCGGACCAAGGTGGGTTCTCCCGCATCGCTGAGCTGATCGACGAATCCATCCGTGAACGCACTATCGCCAAACTGATAGCGGAAGGTGGGGCGCCGTTTCGCATCGAGGTCGTAGCCTTGAAATTGGAAGCCCGGCGCTTTCTTGGCCTCATTGTCAGGCCAGGCCTCTTCTGGAGAAGTCAGGCGAGCGATGGCTGGTCCAGTGGGAAAGGAGACTACCTGACGGCTACGCGGTTGGACATTGCCAGAGCCTTGCCCGCGGAAGGCGCCCGAGGCATCGACAAATTCTCCTGTCCACAGCGCCGCGAGGCGCAGTTGCCCAGCATCGAAGACGAGATGGATGCCAGCAGGGTAACCGACTCCAATGCCGCGCTTGCCCACGCCGGGATATTGACGTC
Source organism: Verrucomicrobiia bacterium (assembly GCA_030425385.1). Taxonomy (GTDB): domain Bacteria; phylum Verrucomicrobiota; class Verrucomicrobiia; order Verrucomicrobiales; family DEV007; genus JAACDM01. The sequence continues at coordinate 96,182 of JAUIAH010000013.1, read as the reverse complement.
GAAGCATCACCGCCTCTTCCGCGACGTGAAGGAGAATCGGGTCGCGGCGCACGCCTTGGGGTGGACGCGCCTCCCGTCCCCTGGAGAGGTAGTTCCAAAGAGCCTCGATCTGTTTGTCAGGATCTCCTCCAAGGATCTCAGGTCGGGTGGACTGCCCATTGGGCCAGTAGCTTGGCATGATGGTGAGGGGCTGGAATCGGCTAGGCTCTCGAACGTATTGCTGAAACCAGCCCTTCTGCAGGCGCGCCGTCATGGAAGTGAGTTCTACTGCTGCTAGAGTGGTGGCACTGCGACCTTTGTAAGGATGGCAGGCGATGCAACCGAAGCCTTTCTCTCCTACGAGGGCATGGCCCGCTTCGCGAGCCTCGCGTTCCTCAATCTGTGGCTGTGGAAATGGCTCCAGCACGGCGTCTTGTTGACTCAAGGATTCTGACAGGGTCTCCATGGGGCCTCGCGCGAAGACGGGCATTCTTGTGTGCATGTAAGGGCGCACGGACGCCCCTTCCACGAGCACTTTGCGCAACCACGAGGGATGCAGTTTGGCGCCGACGCCAGTAAGTGTGGGCGGCAAGCGTGCCTGATCACCGAGGTTCAGATTGGTAGACGTGAACTGTGGATCGTGATCGGGCATGACGCCTCCAAGCCCGTCGCGCTCGTGGCAAGCAACGCAGTTCCACTGCGCCAGGTGCGTGTGCAGGCGTTCGGGAGCGTCATCTTTTCGTGCTGGGGTTGAAGCTGATTCCTTCAACGCCGCCACGAGGGCCTCGCGTTGCCATGGCGCAAGGGTGTATCGCGGACTCGCTGCCGGAGGGGTCACGGAAAGGCATCCACTCTCAAGATCGGCAGAACGCCATGACGGTGCGGTGGCTTCCCAGATTGGCTCCTGCGAATGACACTGAGCGCAGCGGTGCCGCTCAAAGGCCAGACGACCCGCCTCGATGCCCTTTCCACCGCGAGGGGGAGCGGAAGCGGCAGGCGGCCTGAGTTCCTGCAAATGGGCCGTGAGGTCAGCTGCCTCGCGCAGCGTGAGTTGGAGAGAGGGCATGCGTCCAGCAGGGCGTGCCTGGTGCGGATCGAGGAGAAAGGTCGTCAAGCCTTCCGGTTGGTAGTGCGCAGCCCGAAACGATTCGTTGGTCGGCCCGTGACAGGCCGTGCAGCCCACCTGCTGGCGCAGAAGCGCCCCTCGCGCTGGGTCTCCCTCGAGAGGAGTTGCCTCCTCCGAGGCTCGCAACGAGCTAAGATAATGCACCAGCGAGGTGATGGTGGCGGCCCGTTCCTCCTCCGAGAGGGCATGGAGCGGATCGGGCATCGTGATGGCGGGGTGCTCTAGTCGGGCGCGAATGCCCTCTGCATGCAGGCGCGATCCCACTTCGGAGAGATCTGGAGTCGGCACAGAGGCCTCCTCGGGATCGTGGCAGCGATGGCAATGGAGCTCATTCAAGAGCGCCTGTCCCACCAAGGCTTGAGGGAGATCGCCATGGAGCCGAGACAGCCCCGCCAATCGTGGTTCCGCGAGAGCAATGGGCACGATGAGGAGATAGAAACCGAGGAGGCGACGCATGACGATGAGGTAGCAGAACCCCTCGCCTTTGAGGAGAGGAATCATTGACACGTGTAGGGGGCAGTTCACAGTCCCGTGGTGACCTCCGCCCCGTATGGGACCCGGTGATTCACCGCAACCGTTGAACCCCAGGATGATTCAAGCCACTATGCACAAGCTGCTCCCTGCCAAGACCTCATCGTTCCTTCTCGCTCTGGCGGCGGGGACGTCTACCCTCCTCGCCCAAAGTGAGGAACAAGCCAACCTCTTTGATTGGCGCGGCCCGTTTCAAACCGGTGTGAGCCCGGAGACCTACGAAGGGTGGTCCTTCGAGGGAGAGAAGAATTTGAAATGGACGTATCCGCTCTCCGGTCGCGGATGTCCCGTGATCGTCGATGGCAAGCTCTACTCCTTCGCCTACAACGGGGATGCGGACGGACCCGAGCAGCGTATCATCCTTTCCTGCCTCGACGCGGAGAAGGGCACCAAGATCTGGGAACAGCGCTTCAATGATTTCATCAGTGACACCGTCTATAGCCGCTATGGCACCGGCAGCCCGAAGGTTGATCAGGAAACACGCAACGTCTACCTGCTCACCTCAACCGGGCTCTTTAGTTGCTTCGACAACGCGGGCAAACTGCTCTGGCAACACAGCCTGATGGAGTCTTTCGGTCGCCTGACCTTTCCAAATGGCCGCACTGGTGCCCCCGTCATCGATGGTGACATGGTGATCACTCGCGGAATCACCAGCTTCTGGGGCAATCAAGGGCCGGCCCGCGACCGCTTCTACGCCTTCGACAAACACACGGGCGAACCGCTCTGGTCTTCCGAGCCCGGCACCCCACCGAAGGATAGCTCCAACTCCACTCCGGTCTTTGAAACACGAGACGGCAAACGCGTCTTCTATGCCGGCACAGGCTGTGGCAACGTCGTTTGCATCAACGCGAATACGGGTCAACCTCTCTGGCGCTATCATTTCTCCAAAGGCGGCGTCAACAGCACGCTCTCCATCCACGAGCCTAGCGGAACCCTTATTTGCATTCATGGCAAAGAGAACCACGACACCACCAATGAAGGTCGGATGATCGGGCTCAAGCTTCCCGAGAAGCTGATTGGTCCCGGCGAAGAGCAAGCAGTGCTCGATCAATCTTGCGAACTCTGGCGAAATGACCTGATCGCCTTCACGAGTTCACCCTGCCTCGTGGGAGATCGCGCTTATGTTGTCGATAAGACAGGCCACCTCTGCAACGTCGATGTGACCAATGGGAATGTGCTCTGGCGCGAGAAACTTGATTCTGATAACATTCACGCCTCTCCCACTTATGCAGACGGCATCCTTTATGTGCCGACACACAATGGGAAATTCTTCGTGATCAAGCCCAGTGACGAGAAAGCCGAGCGCTTGGTGGAAATGGAAATGGAAGGTGCCTGTCTGGGTGCCCCAGCCATTTGGGATGGTCACGTTTATGTGCATACCACTTCGAAGCTCTATTGCTTCAAGATGGGCTATTCCAAGATCAACTACCTCGACATCCCTGAGGATAAGCCCTTGGAAATGGGCACCCCGACGGCTCTTGCTGTCGTGCCAAACGAACTCCGACTCACCGCTGGTGAGTCCGTGAGTCTCAAAGCCTACGAGATCGATGCCGTTGGCGTGCGTGGCAAAGAGGTGACGCCCTCGTTCGAAGCCTTCATCCCTCCCACCGCCAAAGTGAAAGCGCGCCTCGACGCCACCGTCGATGGTGCCAAACTGGTGACCGCCAAGAGTTCGAAAGAGTCCGCTGGCATGTTCAAAGGCACGGCCGATGGCAAGAGCGGGTTCGTTCGCGGCCGTTTGTTAGGCAATCTGCCATACACTCAAGATTTCGAATCGTTCGAGCTCAGTGTGCCTCATGAGATGGACGGCGTGAATTACGCCTTCCCTCCCCTCCCTTGGATCGGTGCCCGATTGAAATGGGAGATCCGCGACCATGAAGGCGGCAAGGTTCTAAGAAAGACGTTAGACCGTGTTCTCTTCCAACGCGCCACCTCGTTCATCGGAACGGAAGATATGAAGAACTACACCTTACAGGCTGATGTGATGACCGATGGCAATCGACGCATCAAGGGTGATATCGGGGTGATCAATCAGCGCTATCTCATTTCCCTGCGCGGGAATCCTAAGCAGATCGAAATCAGCAGCAACCACGAACGGATCAAGCATAGCGTTCCCTTTGCCATTAAGGCAAAAGCTTGGTATACCATCAAGTCTCGGGTGGATGTGAATGAAGACGGTTCTGGAGTCGTTCGCGCCAAGGCGTGGGAGAAAGGCCAGCCCGAGCCCGAAGAATGGACCATTGAGTTCGAGCATCAACACGCGAACACGCACGGTGCCCCTGGCATCTTCGGTTTCTCACCTCAAAGTCAGAAACCTGTTTTCGTGGATAATATTTCCATCACACCCAATTCATAACCCACGCCCAAACTAACAAACCTCCTACAGCAATCATTTATGAAATCAAGACTCACACTACTCTCACTCGTCAGCGGCCTTGGGCTGTCCGGCGCGTTGGCTGCTGATTGGACCCAATGGGGTGGCAGCGACGATCGCAACATGATCTCTGATGAGAAGAACATCCCCGGTGCCAAGATGGAGCCAGGTGATTTCAAGAAAGGTACGGAAGAGGTTGATCTGTCGACCACCAGCCAAGTCAAGTGGGTCGCCAAGGTCGGTTCGCAAACGTATGGCACACCGACCATCGCCAATGGGAAAGTGTTTGTCGGTACGAACAATGAGTCGCCGCGGGATCCCAAGCACATTGGCGATCGTGGCAACGTCATGTGCTTCGACGAGCAGACCGGTGAGTATCTTTGGCAACTGGTGGTGCCCAAGTTAGGCGCAGGGAAAGTATCCGATTGGGAATTCCTCGGAATCTGTTCTAGCGCGACGATCGTGGAAGACCGCGGGTATGTCGTGACCAACCGATGCGAGATCCTCTGCTTCGATGTCGAGGGTCAGAAGAACGGCAACCAAGGCATGCAAGACGAGGGCAAATACATGGCTGGCCCTGGGAATGAGCCCGTCGAGGTCGGCCCGAAAGACGCCGACATTATTTGGGTCTACGACATGCGTGGCGAGCTTGGCGTGTTCCCTCACAATGTCGCCAGTAGCTCTGTCATCGTCCACGATGGCAACGTGATCGCAACCACGTCGAACGGTGTGGATTGGTCCCACCTCAACCTGCCCGCGCCTTCTGCACCGAGCCTCATCATGCTCGATGCCAAGACGGGCGAACTCGTGGCGGAGGAGATGTCTGACATCAGTTCGCGCGTCCTTCATTGTTCCTGGGCCTCACCCGCCATGGGCAATTTGAACGGTCAAGATATGATCATCTTTGGCGCTGGTGATGGCTGGCTCTACGGCTTTGATCCCAAGCCGGTGGAAGAGGAAGAAGACGGTGAAACCTTTGGTGTTCTGCAAGAGTTCTTCCGCTATGACGCCAATCCACCGGAGTACCGCAAAGTGAAGTATCCCAAGCCAAAGGGCCCTAACGAAGTGGTGGCTACTCCAGTCTTCTACAAAGACAAGGTCTACGTGCTCACTGGCCAGGACCCCGAGCACGGCGAAGGCCTTGGCATGCTGAGCTGCATCGATCCCTCCAAGGAGGGCGATATCTCGGGCAAGGCCGAATGGACTTTCAAAGGCATTGAGCGCTCCATGACCACCCCTGCGATCGTCGATGACCTTCTCTACACCGCTGATTACCGCGGTTTCGCTTACTGCTTCGATGCGAATACGGGCGAGAAGTATTGGGAGTACGACACCTTTGGCCACATCTGGGGCAGCCCCCTAGTGGCAGATGGCAAGATGTATCTAGGCACGGAAGAAGGCGAACTCATCGTCCTTGGCACTGGCAAAGAGCTCAATGTGATCCGGGGAGAAGACGGGGCTGCGCCCGCAGTGGAGTTCAACGGCCCCATCTACTCGAGCCCAGTCGTTGCCAACGGTACTCTCTACATCACGACACAATCGCACCTCTATGCGTTCAGCGCGGAAGGCACGCCGGTGAAGGGCGAGAGCAAGTAACGCTTGATCACCCTAACAAACTCCATTTCACGGAGGCAGGTGCTCTTGCACCTGCCTCTGTCATTTCATCATGAAGGCTCTCCTCATCTTCATCGCCATCGCGATGCTTGTGCTCCACCAGGATTTCTGGCTCTGGGATAACACCAATCTTGTCTTAGGCTTCATCCCCGTTGGACTCGCTTACCACGCCTGTTTCTCCATCGCTGTGGCCATCCTCGCCACCTTAGCGATCAAATTTGCTTGGCCGCATGATCTCATCCGTTGGGCCACCGGCCAGGATGTGAAAGCCAATCTGAAAGACAAGAAATACGACATTCATTAATCAAGCCCCATGACCGTTCTCGTCGTCATCCTCATCTATCTCAGTCTTCTGCTAGGGCTGGGCATGCTCAGTGGGAGCAAATCTCGCGGCACAAGCAAGGACTACTTTGTCGCCAGCCACTCGATCGGCCCATTCCTTCTCCTGATGTCCGTCTTCGGCACCACGATGACGGCTTTTGCCCTGGTTGGTTCTACCGGGAAGTCCTTCGAGCGCGGTATCGGCGTCTATGGACTCATGGCTTCCATTTCCGGCCTGGTCCATGTGATCTGTTTCTTTGCCATCGGCATCAAGCTTTGGAGTCTGGGTGTGAAGCACGGCTTTGTGACTCAGATTCAGTTCTTTCGCGCGCGTTTCGAGTCCAATCGCATCGGCTACCTTCTCTTCCCTATCTTGGTTGGGCTCGTCATTCCCTACCTCTTGATTGGAGTCATCGGCGCCGGGAAAACCATTCTCCCCGTGACCGCTGGGGCGTTTCCCAACCTCTTTCCACACGCCAATCCGTTGTGGAATGGAGGCGTGCCTCCCTGGCTCTCGGGTTTGGGCATTTGCCTCATCGTCCTGGCCTACATCTTCGCGGGAGGCTCTCGAGGTGCGGCGTGGGCGAACACCTTCCAAACTCTTGTCTTCATGGCGATGGGGATCGTCGCCTTCACTGTCATTGTCAAAAGCCTTGGCGGTTTGGAGCAAGCCAGCAAAGTCCCCTTGACGGTGAATGATAAGGGTTTGTTAGTGCAGAACTACGGGATCGTCGATGGGCAAGTAGAAGAGCTAACGGAACCCCTCGTTCGAGGGAAAGTGCGAGGCGAGGCGGATCCAAGCCTCGCGGGTTATCAACCTCACCTTGGACGGAAAACGTTGGAGATGGACTACAAACGTCCCGGCCCCAACGGTGAATTGATCGATGCCCATCGGGAACTAGGCATTCCTCCGTGGATGTTCCTCACGTATCTCTTCATCCCACTTAGCGTGGGCATGTTTCCACACCTCTTTCAGCACTGGCTCACGGCCAAGAGTGCAAACACCTTTAAGCTCACACTCGTGGCGCATCCCTTATGCATCATGATCGTCTGGGTTCCCTGTGTCCTCATCGGTGCCTGGGCTACTGGGCTGATCCCTCCAGGCGTGCCCCCCGCCGCTGTCCTGTCCAAGATGATGAGTGATCTGGTGCATAGCCCGATTCTCACGGGGCTCCTCACCGCGGGTGTTCTGGCCGCCATCATGTCTTCACTAGACTCACAGTTTCTCTGTCTGGGAACCATGTTCACCAATGACATCGTCCTTCACAAGACCGGCCCAGACCGATTCACTGACAAACAGATTATTCTCATCGCACGCGCTTTCATTATCGGCATCGTGGCGATCACCTACTTCCTCTCTCTCTGGGCTGCGAACAAGAACGTGTTCGACCTAGCGGTATGGTGCTTCAGCGGCTTTGCGATGCTAACACCTCTCGTCTTCGGAGCACTCTATTGGAAACGCACCACCACAGCAGGTGCGGTCGCCTCGATTCTCGCAGGCACGGCCACCTGGCTCGTCTTCTTCATCATCGCTGGTGGAAGCGAGTACACCGTTGGACCTGGCATTATGCCCGTGACCTTCTGTGTGCTGGCAAGCACGGTGGCCCTGATCGTCATCTCTCTGATGACGAAACCTCCTTCAGAGGCAACCCTCGCCAAGTTCTTCCGCGCGTGAAGGCGCTGGCCCTCTGAACAACGAATGCCGTCGATATCTCCATTTGGACGAAGGCTTGACAAGCCGCTCTTCGCAGCGACCTTAAGCGGGTCCAAACGGAGGTCGACATGCATCATTTCCTGACAGCATTCTCAGCCGCCTCGCTTATCGCCGTCATGGCATGAAGCGAAGCCTCTATGCGTCAACACGCAGGGCTTCGCCATCTCATTGATCAGCCACCTGTCCTTGGTGGAGAAACGCGCACTCGTGAACCAATTTCACAGTGTGCCTAACGAATACCGATCATGATATCATGTCAATCATGCCATTTGCCAACAATGATCCCTGGGATCTTTGTGAGGATTCCGATCCGGAAGATGGGATTTCACCCAACGAGGTCTGCCAGCAGGATCGGCGGGTTCGTGAGCGTCGTAGACGCGATGGTGCACGGCACCGATCGCTTCAGTATGCAAAGCAAGCACAACACGCCATCGACGCTTCGCTTTCCTGCGATGTCGGTGATCCCAGCTTGCGAGATCTCGTGCTTCTAGAAGTGCGGCCCGTGCAGGGATGTTCCCTCCTGGAGGTGATCCTAACCTCAAGTGAATCGGACGTCCGCGCGCTCCAAGCTTGCCATGATCGCCTTGCGGCGATCGAGGGTATCCTGCGTGCCGCCGTGGCGGCAGCGACGCATCGCAAACGGGTTGCGCGCCTGCGTTTCACGGTGCTTCCCCAGCACCAAGCCTAACTCATTAACAAAGTCCCGTTGCCTCGAGGCGTTGGAACCGTCTCGGGGCAACCATTACTGGAGTTGCTCTAGCAATAGCCTCGCAATGGTATTGGCAGGATCGAGCTGAAGGCATTTCTGAACGGATCGCACAGCCTCGGCACGCTTTTCCAGTTTGGCCAGCACTAAGGCCAGATTGAGATGGGCTCCGGGATCTTCCGGCACGAGCGCCACCCCGTTCTCATAGACTTCGGCAGCGGCAGCAAAGGCCTTTGCTTTCGTGAGAATCCTTCCCAGATCCACCCAAGATGGGACATGCGCGGGGTCCACGTTCACCGCTTGCTCAAAGCGCGACTGAGGCACTTCCGTCTTTCCTTCACTCTGAAGCACGAGCCCCCAGTTTCTCCAGGCTTCCGCCATCTTGGGAGATTGCTCCGTGGCTCGGCGAAACGCTTCGTAAGATTCGGCAAACCGCTTCTGCCGTGAGAGGGTGATACCCAGACTATTCCACGCCTTGGGGTGTTGCTCACGAAGCGCCAATGCTCGTCGCATGGCGTTCTCTGCCGCTTCCCAATCGCTGAGCCGATTCCTGGCGGCGCCTAACTGATACCAGGAATGAGGGTCGCGCGGAATCGCCTTCACCACGGCCTCCCACTCAACGGCACTTTCCTCCAAAGGCCCCATCGATTCTAACATTGGCGCTCTTCCCATCGCTGAGACTCAAGCCCCTTGCGCCTCGGCTTCTCCTATCAGATCCCTCAAATCCCCCCAATACTAACACAGCAATTAATGGTGCGATCCCCAAGGCGAGAAGACGATACTCCCAGAGCTTCTTACTTCTCTGGATCCCACACGCCATGCTCGTTGAATCGATCCGTTTAAAAGGTAAGACGCGGTCTGGGCGTGAGGATCTCTGGTTCTCCCTTTCGAACCAAGACCGTGTGCTCGAAGTGTGCAGAGGGCTTGCGATCCATTGTTACCACCGTCCACTTGTCCGAAAGTACCTTCACACGGGCGGTCCCTTCATTAACCATGGGTTCGATGGCAAGGATCATGCCTTCTCGCAAGCGGGGTTTGCCTCCAGGCTTGCCATAATTGGGAATCTGAGGCGCTTCATGCAAATTGCGACCGACCCCATGTCCCACAAACTCTCGAACCACGGTGTAGCCGCAATTCACCACATAGTCCTCTACCGAATGACAGAGAGTTCCTAACATTTCCCCATGCCGCGCATGATCAATGGCCACGTGCAATGATTCCTCGGTGGCGAGAAGCAGACGCTGCACTTCGGGAGTCACCGTGCCTACGGGCACGGTCAAGGCGTTATCCCCTACCCAGCCCTCGCGCACGATTCCGACATCGATCTTCACAATATCACCATACTTGACCTTGCGAGGTCCGCCGATGCCATGGACCACTTCCTCGTTCACGGAAATGCAGATATTGCCAGGGAAATTGCGGTAACCGAGAAAGGCGCTCTTACAGCCACGCTCAGCAATCAATTGCGCGGCATAGAGATCCACTTCTTTCGTGGTAACGCCTGGCTGAATGGAAGCGGCAACCTTCTGAAGGATCTCGCTCGCCGTCTCACCTGCTTTACGCATCATGTCCACCTGATGGCCGGTGCGGATATTGATCTTCTCCTTCGTCATGGCTGCAATGCCGTCATCATACGTGTGAATACTTCCGTTGGCGACCCCTCTCCCGAGATCCGACGAAGCCGCGCATGCCCCTCGTAATAGGGCAGCAACGGCAGCGTCTTATTCTGATACTCTGCTAGTCTCGATCGATAGAGATCAAGAGAATCATCCCCTCGCGGTCCAACGAGGCCATCGCAGTCAGGGCACTTCGGTGGAGCCTCACCTCTCACCCAGACATTTCCACAAGGATCGCAGCACACTCGGCGGGAGACGCGGGATTCAAGGACCTCATCGGGGACATCAAGATAGATGGCGGTCGCAGCTGGGCGCTCACTCTCCGCGAGAAAAGCATCGAGAGCACTGCCCTGAGCAAGCGTTCGCGGGAATCCATCGAGCACAAACTCAGCACGCACCGCTTGAAGCCAATGATAGACGATCTTGAGGACCAATTCATCGGGCACGAAATGACCTTCTTTGAGAAAGCCATGGATCTCAGCCCCAAGTTCCGTCGGGCGTGTTTCCTCGCGGCGAAGCACGCTTCCAGTGGAACAATACGCAAGGCCAAGCTCACGGCTGAGACGTTTCGCCTGGGTCCCCTTCCCCGCCCCCGGAGGCCCTAACAGAAGGATTTGGCGCGGGAAACCCATCAACTGTGCGGCTACCCGATGTTCTGGTAGATCAGGTAGCACATGCCGAGAACGATGATGATCGCAAGGACCACATAGAGCCAAAGCAGGCCGGAGGAACGCTGCGCGGCGGTAGCCCCGCCCCCCGTGGCCACTTTCCGGTCGGAGCGTCCACGAATCTTTCCTTTACGAAGGAAGCCGTCGTAATGCCGCTGCAACAAGTGAGTCTCGACTTGGCGCATGATGTCTAACAACACACCCACCAAGATGAGCAGGCTGGTGCCTCCAAAGAACTGGGCCGCTTGCGGAGGAACTTTAAGGATAGCCGATACCACTGCTGGGATGAGGAACAGCACCGTGAGGAAGACCGCGCCGGCAAAGGTCAAGCGACTCATGGTGAAGTCTAGGAAATCCGCGGTGGGCTTGCCCGGACGGATCCCTGGGATGTAACCACCATTGCGCTTCAAGTCGTCCGCAATCTGATTAGGCTGGAACATGGTCGCCACCCAGAAGTAACTGAAGAAGAAGATCATCAGCGCGGACAGGGCATAATAAAGCCAGTGATCACCGGAAAGCATGTTCACAAACTTATTCGCCCAATCCTGGTCCTTGAAGGCCCACCCAACGATCTGTGTTGGAAACATCAGGATGGCGCCTGCGAAGATGATGGGCATCACCCCTGAGTAGTTCACCTTCAATGGAAGGAAGGTCGACTGTCCGCCATAAACTTTCCGTCCCACCACACGCTTGGCATACTGAATCGCTATGCGCCGCTGTGCCTGCGTGACACAAATCACTCCAGCAATCACCAAGAGCAGAAAGCCTACCATGATCACCAACACCATGGGACTATGGGCAGTATCACTGCCACCGCCACCGATGTAGGTCCGCCATACTTGCACCAGACTACCCGGCAGGGCCGCGATGATATTCACCGTGATGATAAGAGAGATCCCGTTGCCGATACCCCGCTCAGTCACCTGCTCACCGATCCACATCAGTAGCAAGGTTCCGGCGGTGATCACGAGCACCGTGGTGAGAATGAAACTCATTCCCTGATTGGGAACCAGCTCCAATCCAATACGGTCGATCACATTGCCCAATCCGGGCATCAAGGGATTGCTGCCAGGATTCTGGAGTGTCTTGGCGAGCATGAAACTCTGAAAGACACATAAGGCAATCGTGATGTAGCGGGTGTACTGGTTGATCTTCTGCTGACCACCGTCCTCGCGCCGCAGCTTATTAAGGCGGGGAACCACCGCAGACAAAAGCTGCATCATGATCGATGCACTGATGTAGGGCATGATCCCCAACGCGAAGATGGCCGCATTCTGGAGCGCGCCACCACTAAACACATTGAGGAGTGCCGTCACCGCGGCCGCTCCGCGATCAGAACTTTCCATCATTTCGTCCACCCAGATCTGGAGGACGGTCGCATCCACCCCTGGCAATGTGATCGCCGCGCCAATCCGGACAATCGCAATCATCGCGATTGTGAAAAGAATACGATCCCGGAGTTCCGGAATCTTCAGGGTGTTGGTGAATGCAGAAATCATGATGAATTGCCCGAGGTTCTAACCGCTTGGTGCCTTTATTTAAGGAATCCTATCTATTAAGAGTCGGGCTCGGATTCTGCAACGCTTCCTCCAGCCTTTTCGATCTTTTCCCGGGCAGATCCGCTCACGCGCAAGCCCTCAATGGTAAACGCCTTAGTCACGTCACCATTACCTAACAGCTTCACATAATCACATGATCCTTTGAGCAAGCCCGATTCGCGCAAGGCGGCCTCGTTGACCACCTGTCCGGCTTCAAAGCGCGCTTCCAAATCAGCGACATTGACGACCGCACCTTTCTTCGCGAAAGCGACATTGCTGAAGCCCTTCTTAGGCAAGCGCCGTGCGAGGGGCATCTGCCCACCTTCGAAACCTGGGCGAATGCTCCCACCTGAACGCGAACGCTGACCTTTATGCCCGCGTCCACAGGTCTTGCCAAGGCCAGAACTCTCCCCAGAGCCGAGCCGCTTCCGACGATGCTTGGCGCCGGGATTGGGTTTGAGATTGTTGAGTCTCATGATGCTTAGATAGATTGTTGAGCGGCTGTCTTCTTGCCGCGCAGTTGATAAACTTCGTCTCGCGTCCGCAGAGAACGCAATGCCGTCAGGGTGGCTTTGACCACGTTGGCGTGGTTGTTCGAACCCAATGACTTCGCGAGAATGTCCTTGATGCCAGCGGCTTCCAGCACGGCACGCATCGCGCCCCCAGCGATGATACCCGTCCCGGGAGAAGCTGGCCGGAGCATGACACGACCACCGCCGAATTCCGCCGTGATCTCATGGGGAATCGTGTGCTCGGCCAGGGAAACCGATTTCATCGATTTCTTGGCAATATCACTCGCCTTGCGAATGCATTCCGCCACCTCGTTCGCCTTGCCAAAGCCATAACCGACCTTGCCTTCACGATCGCCAGTCACCACCAGGGCACTGAAGCTGAAACGACGGCCACCTTTCACGACCTTGGCACAACGGTTGATGTAGACGACCTTCTCGGCCAACTCGGGACCTTCCTCCGAAGAGGCGGCGTCAGGTTTTGCAGAATGCTGAGACATGATGTGTTGTTGAGAAATAAGTTAGAACTGGAGGCCACCTTCGCGCGCCGCATCGGCGAGCGCCGCGACCTTGCCTCCCTGATGATAGTAATGCCCACCGCGATCGAAGAGCACCGTGCTGACGTTCATGGCCGTCGCACGCTTGGCGATGATTTCACCGACCTTGGAGGCTGACTCTTTATTCGCCTTGCCCCGCTGACCCACTTCTTTATCAACCGTCGACGCGGCTGCGAGGGTCTTCCCCGCGTCATCATCAATCAGCTGGGCGTAGACATTCTTGTTAGAGAAGTAGACGCTGAGACGTGGGCGCTCGGCGGTTCCCACAATCTTCTTGCGGATACGGCGATGCACTCTCTTGCGAACAATTCGACGATCTAAATGACTCATGATAATACCTTTCTAACAAACAAACTAACGAGATTACTTTTGGACGCTCTTACCGGCTTTACGACGGACGTATTCACCAGCCAAACGGATGCCTTTGCCTTTGTAGGGCTCGGGCGGATAGTAGGCGCGGACTTCGGCAGCAAACTGACCCACACGCTGCTTATCGATGCCCTCGACTTTGATCTTGGTGTTATCGGTAACCGTAACGGTTAAATCTTCAGGAATGGGGTGAAGCACGGGATGGGAGAAACCCAGATTCAGATCCAGAGCGGACCCTTTCACAGCGGCACGGAAACCAACGCCCTGAATCTCCAGATCTTTCGCAAAGCCTGAAGAGACACCCACGACCATATTATTAACCATGGCGCGAGCCGTGCCGTGCATGGACTTCGACAAACGGGAGTCATTGGGACGGGTCACCGTGAGGGTGCCATCGTCTTCTTTGATCTCAATGTTTGCAGGAAGTTCCCATTCCAATTTCCCTTTGGGTCCCTCCACAGTGACGTGGCCTCCGTCTTCCGAGACCTTCACCTTTTCGGGGAGTTCGATGGATTTGTTTCCGATACGAGACATGATCGTGGACCTTGGTTAGTGCGTTTCTAGCTGAATGAAAGTTTCTACCAAACGAGGGCGAGCAATTCGCCTCCCACCTTGGCTTTGCGGGCGGCATGACCAGTCATGATCCCACGGGATGTCGAGAGAATCGCAATCCCGAGACCATTCAGGACTCGAGGGATCTCTTCAGAGTTGACGTAGTGACGAAGCCCTGGACGGCTCATGCGCTTCACATCGGTGAGCGCGGGCTTGCGATCAACAAACTTGGTCTTGACCTTGATCTCGGGAAACTTTCCCGAGGTATCGACTTCATACGACCACACATAACCTTCTTCCTGAAGAATGCGGGCAATCTCTGCCTTGATCTTGGAATAAGGAGCCGTGAAGCCGTCTTTCCGCGCGCGGCTTGCGTTCTTGAAGCGCGTGAGAAAGTCAGAAATGGGATCAGTTAAAACAGCCATGGTGTCAGAGTAACGGTTCGATTAAGCAGCAGCGGCTTTGGTCTGTTTGCGGAAAGGCATGCCGAGCTTATCGAGCAATGCGAGGGCTTCCTCGTTCGTGTTGGCGCTGGTGACAATGGTGATATCAAACCCAAGATTCCGCTTGATCTTATCCAACTCAATCTCGGGAAAGATGCTCTGGTCCGTGATACCGAGCGTGTAGTTGCCCCGTCCATCAAAAGCCTTGGGAGAAATCCCGCGAAAGTCACGGATGCTTGGAATGGCCGTGTTGATGAGACGTGAGAGGAATTCCCACATGTAGAGACGGCGGAGGGTGACTTTGGCACCGATCTCTTGCCCCTCACGGAGTTTAAAGTTCGACACACTTTGCTTGGCCACGGTCACGATGGGCTTTTGCCCCGTGATAGTGGACAGCTCATTGACCGCGTCTTCCACGGCCTGACTGCGGTCGGGAGCGGAGCCCACGCAGCAGTTCAATACCACCTTCTCAATCCGCGGCACCTGGTGCACGTTCTTCAGACCCAACTCTTCGCGGAGGGCTGGTTTGACGGTGTTCTCGTAAAAGGTTTGGAGCTCAGGCTTCATGACAATGCGTTAGGAATCGCTCTTGGCGGTCGCCAATTTGACGTTGGAAATGTGGATGGGGCCCTCTTTCTCGACGATCCCCCCTTCAGGACGATCCTGAGATTTGCGCTCGTGTTTCTTGATCATGCGCACGCCCTCCACCAAGACTTGATCCTTGGCGCGGAGGACTTGGAGAACGCGCCCGGTGCGGCCTTTATGGGCACCGGAAATGACTTCGACGATGTCGTCGCGGTTGACGTGAGTCTTCTTCATAACACTTCGGGAGCGAGGGACACAATCTTCATAAAGTTCTTCTCGCGCAGTTCGCGAGCCACGGGGCCGAAGATACGCGTGCCGCGTGGATTCTTATCTTTATCGATGATGACGATCGCGTTGCGATCAAAGCGGAGGACGGAACCGTCCGGGCGCTTGATGGGTGCTGCGGTGCGGACCACAACGGCGCGAACCACTTCGCCCTTCTTCACGTTGGCCGTTGGGGTGGACTCACGCACGTGAGCTGTGATGACATCACCCACGCCTGCAGAACGCGAGCGGGTACCCAGAACGCTGATCATCTTCGCGACACGTGCACCGGTGTTATCGGCCACATGTACTTTGGACTCCATCTGTAGCATGGTGAGGAACCTTCCTGTGTGAGAGTTAAATGATTGTTGTTGGAGCGTTAGTGACTAAGCACCTCATCAAGGCGCCAGCACTTGGTCTTACTGATAGGACGCATTTCCGTGATGCGAACACGATCACCGACGGCAGCTTCGCCCTTCTCATCATGCGCATAGAATTTCGATGTCACCTTGATGATCTTGCGAAACCGAGGATGGGGCACGCGACGGACGACGGCGACGACAATGGTCTTGTCCATCTTGTCGGATACGACCACGCCCACACGTGACTTGCGGAGGCCACGCTTGCTTTCGTCTTGAGTGTCTGTGTTCTCGCTCATGGATGTGTTTTGAAAAGGGAAATGATTAACGAAGGCGTTAGGATTGAGCAGTCTCCGCCTGGAGACGACGCTCTGAGAGAATGGTTTCGATCCGAGCAACGGAACGCCGAACGAAGCGGATCCGCGCAGAATTCTCTAGCTGGCCACTCTGTTGCTGAACGCGCAGGTGAGTGACCATTTCTTCTTTGAACTCGCGACGTTTGGCCGCTAGTTCATCGCTGCTGAGTTCCCTTAGTTCAGTGATCTTCATCGTCAAACAGTTCGTAGGAATTGGACTAGTGGCGGACCACGAAACGAACGCGGATGCCTAATTTGTTAGCGGCGAGACGCATGGCCTCACGCGCAGCGGACTCGGGGACACCGGCCACTTCGAACATCATGGTGCCGGGGCGCACGATAGCGACCCACTTATCAGGAGCACCCTTACCTTTACCCATCCGGGTTTCAGGGGGACGGCGAGTCACGGGCTTATGAGGAAAGATACGGATCCACACCTTACCACGACGCTTGAGATAGCGGTTGATCGCAATACGGCAGGCTTCGATCTGGTTGTTCGTCACCCAACCCCGACCGAGGCTTTGCAGGCCGAATTCACCGAAGCTCACGGCGTTGCCACGCTGAGCGGTCCCGGCGCGGCTGCCGCGCTGAGATTTCCGGTATTTCACTTTTCTGGGCATCAAGGCCATAACAAGTCTCCTTCTTTAAATGATAAATGGTTCGAATCGCTGATCGCTTACTTGGAATTGGACGACTTCTTATCGCCCTCAGCTTGAGGCTCTTCAGGTTTCTTATTGATCCAACACTTCACCCCAATGATACCCCATGTGGTCTTGGCCTCACAGAAGCCATAATCGATGGGAACGCGGAGAGTTTGAAGAGGCACTTTCCCTTTGCGGTACCACTCTGCCCGAGCAATGTCCGCTCCGCCAAGTCGCCCGGCGCAGCGCAACTTGATGCCGTCGGCTCCGAAATCGAGCGAGGTCTGGACCGCACGCTTCATGGCGCGACGGAACGAAATCCGGCGCTCTAGTTGAAGCGCTACATTCTCGGCGACCAATTGGGCATCAGTTTCGGGTTGCTTGATCTCATAGATATCGATCTTCACCTGACGGTCTCCCGTCATCTTGGAAATGTCATTGGTCATACGCTCAATCTCCGAGCCTTTACGACCGATGACGAGACCGGGACGTGCCGTGTGCAGAGTCACCCGAACACTGTTCCAAGCGCGCTCAATGACAACCCGAGAGAGTGCCGCAAACTGTAGGCGCTTCTTGAGATACTCGCGAATAGCAAGGTCTCCATGAAGGTAAGCCGGGAAATCTGCTTCGCTCGCATACCACTTCGAAGACCAGTCTTTCTGGACTGCGAGGCGGAAGCCGATTGGATTAACTTTCTGTCCCATAATGAAATTCTGTTTTAGGCGTCTTCGTCTTCATTCGGTGCCAGCACAATACGAATGTGACTTGTCCGGCGTTTGATGGCACTTGCGGAACCGCGAGCACGAGGTTTGAAACGGCGATAGGAAGGTCCATCAGTGACGGTGGCCTCTTCCACAATCATGCTTTCAGGATCGGTATCGTGATTGTTCTCCGCGTTGGCCGCTGCTGCCTTGAGGGTCTTGCCCACAAGATGCGCTGCCTTCCGAGGCGTGAAGTTCAAGATATTAATCGCTTCGGAAACAGGCAGTCCCTGGATTTCCCGCGCCACGTCTCGCGCCTTGAGAGGCGAAATCCGTGCTGATTTGTAAGTCGAAACAACTTTCATGACGTTCTCAATAAATGGCTATCTACACACCTTCGGGGGCGATACGCATGCGATCGTCCACCATGATTTGATCGTTGGGGTCTGTCAGTTCGAGGAGGATGGCACCGGAGAAATCAGCTCGAACACTGATGACAAGCGCGGAACCAATGATGCGATCCTTGCGATGGAAGCTTACTGGCGTGCCCACTCGCAATCCTTGATCGCGTCCAACGTCGACCAAGACCAAATTGTATTCTTTGTTCACCGTGATGACGCGGGCTTTATCGAGAGTCCGCTCTTCCAATTGGGAATCATCGGCGAATAACCCGAGAGCCTCTTCGGAGGCGGTCAGGGCTGCTTTCAGCGCCGCTCGTATCTCCGATTGTTCATCGGTCTCAGGAACAGCTGCCGCGAAGGCTTCGGACGCTTGCATCAACTCCACCAAGGCTTGGGTCGTCTGCTCCTTCTCTTCCTCCGCGAGCCGCAGATCGGAGGCCGCCTTTAAAAGGCGATCCTCCAACGATTCGTCCTCGCGCTCTAACACACCACTGAGCAACTCCAGGCGCACGAGCGCCTCTTGGTAACTCTCCCGTAAAGCTTCCAATTCCCGCTTGGACTCGGATAGGCTCTCGGCAAGCACGCCGTTGGCGCTGCTGAGGTTCTTGACCTTGGACTGCAAATCCAAGTTCTCGACCATGGCCGCATCCAAATCTTTCTCCAACTCCTCGATCATCTGCAGGTGAGGCACCTTGTCTTCGGCCACCTCTTGCTGCGCGAGACACAGCCCTGCCATCGGGATCGCCGCAAAAGCGCCCGCTAGCCAGCATGCTGTGTGAGAGATCGTCATGGGATGGATGTGAGGTTCAGGAAAGGTTACTTCTTGCCTTGGCCACCGTGGCCCAAGAACTTACGGGTGGGAGAGAATTCGCCCAATTTGTGGCCGACCATGTTCTCCGTCACGTAGACGCTCGTGAACGCCTTGCCGTTGTGGACGAGGAACGTGTGTCCGACGAAATCAGGGATGATGAGACTGTTGCGCGACCAAGTCTTGATCGGCTTCTTATTGTTCTCCTCAGTCTGCTTATCGACCTTTGCCAACAGCTTGTAGTTGACGAATGGACCTTTTTTAAGGGATCTAGCCATGATTTAGAATGGGATAAGCGTGAGGATTAACGGCGTTTCTTGCGGCGGCTGGAGACGATGAAGGCATCACTCGCCTTCTTCTTCTGCCGAGTGCGTTGCCCCTTGGTGTGTCCCCAAGGACTCTTCAAGTGCTGGCGACCACCACCGGACTTACTCTTACCCTCACCACCACCGTTCGGGTGGTCGACAGGGTTCATACACATTCCGCGGACGGTCGGACGGACACCGAGCCAACGCGAGCGGCCCGCTTTGCCACTGACAACGTTCATGTGCTCGATATTCCCAACCACGCCCATGGTGGCATAACACTCTTCGTGAATCTTGCGAATTTCCCCAGATGGCAGGCGGACGAGAGCATACCCCGCTTCGCGGTTCGTCAAGGTGCAGGATTGCCCCGCACTGCGCGCGACTTGGCCTCCGCGGCCGGGCTGCAATTCCACGTTATGGATCGAACTCCCCAACGGGATAGCCTTCAAAGGTAACGCATTGCCGACTTCAGGAGCGGCCTGCTCGCCGGCGTCCACCTGGGAACCCACTTCCAAACCGGAAGGCGCGAGGATGTAGCTCTTCTGACCGTCCTTGTATTCTAACAAGGCAATCCGCGCGGAGCGATTGGGATCGTACTCGATCGCCACCACTTTAGCGGCTTCACCACGGCGCTTCCGTTTGAAATCGATCAACCGGTACTTGCGCTTGTGGCCTCCACCGATGTGGCGACAAGTGATCCGTCCACGGTTATTCCGTCCACCCGATTTCTTGAGTGGCTCTAACAGGGACTTCTCAGGCTCCTTCTTGGTGATCTCACTGAAGTCCGACCACATCTTGTAGCGGTTGGACGGTGTGACTGGCTTATAAGACTTTAAAGGCATGGCTTCCTCTTTCTAGAAGTTATCCTCGAGTGACAAAGGGGGTTAGTTAGACGAGTTCGATCTGTTCGCCTTCTTTCAGTTTCACCACGGCTTTCTTCCAATGCGCCGTGCGGCCAAAGTCCGCGCGTCGCTCGCGCTTCTTCTTGCCTTTATAGTTACAGGTGCGGACGGACTCGACCTCAGTCTTGAAGAGGCGTTCCACCGCGCGCTTGATTTCGAGCTTATTCGCTGAGCGATCGACCTGAAACACGTATTCGTTGTTCTCCTCGAGGAGATACGTGGCTTTCTCAGTCAAACGGATGGTTTTGATGGCTTGGTATAGGTCCCTCATTTCTGCGTCCTCCGGGCTAAGATCGGCAAGCTGCTCTGAGTGAGGACGACCTTGTCGTAATGCAAGATCTGCTCCACGTTCACCTCGTCTGCGGTCATGAGGAGAGCGGGGCCCACGTTGCGGCCTGCAAGGTAGGTTGAAGAATCGAATGCCTGACTCACCACGAGCACCTTGGGTGTTCCAGCGAGATTACGCAGTTCGCTCACAAAGCTCTTTGTCTTCCCATCGCTGATCGCAAAGTCATCCACACTGATGACATCGCCAGCTTCGATGCGGGCACCCAGTGCCGCGCGCAGGGCAAGTTTGCGAGTCGACTTATTGACCTGTTTCGCGTAGCTCCGGTTGCGTGGCCCAAAGACGGTGCCACCACCTCGCCAAATGGGCGAGGTGACGCGGCCAGCGCGTGCGCGGCCTGTCCCCTTCTGACGCCAAGGTTTGCTATTGGTGCCTGCCACTTCCCCACGGGTCTTGGTGTGGGCAGTACCGGAACGCCGATTGGCGCGGTAAGCGGTGACGACGTCATGGACAGCCTGACCGCCCTGCTCTGGCGATGCCAAAGAGATGTCTGCA
This sequence comes from Verrucomicrobiia bacterium, assembly GCA_030425385.1. Classification (GTDB taxonomy): domain Bacteria; phylum Verrucomicrobiota; class Verrucomicrobiia; order Verrucomicrobiales; family DEV007; genus JAACDM01. Next base: position 75,402 of record JAUIAH010000013.1, on the reverse strand, counting down.
GCCGCTGCTTGATCTGTGGTTAAAACTGAACCTGCCATGATTGATGAATCGGTTAGCGCGCCTGATTAGCTCGCGTTCTCGGGTAAGGGCTTCTTCTTGGAAGGACGTACCGTGACGTAGCTTCCTTTGGAACCCGGAAGGGCCCCGCTGATCAGGATCACGCCATCGTCCTCGCGAACCTGCACCACTTTCAAATTCTGGACCGTGCGACGATAATTGCCGTGACGACCGGGCATCTTCCGCCCCTTCCAAATCCGTCCAGGCCAGGTGCCGCAACCGACAGCACCAGGGCGGCGATGCATCATCGACCCGTGCGTCTGCGGCAAGCCACCGAAGCCATAGCGCTTGACGACCCCCTGGAAGCCTTTGCCTTTAGTCGTACCAATGACGTCGACCCACTGACCGGCTTGAAACAAGGCAGGACCCAAGTCCTTCACGTCCTCTGCAGGCAAGGATTCATCGTTCTCAAAACGAAACTCCTCCACGTGTTTCTTGGGCGAACCACTGTGCGCGGCAACGTGCCCCTTCTCTGGCTTGGTCAGACGCGCTTCTTTCTGATCGTCATATCCGACCTGCACGGCGGAGTATCCGTTCTTATCCGCGGTCTTGCGTTGGAGAATCTGGTTCCCGCTAACATCGACGACCGTGCACGGAATGGCCTCACCATCCTCGTTGTAGACACGCGTCATGCCTAGCTTCTTTCCTAAAAGTCCTAAACTCATGGTCTCTGCTTTCTCCGGTCAGGTTAGATCTTGATCGAAATGTCCACACCGGCTGGCAAGTTGAGCTTCTTCAACTCATCCACAGTCCGTGCGGTGGGGTCCACAATGTCCAACAAACGTTTGTGCGTGCGGATCTCAAACTGCTCAGCCGACTTCTTATTCACATGCGGTGAACGGTTCACACTGAACTTCTCAATGCGCGTCGGCAACGGGATGGGACCCGACACCTTGGCACCGGTCCGTTTGGCCGTCTCCACAATGTCCAGGGTCGACTTATCGAGAATGCGATGGTCGTAAGCCCGGAGTCTGATGCGAATGGTTTGGTTTTGCATGTGTTCGAAAGGTCGAATTGTTTCTGCCTAATTAATAGGCGCTCCCATATTGCTCGGTGAGTTGATCGGTAACCGTCTGGGGAACGGGCTCGAAGCGAGAAGGCAGCATGGAATAATCTGCCCGTCCGCGACTCAGCGAGCGGATGTCTGTAGCATAGCCAAACATTTCCGCCAGCGGAACTTCAGCCTTTACCACACTAAGCTTATTGCGGTTCTCGATACTGGAGATACGGGCGCGTCGACGATTGAGATCACCCATGATATCTCCTTGAAATTCGTCAGGACAGGTCACCTCGACAGACATGACGGGCTCTAACAGAATGCAGCCAGCATTCTTGAACGCATCACGCATGGCGAAGATGGCCGCCATCTTGAACGCCTGCTCAGAAGAATCAACCTCGTGAGAGGATCCATCGAGCAGATCAACATGGAGATCCACCACAGGATACCCCGCGACCATGCCGTTCATCATGGCTTCACGGATGCCAGTCATGCATGGGTTGATAAACTCTTTAGGAATGGCGCCCCCTACCACTTTATCTTCGGTCGTGAGGCCCTTACCTCGCTCACTTGGACGCACTTGCAAGACCACATGGCCATACTGTCCTTTGCCTCCACTTTGCTTGATCAACTTCCCTTCCCCACGAGCCTCGCCCGTGATGGTTTCGCGATAAGCAATCTGCGGCTTGCCCGCATTGGCTTCGACTTTGAATTCCCGCTTCATGCGGTCTTTCAGAATCTCCAAATGAAGCTCTCCCATCCCTGAAATGATCGTTTGCCCCGTGTCCTCATCCGTCTTCACGACAAACGTGGGATCTTCATCCGACAAACGCTGGAGGGCGATAGCCATCTTCTCGCTGTCCGCCGTCGTGCGAGGCTCAATGGCCATGGAAATCACCGGCTCCGGAAAGGAAGGCGGCTCTAACATCATCTCCCGACGCTGTGAGCACAGGGTATCCCCCGTAACGACGTCTTTCACGCCCACCATGGCGGCGATCTCACCTGCATAGCAGGTATCGATATCCGTCTGCCGATCGGCTTGGATTTGGATCAACCGTCCGACCCGCTCTTTGCGACGTGTCCGCGGGTTGTACACCTGGTCTCCTTTGGAAATGGAACCCGAATAGACACGGAAGAAGACTAACTTCCCAAACTTATCGGACCACAACTTAAATGCCAAGGCACAGAACGGCTCATTGTCGTTCGTGATAGCCTCCAAGGTCTTGCTTTCATCGGCAGGGTCCATCCCTTCAGCCGATGGGATATCGAGCGGACCTGGCAAGTAATCGACCACCGCATCCAACAAATATTGGACGCCCTTGTTCTTGAACGCCGATCCCCCAACCACGGGCACAAAGCGATTGGCAATAGTGGCGCGGCGTATCGCGCGCTTGAGATCTTCCGTGGTGATCTCTTCTTCCTCTAAAAACTTCGTTCCAATCTCTTCATCGAGATCGATCAATTGTTCGCGGATCGCCTCCAGCGCTGCCTCCGCCACCTCTTGCATCTCCCCCGGAATCGGCTGCACCTCGTAGGTGGAGCCTAACACATCGTCATCCTTATAAACAATTGCTCGCTGATTGAGCACATCCACCTGCCCACGAAGATTCTCTTCGGAGCCAATGGGGATCAAGACGGGCCAGGCATTGGCATCCAACTTGTCGCGCAAGTCCTCGACCGCGGCCTGGAAGTTCGCTCCCACACGATCCATCTTATTAATGAAGGCAACCCGTGGGACGCCGTACTTATCCGCTTGGCGCCAGACCGTCTCTGACTGAGGCTGCACACCGGCGACTCCACAGAACACCGCAATGGCGCCATCGAGCACCCGCAAGGAACGCTCAACCTCTGCCGTGAAGTCGACATGGCCCGGGGTATCGATGATATTGACCCGGATGTTCTCACCCTCACAAAGCTTCAAGATCCCCTCTTCGGGCTGCTGCTTCCACACGCAGGTGACCGCAGCGGATGTGATCGTAATCCCGCGCTCTTGTTCCTGCTCCATCCAGTCCGTGGTGGCATTGCCATCATGGACCTCGCCGAGACGATGAATCATCCCGGTGTAGAAGAGAATACGCTCCGTCAAGGTGGTCTTGCCAGCGTCGATGTGCGCCGCAATACCAATATTCCGCGTACGCTCCAAGGGATAGGAGCGTTTCGGAGAATTGGGATTGCTAGGCATATTCATCGGTGGGCAAGAAAGACTCTAACAGTAAGCGACTACCAACGGAAGTGCGCGAAGGCACGGTTGGCTTGAGCCATCTTGTGGGTTTCGTCGCGCTTGCGAACCGCGTTGCCTTGGTTCTTGGCGGCTTCTTTGATCTCGTTAGACAAGGCCACGTGCATGGGAACACCTTTCCGTCCGCGTGCGAAGCCGAGGATCCAACGCATCGCGAGCGATTCCTGCCGCTCCGTCGTCACTTCCATGGGCACCTGATAGGTCGCCCCGCCCACGCGGCGAGACTTCACCTCAACACGGGGCTTCGCATTCTCGATCGCCCGATTGAGGACTTCTAACGGATCCACATTGTCCGACCCCTCGTTGGAGTGATCGATCGCCTTGTAGACGATGCGCTCGGCCAACGACTTCTTCCCGTTCTTCATCAGACGATTGATCAGCTTGGCGACCATGGGGCTCTCGTAACGAGGATCCAGGTAGACCGGCTTGTGATATACGCGCTTTCGACGTGCCATGACTCTATTTCCTTAAATTAATGGTTGGTTACTCCTTAGGCCGTTTCGCCCCATACTTGGATCGACCACAGCGGCGCTTATCCACACCCAAGGTGTCCAGGGCACCACGGACGACGTGGTAGCGGACACCCGGAAGGTCTTTCACCCGGCCGCCACGAACGAGGACGACGGAGTGTTCTTGAAGATTGTGGCCCTCACCCCCGATGTAGGCGATCACCTCCTGGCCATTCGTTAGACGCACCTTTGCCACCTTCCGGAGAGCCGAGTTAGGCTTCTTCGGCGTCCGCGTCATCACCTGGAGACAGACTCCCCGGCGCTGTGGACAATTGGAAAGAGCGGGAGACTTGGACTTCTCGACCTGTTTCAGTCTCCCTTTGCGAACGAGTTGATTGATGGTTGGCATGCGGTGATCTTACGTGGTTTCAAGGAAACCGAGCGACGCGGGTACGTAAGTCACCTACAATAGGATGCCTTATTCTCCGGGATGCGCCCGATAATCGTCCTTCCCACGTGAAGACGGCGAACCGCTTCCTCCCGGGAAGGAGCGCGAACTATAGGAGCCGAACCCTCCGTGGCAAGAACATTTCACACTATTTGAAAGATTTTTTAAGAGAGCCCGAAACCTCCTGATTTCTCTCTATTTGACCCGATAAATATGGCAGATCTGGCCAATCACCAGACAAGCGTGTCGCCTTAACAGAAATTCGAGATTTCGTCGAGGAAGAAGACGCATTTGTCCGATTGCCAAACGGGAGAAATGCACTAGCGATACCGGCTCTCAATTGAAGGCAACGCTACAACACAGAAATGACTGACCTATCACGCTACAGGAACATCGGAATCTTCGCCCACGTGGATGCCGGTAAGACCACCACGACCGAGCGGATTCTGAATCTGACGGGCAAGATCCACAAGATTGGCGAGGTGCACGATGGTGCCGCCACGACGGACTTCATGGAGCAGGAGCAGGAGCGTGGGATCACGATTCAGTCAGCCGCCACGACGTGCTTCTGGAACGATCATCGCTTGAATATCATCGACACCCCGGGCCACGTGGACTTCACGATCGAAGTTTACCGCTCTCTTAAAGTGTTGGATGGCGGTGTGGGTGTCTTCTGTGGATCCGGCGGGGTGGAGCCCCAGTCCGAGACCAACTGGCGCTATGCCAACGATTCGAAGGTCGCCCGTATTATCTACGTGAACAAGCTCGATCGCTTGGGCGCTGATTTCTATCGCGTCGTGGACCAGGTGAAGAACATCCTGGCAGCCAAGCCGCTCGTGATGACGCTGCCGATCGGGATCGAAGACGATTTCAAAGGGGTTGTGGACCTTCTCACTCGCAAGGCTTGGATCTGGGACGACTCGGGCGATCCCCGCAATTACGAGGTCCAGGATCCGCCAGCAGACATGGCGGACAAGATCGAGCAGTATCGCCAAGAACTGATCGAGACCGCCGTGGAACAGGACGACGATGCCATGGAGAAATATCTCGAAGGCGAGGAGCCTGACATTGACACGATCAAGAAGTGCATCCGCAAGGGAACGATCGCTCTGGAGTTCTTCCCCACTTACTGCGGGTCGTCTTTCAAGAACAAGGGCGTCCAACTCGTGCTCGACGCGGTGGTCGACTACCTCCCCAATCCAACTGAGGTGAATCCGCAGCCTGAGATCGACCTTGAGGGCAATCCTAGCGGCGAATACGCGATCGTGGATGAGTCCAAGCCCCTCCGTGCCTTGGCCTTCAAGATCATGGACGATCAATACGGCGCTCTGACATTCACACGCGTTTATTCGGGTGTGTTAGAGAAAGGCACGAGCATCCTGAACACGTTCACCGGCAAGACAGAGCGCGTCGGCCGTATTGTGGAAATGCATGCCGATTCTCGCGAGGATCTCGACCGCGCGGTCGCTGGAGATATTGTAGCTCTGGTAGGCTTGAAGAACGTGCAGACGGGGCACACCCTCTGTGACCCTAGCAATCCCGCCACGCTTGAGCCCATGGTCTTCCCTGATCCCGTCATTTCCATGGCGGTTTCCGCCAAAGACAAGAGTGCCTCTGAGAAACTCGGCGTCGCCCTCGGGAAGATGGTTCGCGAAGATCCTTCCTTCCGCGTGGAGACAGATCAGGATTCTGGTGAAACCATTCTCAAGGGGATGGGCGAGCTGCACCTCGATATTAAAGTGGATATCCTCAAACGGACCCACAAGGTGGAAGTCGAAGTGGGTGCCCCTCAGGTGGCCTATCGCGAGACGATCACGCAGCAGATCGAGGACAGCTACACGCACAAGAAGCAGAGTGGTGGTTCCGGTCAGTACGGGAAGATTGACTACATCATCGAGCCTCTCGAAGTGGGTTCCGATTTCGAATTCGAATCCAAGGTCGTTGGCGGCAACGTTCCCAAGGAATTCTGGCCTGCCATTGAGAAAGGCTTCCGCACCTCTACCGAGAAAGGTGTGCTCGCGGGTTACCCCATCCTTGGCTTTAAAGTCACGCTCATTGATGGTGCCTCTCACGCGGTGGACTCCTCAGCTGTCGCTTTCGAACTGGCCGCTCGCGCAGCCTATCGTCAATCCATCCCCAAAGCAGGCCCACAGATTCTTGAGCCTATCATGAAGCTCGACGTCTTCTGTCCTGAGGACAACGTGGGTGATGTCATCGGTGACCTCAACCGGCGCCGCGGCATGATCAGTGCGCAAGACACTGGCCCCACTGGGATCCGCGTGAAGGCAGAGGCCCCGCTCGCTGAGATGTTCGGATACATCGGCGACCTTCGCACCATGACCTCTGGCCGTGGCCAGTTCTCTATGGAGTTCTCCCACTACGCCCCCTGCCCTCGCAACATCTCCGATCAGGTGATTGAGGCCGCAGAGAAGCGGAAGGCTGAGAAAGAGAAGAAGTAAGGCCCTTTCCCCAAATCCTTCTAGCAAGGCGAGCGCCACTCCTCTCCAGGAGTGGCGCTTTTCGTGTACCCACGCACACGGATTCGAAATCTCATTTGCGTCACCATTTGGTGGACTCTCCCCCAGAGCCCATGTTTCGTGCACCGACCCCATTAACCAAATACATTCCCATAACGCATGAAGACAACCTTCCAACGCACTGTGCTCTCACTTGCTGCCTCGGCCGGGCTCGCCTCGGCTGATGTCGAAGTGGCATTCGAACACCTTGCCAACAAAGAGAATCCCCTCCCCATTCTCAAGTTGCAGACGGATCAGAACCCCGATTTGGAAACCTGGGACGGGACATGGACCATGGATTCCTACGGCGGGCTCGAGCGCTACGACGCCGATCGTCTCCTCCTCGGCATTCGCGAGAATGGCATCAATGAAACGGATCCTAACCATGATGCCGATCTTGCGGCGCAGTATCCTGACCGCTCTCTCATCTGGATCGATCCTACCACTGGCGCCCCCATGGGCGTGGCGCTCAACGTCGGGCACACACCCATTGAGGTCGATCCTGCGTTCACCGCTGCGGGTGGCTCCACCACGGAATACTACCTCACATTCGCCGTCGACGACTCCGGCGTGATCTATGTGAACTACCGCAATCGCATCGCCCGCTATGCCCCCGACGGGAACGGCGGATTCGAAGCCCCCACCATCGCCTACACCCAAGAGAATGATGGCAGCGAGAACTGGAACAGCTGGCGTTACGAAACGCTTCGCGCTCGTGGCTCAGGGGCCGACACGGTCCTCATCGCTGGCGGTAAGACCTGGCGTCCTAGCCAAGGCTACCGCGAACTCGTCACCACTGATGGCCTTACCTTCACGGCTACGGAAGACGGCGTGACTGGTTTCAAAGGCGGCGGCAGCAGCATCGTGCCCGCGCCCGCTGGAGACACCTCCACACAGGAATACATGTATGGCTCGCTCTACCCTGGTGGTAGCAATGGAAAAGACACCAGCCTGTTGCGCAATGTCAGGGATCGTGCCAAGGATGAGCCCTTCGGCGGCAGCGAGTATCGCATTCAGATCGATGAAGAGATTGGCTACACCGCTAGTTTCGTCACGGATGCCGACGTGCATCCGGACTTCCCCTACGTGGTTTCCTACAGCACTCCGAGTTGGAATAGCGCAGCCGTTGGCGTGGATCCCCCGGCTCCAGGTTGGATCGCCGTTCACGATCAGTTCTACGATCCAGAGGCGGTCGACGTCGAAACGGGTGAAGGCTTGGCCGAACTGGTGGGGCTCCACAAGATCGACATCACAGAGGCCGACGAACTCGTCGGCGGCACCGCTCTCTGGCACGGCACCTTGGGCAAAGTGAACATCAATGTTCTGCCTGGCATGCGCCCTGGCCAAGCCGAGCTGCTCTGGCACAGTGGGGCCTACGGGTACGGTCGCTACATCCTCGACTTCGCACCCAAGCCCATTGTCGTGACGGACATCCAGCGCACCTCTAACGAAGAAGCCTCCCTCTCCTGGGAATCCGAGACGGGGAAATTCTATCAAATCCAAACGTCCAGCGATCTCACCTCCGATTCCTGGCAGACCGTGGCCAATAGCATCGTTGGTAGCGATGATGGCGTCACGACGGCCACGTTTGCCATCGATCCCGCGCAAGGCCAGACGTTCGCTAGGATCGGTTTGGGCAACATCTTCTCCGAAGACTTCGAATCTGGTGCTGAGGGATGGACCCTCGCCACTCTTGACGATCCGTTTCCCGATAGCGGGAATACTCAATGGGAACTTGGCACCCCTTCAACCGTTGGTCCTGCCGCCGCCCATTCTGGCGACAACGTCTACGGGACGAACCTCGCCGCCAACTATGGAACGCTCGGGAATCTCACCCTCACGAGTCCTGTCATTGACCTCACCAACGTCGAGCGTGGATCGCTCAAACTCTGGCATTACATTGAAGCGTCCGACCAAGAGGGTGGTCAGATTCGCATCCTCAACGAAGCTGGCGACGAAGTGCTCGGCTTCAGCGAAGTCTTCAACGGCCTCAGTACCGATTGGGAGGAGCTTTCCCTCAGCCTCTTACGCTTTGGCGACACGAGTGCCAATGTCGTTGGCCAGAAGATCCGCATCGAATTCCGCTTCCTCAGTGACGACATCGATGCCGACGACGGCGCGGGCTGGTACATCGACGATCTGATTATCGAATAACACGATTCTCAAAGGCATGGGCTGGATCGCAACGACTGCCTTGGCAATCGCCGCCTACGCTGTCGGTTTCGGTCTTTCCAAATGGCCCGCCGCTCAGATAACGCCCTCTCAGCCCCCACTGGGTGCCCAACCAGTGGGGGCTTTCCATTTCGCCAAGGCACTCGAAGCCTTTCCCGAGCATCCCGAGACACTTCATGAGGAAGTTCGCTGCCTAATCCTGCTCCAGCATTGGATCGAACGTGATCCTGACGCCGCCATGGCCCATCTCCATCGGGATCATCCCCTCTACGGCTGGGCCTGGAAGTATTGGACCGCCCACGATCCCACCGCGGCGATGGAAGCCTACCAGGCACTCGACGACCCGTTGCCCTTCCTCAAGCACACCATGCTAACGCATCTGGCCGAAGCTGACCCTAACGCATTCCTTGGACTCTTGTTAGACAACAAAGTCACCTGGGACATCCACTACCTCAAGACGCAAGCCATGGAGCGTCTGGCTGATACCGATCTCAGGCGTGCCAGAGAAATCTTTGACCAAGCAAATGGCACGCTACGCACCCACCTCCTGGTTGGGCTCGCGGAAAGCTGGGCCCGACAGGACCCTAACGCCATGCTCCTCTGGGCCAAGTCCTTGGAAGACGACGAGCGACTCGAGGCCTTTCACCAGCTCTTAAATGTCACCGCCCTCACGAATGCACCGAAAGCAGCCAAACTCTACGAATCACTCACGGAGAACCTTCCTCAGATCCCTCCCAAGGCGAGCGCTCCCAATCGTGGGGATGCGCGTATTGCTATCAGTCGTAGGCTCGCTGAGCACGATGTTCACGAAGCCCTCGCGTTTGTGGAACGCTGGGGCACCCGATCGGAAACGAGCCGCACACGCCGAGATGAGATCCGCGACGTGATGCTTTCTGGCATCGCCTTGGCTCTCCCCTATCAAGACGCCAAAGCCATCCACGCCACATTCGCCAAACTCCGTGATTCCCCTCACTACGAAACGCTTCTACGGAGACTCCCCTGGTCAGAGACGGACCACGCGGAACTCGTGACGTCCCTACTGACCACCGATGAGGGCCCGGTCAGACACGACCTCATTGCTCAGGCTCTCAGTTTGTGGGCAAGATCTGATCTTCAGGGCGTCCAAGCCTTCCTCCAAGAGCACCCCAATCAAGAGAGGGATTGGCACCAGAAGGCCCTCCTCAGCATCGAGCGCCACACGGATCCAGACGCCGTCAAGAGTTTCGTCACCGCGTTAGAAATCGACACGCTTCCGGAATCGTTCCTTTCCGGCTTTGGGCAAGCCCATCCCAATCTCACAGCCGAACTCTTGGAAAGCCTAGCAGAATCCCCTGCCCGACAGGAAGCCTACCAACAACACGCCGTGACCATGGCGCACACCGACGCCGACGAGGCCCTTTCTTGGCTCGACGCCCTACCCGAGCACGATCGCCTTGCAGCCACTGCGGGAATCACGGAGGGCTGGGTCAGCTACGATCCGTTTGCCACCTCCCAATGGCTAGGCAATCTCACCCCCGGCCCGGAACGCGACGCGGGTGTCGCCGTCCTAGCAGAACATCTGACAGCGGATGATCCCGAGGCCGCCTTTGCCTGGGCCACGAGCATTGCAGACAAACAAGGCCGCCTCCAGACCCTCACTTCCATCGTGACTACCTGGGCACAGTCGGATCCAGAACACGCCCGCGCCTGGATCGACACCTCGGAACTCTCGCCCGCTGAGAAACGGTTCCTTCATGCCACCGCGCCATGAAATCCACGCTCGCCATTATCGCTGTATCCCTGCTAGTCGGTTATCTCTCTGGCCAGCGAACCATTTCAACATCCCACTCGTTCCCCTCCACATCCGGTCCCACGCGTCTCCACCTGGCTAGGAAATCTTCTTCTCACCAGGCTGATCATCTTCAGGCTCTGCTAGAACTCAGCCTGATCAAGGATCCAGACGTATTACGGATGCTGTTAGAATTAGAAATTACCCACATCTTAGAAAGTAGGCCCAGATTCTCACATACCACCACCTCCCTCATTCAACGGTGGGCTGAGATCGATCCCGAAGGATTGGTGACCTACCTGACAGAGACCCAACCCTTGAACATTTCCGTAGCCCCTGGCTATAGGTTTAGATTAAACCCCATCGCGCAATTGGCCAAGCATCACCCTGACATCGCCATACAAGTGATGCAGAGGCTTCCCAAACCGGACCAAGCGGACGCCCTCTTAAAGATCGCTGGCACGCACTACTCCCAAGATCCAGGCGCCGCTTTCGCCATTCTGCAAGAGCACGCAGAGCTCCTGGCATGCCAGCCAGACAGGAGCGGTTACGCATCCCTTCTCCGCCATTTCTGGCTTCAATCCGATGCCCTCACCGCACGCATCACCACCCTCCCTCCAGGACAGCTTCGAAAACGTCTCATCGCCAGCCTTGCCCAAAGCCACGCGCAGGCGAAGCGCCACGGCGGCCCTATGAAAGTCTGGCAATGGTGGCGACAACTCGCCCACGCTGAGGACCGGCAAGCAGCACTCTACGGCCTGGCCTCCCATCGAGAGATCCCCAAAGACCTTTATCCCCAAATCGTGGAATCCCTCGCCAAACTGAATCACGCCCCCACCACGTCCGAATTCCTAAACGCCCACATCGATCACATCGATCACACCCAAGCGCGCGCACTCATCATGGATCAGTTACGAGGGAAAGCCCGCCACGACGCCCTCGCACGCTGGAGCAAATAGACCATCGTCAATCCCTATCGCCGAACCCGTATCCCAAGTCTCTCCTTAAATGCGGCAACAGAGCCTTGTCCGCTGTCAACATCACTGAGGAGGCCGACCGCCAATGGAAGAAGACCTGGGCCCGGTGCGTGCAACATCTTCCAACAGCCGGCCACGCCTAAAGCAAGTAGAAGCGCCCTTTACGCCCCAAGGCTCGAGTTGTGAACGCCCTTTCATGGATGAATGAGAGTGAATTAATTTTCGTTCGCTCTGAACTTACGAAGCTGCCACCTCAGACGACATCCAGTTTCTTGTTCTCAGAGTTTCGAAAGCATCCGGATGGACTAGCAACGTCCGAATATAACGACTCATCGATGTAGAAATCCGCTGCTTCCCGCTCAGCCACCGTGAGAAATTCTTCTCGCCTATTCCAAGGATCGTCGCCGCTTCCCGATGAGTGAGCTCATACTTCTCTAAGAACGCTTTCAGTTCCGCCGGTTCCAAACTACCAGAAACCTTGGCTAGGTGTTCGGCCACTTGCTGCGAGCCTTCGGGTGTTAGGAAGCTCTCAGCACACGACGAACAACATTCCATGGCAACGTTAGGCACGATGACCGATTGGCCATCACAGGCGGTTTCGAAATTTCCTATCACAGAAACGAGCTGGCCTTCTTCGCACTCGGGGCATGGGAGCTTGATCGGGGTTGCATTCATGATGGTGGATCGATTGGTATTTTGGGAAGCGGAGGCCCTGGGATGTTGTGACTATGAAAGGTCAGGAATACCATGGGTGGTGGCTCACCCACAGGCGTCATCTTGGCATAGACCAGAAGGACGGGATCATCGTAGCGAATGACATAGTCATACTTGCGCCTAGCTCCCGGCTCTTGAATCGGCAGCTCGAAGATTTCGAAACGCTCAATCTCTTGAGCAAGATCAGCGACGACGGTTTTCGTGTTGAGACCATGGTAGTCGAGGTAGCGTTGCCCATCGGCATATACCCGGTAACGCCCCGCTTGCAGAGATTGGGCGATTTGCTCCCGAATGGAAGCAGAAGCAGGGCGTCGGTTGGGCATTGCGTTGGTAATGCCCAATCTGGTGCCGATTGATACCTTTGGCAAGGTTTAGATTCCGGCGGATCTTCTAGCCATGATATTACCCAATGATATTTAGCTTTTTCGGGCAATTCAGATAAAACCCAGCGATAATTAATATTATGGCAGTTCTCGTTTTCTCTAATGATCAGGCCTCGGAGCTGGTTTTCGTGCGTCGTCGACACTTCTTGCTGACCTGAATGACGTCTCACCTCGTCCAGCTGCTTGAACGCTTACAGTGATCCCTCTTTTTTCTTTTTATCCATTGCGACGGGAAAGGCCGCTACGACGCCTGGCAGGCCGGAACAAATAGGCCTTTGTCATTCTCCTTGGCCGAGACAAGGTTTCCCACGTTCTTATGGAAGACGCCTTTGGCCATCGCATCTCTTATCTTCGAGTCTCGATCACGGATCGCTGCAATGAGCGGTGTCACTACTGTATGCCGCAGGAGCTTCAAGAATGGCTCCCGCGAGAAGGCATCCTGTCCTATGAGGAGATCCTGCGAATTCTACGGGTGGGTGTGGGGCTTGGCATCCGCAAGGTGCGCGTTACCGGTGGAGAGCCGCTCACCCGGCGCGATGTCCTGACCTTCTTTCGCAAGCTTTCGCAAGTCGAGGGACTCACAGATATTGGCGTCTCTACCAATGGCACGTTGCTCGACACCGAGCCCGAGGGGCCCGGCAAATCGATGGCGCACCATCTGGTTGAGGCCAAGGTGCGCACGGCAAACATCAGTCTCGATACGCTCGACCCCGATGTCTATCATCGCACGACAGGACGCGATTACTTTGATCGGGTGATGCGCGGGATCGAGGCGGCGAAAGCGGCGGGATTTGAGAAGATCAAGCTGAACGCCGTCTTGATGCGTCATCAGACGGAATCGCAGTTGGTCCCACTGGTCCAGTTTGCCCGCGAACAGGGCTTGCTCTTACGCTTTATCGAACTGATGCCTGTGAGCACGCGGGACGTCCTGCACGAAGAGCGTTTCCTGGCCTCCGGGAAGGCGCGGACGCTGCTCGAGGAAACCTTTGGCACCCTGGTGCCGCGTCCTGATTACAAGACGAATGGCCCCTCCAGCTACTACGAGATTCCCGAGAGCGACGGCCAATTGGTGGGCTTCATTGGCGCGATGACGAACCTGCATTTCTGTGAGACTTGCAATAAGCTTCGCCTTACGTGCGATGGGAAATTGCGCCCGTGTCTGGGTAGCTATTTGGAATTCGATCTCATGGCGGTGCTGCGCCGGCCGGGCGTCACGGATGGCGAGATTGCGGATTTCTTCCGCGAGGTGGTCGACCGCAAACCGAAAGAGCACGATTTCCGCACCGACTACACGCCGAATCGCCGCATGATCGCGATTGGAGGCTGAGGTCAGCCCTGTGCGCTCGCGATCGCTTCGGCGATGGAGTTCACGCTGTGCAAGACTTTCTTGGCCACTTCGGCATCCGCTACTTTGAGTCCGAAATGCTTCTCTAATGCGACTACTAATTGGAGCGCGTCGACTGAATCGAGGCCCAGTCCATCGGGCCCAAAGAGGGGCGTGTCATCGCCGATTTCATCGATTCCCTGAGGGAGCATCAACTCGTCAATGAGGACTTGTTTGATCTTGGGCTTGAGCTCGGAGTCCATGGCTGATGCGCTCATTCCCTCAGATCCGCAGAGCGTTCAAGTGAAATCCAACCATTGATGGATCACGACGTTTACGCATCCCATTCGTGGGTGACGGCGGCGGTGACGGGCCGCTTGTGTCTCAGTTCCTCCGGAACTTTCTTCGCTTCGGCTGCGTGTCGGGACCACTGGATGACGATCCATAAGACGAGCAAGGGGAAGACGGCCATTCCAATGCCCCGTGTGGATGCACCTAGCACCTTGCGGAAGCGCCAAGCAGCCACAAAGGCATAGATGCTGGCGAGCAGGGCGACGAGGAGACATGCCAACAACGTGATGCCCGCTGTGAACCCCGCCGAAAGTCCCATGTCATCGCGGGTGACCCAACGAGGCAAGGTGAACGCTCCGCCACCCGCGACTGCAAAGACGATGAGCGGGACGACCACGTGCCAGCGAGCCTTGATGCTCTTCGCCATTCTCTATCGAAGCGAAAGCGCTAGGCGCCTTTGGCCAAGCGTTGATTGTATTGAATGGACTTCCGGAAGTAGTTGATCTTACTCACAAGATCCATGTGCTTCTTCGTCGCCTTCTTAAGACCAGGGGTGGTCTGCGGATTGGCACTCAAGAACAGGCCGATCTTGGATTGCAACTCACCGCGTTCCCTTTCGTAGGCCCCGAGCTTTGCCATCATGTCCGCGAGATTCTTGGAGTTCTCACCGATCTTCTGAGAAATCTTTGCCGTCCGCACGCCGATTTCCTGACGCTTGTCGTGAATGGTTTCGTCGACCTTGAGCAAGCGTTCTTCCACTTTCTCAATGAGCTGATTCCGCTCGATCGTCTGCTCCTTGTGAGCGTTGAACTCCTCCCGCATGCTCTCCAAGATTTGCTGGATGCGCTCCAGCTCGTCCGGGTTATCCCCCTGCTCCTTGAGGACCTTGTATTTCACTTTGTGCCCTTCGAAGCGGCGGCGGATCTCGGCTGCATCTTCACGGATCTCCTCGATCTCCAGCAAGTAGGTATCCACTTCCTCCGCGATCTCATTCCGCTGGTCGACTAGCTTATCGATCTGATCGTGGATATCGTCTGTGATGTCGAAGATCTGATCTTCGAGTTCTTCATTCTCGTTCTCCAACCGCTCGATCTCGGCGTTCAACTGCTCTTCTTGAGACTCGATGTTCTTCAGTTGCCAGTATTCACCAGTCAACTCATCGACCTCATCGGCATCACGCCAAGCGACGCGCCCGAGCAAATCCTCGGCTTCTTTCAGGAGCTGCAGCTCACGATTCGCCACTTCCCAGCGCTTCTTGGCACGCTTGATTCCAAACTGCCAAAGCACGCGCCGGTAGACATAACCAAAGGCATTCATAGAGCTTTAGCCAGCGTAATTATTATAGTATTCGAGAAATTCAAGCTTTTGGAATTAATTCCTCCAGATCGGTCGGGACGGTTACGCCTCCCCGGAGGGGTGAGCAACTCCTTTCGTGCGCGTGCTTACTCGTCGTCGTCTCCTGCTTGTAGACTGGCGACAACGCTGAAGTCTTCCAGGGTGGTCGTGTCTCCTGAAATCGACCCCGAACCGGAGCAGATCTCCTTAAGAAGTCGACGCATGATCTTGCCACTGCGGGTCTTGGGGAGAGCACCGGTGAAGCGAATGGAGTCCGGTTTCGCAATGGCCCCGATCACCTTGCCGACGTGGTTCCGGAGTTCATTCCGGAGATCCGTGCTTGGCTCTAAGCCTTCCTTGAGGGTGACAAAGGCGACGACGCCTTGGCCCTTGATTTCATCGGGCCGTCCCACCACTGCCGCTTCCGCGACGTTCGCGTGGCTCACGAGAGCGCTTTCAATCTCGGCCGTACCGAGCCGATGGCCGGAAACATTGAGGACATCGTCGAGCCGTCCCACGATCCAGAAATAACCGTCATCATCGCGTCGCGCGCCGTCCCCCGCGAGGTAGACGTTCTCGTACTCGCTCCAATAAGTGTCTTTGAATCGCTGCTCATCTCCATAGATGGTCCGCAACATCGAGGGCCATGGTTTCCGAATGACCAGTTTCCCGCCCTCATTGGGGCCAACCTCGGCGCCGGTCTCGTCGAAGATGGCCGCGTCGACGCCGAAGAAAGGCAAGGTCGCGGTGCCCGGCTTCGTCGGTGTTGCCCCTGGTAGGGGCGTGATCATGATGGCACCGGTCTCGGTCTGCCACCATGTGTCGACGATGGGACAACGCCCGCCGCCGATCTTCTCATGATACCACATCCACGCCTCGGGATTGATGGGCTCTCCCACTGTGCCTAGGAGTCGCAAAGAGGAGAGATCATGTTTATCCACATGCTCATCGCCCCACTTGATGAAGGCCCGGATGGCTGTTGGCGCGGTGTAGAGAATGGTCGCGCGATGCCGGGCCACGATATCCCAGAAACGATCTGGTCCCGGGTGATTAGGAGCGCCTTCATACATGAGGATGGTCGCCCCATTGGCCAGGGGTCCATAGACGATGTAACTATGTCCCGTAACCCAGCCCACATCCGCCGTGCACCAGTAGATATCATCCTCGCGGAGATCGAAGACGTACTTGCTCGTGCAGTAAGTACCTGTGAGGTAGCCACCACTCGTGTGGAGAATCCCCTTAGGTTTGCCCGTTGATCCGCTGGTGTAGAGAATAAAGAGTGGGTGCTCACTATCAAAGCCCTCTGCGGGGCAATCGTCGGAGGCCTTCCCCATCTCTTCGTGCCACCAGACATCGCGCCCGTCTTTCATAGCGATTTCATTCTCTGTCCGCTTGAGGACAAACACGCGTTTCACCGTGTCCACGCCCTTCAGGGCCTCGTCCACATTGTCCTTCAGGGGAACAATACCCCCGCGACGGTAGCCACCATCGGCGGTGATCACCGCGCTGGCTCCGCTGTCAGCGACCCGATCGCGAATGCTCTCGGCGCTGAAGCCACCGAAGACCACCGAGTGGACCGCACCAATCCGCGCACAGGCCAACATGGCAATCGCGGCCTCGGGAACCATCGGCATGTAGATGATCACGCGATCACCCGGCTGCACCCCTTGGCTCTTGAGGACATTTGCGAAGCGACACAGTTCGGCATGCAGCTCTCGGAAGGTCAACGTGCGAACATCGCCTGGTTCCCCTTCCCAAATGATGGCTGTTTTATCGCCGCGTTCAGCCAAGTGACGATCGACACAATTCTCGCTCACGTTGAGCTTACCACCCAGGAACCACTTCGCGAATGGTGGTTGCCAGTCGAGCACCTGTTCCCACGGCTGCTGCCAATGGAGTTCGGAAGCTTCCGTGCTCCAGAACGCTTCAGGATCCTCGATCGATTGCTGATGTAGTTCGCGGTAGCGCTCCAAACTGGGGATGCGGGCCTTGGCGGCGAAGGCTTCCGAAGGCTTGAAGACGCGTTCTTCCTGAAGATGAGATTCGATCGTGGTGTGGTCGGCCATAGGAAATGGGTTTCGTGCTGCCGGTTTACGCGAAGCCCTGGCGATACGCAAGTCTCGGAAGAAACACCACCCCTCAAAACGGAATCAGCCCCAGGCACGTATGCCTGGGGCTAATGTTCCCCCCCAAATATAGGTATTTGGTTGACTCATCGTAAGCACACTTCTCGGGCTCGCAAGTGCTTTCTTGAGTTTCCTGACCTTAAAGCTCCAGAAAGATCTCTCCTCACTCTGACTTAGGCGCGGCGCAGCGTTTCATGCGCTCAGCAAAGTCGCTGAGGAAATCCACCCGCCACTTGCTGATCGTCTTCGCCCCCTGATGATTGCCATCGGCGACGGCGGGGTCTGGATTATCGGTCCACCAATGAGGAAACTGTGAGGAGGGTGCATCGGCTTGCTCAGGCCTGGGAAAGACTGAGGTGAAGCCACCCGTCTTGCCGTCGAGCGCCGGGTGCGTGCTCTTGGTCTTGTAACGCCAGGACTTGGCCGACTTGGGGGAGAAGATGAAATGCCACTGGTTGCCTTCGCCCGGAAAGGCGGTGAATTCCTGGCCATCCACTTGCAAGGCCGCCGTCGTGCCTTCGGGGGCAGGTTCGTCTAAATGATAGATGATCTCCACCACCGCGAAGGCCTCGACTTCATCCGCCTTGGTCGGCGCGTTCTCCTCGGCATGATCAAAAGTGGTGCGCGGACGCTCCCAGGCACGCACGAAGGAACCACCCCAGGTATCCGCCGACGGGTCATCGGCGGTGGCTGCCAAGGGATACATCAGGGATGGTGTGTCCCCCATCTTGACCTCTGTGCGACGACGTCCGCCGAAGGAGATGCCGGTGAAGAAATCGCCCATCGCGCCTTTTCCCGCCACATGCTTGGGCACAAAGGCGTCCTTGTGCCAATCACCCCGCTGATCACCGCCCACAAACCAACCACGATAGGTCGAGTTGGCTTCAATGATCCAAAGGTCCGGATGCTCGCGGGCAATGTAATCGTACGCTGGCGCTGACCATTTCTTGTTAGGCCCGCCGATGAAATACACGCGCACCTTCTCTTTGATCGATGGATCATCATGCAACGCCTGGGCTAAGTCATCAATGCCGCCCCAAACCAATACCCAAAGCGGCCGTTCATCCTCGCGTTTGGCACAGTCAATGATCCAATCTGAACCTTCTGTGCGTTCCGCGTAGCCACGCAACCCTGCGGAAGCAATCGCCCCTTGTTTCGAGCGCTCACGCAAGGCATCGGGCGTCGGATATCGGTCAGAATAAGTCTTTAAATTGGGGTAATCTCTCTCATACGCATCGATCACTTTGAGAATGTGTTCTTTGCGACCAATTCCATAGGGTGATGAGAGGATGCCTTCGATATCGAATCGATCAGCATAAGCAAACAAATGCACCAGCGATTGGAAATCGTCGAAATCCGTACCACCGGCATCCGTCGAGACCAACACGCGCGGCCGCGCAGACGTCAGGGAGCGCGCCGCTGATGCCTCCGCCGCCGCTTTCAAGGCAGCGTGATCGATCCGCGCCTTCCATTCAGGGTAGTGACGTGCTAACAGATGATTCGCCCAGGTGCCATAATAGGAATAACCGCCGCGCCGTTCGCGCTCTACGTCCTCAAACACATACCCAATGCGACTATCACGCCCAACAAAGAGTGGTCGATTGGTGCCCAACGCATAGAAACGTGCCCACAATGCAGGCGCGTCGGGATCAGATTTCACCTGCGCGTCTTTATTCCCTTCCTCATCTCTGAATCGCGAATATCGCAGCCCAGTGATCTTGCTTGCTTCAAACCAGGCGACCGCACCATCAATGGCAGCGACAACTTCGGGCGTGGGATCCTCGATACCCATAAGAAATCGCGTGATCCCAACACTTTCACTTCCAGAGAGAGACGGCAATTCATAAGCCCTTGCCTTGGCAGGTGCCAACGTGATCGCATCATGCTGCGCGCACCACACCGTGCGTTCCCCCTCCTGCCGAATCTGGGCCTTTAAGATGCAATCAATCCCCTTCTGCACGGCCTCGGATGCCTTAGCGCGTCGCTCGGCATCCACAAAGCCGTAGCCCGGTGCTGAGGCAGCCACCGCGCGCAGCAGTTCCAACACCCGAATCATGGCCCCATCATTGAACGTGATATGCGAATAATAGCCTTTGCGTAATGGATAAAACTGCGGCCAGCCACCTGTCGGATACTGCGCTTCAAACAAGTAATCCAAGCCGCGCATAAACGCCGCTTGATACGCCTCCTCTCCAGTCTCTTCCACCATGCGCGCCAAGTAATGCATCGGCACCGTGGTCGCATCATTGTCTAAACTATTCGCACGAGACGTTGACGGTAAGTCTTTGGGCGACTTGGGCGCCATCGACAAATTGGTGCTCTTGGGCCACCCACCTTCTTTCGATTGATAGAGGAGCACGCTATCGGCGATCGCACGAGCGACATCGCTTTGAAACCAATCCGCGTCATTCTTGAGCAGATCATCACGAAAGGGAGGCAACGATGGGGGCTCTTCTGACTGTGCGAACGTTAGGGAAACGGAAGCTACCAGAGTAGCGACGACTAGCAGGGATTTCATAGCAAGGGGCGAATGGTCCCATTGCTGGGGGCTCATTGAAAGAAGAATCACTCCGCGGGACAGCGGCAATCTCTCCTGAATACTAAGGTGACTGATCGCCACCAAGGCTAAACGCGAGCGGCACCCCGCGGAGCTTGAGATTGCGAAATCCGTAGCCACGTCTCTCCACGTTCTCATCGAAAGTAGCGAAAGCGCGTTCAGGCAAGGCTGCTCGGAGATCGCTGCGCACCTGATCAAAGTAGGCGCGCCGTGCCTCCATGAAATCATCTATCGACTCCCGATCCTCCTTTGGAATGTTTGAAAGGGTGAGCTGGCGCTCTGCCGCCACAGCAAAGTGAGATTCGAAGACCGCCTGCACACGCGCCCTCTCGGCGTCATTCAAGTCAAACACACTGGCATAGACCGCAGAGAAGAATGGTGGCCCTTTATCAAGATTGTCTTCAAAGCCGACAATCTCCTGCGATAGTCCGGTGATGGAGGTCGCGAGGTTGAGAAAGGCTTTCCAACGGTCGTCATCCGGTGTGACCTCACCCTGATCTTCCAATTGCTTCAGAGCCATGGCTTCTGCAATCAAGGTGCCATACTGCTTCCCAACGTCATCGATTCGACCATAAGAAAGCACCAATTCGTCTTCGAGCCCTTTGGTAGAGGCTGCCAGTGCCTCATACTTCGCATTGGCGTCTAAAACGTTGCGTTCCGCATTCGCCAAACGTTGCTTGAGTTGAGCAACCTCACTCTCCAAACGAGTTCGTTCTTGAGCGTCATTGTCCAAGGACGTTCCCCGCGGTGCGTCTCCTGTTCGCGAGCTTTCGTAAAGATTCTGATAGTGCTCTCGTTGAGAAGATTGATAAATACCAAAGGAAAGCAATCCGAGGATGATGAGAGCGCCGACGGCCTTAAGGAGATGATTGTGTGTCATGAGAAAGAGCAACGTCCAAGGGACGCCATTGCTGGCACTAGCAGGAATCGACGGCATCACGGCGGCCACGAGCCCTTTCGGCGGTGCCACTACAAGTGATGCGAGCAAGGCCCCACAGGCTGCTTGGGAGCCAATGAGAGATTGAAGCCGCCGCAAACCACGGGAAACGCGTTTGCGGACGGCCGCCTCCGAAAGATTCAGTTCCCTCGCAATGCAACCATACTCGCGGTCCTCGAAGAAGCGAAGCAGGATGGCCTCGCGTTCTTGAGCGGGCAATTTCGCAATGGCGCCATCCAGCAATTCCAGATGGGGGCTCGAGCTGGGCGATGCCGCATCGCCGCCGATCGAGTGCGCAAATCGAGCAACTTTGCGCTCGTGTCGCTGCTTCGCTCGCACCGCGTCGCGGGCGACATGGCGCGTCGTGCGATGCAGCCAGGCGGCAACGCTTGGATGATCCGTTAGACGGCGCGCCTTTCGGGCCAACACAAGGAAGACGTCTTGCACGACTTCACGCGCCGCCTCTGCATCCCCCGTGAGCCGAAGCGCGACGCCATAGACCAGGCCTGCATGGCGCTCCAAGACGGCGCGAAAGGCATCGTCTTGACCTTTCACATAGGCCACGAGTAGCGACTGATCAGTTGGCAGCATCACCCGAGTATGGAAGGTTCTGCGTTTGTTGTGACGAGAAACTGCAGAAACTCGTCTCGTCACCGCCTCCAAGCAAACTCACGCACTCGTCAGCGTGGCCACCTGCGCGTACTCTGGCATCGCAGCGAGCGAGCAAGAGAAGCCATCTAGGTCACTTTGCTAGACGAAAGAAGGTCTGATCACGCTCGATGGTGACCTCTACCGTGCCCGTGCCAGGAACCGTTTCCCAAGGGGACACCAGATCCGGCGTCTTCTGAAGGGTCCAACCGGTGGGCACAGTCAATCGCAAGCCCACCCCGTTTGGCAGGAGTTCGGGATTGAGTGACGGCAGTTCATCGGTGCTGCCGGAACCGGGGACATCAACTGACTCTCCGACATTGGCGACCAAATGCACACTGCTGTCATTGAAAGTAATCTGCGCCCAGAGAGTGCCATCGGGAGCCACGGAATGAAAGGCGGCGGATTGCACGCGACGTTCGTCGAAATGTGTGGGTACGAGGAGAGGTGTGAGGGTGGTGCCGTCCCAGCCTAACAACCCACGACGGACGCCGCTGGCATCGTGGAAATTGCCACTCACAATCACACGATCAGACAACACATGATCGACGAAAGCAAAGGCGCTCAAGGTGCCATCGGCCGCGGCTGCCCCCGTTTCAAACGCAAGCGTTGCGGTGCGATCCCCCAGTTTCAGCAGCTTGCCCGCGAAATCGAAGGCATAACGCTCACCGCCAAAGCTCACCAGCCCTCCAATCTGGCCAACCGCGCCTCCCCCTGTGAGCGGATCTCCCTGAGCGACAATCGGCGTGATGGCCCCGTCGGCAGCGACATCAAAGAGCGCACTAGCGGTAAAATCACTGTTGTAAGAGAACAGCTGGAAGCTGCCTCCATCGAATCCGTACAAGGCAGGTGCTTTCAAGACGAAGCCCTCCAGGGGCAACGGTGCTTCAACATCCAAGATGAGGCTCACCCCGCTGCTATCATGACGCAACAACGCACTCTGACTGCGGTCAGGTGTGGCAGCGAAGATCACAGCCTCATCACCGATCTGAAGTCCGTTCACGCCGACAAAGGAACGCTCTCCTATCGAAAGACCATTCATGGCAATCGTGGTCAGGCTGCCGTCTGGCTCCCTGACAAAGACACCGGAGGCGTTGCCACCATTCAAGGTCGTCGATAATAAGAGTCGTCCACTTGGTGAGGAACCATTCAGAAACACATTGGTGTAGTTCGTCCCCATCGCTTGATTGATCGCCTCAAGCGAGATCAACATCTCAGGGGCGCCTGAAGCGTTGAGCAGAAGGACGCCCAGGTCCACAATCGCACTATCATAGAAGCCGATCGCCACGCCATCTGGGTGTGGGAAAGCCTGGCGAAACCCACTCACTTCCAAGCCTTCAATCGTGGCTGGCAGATCGAGCACAGTCGCGAATCGCTTGCCCGCAAAGGCTGGATTCAGCGGCGCTGGGTTCACCACCACATCAAAGGGCTCCGTGGTGGCGTCCCCCAACGCGTTGCTGATGGTGAGCAGATATTGACCGCTATCCGACGCCTTGGCTTCTTGAATGCGCAGGATGGCGTTTGTTTGCGTTTCTAACACCACACCATTCTTCGACCACTCGTAAGTCAATGGCGCTTGCCCCACTGCGGTCACTCCAATCGTGAGAGGAAAGCCCGCCTGAATCGGATGCACCGCAGGAAACGTTTGCGCAATGAAAGGGGCCGAATTGATCCCCAGAGTCACCGTCGGCGCGAAAGCTTTTCCATTGGCGTTGCTCACGGTCACACGATACTGGCCGGCATCACTAGGCTGAAAGTCCGCAATCGTGAGGGTGGCCCCTGAGTGATCGATCACTGTATTGTTGAAACTCCATTCGTAGGTGAGTTCCCCCTCACCCACCGCCTTCACTTCCAACGAAACCGATTCGCCAGGCTCGTAGACTGCGCTTTCAAGCTGCTGAATGATGACAGGTCGAGCAGGCGTCTCAATGGTGGCATAGATATTCAAGCGATCACCGAAGACCAGGCGATCCTCCTCCACGTCAAGCACCCGAAACACCTGACCAAAGCCCGGCAAGACGCTATTGTCGATCGCCACTTCTAACGGAGACCCCACAGTCTTTGCTAGGATCACACTCTGCGTATCAAGCATGGCATCGACATAGACTGTCGACCCACTCGCATCCACGCTCCAGGCACTCAACTGCGTGATGGTCGCGCCACCCACCATGTCTCCTACCTTGGCGAGCAATTCCACCGTGCCCTCGGACCAGCGGAGCACGTGCCCTTGAAAGGCCTCATTGAACGCCACAAAGTAGACATCGCCATTGGCCACCGAGGGCGGGCTTTGAAAGCGATTCATCACCATGCTAGTCCCAGGAATCACATCACCCTCTTTGGCAATGACCTCCACCGTGCCACCGACTGTGCTTGTGAAGATCCCTTCCGTGAGATCGCCTTCCGTCCCGTAGACACCCCAGTAAACCACGCGCGTGCCGTCAAATCCTACCTGACTGCTAGAGCCATCAAATGGTCCCAAATCAGCGACGGACATCGTCGTATCAGCGATGACATTCAGATCATCTCCGTCCAACACATACACACCTCGAAAGTCATCCATCCCCGCGGCATTCCGATGAAAGCCGATGAAGGCCACCTTGCCGTCCACCGCATGGGCTTCACCAAGCCGGGAGAATGACAGTCCTCCGCTATTCGGCATCGTCTGTGCGCTCCCATCGAACCGCTGGGCCACGTTGCCTTCCGCATCGACGGACACATAGACCACCGCGCCATCCGCTGCCGTCACGCTGATGATGGCTGAGCCATCACTGGAGCGATTGCGAAAGTTGAAGGCTACAGAATCGATTACCCCTAGCCCATCGGGCAACGTTGTCTCTCCAGGCAAGAGATGCCCGGTGATGCCTGCACCCTTACCGAAGTATAAACCCCGACGCGTGGCCGTATTGTCTTGCGCAATCCAATGCACGGCATCGCCCATGAACTGCGCAGAACCAAAGTTGCTCGGGAAACCAATCGTCGGATGATTCTCCTGACGCGCCACCAAGACGATCGGACGCCCGCGATAACTTTGAGCGAAGGCACTAGACAGGCCTAACCACAAGGCTAGGTAGACTATTATTGAGGAGACAATTGGGGGAACCATGCGATCCGACGACATGGCGGATCATTCAACGCGATCAGGGCCACGCAAGCGGAACCTCATGCCGCCACCAAAAGTGATCGTGAAACGGCGCGATGAGTCGCATCCGTGCCATGCCGACAAGAGAGCGGCCCATCAATAAGAACCATGCCCTCTGCGCCAGTCAGCGCCCGGCTTGCCTAAACTCGCAAACCAGGCCTAAGTTCCTCCATGGCCATTCCTCAAGAGATCCCGTTTCTTTCACCGGACGATTACCTGGCGATGGAACGCACGGCGGAATTCAAGAGCGAATACGTTGATGGTGAAGTCTTTGCCATGTCTGGCGGCACGCTCTCGCATAGTTTGATCGCAGGAAACTTGCTAGCGTCCATGTACCAGGCCTTGGAAGGCAAACCCTGTCTTGCATTGAACAGTGATATGAAAGTGTGGGTCGGCGAGGCCAATCAGTTCGCTTACCCCGATCTTTCCGCCTTGTGCGGCGACCCTGAGTTCTACGATGACCAGCAGGACGTCATCACCAACCCTAGCTTTATCGCCGAAGTGCTCTCCCCCTCGACTGAGCTCTACGACCGCGGCGGAAAGTTTCGCAAATACCAGCGCCTGCCAAGCCTGCGCGAGTACCTCCTACTATCACAAACGGAAAGGCTCGCTGAGTTGTTCCTGCGTCAGGAAGACGACACCTGGAATTTGCGTGTGCTAGATAACGACCAGGATTGCCTACAAATCCCTTCCCTTGGCGTCGAAATCCCCTTGGCAAAGCTCTACGATAAGGTCGATTTCGAAGCCGATTGACGCGGAGGCTACGTTTGTCACGTTGAGAGAACTAGATGATCGATTACGCGATCTCTTCACAGAGATCGAGCAGGAGAAACGTGGCGACCACCATTTCTTCAATGATGCATGACTTGGCCGCCATCGATATTGAGAGTTTGGCCAGTGATGTTCCGCGCATGGTGGGAGGCCAGGTAGGTTGCTAGGCTGCCAAACTCAGGTGGGGTCTGCCACTCGCCCAGGGGAGCGATATGAGCGATCTTCGCCTGGGCCCAGTCTTCGTAGCTCTGGCGCTCGCTTTCCGACAAGTCAGCTTGACTGGCTTCCCACACCGCACGATTCAGACGCGTCTTGACCATACCCGGCGAGAGCGCATTCACGCGCACCTGATAGGGTGCAAGGTCTTTGGCCGCCACTTGCATGAAGTTAATCACCGCTGCTTTGGCGGCACTGTAAGGAGGATCCGTCTGCGATCCGATCTGGCCAGCGACGGAGGTGAGAAACAGCAGCGTTCCCGCGCCCTGATTGGCTAGATAGGGCCCGTAGGCGTGGGCGACATTGACTGAACCTTGTAGACTTACCTCTAACACCTCTCTCCAATCATCTGGGTCAAGGTTCCAGAAGGGAAATCCAAACCTACCCGATCCTTTGGCCGCCGCCACAATGACGTGGTCGATCCTCCCGAAACATTTGATCAGGCCATCACGCGTTTCCTCCATCGATTGGAAGGACCTGATGTCCCCAACCACGCTTTCAAGACCTGCTCGCCGAGCCAATCCCTCCACGTGCAGATCGACAACTCCCACCTGACAGTGTTCTTGTAGAAAGGCCTCGGCAATGGCCCATCCAATCCCACTGGCGCCTCCAATGACGATGGCTGTTTGCCCTGATAGACCCAATTCCATCACTCGACGACGATCATGGCTTCCGTCCACCGCTGGAAATGCAGGGGGCCGTCGGAGACGACGTCGGCAGTCAGCAGGTAGACGCCCCTGTCCTGAGGCACCTTAACAGAAAGCTTCATGCCTCCGCTTCCGCGTGAAGGCAGCGTGAGCGTGGCTTTGTCAGGACTCACTGCCATTCCGGCTTCGCCTCGGAAGCGCAGCGTGAACGTGCGATCCCGGGGCGAGTGATTCTCCACGTCGAGGCTGAGCGTGGTGCTCGTACCCGGCTCGCATTGCACCGCATAGGGGTGGAAACGCGCCCATTGCTCATCGATGCCCCAATTCGGGTCGTCCCAAGGGAAGAGCTCTCGCAGAATGGCGATACGCTCCCGATAGCGCGTTTCTAAGTAATCCATCTCCTCATCAGTAAAGCGGAAGACATGCGGAATATGTTGATTGATGAGGCCGTAGGGCTCTGACAGGCTTCGAAGTTTCTGCAGACAACGCAGGTAACCCGTATCCTCATGGAGGAGATTGCGGTTCTGCACACAATAATCATCGATCCCAGAAGGCGAGAACGAATCCCCGATGAAGCAGAGCAACTCATCGTCCGCTCGCTTCGCGAAGAGGGCCCCGTGATAATGGGTCTGCCCAGGATAATGATGAAACGTGAATTCGAACTCATGCCAGCGCATTGTTTCTCCATCCGACAAGCTCGTGACGGAGGACACGGCATGGGGTGTCATGGCGGGCAAATAATAGTCACTTGGATTGGCAATGATATCGGCATAGCTCTCGACCGCATAGACAGGGCATTGGAAATGGGTGCGGGCAGCCTCTACGAAGTCGGTGTGATCGTCATGAAAGTGGGTGACAAACAGGCCTTCGACCCCTCGCAAACGCCCCTCTTCAATCCATCCGTCGACCTGATCGATCACAGCCTGAGCGCCACAGTCTAACAGGAATCCTTCTCCAGATTCGGAGATAAGCAAGCGGCTGGTGCCATGAGTGAGCGTCCAGTCCGGTTGATCCTCGACCTTGGCGAAAGGCATGAGCTTGATGGGAGCTCCCCTCCCCAACACACGCTCACCGGTCGAGACCATCCGTTTCTCCTTGAAATACCAGTGGAGCGCCGTCGTCGAAAGATAATTCTGATAGAGTCTCTCCACGCGATGAATCAAGCGATTCACGGCCTCTACGGGTTCATGAATGATCGGGCCGCGCGCCGGAATCATCAGATCGGGTTTCTCATCGAGCACCCGGCGCAAACTCGTGAGCAGCAATGCTAGTCTGCTTCCGTAGCCATGATACCCACGGATCTTTGCGCCGGGAATAGCGTCTTGAAAGCTAACCAAATCCAAGATCTGGCCATTGCCATAGATCAAGTCGCCGGTGAAGGCGATCCGCTTGCCATCGATCTCAGCGAGATAGCTCACGGCTCCACGCGTGTAGCCAGGCGTCTCAAGCACGCGCATGCGTATGCCCTCCACAGTGAGCGTTTCCTCGCCCTCCACCCATGTGTCCACGGGCACGCTGCGGGCAACTACTTTGGTCGATTGCTGGGCGTAGTCGTGGAATCGCGCCGAGACGAAGGCATTCCAGAATCTTTCCGGCTCCGCCAGCAAGGTCTGCTCCGCTCGCGGCGCGTAGACCTCCCAATCCGCGGCGATCTCTAAGGGAAGGACATCGCGGCGTGCATGTGTGAGGAGGAGGCTTCCGCTCTCGGGAGATTGATTTGGAGGGAAGCCATACACGGCCAGACGCCTCTCGTTTCCGATGAGGACCATGTTGATCGCCCCGCGATGAACGGTGAGCTGCGGCGTGAGATCGATCTCTTTCGCCATCGCAGGCAATAGCAATGAGAAGATGATGAGAACACTCTTCATGATTTCAATCGCTTGGAGGCTTGTTGTTCCGTCAGAGCACGTTGACGCAACGCTGAGTCCTTACGGTCTTCCGCATAGTCGATCACCCATTGCCAATGTTCCGGCCGATCCCCATGGGCGGCGACTGCCGTGGTCAAGTAGGCCCATTCCAGATGCTGCCGCCCCATCCGACGCATGACGTGAGCGGCGAGGGCACAAGCCCTGGGAGAGGCACCATCGATGGCCCACCAGCGGTCGGCCACCGTGCGGGCTCGCTCAAAGAGATCGGAGGGCGCTCGCGACGTCCCTGCCAATAAAGCCATCTTCACTAACATCTCAGCATGCGTGGAACGCAACCAGCCGAGATCGAGGTCCCCACGCGCGGCTTCCCATTGTTCGGCCACCGTTGTCTCAAGACGCTCTAGAGCGCGTACCTCTTCATCCATATTGACCTGCTCAGGGCTCCCGCTTGCCCGTCCATACACTTCTACCTCAATGTAGTGATTCATCTCATTGGACGTGTTGCCGCTGCTGTAACAGCGCACGTAGCGCGCTTTCTCACCTTTCAAATGAATCATCTTGCCCACGTTCTGTTCTATCCACGCCATCTCCTTGCCAATCCCCATTCCCGAAGTGTTGTCGTGGTCGTTGTTGAACACGGTCTCTACACCTTCCACGAAATCCTTGTCATTTGACACTTGCACAATCACATCGATGTAGGCACGCACGCTCTTGTGAAAGTGCCAGATGCCAATGAGCCATAGTTCCCGCGGCTCTCCAAGGTCGATCTGGATCCATTGTTGCCCCGGCCCCAACTCGACATAGCTCCCATCGGCGGCATCCTTGTCGCCATCTGTCACAAAGTCGACTTCTCCAATGATGGGCAGTGGGTCACTAGACGTCACCGGCGCGCCGCGCGATAGCAACTGAGTCCCCTTGGGCATGGCGAAGGACCGGACATGATGGCGCCTGCCCGTTCGCTCATTCAAGGTGATTGGTTTCCCAGCAAACATCGGCCGCCAAGCGATGGCCAAGCTGGGGCCACTATTGTGGATGGAGAGTTTGGGCCGCGAAGCCGAGAAAGGTTCAAGATTCGCCAATTTGATAGGCACCTTTGTCCCCGAGAACATCGCCTCGGGAATCTCGATGTGGAGAATGTCTTTCGCCCCTCCCTTGGGAACGTGCGGCGGCTCAACGGCTTGGTTCGTTCCGAAAGCCCGCGGGCCTTCCACAGCCTTGCGGAATTCGGGCCGGGGACTCGGCAGGTCATTCGGCAGCGGAGCCTCGAATCGCGCCCAGTGGTCCTGCGCTTCCAACGGAATCCCGAATCGCTCATGCATGGCATCGTCTTCGAGAACGATGAGCGAGGTGAAGGGAGACATGACAAAGGCGCGCTTGCTCAACGCGACAATCGCTTCTTGATACCCTCCCTCCTCACTTTCGAGAAGACGTGCGACCTCCATGCGCGCCCAGCGTTGCGGAAGGTAGCCAGCGTCCTGACACTCTCTCCAATTCGCCTTCCACGTCTGTTGCCAAGGTCGCCCTCGGCACCTGCCGCGCAGCGTGACCCTGTCTGGCAGGGATTCGCGATCAATACGTGCCACGGCTAACCACGTCTCCTCAGGATGCACGGTCGATTGGTCTGACAGAAATGCTGTGGCATCCAGACGCACTTCGCGGACTTCGAACGCGTCCAGTTTCCGCAGGTAACGCGTCGCATCCCCACCATGCGTAAGCCTAACCGATAGGCCACCCGTGTGCGCTGCCATGGCGTCAACAAATGTCATGTTGGGCGCATGGCCGCAACCCATCCCAAGGTAGGGAACGTTGCGGGGCAAGCGCTCTTGCAGCACCGCGATCTTGCGTTCGCACAGCGAAGGCCTGCCACCTCCCAGATGCACCAAGATCGCTTGCCGAGACGACGCTTCAGCCAAGCGCCGCATGGTATCAAAGGCTCGTCCGAGATCGAGCCCGCCGCGAAGAGCCACAGTTTCCAGGGAATCAATCGCATGCTGCGCGATGACGCGCGCCTGGGTATTGGCCACGACAACAGTGAGGCGATCGCCCAGATCCAGCTGCTGCTGCACGCTCTGCAATGCCTCCCATTGGTCCCGCGCCGCGAAGGGATCGCGATCTGCCGATGCCTCAAAGAGTACGATCCAGTGACGCTGTTCTCCCACGATGCGTCGCGGCAATGCCGGACGCACTCGTACTTGCGCATAATGGTGACCATCCGCACCTGTCATCCACTCACAGCGCGCCTCCGGCACCCCTCCATGAAGAAATGACAGGGCGGCCCCTTGCCGCTGCGTCGTTTCCAAGATCAAGTCTTCCCCCTCCACACGTCCTTGGAAACCATTGTGAGAGGCCCTCCATGCCATGGCTGCTCCCCCTATCACACGCACACGCGCCTCATAACGTCCCGTCTTCTCATCGAGAAAGGCGGGCACATGGTAGCGCCACTGGTCCCCATCTTCGAGCAGTGGTTCGGTGAAGCTGATGAGGATCCGTTTGTGTTCCTTGGGCTCGATCGGAAAGACGCGCATGGAGAACGCCTCCCCATCCAGCCATTCGAGCAAGACAGGATCGCGACGTTCTCGCCGGATGGTTTCGAAGACTCGTTTCCCTTTCTCCTGGCGCACCATCGCACTTTCACGAAGCACCCCTTTCACCGTCATAGCCAAGCGCGTGATCGCAGCTCCTCGCGGGATGGGAATCTTGTAAGTCCCTTCCATGCGGCGAATGGATGCATTGTAGTAGACTTGATCAATCGTTGTCCTGACAAAGCCATCCTCCACGTGCACGTCGCGCCGATAGAATACCCGCGGCAGCAACCAGGGCTGACTCGATCTTAGCATGCCGGCTTCTTGGAGAGCGGTCTCGGCGACGCCATCCTCTGCCGGGCATTGCCAGGAGACGTCGGCTCGCGACACGCAGACGCTGAGCGCGAATACCAACCCCGTGAACCATCGAAAGCACGTGGACATGTGGAATGGAAACCCGAAGAGCCCTCGGCGTTGCCCTCTACCCATAGACCATTCGCCGCGCGTGCAGGGGAGCCTCAGGATAGTGCGCGAGGGCCACATCACGCTCCGCCACGCGCCGACCGATCTCGCGAAGGAGATCAATGCTATCAAGCCCATCGAGGGAAAAGGCGCTCTTGCTCTTCGTCACCCGGCGACACTCCTCCTGTTCGTCGTCGGTAAACAAATGGTCGTAACGCAAGTAAGTGAAGAACTTCGGTTCCATCGCCGCCGCAGGCGTTCCCACCATATTCCCCAACTCGCGATCCACCTCTGGACCAACAAGACATTTCCCTAACACCCGGCAAATCTTGTCCTGTTGATCCAGCACGCCTTGCATGATCGACTTGAGCGTGCGCACTGCCGCTCCGATACGGTTAATATTCGCAAACTTGCCAGGAGCGTGCACGACGGGGACAGTTCCTGTGCCGACGGAAACGAGCAACATTTCATCTAACCCTTTCGCCATATCCATACCATACTCGGGCAGCGTGGCATGCATGAACATGGCCAGGGCAGGATTACAATAGGGGCTCACACCGCCGTCGATGAATTCAAACTCGGCTGAGGCACCATCGCGTCGATGGACCTTCATCATTTCAGATGGAAAGAACGTAGGAGCCGCGGCACTCGCCCGGATCAGTTGCCACAAGGGCAGATCCAAGTTGGACTCCCCAACATCCGTGCGCACATTGTAAGGGGCTTTGGGGTTATTGGTCAGAGGCCAAGCCGAACCGGTTGAGCCATTTCTCAACACCAGCATCAGGTAGGAGCGCAAGGCATCAGATCCAAGAGTCAGGGCCTCCGAGCCGTCATCGGAAAAGATCCTCTTCAACTCGTTAGCCAATGGGATGCTGGGGAACTTGTGACGGATCATCGACCAGCCTTTGATCGGCCGAAAGATGGTCGGAGCCATCTTGAGGTAATTCTCGAAAACGGTCGCTACCGAATCTCCTCTCGCGATGAACGCGGCGATGATGGCGCCCGTACTCGTTCCTCCGATAAAATTAAAGTAGTCTGCTAGAACGAGATCGGGTTTTCCGTATCGCTGGCGTAGTTGGTGCTCGATCCGATCTAGAATCTCGAGCGTGAAGAGACCTCGAATGCCTCCTCCGTCGAGCGATAGGAGGCGATTGCACGGTGGCGTTAGGGATTCGGAAAGGGGCATGGTTCTCAAGGCAAGGCTGCACGCTCTTTGGTCGATTTCGCAAGAAATATGTCATGCGACCGTTGCCCCAATGGCGGGAAGCACCGAGCGTGCGCGCATTCATGATCTTCAGAAACCGTCTTGTTAGCATCCAGCTTGGAGTGGGATTCATTCTTGGCCTCATGACTTCGATGGGATGGCTGCGAGGGCAACCGCCTGAGCTCCGTGTTCAGGAAGTCTTGGCCGGAGAAGCCCTAGGCAATGTCCACGCGATGCAATGGGATGGTGACGGTCGGGTCTGGTTCTTAGGCCATTCCGCAGGCGAGGCTTGGCTCAGCACGAGCGAGCGGCGGCCAGATGACACCTTGAAGAGGCCTGAAATGTTTGCCAAGGGCCTAAAACCCGCCAAGACATTCGTTTGCTGTCAGGGCGGCGTCTTGCTCCCACAAGGAACGGAAACTCTCTGGCTCGGTCATGGCGAGGAACGGGAGGTGCGCTTCCTAGGTTGGTCTGAGGAGCCTCACAAAGTCCCCCACAGTTGGCACCGAGGTCTCAACGGCATGTTATCGGGCCTTTCTGGAAACGAACTTTATCAGATGAGTCAAGATGGCCGTCACGTGCGCCCCGTGGCCACGTGTCAGGAGAAACGATTCACCGCCCTCGCATTGCGCGAAGACGGCCAATGGCTACTTGCTCACACGGACACCGCTTTCCCCCTCGCACTCGCCTCTCATGGTGGCACCGTGACTCTCCCCGCTTTTGAAGGCGCGGGCACCCTTTCTCCTATCCATAGCCTTTACCTGAACACAGCCACCGCCTTTCCCCTCACAGACTCCCTACTCTTTGCGGGGACGGCGCAGGGGCTATGGTCCGTCCAGCTCTCCTGGGACGATCTGCCGCCTGATTCAACTGGTTGGGTGTCTCTCTATCATCCTCCCAAAGGATGGATAGTTAGGCAAACACTCCTGTCACCGGCCGGCAAGCTCTGGTGTTTAGAGTCGCATGCCACCCGAGGGTATAGTCGATTGGTCGCCTTGCATTGGCACCCCTCCCGCCTCGTCGCCATCCCGGTGCTCGACGGCATGGACGCCTGCTTTGCCGCGCTTCGAGAGGCCCCCTTCCCCTGGCGGCAACACGCCCAGGATCGGCTGGTTGCTTCAGCTGATCGCGAAGCATGGATTCCCAAACTGCAGGACAGCCTCTTCGATCCCCACATTGATGCCAATGGCTTTGATAGTCAAGCGCTCCATGCTCTTTGGATCCTTCAGCAATGGGGGTGCATCAGTGGTGAACATCCAGAGAGCTTGACGGTAGTGGCTCAGGCCTTGCGTCACCCCTCGCCTTCCGTGCGCCGCACGGCCATGCTTCTCTACCCGAGCGACCTGCTTGCCGATCTGGCAGATGATCTTGCTCCAGTTGAGGACGATGATGTCTATGTGGTGCGGGATGCGCTTCTCGCCATGAGCAAGGCACCACCTTCGGACGCCCTTGGAAAACAAATCTTGGCTCGCTTGCAAGCCCAACGATGGATCCTTCGATCGCCTTCTCTGCGGGAACTTGCGACGAATGCGGCCATTCAACATGCCAGTGGTTTTCTCGCAGCCACAGCAGAAGAGGCCCTCCCTGCAGACCTCGAATCACCACGGTTTCGAACCTTGCTCAGTCATGTGTGGGCAGCATTCAGTGCAGAAGCCGATAGAGAAACCCTCGCCATCATGAAGAACGCCATCCGTGCCGCCACCGAGCCCGAACTGGCATCGTTCCTCTTGAACCCTACCTAACCACAAACACTATCAGAAGAACTTCCACTCAACCTACTCTTCTCGCAAATCCACCAAGCCCCGCCATTTCTCCATCCCCGCCGCCTTCACCGGGCGCGCCCCACGCGCACGCTTCACCCGCATCCCCTCTCGATGCCGCGCAAACACCCCCTCAATGAAGGCCTCACTTCCCAATGCCAAGCCTTCACTGAAGTAGCGGACACGGACACGCACCACCTGCGCCAGGCTCAATTGCCCTCTCTGTCGCGCCACCTTCTCCACCGATTTCCCCTGAATACCTGCGCGCCGTTTATCCCCTTCTTCAGGCTCTACTGCTTCCGCTTCCCCAAACCCATACAAATAAAGCCGATACTGCGCCTGACACGTTCGCCATTGCTGAGGACTCCCATGCTCCCCCCCTAACACCCGCATCAACCCTCGACGCCGCGCCCTATTCCCCGCCACTGCCTCCCCATACCCACTCCACCGATAATCCTTGGGATCTTCCACGATCCCCGCCCGCACCGGATTCAGGTCAATGTAAGCCGCCATCGTCAGCAACACCGTCTCGTCATTCTCTAACAACACACTCTTGAATCGATCCTCCCAAAGCGGCCCCTTGCGTTGAACCTGTTCGTTATACCACTGCGTGAAGCGCTGCTTCAGCTCCTTCATGAACATCGACACATCCGCCATCCGGTTCAGAAAGCGTTGCCGATACTCGGGATACCCCTTCTCAGGACACTGTTCTTTCATGCGCGCTAACATCTGCCGCACTTCAATCAACTGCTCCTCGGAGGTGGTCACCAACGCCAACCGTCGCAGCAATTCCGCATCATCAATCGCCGCGCGATGTTCCTCCGCATTCGGCACCTCGATCAGCAAATGGATGTGATTCGACATCAAGCAGAACGTGATCAACTCCACCCCGGCAAACCCGCACTGAATCTCCAAGAGTTCCCGAAACTTCTCCTTCACCGGCCCCTCCAGCACGAAGCGCCCCTCAATGATCCGAGACATCACGTGGTAACAGTTCGACGCCGCCCCAGGTTCCCCTTTGATTCGAATCGCTCTCATCACCCATCCCCTACCTCCACATCACCACTCCGTCAATCTATTTATGGTCAGACCCTAATATATAGGTTGTAGTATGCGAATTGTTCGGGGCTCTCGGGGTTGCAGCCTTTGGATGACCTTCCTATAATCGCTCGCATGAACCCCAAGACTATTTCTGCTTCCGTAGGCTTCTTCATGGCGCTTGCCCTCTGCGTGAGCACAACCTTTGCCAACGAGAAAGTGAAAGATCCTGTGACCAAGATTGATTCCGCCTCTGCCAAGCAGATTAAGCAGGTGAAACGCGACTTCCAGCCGCTCTCCAAGGAGGCACTGAAGAAGAAGCTGACTCCCCTGCAGTATAAGGTGACTCAGGAGGAAGGGACGGAGCGGGCCCGCACGGATCCACGACACAACAGTAAGGAGGAAGGTATCTATGTTGATGTCATTTCAGGTGAGCCGCTCTTCAGTTCTACTGAGAAATTCGACTCTGGCACGGGTTGGCCTAGCTTCTGGGCACCGATACACAAGGAGGAGATCGTCGAGCGGATTGATCGCGGTTTCTTTAGCACGCGCATTGAGGTCCGCTCTAAGACAGCCGATTCCCATTTGGGACACGTTTTTCCCGATGGGCCTAAGCCAACGGGACTTCGCTACTGCATCAATGGGGCTTCATTGAAGTTTATTCCCCGCAAGGATCTGGAGAAAGAAGGCTATGGTGCTTACGAAAAGCTCTTTGCTGATTCGAAAGCGTCTGAAACAGCGGAGAAGAAATCCGAGTAGACTTTGGGAACCACCACCGAAACTGCACGCTCTCTGCTAGAGCGTTGGTTGGATTCCCGCCTTGGTTCGGAGCCCTCTGCGTGGCTTGCCGAACAACGGCTCCAACTCGATGAAGATCGCCAGTTCTATCTCGCCTTCGCGCTGACTCCGCGCAAGGTCGGCAAAGAAGATCTTTCCCTTTCTCCCGGGGAATTGGCTGAGGCTGGGGCATGTTGCGCCGGTTGGGATCCAAGCGCCTGGACGCTTGATCAAGCGGCACGAATCGCACTCCTTCTGGCGAGCTCTGAAGCGATGTTTCCACGGCGCTTGGAAAAGCTCTGCGCGATTGGAGATATTGGCGAACAGATTTCACTCTACCAGTCCCTACCACTTTATCCGAAGCCCGATTTGCTTACGGATCGGGCCGCTGAGGGACTGCGGTCTAACATCGTGCCCGTCTTTGAGGCGGTGGCTCATCACAATCCCTTTCCATGCCACTATTTCGACGATGCGGCCTGGAATCAGATGGTCCTCAAGGCGCTGTTCATTGGGAGCCAACTGCATCCCATTCAAGGGCTGGATGATCGGACAAATGAAGCCCTCGCCACGACGCTGATCGACTACGCGCATGAACGTTGGGCCGCGAAACGATCAGTGAATCCCGAGTTGTGGCGTTGCGTGGGCCCGCATTTGAAATCCAGCTGGGTGGACGATCTTCGCAGGGCCTGGGATACCCGCGAGCCCATGTCTCGTGAGGCGGCGGCACTGGCCGCTCATTCTGCTAACGTGCCCGAAGCGGCGGCTTTGTTGAACGCCGACCCCGTTCTCGCTGAGCGGGTGCGCTCCGGCGAGCTGGATTGGGCGTTCATCCATCGCAATCTCACTTCCTAACACACTCATGTCTGATCCTTCCGAAGCGAACGATTCTCCCATCCGCCTCATCGACCCCCACGTGCACATGAGTGCGCGGACGACGGACGATTATGAACGGATGGCCGCCTCGGGTGTCGTGGCGCTGATTGAACCAGCTTTCTGGTTAGGTCAACCCCGCACCACGGTAGGAGCCTATCAGGATTACCTCTCGAGCCTGGTTGGATTCGAACGCTTTCGAGCGGCACAGTTTGGCATCCGCCACTATTGCACCATTGGACTCAATTCGAAAGAGGCGAACAATGAAGCGCTGGCGGAAGAGGTGATGGAGATTCTTCCGCTCTTTCTTCAGAAAGAAGGGGTCGTGGCTCTCGGTGAAATTGGGTATGATGATCAGACGGAGTTGGAAGATCGCTATCTACGCAAGCAAATCGAGCTGGCGAAGACCTTCGATATGGTAATCATGATTCACACTCCACATCGAGACAAGAAACGCGGGACTTCTCGAACGATGGATGTGTTAGAAGAACACGGCATCGATCCTAGGAAAGTGACGATAGACCACAACAATGAGGAAACGGTCAAGGAGGTTCTCGACCGCGGATACTGGGCTGCTTTCACTCTTTATCCCAATACGAAGATGGGCAATGAACGCATGGTGGACATCGTTCGCGAGTATGGATCTGAACGCATCTTCATCGATTCAGCTGCTGACTGGGGCGTGTCCGATCCCCTCGCCGTTTCCAAGACCTTTCGGTTGATGCAGGAGCGGGGTATCACCAAGGAAGGCATTGAGCAGGTCTGTTACCACAATGCATTGGCATGCTATGGACAGAGCGGGCAAATCAAGGAGACCGATTGGACTAATCCCCTTCCCGTGGATCAACGCAATCTGTTTCACGGAAACTCCGTCCTTCGAGGCGGTCAAGAGCCGCGCGTGGATGACGACTCCTTGGTGATCGAATAATTCGATTCGTGGGCTCTACTAGGAGACGAGAGCGACTTCTCTCTCTGGCAGAAACTCCATGACCGCGTCCAACACGCCGTCCGCCGTGTAGGGTTTTGTCAGGAAACTCCGACACCCTGCCTCCAGCATCAATGTCTTGGTCTCCTCGAGGGCACTAGCTGTGAGTGCAATGATCACGGGATCTTTGTCAGGATGTCTCGCCAGAATCTCTTTCGTGGCCTCATCCCCATTCATCTCTGGCATATTCAAGTCCATGAAGGTCAGGGCAGGCCGTTCCGCCTCCCATACCTCCACGGCTTCCCGACCATCCTTGGCTTCGAACACGGTGAATCCTGATTTCTTCAGGATAGTGGTGAGCAAGAGACGGTTAGCGATCTGATCTTCCGCCACGAGGATGCGATGCCCTTGATCGCGCAGGCGGCGCATGCGTTCCTTGGTGGCCTCCTCCGCTTTCTTGCTATCTGGTTTCGGCCCGACGCTCGCACGCTCCACAATCCGGACTGGGAAGTGAAAGCGGAACGTTGTTCCCTTACCTAACACACTCCGCACGGTAATCTCGCCTCCCATGAACTCGATGAAACGACGACTAATGGCCAATCCAAGACCCGTGCCTTGCATCGACTTCTTGCCAGCATCCGCTTGGAAGAATTTCTCGAAGAGATTTCCCACTTCTTCTTCAGCAATACCACGCCCGGTGTCTTCTACTTCGAAGACGAGAGAGCAGTTGGTCTCCGATTGATCTTCTGTGAGGATCCGAAGTGTGATGCTGCCTTTCTCGGTGAACTTGACGGCGTTGCCAATCAAATTGATGAGGGTTTGACGCAACTTGCCAACGTCTGCCTTCACCCGCCGAGGCAAGTTAGGCGCCAGATCCACAATGAGTTGGATATCTTTCTCCTCAGCACGAAAACGGAACATTCCTCGCATGGTTTCGGCCAGTTGATGGAGGTCAAACGTCTCCAACGTCAACTCCAGGCACCCGGCCTCGATCTTGGACATGTCGAGCACATCGTTGATAAGTGCCAATAGGTGCTCACCACTGTTATTAATGATAGAAAGAGTCTCCTGCTGCTTGGCCGTCGTTTCCTCATCACGGCTGAGCAACTGACAGAAACCCAAGATGGCATTGAGAGGCGTGCGCAATTCGTGAGTGATCTTGGCAAGGAATTCGCTCTTGGCCTGGCTCGCCACCTCAGCATGCTGCTTCGCGTTCTCCAGGGCCACACGATGCTCTTGCTCCCGCCGCTGCATGGCCGTCTGAGCAATGGCCATGCCCATCTGCGTGGCGATCTGATCAATGAGAAGCAGCTCATCCGTACTCCATCGACGCGCATGCGAACACTGTTGCAGGGCAATGATCCCGTTAGGCTGATTCAGATACGAAGTGCGCACCAGGAGCATCGACTCGACCCCGAGAGCGTTCAGTTCCGGCCAAGCGGATCGCAGGGCATCTGTCTCGTCCCCGTCCAATGGGCACGGTTGATCACGACGCAACGCCTTACGGAACAAGGGCAAATTCACATCTGGAATCTGCGTGGCTTGAATCGGCTCGTACGCAGGAGCCGTGTGTGCTGCTGCTAGGGTCAGGCCAGTCACTGGGCTGCTAGGATCTTCACTTTCCTTCTCACAGAGCAAGACAAAGGAACGATCCACCCTGAAATGCGTGGCGAGCTCCTCGAGGGTTGATGAGAAGATGTGTTGTTGACTCAGAGCGTGGCGCATCTCTTTCGCCGTGCGGTTGAGCAGGACGGATCCCTGAAGCTGACGCGCCAGGTCCGCCTCGATCTTCTTGTTATCGAGTTCCAATCGCACACGCTGGCGATTGATCCGCTCTGCGTGTCTCCGAATGATCAGGTAAGTGCCCGCTGAGATGATCGTCACTGCCAGCACGGCAAAGGTGATGCGCGCCCAGAGCGTTTCATACCACGGCGCCAAGATCTTGAGGCTCACGACTGCTGGCGTTCCGCGGCTTGTTCCAGCCAACGAATGCATGCGGACGACAAAGCGATAGTCTCCCGGAGGGAGGGATCGATAGACCACGCGATGACTCGCCGTAATCGTCGGCTTTTCGTCGTAACCTTCTAGTTGATAACTGAATCGCTGATTCAAGGAACTGGCAAAGTCCAACGTCCCGAAGACGAAGCCCAACCGCGAATTCTCTTCGTAGGGTGCTTCAATCTGACTGGTGGCAGCCAATGGCTTTTCTAACAAGCCTCCATTCTCAGGCCGGACAGCTTGGCCATTGTATTCCAACCGTCGTAAGATTGGAAACAAGATCCTGTTGTGTGAAGCCTCCTGCAAGAGTGGCCGGGTCACGTTGATCCCATCGGTGCCTCCGAAGCAGATCCCGTGGCTTCCCGCCCACGCACTCCCGCCAAGCAAGCGCTGTTGCAAACCGTCATCGGCGTCATATTCCTCAAAGCGTCCAGACTCCACATCGAATCGGGCGACCCCAGCCGTCGTTGCGATCCACCAATGCGCCTTGGCATCGGCTACCATGCTCAGCACGGCATCGCTGTTCAATCCACTGTTCCGCCGACGGTAAGCCGTTTCCAACTCCAATGAAGGCGTAAGCACGATGAGGCCGCTGCGTTCGCTACCTAACAAGATGCGCCCCTTCTTATCCTCCGCCACGCAGACAACTTGGGTATCCGCTAGAATCGCCGCTGCACTTTCGGGAAGATCCATTTCATGGCCATGCCGATCAAAGAAGCGGAGACCGTCAAGACCGCCCACCCAGAGCCTGCCCTGAGAATCCTCACAGAGCGCTTGAACAATGGCGCCCTGGACGCTCTGTGGCCCCGGCTCAAAAGCAGTCCCATTCCACCGTGTGACGCCTTTCCCAGCAGTACCCACCCAAAGCCCCCCATCCGTTTGCGGACACATAGCCGTGATGGCATTGTGAGGCAATCCAGAGAACCCATCCCCCTCGCGAAACCACCGCCATTCCTGTGTCCCAGGAAGCCATTGCGCCACTCCACGGCTGAGCGTGCCCGCCCAGATATTGCCGTTGCCGTCTCGAACCAGATGAGTAAAGGGCACATCCCCCAACATCAATTTCCAATCCCTCTTTTCCGGTTCCCATTGCCACAAACCGAGCGAAGTCGCCAACCAGTGCACACCGGTTTGCACCTCAAGACCATCGTGCACAAAGAATCCCATTTCCCG
The DNA here is from genome assembly GCA_030425385.1 of Verrucomicrobiia bacterium. Taxonomy (GTDB): domain Bacteria; phylum Verrucomicrobiota; class Verrucomicrobiia; order Verrucomicrobiales; family DEV007; genus JAACDM01. The sequence goes on along the minus strand of JAUIAH010000013.1, from coordinate 34,094 downwards.
AACACCACGAGGCTTTCGGATGTGCTCGAATCGCAGTTGATCGAGAGATAGGCGTGAGATGGCCCCGCGATCAGTCCCCACCCACAGCTTCTCAAACTCTTCATAGATACTAACAATACCGCCAGGAGGCAAACTGCGAGGGCTCCCAGCCTGATGCACCTGACTGGTGAACTGATCCTTCTCAGCGTCATAGACTGAGAGTCCTAACCGAGAGCCAACCCAAAGCCGTTGAGCAGAATCTACAAATAACACATTCACTTCATCGGCCAGCAACCCTTCGACTTCCTTCGCGCGATAGTGCGTGCGGACCTGACCGGACTCATCCAGGCAGTAGAGGCCTTCACCACGCGTTGCCACCCAGACCTCGCCTTCTGACAATATCGCCAATGAGCAGATCTCCACCGCCAAATCGACCATCAGCACGGGCTCCTCATTCCCATCCGCACGGTAGAGCTTCCCGCGTTTGGTGCCCACCCAGCGTCGGCTCTCCCTCTCGACTGAAAGATCATCCGCGATTGCGGTGACCGTCCCCTGTTCCAATACCGGAACGAAAGTGTTCATCGTCGATTGAAACTTCCACAGGCCACCCTCAACACATCCCACCCAGAGGTCGCCATCACTGCCGTGAACGACCGTGATCCATCCATTCGGCAACGCACCACCATGTGCCTTGCCCTGATCGCGGTGACGGACCATGCCCTGTGGATCGATCCGAAAGAGCCCCCTTCTGGCCGTTCCTACCCAGAGTTGTCCTCCGTAAGCAGCGAGTCCAGTGATGCTGAGGTCCTTCAGCTCCAAGATCGCGTCTCGGCGCATTTCATAGCCATCAAAAGTCAAGAGACCTGAATCAGTGGCGAACCACAGACCTGTCTGATCGTCCATGGCCATGCCATTGACGGAACCTAGAGATCCGGTACCAACATCCAAGTGTTCAAAGCGCTCGGCGCTCATGGCCACCATCAAGGGGAACAGGGCCATGAACACGAAGATGCTTTTCAAATTTGATAAGTTTCGCCTCACCGTGTCCTAGACTACTTCAATTATCTATGAATACAATAACCATAATTGCCAAACTAAAGCTTAATTAACGAAGGATTTGAGTAGAATTTGAATTCGTCACGTTCAGTACGATTAATACAGAAGTGAGGCTCCCTCAGACGAGTGCTATTTCCTTTGACCACCGTGACAGAGACTCCCGATGCCTAGCCTTTGGCCTCGTGGAACTGATTGTCGTGGTGGCCATCATTGGCGTACTCAGCGCGCTCGCATTGCCTTATTTCTCCGACCTCCAAAGTGGTGTCAGCAAGGAGAAGAATCGGCGAAATGCCCAGCAAATCGTCGCACTATCGACCGCCGTCAGCGGCCTTGGCATCGCTCATGTCCTCCCCGATTCCCTCGGTGGTGTGGAGGCGACCGCACGACTGCTCCGAGAAGGCGTGACCGTGATCGAGGGTCCCGCTAGCGGGGAACACATCGCCCTGGCGGGTCTGAGCGATGAGGAAATCACCGGAGCGGCTGACTATTTGGAGATCGTCTACCTTCCGAATAAGCTTTCGCTCCGATACAATCCGGGCGCGGTGCCGTAAGCACTTGGAATTCATCGCCACATGACTACAGTGCGGCGCATGAAACCGTCGCTCTGGTCCATTCTCGCCACCTCTACCACGCTAACCTTCGCGTTTCCCTCCGGGGCACAGTCCGAAGATGCCGCCGCCGCGAAGGCGACTTTCGATGGGGTGAACAAGCACCTCGACCTTGGTGGGCAACTTTATGCCTACCTCAATGTGAAGGGCGATTTCGATAGTCTCGCGGGGAAAGTGCAAGAGCTCTACCAAGAAGTGCTCAAGATGTCGGAAGGCAATGCGCCCATTCCCCCCAATCTCGACATTCCAAAGTTGCTACAAGAGATCGGTCTCCACAATGTGGATGCCCTCGGAATGAGTTCCATCAAGCACGAGAAGGGCTATCGCAACCGCGCCTTCGTCGCCGTGAATGGGGAACGCACGGGAATCCTGAAATTGACCGGCGGCCCAGCACGGCCTTTCCAAATTGGCGCCTTCGCTCCTGCCACCGCCGATTTGGCCTTCGAAGCGGAGATCGATCTCGGGGGCTTGAAGGAGGCTCTTCAAGGCATCGGTAATCAGCTAGAGGCTGTTATGGGAGTGAATCTGATAGAGCCAAACCTAGACCAACCTCTTGGCGAGTTTCCTATGACTGTCCGTGAGGTCGTCGACGGGCTCAAAGGCACTGCCATGGCCTATGCCATCATCAACGATACGCAAAGGCTGCAGCTTCCTGACGATATCACCTTTCCTGCGATCGACTTCGTCATTTCCCACGACCGCGGCCGGCCGTTCTTTGATGCCTTTGGCAAGGTGCTCGCCGAGAATGCGCCACCCGAAGCCATCCAGCGTGAAACCGTCGATGGCGTCTCCCGCATCATCATCAGCCCGCCACCACAAGCGGCGATGGGCTTCTTCAAACCCGTCCTACAAGTGACCGAAGGCAGTGATCAATTGCTCTTCGCTTCGCGTGCGGAAGCGCTCACCACCCTCACAGAAGGCGATCGACTCGCCTCCGATGCGACCTTTCAAAAGTACCAAGCCAAACTACCCAAGGAAGGCAATGGCTTCTCCTACACGTCAGAAGACCTTTACAAGCTCATCGAGAGTGTGCTTGAGATTGTCGAGCGTGAAGAGCCTCAGTTGGCCGATGTGCAACGAGAAATCTTTGATGCCTTCTACGGGGCCCCTCAGAACATGGCGAGCATGTGGGCGAACCTCCCCGAGGGCGTCTATTCCGAGACCTACGCCCCCATGTCTTACAAGCTCACCATCGTCTACGCCGCCATTGTGCCCATGGCTGTGGTAGGAGCCGTTTCCACCCCAATGATTCACCAATTGCGCTAGTACCTCTTCATGAAGCCTGACAAAGTTCTCATCGTCACTGACGACGCGGGCGAATCCTTCGAGATCCTCTACGCGCAACATCGCTTTCGTGAAGCGGGCTACACTCCCGTCATCGCCGCTACCAAGAAGAAGCTTCTCAACGGAGTCATCCACGACTTTGATCCTGGATGGAACACCTATATTGAGAAGCCGGGTTATCTCATTCAAAGCGAGGTGACCTTCGATGAAGTCAACCCCGATGAATACTTCGCCATGCTCCTCATCGGCGGACGGGCACCAGAGTTTCTCCGCCACGACGATCAACTCATTTCTCTCGTCAAGACCTTTGCCGCTCAGGACAAATGGCTGTTCTCCGTCTGTCACGGGATTCAAATCCTCGCTGCTGCGGGACTGGTGGAAGGACGCCAAGTCACTTCCTATTGTAATGTCAGGCTTGAAGTCTCGACCTGTGGCGGGGAGTGGATCGATCAGGAAAGCGTGGTCGATGGGAAGATCATCACGGCGCAGACCTGGGAAAGCCACGCCGATTTCTACCGCGACATCTTCGCCCAATTAGGCGACGGGTAGATTCCCCTCTCCATGACACGCCTGACCATTCCCCTCCTCGTCTCCGCCTGCCTCACTCTATCATTTCCTAAACTCTTTGCTGACCCCGGCTCTGGAGACACCGTTCTCTTGCAGCTCGATCGCGAAGCCGCGGCCCTGCGCGCCATTCCATCGCCCTTTCTTGGGTTCAGCATCGACTACGATCAGGTCACCGACGTCATCGGCTCGAGCGCCACGACGACCAATACCCTGCTGCGCGACTTTCTCCTCAGGCTACGTGCCTTGCATGGTCCACCCGTGCTACGATTTGGAGGGCGCAGCACCTTCGCCACTGCGATGGCGGGCGAAGAATCGCTACCAGCAGAGATTGCGCACCTGCTGACTCCTGATTCCCTAGCAGCGATTGACACCTTGTTAGAAGAAAGTGGTGGCCAAGCGGTCTTCGAACTCAACACCCACTTCCTCGATGCAGGCTCGCTTTTCCAGGACATGGCGGAAGGCATTGCCACGCACATCGCTCCCGAGCGTTTGGCCGCTTTCGAGCTTGGGAGCAGCCCGAATACTTGGGCATCACTCGGTTATCGCGACGGTGCATTTGCCTATGCCGACTACGTCTCAGAGACCCATCAAGTGCTTTCCGACTACGGTGAAACCGGCCTCACCGTGCCTCTCGTAGGGCCCTCCATGAGTTTGATCACGCCAACGCTGGCAGACGACTCCGCCTGGCATGGGCAATTCGCGTCCTATCAGAATACTTTCGGTTCGGCACTTGGAGCGTTCTCTCAAATCCTCTATCCATTCTCAGCCACTGCTTCCGAAGGCACCCCACGTTTCCTCTCTCGATCTGCCTTGAGCGACTTCCGGTCCTCACGGGAACTGGCAGAAGCCTTTACATCTAACATCGATCTTGCCCATTCGGCTGGCCATCCTTTCTGGGTTCAAGAGTTCGGTCTGACAGAGACGCCTCCAGACGAGAATGTCTGGTGGCTGAGTGATCTGGAGGAACCCGCGCTTTGGTTTGCGCATCAAGCGTTCTCCTTACTCAGTGCGGGAGCCGACCGCGTCTCCCTCCCCATCACCCCCTATCGCACATCTCCGCTGAGCTTTTCCCAGAACCCTGATTCCAATGCATGGGAGGCCGCCGTACGAAGCGTCTACTTTGGCCTTGAGGTGGTCGCTCACATCGCGGGCAAGAACCGCGACCTGCTGCCGATCACGGTCTCCTCTGACAATGATGCGGCCACGGCTTGGGCCACGCGGGCCGACGATGGCACCCTTCATCTCTTGGTCGTCAAGCGGCTCAAACGCGATCTCCAGATCCGCTTGGAGATTCCCGGCGCCATTCACGCAGCGAAGATTGTCGAGTTGGACGATGACGAACTCCTCAACTTCGGAGGGCTTGATTGGGACTATGATCAAACGGCTACCACAGCCACTCCCACCCGGGAAGCGGGGACCTGGTCGCGCACGGCTGCCCCTGATGCAGAGGGCACTTATCGCATCCCGTTTTCGGGAGGACGTGAGCCCGATGAGGGGCTCATTTGGATCATGATTCCCCCTACCAAAGACCACGAGGTGAATGATAGTGCGGGCGATCCGGGCACGGGAGCCTTTGTAGAATCCAGTGGCACCGTTGCCTTCGAAGCAGAATCCCTGGAATCAATTGCCGCAGGGAGCGATCGCTGGGCAGATCACAGTTGGAGCCCGATCGCCGGGACTGACGCCTCTCTTCAAACCTTCATGCGCAGCGTGCCGGAAGCTGATCTCCGCGATCGCGAAGCGGTGGACGCACCCGCGATGGAGTATCCAATCGCCTTCACAACCCCAGGAACCTACCATGTCTGGGTGCGCATGCGGGGAATTGATCGTGGTTCTGATAGTCTCCACGTCGGGTTTGAAGCATCCGTGACCGGCCTGAATGGCATTCGTCAGAATGACAGTCCCGATTGGCTCTGGATTGGTGAAGTGCCAGGCGAAGGTCACGCGCAGGCCGAGGTCGATGCCCCTGGCATCAAGACTTTCCGTATCTGGCCTCGCGAAGACGGCGTCGAAGTCGACCGCATCGTCCTTGCCCTTGACTCTGACATTGACCCCGCCACCATTCCTAACAGTGCTCGCGACGGAGCTCCCCAAGCGCTCCACGCTCATGCCGGAGAGAATCGCATCTTTGCCGATTCCCCCACATTCACCTTGGATGGTAGCGCATCGACAGGACCGATCGCCTCCTACCACTGGGAGCTCTTGGCCGGCGGGAATGCCACGTTTCTCACAGACACCGACGGCCCTTCGCCAACGGTCAATCTTTCGACGACACGCACCTATCTCTTTCGCCTCACGGTGAAAGATGCTCTGGGAAATGAGGATCGCGATCACGTGACCATTCGGTATGAATCGCTGATCGCCGATGCAGGGAACGATCGATCAGGCCTCCTTGGCGATCCCATCTACCTCGACGCTCGCCAGTCGCTTGGCACGATCGCCCACTACGACTGGGAGATCCTTGATGGTCCAGCAAGCGCCACGATTGAAGATCCCAATGCATCCTGGACACCCTTGATCCTCGTGGAAGCTGGGTTCTATCACATTCGCCTCACCATCACCAATGACGAAGGAGAATCGCGCACAGACGACGTCCTTCTTTCATTCGGCAATCCACCTGTGGGCAGCGAGGACGCGCCCTTCGTAGAAATGGATGGCATCTTGGCCTTCGAAGCGGAAGCGGCCTCCGCTCAATCTCCCGGCACTGGCACATGGGCAGGCCAAGCGTGGGCTGTTGCGAGTGATTCAGACGCCTCTGCCAACACGTTCATGCGCCTGGCTCCTGGCATTGGCCTCACTGATCCCAGCGCCACTCAGGCACCCACCCTGGAGTTTCCTATCGAAGTGAGGCGCACCGGTTCCTATCACGTTCGGGTGCGGATGCGCGGCCATTCGGACGCTGCTAGCATTCACTTAGGAACGACCCACGCGGAGACCTACCCCGACGGCGTCCTAGCCGACAGCGGATCGAGCTGGCAATGGAGCCCGCCCGCGGACATCTCGCTGCCCTTCGGGCCCACCATCTTCCGCATCTGGCCCATGAGCGACGGGGTGGAAATTGACCGCATCGCGTTCGTTTACGCCTATCGCGATGATCCCGATCCTGATCCTGACAATCTTGCAAACAGCGTAAGACTCGGCGATCCCCTTCCCGATCCTGCTGACGGAGTGAATGTGAGAGCGGTTGCTGGGGAGAATCTCACGGTAACCGCAGGGGAGCCGTTCACCCTGGACGGCACCGCTTCCACTGGCCCGATCACCGCCTACCAGTGGACACTCTTTCAGAACTCCCTTCGCATCAGCAACGCCTCGCCCACACTCACGCGTCAGATTCCTTCCCCTGGCCATTACTGGGCAGAACTGAAAGTCACCAACGACTTGGGAGATTCTCACATCGATGTCATCTCCATCCACGCCCAGGCTGACACCTCCGACTACGATGCGTGGGTATCGCAGGTCTACGCAAGCGACACGCCGGCGAGCGAACGCACATTCCACGCCGATCCAGATGGCGACGGCATTTCCAACGTCTTGGCCTTTCTGCTAGGTTCTGATCACCAGACGCTTAGCGACCCCACCGCGCGGTTCACCACTTCCCTTGAGGACAATTGCCTCGTGTTTGCCTACCCACGACGAGAGATCGCAGGGTTCCCTTCCCTCGGATTGGAAACGAGTTTCGATCACCATCACTGGCTTCCTGCCTTCAATGGCCCAACGCCAACCACATTTGCCATCACTCCTGACCACTTCGGCGCTGGTATCGATCTCGTACAGGCTCAGATCCGCATTGATGGCATGCCTCGGGTATTCCTTCGACTTTGTGTGGATCACCCTTGAACCACTGCCCACGAGCCTGGCACACTCAGTGTCATGAGTGACGTCAGACACTTTGGAGCCGTCGGCGACGGTGAGACCGACGACACGGAGGCTATTCGCCACGCGATCAAGGAGGGCGACGGAAGCCTCTATTTCCCCATGGGCACCTATCGAATCGATGAGACCATTGAGATTCCGCTAGGGTCACCTGCGCCATTCGTGATTCATGGGGAATCCGGCGTTTCCTGCGTGCGCATGCACGGCAAGGGTCCCGCCTTTCGTATGGTGGGCCATCACGAGGGCACCGGAGCTCCCGCCTCGTGGACACCGGCGGTCAAAGATCGTGAACGCCTTCCAAGCATTCGGCATTTGGTGATCGAGGGAAGGCACGCGGAAGCGGATGGCCTTGAACTCGAAGGCGTGGCTCAGCCCATTCTTGAAGGTCTGCTCGTGCGCTATCTTCGACACGGCATTCGCCTCGTGCGCCGCAATCGCAATGTGATCATCAGCCACTGTCATGTCTATCACAATACCGGAGTGGGCATCTTTCTCGACGGGGTCAATTTGCACCAAATCAATCTTGTGGGCAATCATGTCAGTTACAATCGGCGGGGAGGCATTCGCATCGAGCGTTCGGAGATTCGCAACCTCCAGATCACGGGCAATGATATCGAATACAACAATGCACGCTCCCATCCCATGCTTGAGGACGTGCCCACGGCCGAGATCTACGTAGACACGACCGCTCCTGGCGCTAGTGTCAATGAAGTCACCATTGCGTCGAATACCATTCAGGCTACCAGCAGCCCAGAAGGGGCCAACATCCGCGTGCTTGAGAAGCCCGGAACGGAACGCCCTCCCGGACTCTGGGCCATCACTGGCAATGTCATCGGCTCGCAGGAAGTGAATGTCCACATCACGGGAGGCTATGGCATCACCTTGAGTGGCAATACGATCTATTCGGCCACTCGTCGCAATCTGCTAGTGGAACATTCGCGTTTTATCAATGTGACTGGGAACCATTTCAGACGCCACACTCCTGCGTTTGGCACGGGTGTCCGGTTTGAGGACTCGACTGATTGTCTCTTCGCATCCTGTCAGATTCACGACGAATCTGAGGAAGGACAAGAAAGCGGCGCGAGTTTATTAGAGATCGACTCCTGTGCCCGCCTCCTCGTCAATGGCTGCCAATTCTCGAATGGCTGCCCCTTCGGCATCGCTGTCCACGATTCTCGCACCGTTCGCATCTCTCATTGCCTCATTTCCGAAGAACGGACGCCTCCCAGGGGCAGCGCAGTACGTTTCTCTGGGACAGGTGGCGCACACGCCTTGCTGTCTACGGCGATGCAAGGTGATCTTGAGATTGCCGATGGCATTTCGGTGCAACGAGATTCTATCGATTAATCTGGCCGTCAACAACTCTATCCGTAGAATTCAGGGGTGACTTTTGCCCGAATCCTTGTCCTAGTCTTCAGTTGGAGCACCGCGGCTTCGGCTGCGCCCCGGGAGTGGATGACGATGTTAGAACGATATTGTTTCGACTGCCATGATTCGAATAGTGCGAAGGCAGGAATCGATTTGGAAGCAGCGCTCGACCAGCCCTTGAGCGATCAATTGGCGCTTTGGGAGAAATCGGTGCGGCAATTACAGATGCGATTGATGCCTCCCTTGGAGGAAGAGCGTCCCGATGAGGGCGCGTATGATGCGTTTGTCACGGACCTCGCATCGGCTCTCGATCGTCATGCGGAGGCCCATCCACATCCAGGGAGAACAGAGTCCATCCGCCGCCTCAACCGTACGGAGTATGCGAATGTCATCCGCGATTTGTTAGGGGTGACCATTGATGTGAACGCACTCCTCCCTCCTGACGCCTCCAGCCATGGCTTTGACAATATTACAGTGAGTGATTTGCCCCCTGCCCTGCTCAATCGTTACGTGCACGCAGCGCAGAAGATCAGTCGCCAAGCCCTTGGCCACACGGGAGACGATCCTGACGGACGCACCATTCGCATCCGACCTGACATCACTCAAGAGGGGCATGTCGAAGGGTTGCCGCTGGGTACACGAGGGGGTGCCCTCATCTCCCACACCTTTCCACGCGCGGGCACCTACGACATCCGCATCCACCTGGCGCGAGATCGGAATGAGATGGTGGAGGGGCTGCGCGGGACCCATGAACTGCAAGTGTTAGTAGATGGCGAAGTGGCAGCGCAATTCGACGTGAGCCCTCCAAAGAATGGCAGGGACCACACCAAGGTCGATGCCCACCTGCACGCACGCATTGACGTGCCAGCAGGCACCGTGGGACTTGGTGTTACCTTCGTCGCTCCCACTCCTAGCATCGTGCAAACCTTGCGCCAGCCTTATGAGTCCGCGTTCAACATGCATCGGCATCCCCGGCGATCTCCAGCGATCTTCCAGGTATCCATCACGGGCCCATTTGAGAAAGGGGCGCACGATGGACTTGCCAGTCGTGAGCGCTTGTTAGGACGCGCCCATGGGGAAGGAGACCAGGCAGCACGCTCCGTTCTCGAACCGCTGCTCCAGCTCGCCTACCGTGGAAAGGCCGATGAAAGAGACATCGTTCAAGCATTCCAATTTTATCGACAGGGCCGCGCTCGAGGCGGCTTTGCTACCGGCATGGAGTCTGCGCTCTCCGCCATTCTCGTGAGTCCCAAGTTTCTCTTCCGCGTGGAAAGCGATCCCCCGGAGGTGCGGCCCGGGGAGGTCTACGCCGTGGCTGATCTCGACCTCGCCTCACGGCTAGCCTTCTTCCTTTGGAGTAGCATGCCCGATGAGCACTTGTTAGAAAAGGCCACTGCTGGCGAGCTCTCCAATCCTGATAGCTTGGCAGAAGAAGCCCTGCGGCTCCTCAAGAATCCGCGCGCGCACTCCCTTGCCACCAATTTCGCCGGCCAATGGCTCTACCTGCGCAACCTCAATGCCATTTCACCTGATGGTCGCCTGTATCCCGATTTCGACGACAACCTGCGACAGGCCATGCGCCGTGAAACAGAGAGCCTGTTCGAAAGTATTCTCCGTGAAGACCGCAGCGTGCTCGATCTCTTGCGCACAGATCACACTTTTCTCAATGAGCGCCTCGCCAAGCACTATGGCATTCCCCACGTCTATGGGGAACGTTTCCGCAAAGTGGCGCTGGATCCAGCCTCTCGGCGCGGTGGACTCTTGCGGCACGCGAGCATTCTCACCGTGACCTCCTACGCGAATCGCACCTCTCCCGTCCTTCGCGGCCATTGGGTCTTGGAGAACCTGTTAGGCACACCACCTCCGCCACCGCCTCCAGACGTGCCCGCCTTGGACGACAATCCGATCGATGCCTCCCTCCCGGTGCGGGAGCGCCTTGCGGCGCATCGTGCTGATCCTGCCTGTGCGCAGTGCCACCGGGTCATGGATCCCATGGGCTTTGCCTTTGAGCACTTTGACGCCGTTGGTCAATGGCGCGCTTTGGAGCGAGGGTCCCCTGTAGATGCCACTGGCGTCCTGCCCGATGGGACGCCTTTCGATGGTATGGACGCCTTCGAAGCCGGGCTGCTCAAACGCCCCGAAGCTTTCGTTCGCACCCTCACAGAGAAACTGCTCATCTTCGCCTTGGGCCGTGGGATAGAGGCGACTGATGCCCCGGCTATTCGCCAGATCGTTCGCAAGGCCTCCAAGGAAGACTTTCGTTTCTCCTCTATTATTGTAGGTTTAGTCACCAGCGATCCTTTCACGAAGCGGATGACCGCTCTCTCAGAATCCCCATAACATGTCACGCGTATGTTCATCACCAAGAAAGCCCTCCCAAGACGCACCGTGCTTCGCGGTCTCGGTGCCTCCCTCGCCCTACCACTGCTCGATGCCATGGTGCCCGCCGCCGTGGCTGGAGCCTCTGCAGCCAAACCCATCCGCCGGTTGGGATTCGTCTTCATGCCCATGGGAGCCGACCTCAGCCGTTGGACACCGAATGGGAAAACGTTAGACGAGTTGCCGCCGATCCTTCAATCGCTGGCACCGGTGAAGGATAAGGTCAATTGCCTCTCGAACACAGAACTGCGCAATGCCTATCCCGGCTCTCACGCCACGTCGAATGCCGCTTTCCTCAGCGCTGCCCGCGCCAAGTTGACAGAAAGTTCCGACTACTATCTCGGGACCACGGTCGATCAGATCGCCGCGAAGGAAATGGGACAATCCACCCAATTGCCCTCCTTGGAGCTCGCCATGGACATGATGGAAGTGGTGGGTCAGTGCGACAATGGCTATGCCTGTGTCTATCAGAATAACCTTTCGTGGTCATCTCCCACCACACCCCTCCCCGCAGAAGCCCATCCGCGACTCGTCTTCGAAAGCCTCTTTGGCGCTGGAGGCAGCAAGGCCGAACGTCAGGCGGCGCTACGCCAACGCGCCAGTCTGTTAGACTTTGTGCGCGAAGACATGGCCAAGCTCAAGCGTGACCTCGGGCCGTCTGATCGCGCCAAGGTGGATGGTTATTTGGAAACGGTGCGTGAAGTGGAACGGCGCATTCAGAAAGCGGAGGCGGATGTGAATGAGAATCCTCTCCCTGATCTCGATCGCCCCGTGGGAGTCCCGGCGTCTTATGCCGACCACGCCCGCCTCATGTTTGATCTCCAATTGCTAGCGATGCAGGGCGACGTCACTCGCGTCACCACGTTTCAACTCGCTCGGGAAACGAGTAATCGAACCTACCCGGAGATCGGCGTCACGGATCCCCATCATCCGCTGAGCCACCACGGAAATGATCCTGCCAAAGTGGCACGAATGGCCAAGATCAATGCCTTTCACGTGTCTCTCTTTGCCGAGTATCTCCAGAAATTGGACGCGACGCCGGACGGCGATGGCACGTTGTTAGATCATTCCTTGCTGCTCTATGGAAGCGGCATGGGCAATCCCAACAAGCACGACCACACAGATTTGCCCATCCTAGTGGCGGGTGGCGCCGCCGCAGGGGTGAAGGGGAATCGGCACATCCGCTTCGATGAGGTTACTCCTCTCGCCAATCTCCACCTCACCCTTCTCGATCGCGTGGGTGTGCACCTAGAAAAGTTCGCTGACAGCAATGGCTTGGTCCAAGAATTGGCTCTCTAGCTTCATCGCTCTTCTGATCGTGAATGGTAGCGTCCTTGCGGATGCGCCACTTCACCTGGCTGTCCACGCGGACCGCACCAATGAAGCACTCCGATTGCTCGCCAAAGGCGCCTCTGCCAAGGAAGCAAACCGTTATGGCGTCCGCCCATTGCTGCTGGCCTGTCAGAATGGCAACGCCCAACTGGTCAACGCCCTTCTCATTGCGGGAGCCGATGCCAACCATCACGGGAACGGCGGTCACACGCCGCTCATGACCGCCGCCCGCACGGGCAAATTAGACCCCGTAAAGCTTCTGTTAGAAGCAGGAGCAGAGGTAAACCATCAAGATCGCCAAGGGCAGACAGCGCTGATGTGGGCCGCGGTGGAAGGACACGCTGGCGTGGTGCGATTGCTCTTAGAGCAAGGAGCCGAACGCGATGTCGCGCTCCGGTCCGGATTCACCGCGTGGTTCTTTGCCGCCCGGCAAGGTCACGGCGATGTTCTCGCCGCTTTGTTAGATCATGGAGCAGCGATCAATGCTGGGATGGAGAACGAGGGTGGCGGTGGTCGCCGTCCCAAGCGGGGAACGAGTGCTCTTATTCTGGCCTTGGAGAATGGTCATTTCGAGGTAGCGGCCCAATTGGTGAAAGCAGGCGCAGATCCCAATGATCAACGGACGGGCTACGGGCCGCTCCACGTGCTCACCTGGGTTCGCAAACCCGTGCGTGGCGATGGCATTGATGGGGCCCCACCACCACGAGGAACCGGTTCTCTTACAAGCCTGGACCTCGCAGAGACGCTCATCAGTCACGGTGGGCGCGTGAACGAACCGCTTAGGCGCGGGTCGACCAATGGCAGCCGCTTGGGTTCGAAAGGGGCCACCCCGTTCCTCCTGGCCGCGCGCACGGCAGACCTTCCCTACATGAAATGGCTGCTCGATCATGGAGCCGATTTCCGATTGGCCAATGCTCAAGGCCGCACCCCTCTCTTGGCTGCCGCCGGCGTCGCCCTGGGCCCAGAGGCAGACGAGGCCGCCACCGAAGACGAAGCGGTCGCCGCCGTGCGGTTCTTGTTAGACCTGGGTGCAAATCTCCACCACATCGATGATGAAGGTGATACGATCATGCACGCCGCCGCCTACAAGCAATCGCCCAAACTGGTACAGGTGATCGACGACGCCGAGGCTGACATCGCGGTGTGGAATCGGAAGAATGCCCGAGGATGGACCCCACTCCTCATCGCGCAGGGTTTCCGTCACGGTAATTTCAAGCCGTCCGCCCCAACCATTGCCGCCCTTTCTGAAGTCATGCGGCGACACGGCGTGGAACCACCACCTTCTCCCCCGCCACCGAGTCAGAATTCTCGGAAGCGTGAAGGTTATCAGACGAACTAACGCTTCAGATCAGACGGCTTTCCTTCTTTCTGTTCCTCGCCCCGCGCAGATGATCCCAAAGGATCGGTCGCGTCATCCACCCGTGGACTCGCAAGGGCATTAAAGCTCCTTGATGCGTATGTTACGCCAGGCCACGTCGTAGGGGCCTGATCCTTTGCCGATCCCGTGCACTTGGAGGCCAATGAATCCTTTCGAATGCGTTTTGTAGATCTCTTCATCAGTAAGATCTTCAATCATTTGATCATTGATCCAGGTTTGAATACGCGGGCCTTTGGCCACGATTCGATATTTGTTCCATTCGCCGTCTTTGAAGACTTTATGGGGCTTGAGACGCTCCTGCGGCGTGAGCCATCCGCGACCGGTGGCTTCTCCATAAACGTATCCCGCTTCCGCACCTTTCTCTCCGCTGGCCTCAATCTCCACTTGCGGACCATTCACACGCCCATCGCCATCTTTGCTTTGCGAGCGAATCTGCACCCCACTGTTCAGCTTATTGTGCACCTTGACTTCGAATTCCAATTCGAAATCACCATAGGCTTTCTTGGTGCATAGAAAGGAATTGGGGCTGCCGTCAGTTGTGCGCCCCCAGATGGTGCCATCCTTGATCCGGTAATGGGCGAGACCATTGCGAGGCTCCCACCCTTCTAACGTTTTACCATCGAAGAGCGCATGCCAGCCATCTCCATGGTGGTCGGCCCATGCGAGACCAAAGGAGGTGGCAACAGCAACTGCGGAAAGAGAAAGGAACCGTTTCATGACCTCCATCCAAGCACGTCGGTGAGTCGCTGCCAAGCGCGAAGGGCGCGTCGTCACGGTCCGCAACCGATTCTACTCCTGGGGCGGCCGCATGGGGAGTAATGGAGCCGAATCGCCGTCGATGACGTGCGGCAATTTCAAGACCTGACCCCCATCTGCCGTGGCCACATAGAGGCGGCTCGCACTCAAGGCTGTGGGATCACCATCCGCCCAGAAGACTTCAAACGGCGGCACCGCTCCTTGAGGCCGACGGGCATAGTTGTGGTTGCGGACACTGGATCTGGTGAGCGCCCGGATGCGCTCCCAGCTGACGCCGTCGTCCTCACTACGCCAAAGGACCATCTCCCCTCCCCCATGATGCGGTTGTGGGCCCGGATCGGTAGGAATGATGACCGACCATCCACCGTCCTCTCGCTTCAAGCTCCCCATGTCGTAATTGTGATCTGTCGGTGCGATGAGGTGACTCTGCCACTGCGCGCCGTCCCAACGCATGAAGCGAAAGTGACGCGGGGCATTGGGCGGCCCAGGTTCATGCCCTTGACTGGTCACATAAAGCAAGACGGGACGCCCATGATCATCAAAGGCCATGTCTTTCAAATACACTAACAGTCCTTCTCTCGCATAGTCATGTACCCGACTCGCATGCTCCACCGTCTTCACAGGCGGCACCACCCCCACGCCATCTACCGTGGTCCAGGTCTCGCCGCCATCACGCGTTTCCAGGTAATAGAGGTCAGTCCGCTGATCGACGACTCCGTTAGGGTGGCGATTGAAGAAGGTTCCCACCCGTTCCCCATCAATCGCGCTCGTCTGATAGTGCCCCCCTTTCGTGTGACCCGATTCTCGAATGGCAGCAAGCTGGTGGTCCGCGCTCCATTCCCGCCCGTCGGTGCTCGTCTCCCAATAGAGTTCGCGCACCCCCGTGTATTTCGTGAAGAAATGGAGCCACCGCTTGGAAGGAAGATGATAGGGCTGCGGGTAGGTCATCTCCTCCTCTGTGATCCTCTCAAAACCAGCATCAATAGCATAGGGCTCCCGACTCCGATACTTGAAGCCCGGTCGATGCCGCCCTCGCCCACTGACAAAGACCCACAAATGCCCGTCCGCATCCATGGCGAGGCTGGGATTATCGTGGGGATCATCCACGCTCCCTTTGTCGTGGACAATGACAGGTCGCGGAACGTGAAGGGTCTGGTGGTCAACGTAGCCGATCATGCATAGCAGCCGACGCTCGCCATCCGTGGGTGCTCCTCCGTAGACGAAGAAGGTCTTGCGCACTTCCGGGACGTGGATGGCTAAAGGGGTGTGTTTGGCGGTGTAAGTGCCGAGCCCACCTGAATACTTGTCCCCATAGGGAAAGACAGGTTTCTTGGAAGCGGGACCATAGGGGGCATCACCCTCGCCCTTTCCATAGAATTGTCCCAGTGTGAACCAAATGCCGCGATACCCGTCCACGCGTGGCACTGGTTCTTGCGCCCAGAGGGGCGACGAGAGGCCACAGAAAGCAAGAAGGAGAAGGACGGAACGAGCACGCATGCGCGATCCAACCCCAGAAAGCGCGGTCTGTTTACGGGCCGGTTGTTTGCACCACCCTCACAAAGAACTGATCGGGCAAGCCGCCGGGGACGTCGATGATGAAATCCTCCAGGTGCTTCTCCGCGCGAGCTGCCGAACCGTGATTCTGATAGTTCTTTGCATCCACCGATGTCTGCACCTGATAGTAGAGCCCAGGGATCATCTCACAAGTGATGCGAACACGCGCATCATCCTCAATCTCTCCACTAGCGGAAAGCGGCAGGACGGCCACCGAACCATCGATATAGGCGACCG
Source organism: Verrucomicrobiia bacterium (assembly GCA_030425385.1). Lineage (GTDB taxonomy): Bacteria > Verrucomicrobiota > Verrucomicrobiia > Verrucomicrobiales > DEV007 > JAACDM01. The sequence continues at coordinate 17,723 of JAUIAH010000013.1, read as the reverse complement.
CGCGTTCCCACGCATCGATCCCACAGGATGATCCCATGATCCGTCCTGGCCCGTCGTCGGCGGGAACATGGATGCCCCCGTAGAGACGCGAAATGCCTGCCTGATCGGCCGCATCATAATAGGTCGCCCATTGAAGCGTGATATCAGTGGAAGGCCCTAACTCAAACTGAAGATACTCATCCTTCTTGGCGGTGAAGGAACCCATCCCGCCTGGGAAGAAGGCACTTCCGGTCAGGCGCGTGAGCACTTCGGCAGCGGCACGGCTGAAAGTACTGTGCCCCGAGACATAGCCCGCGAACGCCGGGGTCACAAAGGTGTCGCGTTGATAGGGCAACCAATCTTCCGCGGCGATCCACCCCACGCCAGAGAATTGCGTGGCGGTATTGGCTGGCTCGCCTAACCAACAACGCAAAGCCACCTTGCCGATGGCCCCACTGAGATGCGCGTGACGCTGCCCTGGCGAACTGGAATCCATGGTCACAATCTCTACCAATCCCGGCACTAGCGGAATACCATCCGGAGCATAGGTCGGCTGCCCAGGCTCCGATGATTGACCGCGACCTGCCAAGTAGCGGATGCTACTGATGGGGCGCACATAATCATACTGCCGCTTGCACGCCCATGCCGTGATGGCGGCATCGTGCAATGCACCATTGAGGGCGAGGTACATCTTCACGTCCCATTCGAGCGCATCCAACTCAGGCCCCTCTCCTTGCCAACGCCTTTCGAAGGCCGCATCCTCCACCACCGCATTGGCCAAGACATTCCAGTGCCCCGGAGGCGTCTCGGAGTCCGGCCCGTCGGCCCAGAATTCGGCCAAGACCCTACCAAAGTCCCCATGTTTCACCACATTGGCCGCGTAAGGTTGATTGGTCACGGGGTTCAGGGCATGACCGGTCCCGCTATTCTCACCGAGTGGCGAATTTCCATAGGCACCGGGAGAGATATCAATCATCTCACCATCACTCGGATCGAGTCTGGAACTGTGGCGGATCACCTCGAGGCTTCCCTCCTTGAAGGCGGCGTCACCCTCCCCACCAAGTTGTGGAGGCAATCCAGGATCATGGTAGATGGTCTCACCCGTTTCCAAGCGCATGGCAAAGGGAGTCACGCTTCCCCAGTGCGATCCCAGAAAGGTCTGCACCTCATCCGCCATCTGCCCATTCTGAGTGAAGGCGATGTCAAAGGCCAAGGGTTGCCAACGATTCGGATCCACCATGGTCGTCCCCGGTCGAAAGATGATCAGGGGCTCATTCACCGGATCATAAGAGAAGTCGCGATAATTGATCGATTCGTTAGACCCATCGGTTGCGGCAAATTCCAGAATGGACGCGGCCACCCGATTGCCCACCGCGGCAGGCGTCGCCCCTTCTGTCGTGGTGATGTCAGGATCATATCCCAACGCATTCATGTGAGCGGCGAGTTCCGCGAGTGTCGTGAAACGATTGACCGATCGCGAATAACGCGCGGCGAGAATGCGATAGGCGGCATAGCTCACGGCCTCATCTCTCGCGGCGGCCACATCGTCTGCCGACGCTTCTTCACGATGCACGCAGGCCACGGCGACGCCGGTGTCGTAGGCAACCCAGGCATCCCACATCCCCACGGACAGGTGAAACAGATTCCTCGCGTGCACGGTGGGATTGGGGAAATCGATCCGGATAGCATCGAGAATCTGATCATTCCAAGTCCGCGCTACCGACTGCGCCGAAGCCGTCCCAAGACAGCTCGCCAAGGTGAGAAGGATGAGAAGAGGTCCGCGTTTCAAATTACAGAAATCATGATAAACAGTGAAATCATACTGTCAACCCGATGATATCCGGGCCGGTGAGTCCTCATTGCCACCCGCGGCCGGCTGCGTTTGTCGTTGCACCTCGATTAGTAGCTTGGCGAGATCCTCGGCCTTCATCCCGTAAGTATCAGGCAGCGCCCCTTCAAATCCTGATAAGGATTGGGAGAGCGCGCGTGCCCCCACTGTGAACGCCGGGTCGAAGTTGAAACCCACCATCTTGCGCACGACCAAGCCGCTGGCCCTGATGTGGCACACGCCGATTTCCGTGATCGCTGTCCAAGGAATGCGGTGGTTCCGAAAGAGCGAAGCATACTCCAGTCCCTCAGACGTCAGCTTCAGAAAGGCGCTCCCGGGCAGGAGCTGCACTGCTCCCACAAGGGCACACAACCCAAAGAAGCCCGCACAAATCAACCCCTTCCAATCGCCTTCAACGACGATGAAGATACCCGCCGCCACGAATGCAGAGGATACCAGCAGGAGAAGGATCGCCTGGGTCCGTTTCGGGTAGAATGTCAGGGGCAATTCCATACTACTGGTCATCCCCCCGGGCCATCAATGCCCCCCAGTCGGTCGCCTCGCCTTCCAAGGGCGCTTGACCTCTTCTCCATCCACTTCAGCGATCACCGTGCCTTCAAGCCGCCCTTCTCTCAAAGCGCCTTCTAACACATAAGTCATGTCTCCACGAGTCACCTGGAAGTGAATCGCATTGCCCTCAACCTCGGCTTCCTTGACCGGGAACTTACGATCGTCCGGACTTGAGATACTCCCTGTCACTTTACCATCTTCTTGCGCAAGCGTGAGAGGCAAATGCACCTCTTCTCCTTCCGGCCCTTCGATGGCAAAGATCCATTCCCCTAACATCGCCTCATTAATCCCCGCAGATTCCTCACTCCCCATCAATTCACGAAGGTGGGGGGCGATCGCATCTGCCCAGATCTCATAGCCCTTGGGCGAGAGATGGAGGTAGTCGGGCATGATGTCTCCAGGGATCCATCCATTCTCATTGATGAAATGATGACCGATGTCGAGATAGTGCACCTGCTCGCCATCGTGTTCCTTTGCGAGGATCTGATTGATCTGCAAGAGCTTGCCGCGCTGCTCATTGATATTCTCACCACGAGGGAAGATGCCTAACAACAAGATCTTGGTATTCGGCACACGCTCCCGGAGCGTTCCGACGATAGCCCGTACTCCTTCGGCAATTTGTCGTGCGGTGTTGTCATAGCCGTTGGAATTGTTGGTCCCGATCATGACGACGGCGGCCTTCGGCGCGATTCCCTCTAAATTTCCATTCTGCAAGCGATAGAGCACGTGCTGAGTGCGATCGCCACCGATCCCTAGGTTCACCGCTTGGTGAGACGCATAACGCTCTTCCCACACTGCCTTTCCCGCACCTTCCCAGCCCTGCGTGATGGAATCACCGATGAAGAGTAGTTGAGTATCGGGCGTCTCCGCCACGCGTTGGTTCAGAAGGTTAGCCCGCTCTTCCCACCAGTTGTTCCCGCCGCGAGGCGCGGGAATCACCGCGGAATGGCCAGGAGATTCCGCCAAGAGCATCGAGGTCAAACCAAGCCAAGAGGCGACGACGAGAAGAGACAGTTGAGACATGGAAGGAGAATCTCTCATTTCTCCAAGGATGTCGATCTCCGTTCCGGGGTAAGTTTCCTCGACTGCCCACGGATTGAAGACACTTCTTCTTTGCCAATCCCGTCGTAATCGGAATGGTGGACCCGTGGCCAAGGCAAGGACTCTCCATCGCGCATTCCTACTAGGAACGGCACTCGTGGCGCTCGGGTGGCTCACGGCCTGCAACCGGGAGCGCGAGGTCCCGCTCGATCCCGTGCTCGTCAAGGCACGACAGGTGTATCTCGATCAACGCGTGAATGATCAGCGCCTCTGGCAATCGGAAATGCGCGCCCAAGCGTACGAAGGGGCCTTGGTCTCTCTCGTGGACACCCTGCGCCAGACGCGTGAACGGCTGCCCCTTCTCAAGAAACTACCATTCGACGAACTCCGCTTCCAACTCCCCGGGGAGCCGTCGCCCCTGCCCTGGGGCCTCGAACGCGTCGTCTTCGATGGGCGTCTCGCACGCTGGGATATGGAGGCCTTCCATGGCTGGCTGGATGATTTGATCGAGGCGAAACACACACTCGACTACTTCACCTTGCGCCTGACAGCGTTCGAACCGGGATCGCTCGAGAATGACGGTTTGGATGAAGCCGTGGTGGAACTCATCTGCCACGCGAAGGCTCCTCGCAACGAGAACGCCGAAGGTGGGCTCGACTATCATATGCTCACGGGACAATTGCGATTCACCTGGGAGCAGGCAGCAATTGGCGGCAGCGACATCGGAAAGATCCAATCCATCGCGGTCGAGGACCTCGAATGGCGGCGCGCCACGGGCACTCCCGGCTTCGTGCAGAAACGTCGCTACGCCGTGGGCGATCCAGAGCAGCGCCAGGCCGTCCGCATCGCGCCCATCATCGTCAAAGATCTCAACGGAGACACCCTCCCTGAAATCATCCTCGGTGGCGTGAATCTCATCCTGCGAAACCAGGGAAGCTTTGAATTTGAGGACCATCCCATGCTCTCTCAAGAGCGCAGCCTCCATCGCGTCATGGCGGTGGCTGATCTCACGGGCGACGGACACGCCGATTTGTTAGGCTACCTTCAAGATGGGGCTGCCATTCTCGTGGAGGGCGCCCCTGATGGCACTTTCTCCGATCGGCTCCGCAATCCCTGGGATGAACCGAGCGCCTATCCAAGCGCACTGGCCCTCGCAGACATCGATGGCGATGGCGATCTCGACGTCTGGGCAGCCCAGCACCGGCCGACCTACTATCAGGGCGCCCTCCCCTCCACGATCACGGACGCCAACGATGGCTTTCCCTCGAGACTCTATCAGAATGATGGCACGGGCACCTTCACTGACATCACGGCCCGAGCCAATCTTGGCGCCACGCGTTCCCGCCGCTCCACTGGCGCCACTTTTCTCGACTTCGATCGCGATGGCGATCAGGACTTGTTAGTCATCAGTGACTATGCCGGACTCGAACTGCATCTCAACAACGGTACAGGCACCTTTGAGAACGTGTCAGAGCCCACTTTCGGCAATTGGCACCTGTTAGGATTATGTGCTGCCGTGGGCCGATTTGATGACGACGATCTTCCTGACATCTTTGCCGGGGGACGATGGTCCGTCGCCATGCAACGCCTCAATGCGATGCAACTGGATCGCGGCGATTTCCCCGATTTCCGTCCCGTCGCTACGCAGATGGCCTCTGGAAATCAGCTCTTCCTCTCTGGACGTCAGTATGAGACCGGCCCCTTCAATGCCGAGGCCAAGCAAACGGGGTGGGTCAACAGCGCTGCCACCGCCGATTTCGACAACAACGACGTTGATGATCTCTACCTCGCCACCGGCCATCTCACCGGGCAGTCGATTGCGGACTTTGATAGTCAATTCTGGCGACACGATGTCTACCTCCCTGAGAGCCTAGAGCCCGAGGTGCTGCGAAGCTACATGGCCTCCCCCGCCCTTTCACCCAAGCTCACCTCCCTCCGCACAGGGAAATCCTCATGGTATGGCTACGAGGCCAATCGCCTTCTGGTCAACGATGCGGACCTTGGCTTCGTCGAAATGGGCTACTTGCAAGGCGTCGGCCTTCTACAGGACTCACCCGCCACGGTCGCGGCCGACATGAATCAAGACGGGCGCATGGATCTCCTCGTCGTCGCCCAACGGACCTTTCCCATCGATGAACGCCTCGCCATTGAGCAAAGCCTGATTGTCTATGAGAATGCGCATTCGTCAGAGGGGCATTGGCTAGGGGTCCATCTCACCCCCAATCCGGCGGCGTTCAACGAAGTCGGTGCCTCGGTCACACTCGTGGGTGCCTTTGGAACGCGCCAACGCTTTCTCACCACAGGTCCAGGAGCCATGGTGCAAGCACCCGCCTCCGCGCACTTCGGGCTCGGCTCTGCAGAAGAGATCGATCACATCGAGATCCTCTGGGGCAGCGGCCAGCGGCAAGTCATCGTCAAGCCCGAGATTGACCGCTATGTCAGGATCACCCCACGCCTCGACTTCACTCCCGTGCCTGATCCGCCTGAACCGGAACCCGAAGAGCACACCGAGGAATCTGAGACAAACGCCGAATGAATACAGACGACTATTTGGGAAAAGACGTGGAGGCCATTCTCCATCACGAAACCACGATCTACGCGCGTCTCGATGAACTCGCCCTGAAGATCACTGAGGATTATCGGGGCACAGAAATCACCGCGCTCGCCATCCTTCACGGGAGCATCATCTTCATGGCCGACCTCTTGCGACGCATCCCGCTCCCCATGCAATTCCAGTCTCTCAATGTTTCTAGTTACCACGGGGACACGGAATCAAGCGGCGTCGTGCGTTTCGAACACGACCTCCCGGATCTTCGCGGACAACACGTTCTCATCCTCGACGACATCCTCGATACCGGCCGCACGCTCCACGCCATCCGCAAACGATTCGAAGAGGAAGCAGAGGCCGCCAGCGTCAAAGTCTGCGTGCTCTTACAGAAACGCAAAGAGCGCGCCAAGGAAGTCGAAGCCGACTACGTGGGCTTCGAGATCGACGACGAATTCGTCGTTGGCTACGGCCTCGACTATCAAGGGCACTACCGGAACCTCCCTTACATCGGCGTCCTCCGCCAAGGATAGCCGACTACTGGCATTCTCCCGTTTCTCCCGCAAGCCCTTGAGATGGCGATAGGAGAGCGTTCTTGTTAGCCTGGTCCACATCTTCCAGGTCCACGCTCGCAAAGGGTCGGCTATGGATGAACCAGGCGATGGCAAAGAGAGCGGCTCCCACGAGGACCATACACGCAGAGGTGGGGCAATTCAGCCAGATGGCGAGGTGCACCCCTCCAATTGTGCTGATGAGCGCGTGGACCACACTCACGAGGATCATGTGAAGGAGACGATTGGTCACCAGGTGCGCGCTTGCAGCCGGAAGAATGAGCATGGCGATCACCAGGATCGCTCCGACGGCTTCGAAAGCACTGACCACGATGAGGGAGAGGATGCACATCATGGCGTAATGGATAAAGGTGGGTCGAAACCCTTGCGCACCGGCTAACAGAGGGTCAAAGGAACTGACAAGAAGCTCTTTGTAGAAGAGGGCAATGAGCAAGACCGTGAGAGCAAAGACGCCCGCCAGAAGTTGGAACTGTGGTGATGCGAGAAGACTCTGTAGAGGATCGCTGCCCGCGTAGACACCGAGATACTCCAACTGCCCAAAGAGCACGCAGTCGGGATCGAGATCCGTGTGGGGCGCAAATTCTAGCAACAGCACCCCGATGGCAAAGAGCATAGAGAAGACGATCCCAATGGCAGCATCGACCTTGACGATGGTACGCCGATGGATGAACTCAATGAGAACGGTGGTGACGACACCTGCGATGAGTGCACCGATGGTAAGGGCGAAGGAATCCCGGCTCCCTGAGATGAGAAAGGCGATGACAATGCCAGGCAGGGCACTGTGACTGATCGCATCCCCTAACATCGACATGCGCCGCAGCACCAGGTAGTTCCCGATCAAGGCGGACGACAAGGCCACAATCAAGCCGATGCTCGCGATGAGCACCGTCTGCGGCAGATTCACCGTCCAGGGCTCGATGAAGACCCGGTGGGCATCAAACGGTGGGATGAGATTCATGATGGCGGGTCCTCCTCCTTACCAACCAGATCACGCAGTGGGAGACGCTGCGTATCCCGAAGGGAAGGAATCCGTTTCCCGTGCGGATCTTCCTCCGGATAGTCCAAATACCGCTCCAACTGCATGACCTGCTCTTCATTCAAGATGTGCTCCACTTTCTCCGCATCAGCATGCACGTGATCCGCATCGTAATCGGCTTCATTCGTGAGATACAATTCCCACAGCCGGTGGTTGCGCACCACGCGAGAGGCGTGTTGTAAGCCATCTGGAGTGAGATAGACCACATCTCCCGCACGCGCCAAGCTCGCAAGCCCATCTCGCACTAACATACGTAGACGCTTCTGTGTCGCCTCCATTGTCTCCCGAGCCTCCGTCGCCAAGCGCCTCACAGAAATGCCTTCATTGGAAAAGCGATCCGACTCCATGGCACGGTAGACCGCCTTGAGCGTATTCTCAATCGTGATCTGGCGTGTTTGTGAGAGCCGACGGTAGCCACGGATGAGAAAGCCGTGATCCGGACTAAAGAAGAACGCCAGGGCAAAGAAGCCCCCTGCACACAAGGCCATCGAGGGGCCCGTGGGCAAGGCATGCTTCACCATCCCCTCTCCCACAAACGAGAAGAAGGCCCCCAAGACACAGGAACCGATAGCCAAACCGGTGGCCACCAGCAACATGTGATGCATCCGTTTGGTGAGGAGATAGGCAGTGGCAGCAGGCGTGATCAGCATGGCACTCACCATCAGTGCCCCGACCGCCTGCAAGGCCACCACCGTGGCAAGTGCGAGCAGAAACATGAGCAAATGATAGAGAAATCGCTCAGGTAGCCCGATCGATTGCGTGTAGACGCGATCAAAGCTCGCTGCCAGGAGAGGACGATAGAAGACACCCACGAGCACACAGGCGAGAACCGCCGTGCCGCCCATCATCCAAAGATCACTGGCCCCAAGGGCCGCCGCTTGCCCATAGAAGAAGTGATCAAGGCCGCTCTTGTTCACAGAGGGAATGCCCTCGATAAGCTTGATCACACAGACCCCTAAGGCAAAGAAAGTGGCTAACACCATCCCCAATGCCGCATCTTGCTTCAGCTTGGTACTCTGCTTGATCCAGGATACCAAGGCAGTGCCAAGCAATCCCGCGAGCGTTGCGCCTAACAGAATCGCCCAAGGTTCTTTACTCATGGTGAAGAGAAAGCCGAAGGCCACCCCTGGCAACACGGCATGAGAGAGCGTATCGCCTACCAAGGCCATGCGTCGCACCACCACGAAGCTTCCGAGGACCCCAAAGTTGATTCCCATGAACAAGCATCCGAGCAGGATCTGGCGCACGGCCGGATCACGGAAACTGAAGAAACGGGCCCACTGACTCGCAACGTCCACTTCCACGAGTTCCGATATCTTGGCTGCCTGCACCGGCATCGCAGTGAGCAGAAAGAGAAACCCAATCCCAATGGCGATCCTCACAGTCATCCCGCGCTCTTGTCGACTAACGATTTGCCACCCACTTCGTCCACCACCTCACTCAAGATGGTCAGGCGCCCGCCATACGCGCGCTGCAAGAGATCGGCCTGAAAGATCTCCTCCACCGGCCCGTAGGCGATGAGGCGCATGTTGAGAAGGAGAAGCGCATCGAAGTACTTGCGCGCCGTGGGCAGATCATGATGCACGACTAGGATCGTCTTTCCCTGCCTCCGCAGTTCATGCAAGAGATCAATGATCGTCGACTCCGTCGCTGCATCCACGCCCACAAACGGCTCATCCATCAAGTAGAGATCACTCTCCTGCGCGAGGGCGCGCGCGAGAAAGACGCGTTGCTGTTGGCCGCCACTGAGATTGGAAATCTGCCGCCCGGCATAGGGAATCATGTTCACCTTTTCCAGGGCCTGCATCGCAATGTCCCGATCCAGCTTTCCAGGCCGCTTGAATAAGCCAAGGTGCCCATAGCGCCCCATCAGCACCACATCCATGACGGTGACCGGGAAGTCCCAATCCACCTCCCGCCGCTGAGGCACGTAGGCGACCCGCTTCCTCTGAGACGTATTCTCTTTACCAAAGATCTTGATCCATCCACCGGCAGGCTCTAACAGCCCCATAATCGCTTTGATAAGCGTGGATTTCCCGGCACCATTGGGCCCCATGATGCCCACCAATTGCCCCGGACGAATGGTCACATCGATCCCGTAGAGCACGGGCTTCTTGTGATAGGCCACCGTGAGATCGTGCGTCTCCAGGGCGATCTCGGAATGGTCTTCGTCCCTCATGGGGTCTTTGTCAGGGCCTTCACCACGGTGTTTACGTTATGCTTCAGCATGCCGACATACGTTCCCACGTCGTAAGTTTCACCTCCTACGGTCTCCGTCACGCCTGGCTCGCCCATCGCATCGGAGAAGAGTTCGCCTCCAATGGTCACGTTCGCATCTTTGCCAATCTGTTCGATCAACGTCGCATTCACGCTGCTTTCCACAAAGATCGCTGGAATCTGATGTACCTTGATGAAATCCACCATCCGCGTGCGGTCGGCAACGCTGGGCTCCGAGGCCGTGGAGATGCCCTGTACGCCAATAACGTCCATTTGATAGGCCCGCCCAAAGTAGGCAAAGGCGTCGTGGCTCGTCACCAACTTGCGTTTCCCCTCAGGAATGGTCTGTAACCGCGCTTGTGCCCATTGGTGCAAGCTTTCCAACTGCTCCCGATAAGCATCGCCACGCTGAGCAAAGCCCTCGGCGTTCTCAGGAAAGGCCTTCGAAAGCCCATCGACCACCACAGGAACGGCCTGCGCCCACAGGCTCGCATCCCCCCAGATATGGGGATCAGGATGGCCCTCCGTATCATCCGGTTCTAACAGTTGCTCCTTAGGAAGCGCCTCCGCCACCGCGTGCACCTGTTTCCCATCCTTGGCCAAGCGCGTAAAGAGACGTTCCATCTTTCCTTCTAACAAGAGGCCATTGTAGAAGATCACCTTCGCCCGATTCAAGGTCGACATATCCGCAGGCGATGCCTTGTACAAATGCGGATCGACTCCCGGCCGCATGAGTGCCTCCACACGGATATCGTTCCCACCAATGACTCGCACCATATCAGCGATCATCGTTGTCGTGGCCACCACATCAACACCGTCACTGAGCGATCCCTCGGGTGATTGCTTTCCACAAGAGACAACCCCGAGAACGAGTAGAGAGAGGAAGACTAGTTTCATACTTGACTACGAATATTAGGGATGGCTAATTCTTTGTCAAATCCCTAAGTTTCTCCGTCATGCCTGAATCGCCCAAAGTCATCGATCTCGATCCTCACACCTCGGTGGCTTACGAAGATTACTTGGAGCAGATCCTCAATCTGATCACAGAAAAGGGCTACGCCAGAGTGATCGATATCGCGAACAACCTGGACATCTCGCAAGCGAGCGTCAGCAACATGGTGCAGCGGTTGGCAGGCGAGGGCTTAGTGACCTACGAGAAATACCGCGGCATGGCGCTGACGCCAGACGGCGAACGCGTGGCCCAAGCCATCGTCCAACGACACGAAACGTTGTCAGCATTTCTCCGGCTCTTCCAATTGGATGAATTGGACATTCACCGGGACGTGGAAGGGATGGAACACCACATGAGTTCCCCCACCCTGCGAGTCTTTCAAGGTCTCCTGGCCGAGCTCCAGCGCCAGCCCAAGCTCGTGGAGCGGGTCATTGCCCGGGCCCACAGCTGACGGCGCCAACTCTTTGACTATCTCTAGTTGCTTTCCGAGGGCTTTTCGTTCAGGTAACAGCCCGCTATGGCAGGCTCATCCTCCTCCTCACTCCGACGTCGCCCTCGACTGATCGGCCCCCGCAAGACGGTGGCGATCATTGCCAGCACCTACCACGAAGGCTATGTGGCGAGCATGATCGAGCACGCACGGGACGAGCTCCTTGCCAGCATGCCCAATGCCTCGGTGCCCCTTTACCGTGTGCCCGGTGCCTACGAGATCCCCGTCTGTGCCTCCTACGTCACCTCGCACACGAATGTGGACGTCATCATTGCTCTGGGCGTTATCATTCGAGGCGAGACGGAACACGCCGATCTCGTGGCCAATTCCGTCTTTCAAGGCCTTCAAGATATCGCGATCCATCAGCACGTGCCGGTGGTCAATGAGGTCCTCCTCCTCGATGACGAAGAGCAAGCGGAAGAACGCTGCATGGGCGAGGAGATCAATCGCGGGACAGAGGCCGGCCAAGCCGCCGTCTCCATGGCCGAACTCTTCATCAAGCTGAGAGAAACGTATCCTGATGCCGTCAAAACCGGGTAAGCGCCGTCTCGGGCGCGAGGCCGCCATTCAGTTTCTCTATAGCCAGGAGCTCAACGAACGGGCCACCGATTCCCTAGAAGATTTCTGGGAAGTCCGTCCTCTCCGCCCAGAGGCCCAGGCTTTCGCGGAAGAATTGATCGCTGGCGTCCAGGCTCATCGCGAAGCCATCGACCACGTTCTCGACGCTCACTTGGAGAATTATCGGCTCGAACGCCTGACAGCGGTCGATCGGAATGTGCTCCGACTGGCGATCTATGAGATCCTTCATCGGGACGACATCCCGGCCCCCGTCGCGATCAATGAGGCCGTGGAGATCGCCAAACGATTCGGAGCCACAGAGTCCTCTGGTTTCGTCAACGGGCTCCTTGACAGCATCCGCAAAGAGAATCTGTCCTCCTCCTAAACCCACCCCGCACTCATGGCTGGCCTCTTCTCCAAGATCCTCTCACGCTTTTCGAAAGATGACATCGATTGGGATGACCTCGAAGAAGCCCTCATCGGCGGCGATCTCGGCGTGCCTCTTTCGATGCAAATCATCGATTCCCTGCAGGAACGAAAGCGCTCGATCAGCGGAACGGATATTGTCAAGGCCTGTCGCGAGGAAATCCTCAAACGCTTGCCAACCGAGAACCCTCCTCTCTCTCGGGCCGAAGCAGGACCTAGCATTATCCTTGTCGTGGGCGTGAATGGTGTCGGCAAGACCACATCGACCGCAAAGTTAGGGAAATGGATCCAAAGTCAGGGGCACAGCGTCATGTTCGCCGCGGCAGACACCTTTCGGGCAGCAGCCATTGAGCAGTTAGAAATCTGGTCCCAACGCCTTGACATTCCCATCGTGAAAGGCGCCTACAAAGCTGATCCTTCGTCAGTCTGTTATGCCGCCTATCAATCTGCTAGCAAGAAAGGCATTGATTTCCTCCTCTGCGACACCGCCGGACGCTTGCACAATCGCCACAACTTGATGGAAGAACTCGGCAAGATGGAACGTGTGTTAGGGAAACTGGAATCGGACGCCCCGCACGAAGTCTTCATCGTCGTCGACGCCACCACCGGCTCCAACGCACTCGCCCAGGCCAAAGAGTTTCAAGCCGCCCTCACCAAGATGACAGGCCTCATCGTGACCAAACTAGACGGCAGTGGCAAAGGCGGCGTCATCGCCGCCATCCAGGACCAATTGGACATCGCTCCCCGATTCATCGGCACCGGCGAGGGTGAAGACGACTTCCAGCGCTTCGACGCGCGCGAGTTTGTAGAGCAGATTCTTTAGCGTAGCTCTTTGAGATTGGCAACGTGAGTCAAACCCGCTTGGGTCACGGCATGCTTCGTGTGCTCTACTTTCTCACCGCTGGAATCCTCCTCACACATGCCCAGGATCGACCGAACATCCTCTGGATCACGGTCGAGGACATGAGCGCCCACCTAGGTTGCTATGGCGATGCCTACGCGCACACGCCCCATCTCGATCGTTTCGCCAAAGAGAGTGTTCGCTACACGCAAGCCTATGCCACCGCACCTGTTTGTTCCCCTTCCCGCTCCTGCCTCATCACCGGCGTTTACGCACAAACGTTAGGCACGCACCAAATGCGGAGTGCCTTTGCGATTCCTCAAACGATCCGTGCCTGGCCGGCATTCTTACGTGCGGCAGGCTATCACACGACCAACCGTGTGAAGACAGACTACAACACGAGTTCAGAACCTCGCCTCATTGAGGAGGCCTGGAATGAAAGCTCGCCCCAAGCCCATTGGCGACAGCGATCTCAAAAGGCACAACCCTTCTTTGCGGTATTCAACGACATGACCACGCATCAGTCGCGGAGCATGACCTGGCCCTATGCGCAATTTCAGAAAGAAGTGCAGGCGCTGCTACCAGAAGAGCATCATCATGATCCTGACAAAGCCCCCGTGCCCCCCTACTACCCCGACACACCCGTGATTCGGAAAACCATCGCCCGCCACTATGATTGCATTTCCGTCATGGATGCCAACACCGGCGCGTTGCTGCAAGCGTTAGAAGACGATGGACTTGAGGAAGACACCATTGTCTTCTTCTTCTCCGATCATGGCCGCGGATTGCCGCGTGGGAAACGCGTCTTGCATGATTCTGGAATGCACGTGCCTCTCATGATTCGCTTTCCCTCCAAGTATCAGCATCTCGCCCCCGCTCAGCCAGGCGAAACGGTCGATCGCCTGGTGAGCTTCGTCGATTTCCCTCCCACCGTTCTCAGTTTGCTAGGATTAACCATTCCTGAGTATATGCAAGGCATCCCATTTCTAGGTGCCGCCAGCGCAACTCAATCCCCTCGGCAAGTGGTTTACGGAGCCCGTGATCGTGTCGACGAAGTCTTTGATTTCTCGCGTTCTGTCAGGACAAAGGATTTCCTCTACATCCGCAACTACATGCCGCACTATGGGTGGAATCAACGCAGCGTGTATCCTGATCAGGGGGAGATCCGACAAGAATTCTACGGGAAAGCACGGCTCGACTCCATGAATCAGGCACAACGAGCCTTCGCAGGTCCCACCAGACCGGAAGAAGAACTCTACGCAGTCGTGGAAGACCCTCACCAAATCCACAACCTCGCGAGCAACGAAACCCATGCCGAAACCCTGGCACAGATGCGTACCCTCTTACGCGAGCAAGCGCTAGCTACCCGAGACCTCGGATTTCTCGACGAACTCGATCAGCATCATATGACCCAGGATCGCACGGCCTACGAGCTTGGTCGCGATCCACAACACTTCCCACTCGCTGACGCCATCACCGATGCGGCCACGAGATTCCAACCTCGGGAATCAAGCGAAGACGTCCTGGTGCAACAGTTAGCATCTGAGCATCCATTCATCGTCCTCAGGGCTGTTCGTGAATTGGAGCTCCGCAAGCGCCATTCAAGCAAAGCGCGCAAAGCGGTGGAGACCACCTTGGCTAAGTGGGGTGATCGCAAAGACACCCCACTCGGACTCTTCATCCGCTTCTGCTGCCAATCAATCCTCGGGATTCACGAGCCATACTGAGCGTTCCGCGCGCTCAAGGGGTCCAGACCGCAGGAAAAGCAGCTCGCCATGCTAGAGCGAGTGCTACCCATCTGTATCTGACTTCTTCTCGCCCACTCCGCCCTCTCTTCCATGTCTGCCTATACCTTTCCCATCAGCCGCCACGACTTCGTTTCCTTCGCGAACTTCTGTTCAATCCATCCTCATCTTTCTGCCACCCCCACCCGTATTCATCCTGCAATTACCAACATTCTCTCTAACCAGGCCTACCGCAAATCGCAGGGCGATGCCGATCGCGTCAATCTGTGACCTTCTGTGTCATCTGTGGTCCAAACGCCCATCTCGTTCTAATTTCTCTGGCAAAGCCGCCCCTATCATTCCAACCGTTCCCTTAGGTCACGCAACGACCGCAACTCTCCCCAATCCCCACCACGCATCTTCCGTCCTCCATCCTTCCGCTTCGGCCCAAAGTACTCTCGCTTTGCCTCAAAGAACCCATCCACAAACCCTTTCGATCCTATCACCACCCCATCCGTGAAATAACGCACCCGACACCGCAACAGCGCCGCCAACGACAACGCCCCACCTGCCTCACGCACCGCCGCCACCGCTTCCGCAGACGCCCCCTTCCGCACCACCTCTCCAGAAGCCGTCACCTGCGCCTCGCCCATCCCAAACAACACCCGCCGATACTCCCGCCCCACCACACGCCAATTCGGAATCGCCCGCCCCTCGCGCAACGCCTCCTCCTGCATCAGAAAGCCCAACCCACGACGCGCCGCCTGTTTCCCCGCCACCGCCTCCGCATACCCACACCACCGATAATCCTTCGGATCCTCCACCATCCCCGCCCGCACCGCGTTCAGATCCACATACCCCGCCACCGTCATCAAGGCGTCCCAACCACCCTCAATCACCACACTCTTAAAACGCTGCTCCCAAAGCCGCCCCACCCGCTCATGACGCTTGTTAAACCACACCGTGAACCGCTGCATAAGCGTCTTCATAAACTCCGAAAGATCGTGCATCCGATTCACGAAGTCCTGTCGATACGCCTTCTCCTGCACCACCGCCGTCGCGCCCCCATTCAGCTTATAAAACGACGCGATCCGTGCCCGAATCGCATCCATCTCCTCCCGGGAATACAACGCACTCAACCGCGCCCAGAACTCCTCCTCCGGCAGCTCATCCACCCCAATCGTCTCCGGCACCTGCAGCACCAAATGCAGGTGATTGTCCAGCATCGTCCACGTCACCACAGTCACATTCGCAAAGCGCTCCACCTTCCGCAGCAGCTTTGCAAACCGCTCCTTCGCTTCCTCATCCAACAGGAAATGCCGCCCATTGACACGTACAACAACGTGAAAACACTGCGACCCTTCGACTAACAACATGCGACGCGGCTTCCTCATAATCAGCACCTACACCCACCTCTTGATCTTGACAACTGCTTTCTCATTATTTCTCCTGGCCCTTTAAATATTGACACACAAACCCCTCAGGCACGGGCGCTGATTCTCCTGATTGAACCTTTATAACCACCAATCCATGACAGAAACAGCAACTCCACATCGCCTCAAATCCTCCCTGAAACTCGCTGCCGCCCTTGGCGCCGGAGCCTCCATGGCCTTCTTCGGCACCATGGCGCTGCAAGGCGAGACGGCAAAGCCCCTCTCCTCCATGATCCAGCGTGACGCCAGCCCGCCCGATCGCGAGGGGCCTCTCGGCGGCTACGCCGACATCGTCGAGCGGGTGGCTCCGAGTGTCGTGAGCATCGCCACCTCCACCAAGGTAGCCACCGCAGCGGCATCCCAGGATCCCTACGCCGACGAACTCCGCCGGTTCTTCGGTATTCCCGATGGGCGACTCCCACAAGGGGCCATTCCCAGACGCGAAGGCATGGGGTCCGGGGTCATACTGACGAGCGATGGCTATTTGGTGACGAATAATCACGTCATCGATGGAGCCACCGAGATCAAGGTCTCCCTCCCCAACGACAAGAAGACCTACGACGCCGAAGTCGTGGGAGCCGATCCCAAGACAGACCTGGCCGTCCTCAAGATAGACGCCACTGACCTCCCCACCATTTCCGTGGCAGATAGCAGCGTCATGAAAGTCGGCGATACTGTCTTGGCCATCGGTAATCCCTTCGGCCTCAGCCAAACGGTTACCTCTGGCATCGTCAGCGCCCTCGGCCGCTCGAATATGTCCATTGTTGACTACGAGAACTTCATTCAAACCAACGCGTCCATCAATCCCGGCAACTCCGGCGGCGCGCTGGTCGACAACAAAGGACGCCTCGTGGGCATCAACACCGCCATCCTCTCGCGGACTGGCGGCAACGTTGGCATCGGATTCGCCATTCCGATCAATATGGTCGTGAACATCGTCGACCAACTTATCACCACTGGTGAGATCCAGCGCGGCTATCTAGGCGTCATGCTCGGCGACCTCACGCCCGATCTGGCTGAAGCCATGGGTGTGAAGGATGATGGGGTCCTCGTCAATACAGTCCTCGACAACACGCCCGCCAAAGAAGCCGGCCTCGAAGACGGTGACATCATTGTCAGAGTCGACAACCAACCAGCCAAGGACATGCAGAAGACTCGCCTCTATGTCAGTAGCAAGCGTCCAGGCTCCAAACTCGACCTCACCGTCTTGCGTGACGGCAAGGAAACGCCCATCGCCGTCACCATCGGCCGTCTACCAGAAGAAGGTCAGTTGGCACAAAACGGATTCCCCTCACGGAATACCACACCTTCCAATGGACCCGAACCCTTCATTGAAGGGCTCAAGGTAGACGACCTCAAGGAACGCTATCGTCAGCAATTAAACGCGGAAGAAATCGAAGGCATCGTCATCACGGAAGTGGCTCCCGATTCGGAAGCCGCCACCAAAGGCCTCAAAGCCGGAGACATCATCACCGAAGTCGGGCGCACCAAGGTCGCTTCCCTCAAGGACG
>JAUIAH010000058.1 GCA_030425385.1 Verrucomicrobiia bacterium | reverse complement strand
AGACCCTTATGAATTGCCGAACGGCTATCCATTGGTGCACTCGGAAACGCTCCCGCAATGGAACTACACATGTTATCCATTTGAACCTCTAAAAGCTCATCTTAACTAATTCTTGCGCCATTCCTTAAGCGTGAGGGAGGGAGTTACGGAGAACCACTAATGAACACTAATTGACACGAATGCTATGAAGGAGGTGTTGGCGAGAGTGGGAAATGTGAATTTGCCCGGAGGGACCCTTTCGACGATGGGTGGAGCGGCTGCGGTTTCGCTTTCGCTTTCGAATGAGGTGATGGGCTAATGATAGTTTACCGGCGAAGTAGGCGGGGAGAGAGCCCGCGAAAGAACTCGAATAGACCGAATGCTATGGAGGGGGTGTTGGCGGACCGATCGCAATCTTGACAATTAATACCGTAAACGGTATTACTGCGGAATGACGATTACCGTGAAAGGTCAAATTACCATCCCACAGGCGCTTAGGGAACGCTATGGGTGGTTGCCTGGGACCAAAGTGGACTTTGTCCCGGACGAAGATGGTCTGAGGCTTCTCCCTCACAAGGCGGTTCCAACTGAGAGATCCGCATTCGATGCTTGGCTTGCCATCGCGGCGGATTCTGCGGCGACCACCACGACTACGGATAAGGCGATGGCCCTCACCCGCGGCGAAGACTGATATGGTGCTGGTCGATACCAACGTACTCCTCGATATTGCCACGCGCGATGCCGCATGGTTCGAATGGTCGTCCCGTTAAATGGCACTGCTCATCAACTCGAGAACTGCCGCAATTAATCCGATCACCTACGCCGAAATGGCGCCCCACTATGAGAGTGAGCGCCAGTTGGATCTCAGCCTCGTCCCTCCCTCCGTTTTTAAGCGTCTGCCCTTGCCTTACACCGCAGGTTTCCCGGCTGCCAGTGCCTTTTTGGAGTATCGCAAAGCGGGCGGCGCAAAGACTTCGCCTTTGCCATATTTTTTTTTCGGTGCTCACGCGGAAGCGGAGGGGCTGAGCCTCCTGACTCGTGACGCCGCGCGCTATCAGTCCTATTTTTCCGAGAGTAGAGCTCATCTCCCCCTAACAGCATACTATTGGCTTTGCTGACGTATTGACCGCTGAGGGCTTCGAGGAGCGGACGGGAATTGGCAGGGTGAGGAAGCGTGTCCAGATGGGGATCAAGAGGAGGAGGCAGGCCCGGGGTTGACAGCAGGGAATGGCTTGAGGACCCCAGGAGTCGTCGTCGCGGGTGAAGCCGCTCGCTACTAGCGGGGCGTAGGTGGTGAGTTCTGGCGAGGCTTTGTGAATAGATGTCGGTGGGGACGACGGGGAGTTCGTCCGCAAGCCGCCTCAAGACGCTCAAACCAGAAACGACCTACTTGAAAGTCAAAGATCTGCACAAAGCCACCAACCATTTCGAACTGCCAGTTTTCGGCAAATTTCATCCCGGTGCCGACATGAGGGGGCTGTTACCATACTCTGGAGGCCCCGAGATCAGAGAGTGGGGCGTCGGGAGAAAGAATCGTCAGACCATGGATCATGGCTTGGGCGGCGAGGAGGCGATCGAAGGGGTCACGGTGGTTTGAAGGGAGCTCACCGCTTTTGATGATAGATTCGAGGCAACTGCCGAGGCGCTGTATCTGATGGAATCTCAATTTCTCTGGAAGCCAGACTCGGGGCGTTGCTGGAAGTGGCAATTTCCCGGCACTGTTTTTGAGAGTGATTTCCCAAAGGCTGATATCGCTGCAAATGAGGGCGTTGTTCGTGTCGTTGATAAGGTCCACGACTGCCGGGGAAAGCCGCGCGGGCTGTTGGGTCAGCCAAAGGAAAGTGCAGGTGTCTAACAGAAGCTTCATAAGCCCCATGCCTCTAATTCGTCAGCAGTCATTGGGGCAAAGGCAGCCTCAGCGAATTCGAATGGTTCCCCTAATATCTCGCCAACTTTCGGACGCGGTGGTCTGTCTTCGGGCCTGATGGGGACTAACATGGCAACTTCCTGCTTGCCTCGGGAGATGATGAAGCGTTTGCCTGTTTCTACTTCAGCTAGGTACTTTGAAAGATGGGTTTTGGCTTCGTGGGTGGTAATGGTCTTCATTCGAGATCCTACTGTGTGATCGCCTCTAAACTTAGTCAACCTAGTTTACTGTGCTGTCGAACGTAGAACCAGTCCTCTGCGACCTCGCAAGGCATCGTCGTTTCTTCGGTTAATTGTCGTTGAGCTGGGCGCAATACTCGGGTTTGGCTTCGGTAGCTGGGCTGCCTCTGAGAAAGCGGCTGCAGACATACCGATAAACTTTTTCTTTTTGCGAATACTGTGATCATCTGATGCTTACGGGCCTATCCAGAAGTTGGACGTCCGCTGGGTCGTGGCTTTTCAGTCGAGTTGACGGAGAGCTCGGACGTCCATTTGGTCTTTCTCGCGGACGGATCCAGATTTGAGGCGAATGAGGGCGGGTTTGGAAGCGTAGAGGATGGTGAGTGCGCCGATGGGGAAACATTCGGCGTCCTTTGCAAGGTCTTGATAGTGTAAGCCTGACATTTTCGTAAAAATGTCGATCTGGCATTGTTCGATTTCTTCAACGATTCGGATGGCTCCTTCTTCATCCGTGAAATCTGCGAGGGTCAGTTCTCGCGCCCATCCTTCTCCATAGGATGTTAGCGTGGCTAGGAGGCGTTGTAGATTGCTCTCTGAGGATTCGACGAGAATATCGACATCCTCGGTGAGTCTGACATAGCCATGAAGCGTGACAGCGACGCCGCCGACGAGGATAAATTGGACGTTAGCTCTTGCCAGAAGGGCCAACAGTTTTTCGAACGAGGGTTCCATCGTTTGCGGGTGGTTTCCAGGGGCTGCCACCGCGCAGGAGTCTGGCGTTGCGTTGGAGCATGGCGAGCCGCTTGAGAGGTGAGAGATTGGTGAGGGAGCCGCCAACCTTCTTTTTGAGTGGTTCTTCTAGAGCGTCAGCGGGTTGGGTTGGTTGGCGGGTGGGCATGATCCTAGAGCAAGGTGCAAGGATGAGCCGCATTGGCTACCAGATTCTTTGAACTCTCTGGGGGTAGAGGCTTGGGGGGGGCTTAAGGGAGGGCTCGGCAGCAAGGCTGCCTCCGGGATAGCGGCTGCAGGCATCCGCAGTCCAAATTCAAAGGACTCTACGAGTTTCCCCTAGGTGAGAGTGGGGGCGTGGTGATCGTTGCGTTAGCGTCATCTTCTAGTAGAAACTAGGGGATATGACACTAGTGACGCGTGTGAAGACGTTGGTACGGAGCCAGAGGATGATCGGCGGAGGCTTGTGTTCATGGCTGGTATTGGGAGTGGGGGCTTGGGCCCAGGAGGTGATAGAGGAGGAGGAGCCGGTGGGGCGCGTGCGGTATCGAGTGGATTCGGAGCGGAGCTATTTGGATTCGGTGTATTTGATAGGTGGTCAGCCGGCGGTGCCGCAGGGGGAGGCGTCTTCGGCGCGGATGCATTTGGGTGGGAGCTTGCTCGGGGTGCGGCGGGATGGGTTGCTGACGTTGGCGGATGGGGGGAGTTATGTGTATGCGCTTCCGCATCCTGATGGGGATGGCTTTGAGCCGAGTGTGGCGCGCGTCGAGGTGCCCGGCGAATGGGTGAATGCGGGGTTGGTGGGCATCTTTGATATTGGGATTGCGAAGTTGGAGATTCCGACCGTGGCGACGGATTGGGCGATGGATTTTCTACAGGGAGGCGTGCTGCCGGGCGTGAAGGCGGATTTGTTAGACATTCAGCTTGTCTCGGGGTTTGCCGTGCTGAGTTATGAGCGCTTGCCAGAGGGGATCGATGAGCGGCCGATTGAGATCGTGCCGTTAACACTGGGAGGGGCATTGGATAATTTGTCAGAGTTGCCTGCGAATCTGGAGGTCGTGGGCAGCGAGGAAGAGGTGACGATTCCGCTGAAGTTTGGGGTCGAGGAGACGTTTTTGATCACGACGGGTGGTGGCTTGTTGCCGGATGATTCGACCTTGCCGACGTACAACGAGTGGACGGGGCAGATTGTGGCGCATCGGGTGTTGGAGGCTCCAGGGCGTTATGCGGATTGGGTGGCGGACTCCTTTTCGGACACGGAAGTGCTGGTGGCGCCCGAGGATGACCCTGATGGGGATGGGGTGGCGAACGTGATGGAGTATGCGCTAGGGACGGATCCACGAGCGCTGGGACTAACGGATCCATTAGGCGTTGAGTTTTTATTAGGAGCTGACGGTATTCCGCGTGACCGCGTGCGTTTCCGAGTGAATGCGCAGGCATTGGATGTGCGCGTGGTGTTGGAGGTGACGTCGGATTTGGTGCGCTGGGAAGCAATAGCGTGGAGTGATGAAGGCGGGCGGTTTGTGGCTGATCTGCCTGTCTTGGTGCGGGAAGAATGGGTGGGGGAGCAGCGTGAGATTTCGGTGGTGGGGGTGCGAACGAGTGGGGTACGGGCTTGGAGATTGAAAGTTGTTTTGTAGGGCGTGCACGTCTCTGGCGAGACATAGGGTGATGTTAGCGATTTACTGGGTAGCTTGGCGCGATCGCTTTCGGTGGTGGTGGCGTGGGGGGTGTTTATTGGTGGTCCTGATGGTGTTTGCGGGATTGCTCTATTGGAATGCTTACACGCGTGAGCGGGGGGCGGCGTCTACTTTTGGTGGGGTGGTAACCGTGGAGGTCGTGCCCGCGCACCATGAGGCGGAGGCGGAAGTGGGGCGATTGGAGAAGGTGATTCCGAGGCGGTTCGCTCAGCGTCCCCAGGATAGCGCTGGGGATTTCTTTGGCTCAGCCCTGGCGGCAGTAGGTGATTGGCTGTTTGTCAGTGCTCTCTGGGATGATCAGTTCGCTGAGGATTCGGGAGTGGTGCATGTGTATCGGCGCGATGCGGTGGCGATGGCGGGTTGGAGGCCAATAGGGCATGTACGGCCTCCGGAGCCAAAGAAAGGGTTATCGTTTGGACAGGTGTTAGAAGTCGTGCATGAGGAGATCTTGACGGTGTGGGTGGCTGAGGAGCCGGCGGGCGAGGGCGGGCAAGGGTCGGCTGGGGCTTTTGGGTGTCTGCAACTGTTCCGGATCGATGCGGAGGTGCCGCCTGATCAATGGAAACCTTTTCAAACATTGCGTCCAGAGACGCCGGGGATGGAATTTGGCCGTTGGGGGGCGTGTTCCGAAGAAGGATGGCTGGCAGTGGGGGCTCGGAGTGAGTCTGTTGGGGATGCGGCGATGCTTGGGACGGTGCGCTTGTATCGGGAGTCTGTGGTTGATGACTGGCAGTTGCACCAAACGTTGTCCTTGCCTGCGTTGCCCACACGGGCTGGGTTTGGGCCTTTGGTGACCATGCGAGGTGTGACGCTGGCGGTGGCGGCGTTTGAGGATCAGACAGCGTTAGATCCTCCCGGAAAGGTGTTGTTTCGGACGCATGTCTATCGTTTTGACGAAGAGACGGAGCGGTGGGAGCCGGATGGGGTGCTACCGTTGACGGACTTGGCGTCGTTTCGGGTGCATCTGATGGCGGAAGATTGTCTGTGTGTGTCGGGGTGGTTGCACTATACGACGGGACGCTTTCTGGTGCGGGTGTTCGAGCGACGGGGTGATGGGATATGGAAACAGGTGGGGGCGTTGTTTCCGGAGTCCAATCCGGTGCAGAGTGAGTTTGGATCGTCGATGTCGTCGGTGGGGGACGAGTTGCTTGTGGGTTCGCGGAACGCGCAACGGAATGGGGTGATGCATGGGGCGGCGCTGTTGTTTGCGTTGCCTCCGGTTGGCGTGGAGCCATTTGAGGTGCGCTCGCGTCGGCAGTTACTGCCGACGGTGGGGCATGAGTTGTCGAAGTTTGGGGAGGCGGTGTTGCTGACAGAGGAAGACGTGTTAGTGGGAGCGCCGCGATTTGGTGGGGACTATTGGGAGGGAGGGGCGGTGTTCGTCTATGATCGGGCCTCGCTTCGCTCGGAATAGCCAACGTCGAATAAGGCATTTCCAAGGTCGAAGTGCCTGCTTCGGGCCGACGGGGACGTCGGCGTTCCCAGGGGGGCGCGCTTTGTTTGGAATGTCGAATCTCGAACAAGGAATGTTGGCTGCCGAGGTGGCGGCTTGGGGAAAGGCTGCTTTGATGGCGCGTATGCTGTTCCGATTTCTTCTGTCTTGGTGCGTGTATCGGCGTGTTTGTGTCGTGGTTGTCTCTTTGTGTGGAGGACTGTTCATGCTGCGACTCTCCGTGGCGTCAACGTTTGAACTAACGGGTGAAGCATTGTGGGAGGCGAACGACACGGTATCGACTTGGTCTTCGGGGCAGTATGTGGGATCAGGGAACTCTGCTTCGTTGGTGCCCTTTGATGTCATGGTTAGGAGTGAGAATCCGAGTACGTCTTCCTGGCAAGGGACGGAAGGGGTGAATCCGAGTGTGCATTGGAACGCCTCGGGCCGAGCGATTGACTTGTTAGGGATGCGCTGGAAGCCTGACACGTTGCTGCTCGCCGCCGCGATGGGCTCCTCGGTTGCCGTTCGGTTCACCGTGCCGGAGGAGGGATTCTATGAGGTGGACGTGCGCCTTGAGCCGCAGTGGGTTGGGGTGGGGTACGCGAGCGTGCGATGGAACGGGCGGCCGGTGTTTGCGGAAGTCGATTCCGCTGAAGAAGGCACTGAGGTGAGCGCGTTTGATGGGGTGTTGTTTCTTGGTAAGGGCGATTCTGTGGACGTGGTGGTGCGAGACGGTTTCGCCACCCTGGCATTTGCTTTGGAACAGGTGCCCGGAATGCGGGAAGGCTCGGTGGCGGATGCGGGAGCAGCTTGGCGTTTGGATGATGGCAACCCCCAGGGTTCCTGGACTTACGGACACTATGATGGCGGCGATGTCACTGATGGCCGGAACTTCGTGCCGTTTGAAGAGGCGCTGGTGCATGGGCCGACTGGCGTGGATATGTGGCGCATCCCTGGCACGGCGGATCCGAACCTCAGTTTGAATGGAACCGACTGGCCTGTTGAGATGTTTGGGATCTTTTGGGAACCAGGCGAACTCGTCTTGAATCCGCACAATGGGGGGACCGCGGTGCGGTATACGGTTTCGCAGTCGGGCTACTCTCATGTGTTCGCAGCGTTTGAGAACGTGCAGACGATCAATCCGCCGGTGGCGGTGGCATTGAATCATAACGAGCGAAATCTTTTCGAGATGAGTTCGCTGGGTGCGTTTGGGAGGGCGCGTTCCTTTAGTGAGATCCTGTGGCTCGAGGCCGGGGATACTCTGGATGCCGTGGCGGGACTGGGTTCCGCGAGCACGGGGTTGCGATTTCGAATCACTCCTGGGGGCCGTCCGCGGCCATTAACGGTGATGGCCGTTGAGCAGGACCGATCGACGGAGTATTTGCTTCTGACGTTTCGTTCTCGCCAAGGAATACGCTATGTGTTAGAGGGATCAGCAGATCTTCTAGACTGGCAGCGGCTCGCGGACTGGGTGCCTTCCCAGGGAAGGAGAACGACCCTGACGTTCCCTCACATGATTTGGGACCATCCATCGCTCCGCTTTTTTCGTGTTGGGGAATGGAAACCATGAGCCCATTACCATGATCATGGGTTACGAGAGGTGATGGGAAGGGTGAGGAGGCGTTTCCAGACGATGATGAAGAAGATGAGGTAGGCCCAAGGTTGCCAGAAAGGGATGGCTTGAGGTCCCCAGGAGTCGTGGTCTCGGTAAGGTGGGTGGTTGAAGGCGCTATCGATGGGGGCGTAGGTGAAGAGTTTACCTAAGCCTTGGGAGTGGATGGCTTCTGGGGTCACGGGAAGATTGGTATCGGTGACGATGCGTGCTTGCGTGTGGTAGACGACCGTGAAGAAGGTGAGAATGGCGAAAGGGAGGGTGAAGAGGGCGAGGATGGTCAGGAGTTGAGGGCGGCGGTGAGGTGATGATGTGAGGGTCGTCCAGAGTGCCTTCGTGGATTGCTGACGGAAGGCAGCGACGCGGTGGCTCCAGCTTCGTGTGAGTGCGAGGGCGGGAAGAAGGAGAGGGAGGAGCATGTAGAGCACCTGACTAGGGATGTGGGCCGTCGTGGTGATGTGCTCGAGTTGAAAGCCCAAACGAATGGGCGAGTGACCGAGATAGATGAGGGTGGGATTGATGCTGAGGATCCCAAGAGCGGCGGCGTAACAGAAGAGAAAGGGCGTGAGAAGGATGGGGAATCGGTGAGGGCGAGATCGAGTGTTCTGAGCAATCAGTTTCGGTAGTGTGCCAGGGATAGGAAGGCGCAAGAGCTTGATCGATGAGTAGAGTGCTAGAACAGCGAGGAGCCAAGGTTGCCAGAAGGCAATGACGTTAGGGCTGCCTCTCACGCGTTCGCCGTAGCGGAAATAGTCGCCTCCGGTGAAGGCTTTGAAGGGGCCGTAAGTGGTGAGCATGGACCAGCCTTCGCTGTGGGTGACTTCCGTCTTGCTGTGCCAGATGAGGCCATGCTGAAAGAACCAGAAGAGGAAGAGGAGGCCGATGAGGAACGGGGCGACGAGGAATGTCAGCGGCAGGAGGCCCGTGAGACGGGCGAGCTGTTTCCATCGTTCGTGGTAAGATCCTGTTAGGGGCGATTGGAGTGTGAGATGGGGGCGCAGGTGACGGCGGGTGTAGGCAATGAAGAAACTGTAGGGGATGAAGAAGAAGGTGCAGACCATGATGGGAATGAACGAGCGATGCTGGACGATGCGCCAGTCCATGAAAGGGAGTTGGAAGGATATCTCCTTATAGATGAAGAGAGGATTGAAGACGAAGTAGGCTCCCGCAACGACGAGTAGCCACCACCAGAAGGGAAAGCGGATGTTTGGCTGGTGAATTTCTGTGGGCGGTGAGATCTCGGAGTTGGTGAACGGCGCCAGGGCGGACTTTACCTGACTGCGTAGGTCTGCGATGCTATGAAACGAGACGAGTTGGGTGTTGGCATCCTGACAGAGTTGCTCAAGTTTGTCCTGAGTCTGGGCGGGATGGTCCTCGGTAGCCTGCGCAGCTGGAATACAAAGAATGGGAGCCGTCAGTGACTGTGGAAGATGCCAATGGAGAGGGCCTCCCAGAGCGATCTCGTCTTCGGTTGGAGGAATGGCGTTAGGAGGTAAGGTCTCGGTGATGGCTTGCGCCACACTCGCGGTGTCGCCTGTGGTGACAAGAGTGATAGTCATACTGGGGGGAGAAGTTGACTTTCTGGAACTGATGGCAGGGCTTCTGAATAAGAAACCCTGATGGATTCGCCTACTTTGGCGGCTTGGGGTATTTGGTGAGGAGGAAGAGGCTTGGGAGAAGTGTGAGGGTCGCGAGCTGGCTGAAGAGCATGGCGATCGAGGTGAAGAGGCCGAACCAGACGGAGGGAAAGAAGTTGGAGAGTAAGAGGATGGCGAATCCGGAGATGATGATTGAGGTGGCGATCCAGATGGCGCGTCCGACGGTGGCGTGGGTGCGGGTGAGGGCGAGTCGATGGTCGCCGGTTTGGGCGAGTTCGCTCCGGTAGCGCATGGTGTATTGGATGGCGGCGTCGATCCCCACGCCGATGGCGATGGAGGCGATCATGACGGTGACCAGATCTAACGGAATGCCTGCGAATCCGATGATGCCAAGAACGACGGTCACGGGGACGGCTTGGGGAATCAGCACAAGGATGGCAAGGATGGGCGAGCGAAAGAGGAAGAGGAGCATGAGAAACACGGCGGTGGCGACGAAGAGGACGCTGTGGCGCTGACCGCCGACCAATTGCTCGATCATTTCGACGTAAACGGGAAAGACGCCTGTGACCTGCGGGTTGAGTTGGCCGATGGTATCGGCATGTTCGGCGAGGTGATTGCGCAAGCCTGCTAGGATGGCACTGCGGTCTAGATCGGGTGTCGTTTCTTTCATGCGCACGGTGATGCGCGTGGTCTTGAAATCCTGACTCGTGGTCTGCTTGATCAGATCGCCCGCGACAAGGTTCAGACCTTGAAGAATGGCTTGGTCTGTGAGGGCGGGAAACCATTCTGGCTTAAAGGTCTTGCGCATCTCGTCGCGCAATTGAGCCAGTGAAAGAATGTTCCCAGTGGCGGCGACTTTGTCGAAGTAGGACTGTGCCGTTTCGATGGCGGCCAAGCCGTCGTCGGAATGGAAATAGCCGGGATCCTCCGAGGTGAGAATGATTTCGACCCAGGTGGTGCCCCCCATCTTCTGATCGATGAATTCAAGGCCTTGATAGACTTCACTGCCGGGCCAGAAGTAGCTGGAGAATTTGCTTTCGGCTGTCAGTTGGCGTACGCCGATGATGGCGATGGCCAACAGGATGAGGCTAGAAACGACAATGGTGATGGGGGACTTGAGCGTGATGCGCTCGAAGATCCTCACCAAACCACGAGGTTGATCATTGTTACCGTTCTCGCCAGCCCGCCGTTGGAAAGTGAGGCCCGGTAGGCGCCGGGAAGCCGTGGCGATGAAGACAAAGACGATGAGGAAACCGATCCCCATGCCAATGGTCATCGTTTGTCCGAAGTCGCGGATCGGAATGATCTTGCTGGCTCCCAAGGCGACAAATCCAGCCACGGTGGTGGCCATGGAGAAAGTGCACGGCACGATCACGGCGGCCAAGGCGTGCAATGTGCTGCTGAGACCGTCTTCCTCGGGAATCTCGAGACGCCGTTCGCGATAGCGCTCGATGAAATAGACCGTGTAGGGGAGGATGAGCACGAAGAGCAGCACGGGCATGTTAGAGGTGACAAAGCCGAGCGGCACCTTGAAGAATGCCATGCCTCCTAACATGGTAAGAGGGGGAAGCAGGCAACACACCACTGGCATAAGCACGAAACGGATCCGGCGATAGAAGAAGAAGAAGGCGAGTGTGAAGAGTGCGAGCGAGGCGATGCCGAAGATGATCAGATCACCCTTCATGTTCTGAAACATCGTGATTTGAATGATGGGAATGCCAGAGAGGCGCACCGGTTCACGAAGGCGAGCGTTCCACTTCTCGGCCACTTGTCGGACGCCTTCGACGAGTTTGAGCCGACGCTCATTGATGTCTGCTTTGGCGTGGCCCTCCATTTGCGACCAGTCGAGAAACGCGAGCACGTTCAGGTGCCTACCGTCGCGGGAGATCAAATTGTCGACGGTCAGTTGATGCTCTGCGTGTTCCGCTTTGGCTCTGGCGAGATCGGCGTCAGGATCTCCGAGTTGCTTGAGTAGCCGAAAGAGTCCTAGCAGGGATGGCTTCTCATCCGGCTGCTGACGGAGCAGGGGAACATCGAGAATGGAGACGGTGTGTCCCACGTAGTCGACAGCCGCCAAGTCCGCGTTGATCTCCTTAAGGCGAGCGATGCCTTCGGGGGTGAACCAGTCATCTGCCGTCACACAGAACGCCGCAAATTCATCCGTGCCCCAGTCCCCACGTGTCTCATAGTAGGTGGCGACGGTCTCGCTCTCTTCCTCAATGAAGCCATCCGTATTGGCATTGATGTCGATCTTGGGGATCTGGATCGTGAAGAAGATGACCGCCGCGAGGAGGCCGAGGAGAATCCAGAGCCCGAGGCGTTCAATGATGGAGCGGAGCCGATTGATAGGTCCTACCTCGCAGATCGGTAGGAGATCTGGCAAGGCTCTTGATTCCCAACTTGTTTAAGAAATACTAAAGAATTTACGTGGCAAACGGGCTCAAATTGCATATTTCATAATTTAGAGAATCATTTCGCAAATTTTTGTCGCTTCTTTGTTAATATATACTAAACATTTCAGCCGTCGTTCTCCCTAAGTCCCCAAACCACACTATCCATATGTCTGCTAAAGAACGCTGGTTACGTCGCGCGAGCGCCTGGCAAGGAAACGTAGAGCCTTCTGTGACTGAAACAGAGGCTGCCTCGGCTGTTGCTTCCTCGCGCTCGGGATGGGCGTCCTCGTCTTCGCGTCCGACAGTCAGTGTTTCGGAGATTGATGTCTTCAAGAAGGAACTGCAGATCCTTGAACTCACCGATCAGAAACTGGAGCTTCAGCAGCAACTGCTGGCCTGGCAGGACGAGTGGGAGCGTGAACGACGCGAGCTTCTAGAGAGGGCTACTCGTCTAGAACGGCAGTGTACGACTCAGGAAGAAGACACAGGGCAACTGGAAGCGCAGTTGGCCTTGAAATCGGGCCTGTTGGAGCGCCGTGAACGCGACATTTCCGATCTGACGGTGAAGGTTGCGAGTTTGGAAACACAGGTGGTTCGCTACGACGAACAGCTTAAGCGTGCTGAGACTCAGGACGGCGAGGCGCTGGCGGCTTTGCAAGCACGCTTGGAGCGGTCCGAACAGGCACACCAGCGACAAGAGGATTCTCTCTCCCAAGCCCTCAAGGCTCGAGAACAGCTCGAGGGGCGCGTGCGAGTGGCCGAGCAGCAACGCACGGCGATGGAGAAGCAATTGGCGGCCATGCAGGGGAAATTGGAATCGCTCGAGAAGGAGCGCGCGACCCTCAAAGAAGCGGTTTCCCGAGTCCAAACATTGGAGAGGCGCAACGCCCAACTGCAGACGGAAGCTGGCGAGACGGAAGCCGCGCGCGAGGAAATCTCGCAGCTGAGAGAAGCCTTGCATTTGGAAAGGGAGAAGGCTCGTGAGGCTAAGCAGGCTCAAGAGAAGTTGGGATCTGATCTCCAGAGCGCCCAAGCGACACTCAGCGATCGCGGCTCACGCTTGCACGCGCGGAGGGAGCGGGTGGTGCAATCGTTGCGATTGACGAAGGAGAAGGACGAAACGCTGGAATCGCTGCGCAAGGAACTCGCAGCGGCGCGGAAGGAGCGTGCCCAGGTCGTCGCGGAACTGGCTCAGGTGAAGGGCAAAGGAGGATTGATTCAATCGCTCCGAAGCGAATTTGATCAGATTCGAGAGGCCCTCGCAAACGCACAAGAAGAAGCCGCATCGGCCAAGGCAGAATCTGAGGAACGCATTGAAAAGCTGCAAGCGTTAGAGAAGAAATGGTTAGACGATCGAGACGTGGGCCAGGAATCGGTCGCTCGCTTGGAAGTCGCATTGGAGGCGTCGCGCCAAGAGCTTACCACCTGGCAAGAACGCTTTCGTCAAGCAGAGGAAGCCCATGCTGAACGGGAAGCTCGCAAGGAGCGCGCCCTGACAGAGTTGCATGAGGGCAAGCAAGCCTTAGCCACGCGAGCGGAGGTCGCTTCTGCGGCCTTGGAGGCCCGTCATCAAGAAATTCGTCGGTTGGAAGGCGATTTGAAGGCTCGTTCTCAAGAGGCTGCGCAGCTCCAGGGGCAGCTGAAGGGAGTGGGCTCCGATTTGGAAGCGAAAGAGCGCGCCCTCACAGAGGTGCGAGCCGCCTTGGCGGCGTTGCAAGATCAGTGTCAAGAGGCCGTTCAGGAGAAGGAAGCTAAGGCGTATCTGTTAGAAGAACGTGAGCGGTTCCTCTCCGTGGGCCAGGATCGGTATCAGGGTCTCGTCTCAGAGAAACAAGCGTTGGGGAGTAAGGTCGCGGCGCTAGAAGAGCAGGTGCGACAACTGCAGGACGAGGGTGCGCAGGCGACAAGCGAGCTCGAAGCGAAAGCCTCTGCCGTGAAAGATCTGCAAGAAGTGCTCGTCGATGAGCGGAGAGAGCGTCAGGCCCTGGCCAAATGGCGTCAGGAACACGAGGAGCGGCTTGCGCAACAAGAAACGGTCCTTCGCGATACCGACCAGCAGCGATCTCATCTCGCGAGCAAAGTGACACAACTTGCGGAAGCCCTGTCAGAGGGAGAACAGCTCGCGGAAGTACGTCGGATTCAACTCGATGAAGAAGCGCTAGCGGCAAAAGCCCTCAAGGAAAGGCTTGAGGAGACGGCTAGAGAACGGGAATCGCTGCTTGAGGCGCAAGAAGAATTTCGTGACACACTATCAAAACGCGAAGCCGCGTTTGCGGAACTGAGGAATCACCTGGACGCGGTCGATGCGGCGCGTACGGAAGCAGAAGAGAGTCTCGGAGAAGCGACGGCGGAAGTGGGCGCTCTCAGGAAAGACAAGGATGCCTTGGAGAAATCACTCGAGGCGAAAGAGGCCGTGATCGAGGATCTGCAGGATGTTCTGGCAGAGACACGGAAGGGCAAGGATGAGACGAACGCTCAACTGACGGAGCGGTTTGAGGAACTCAAGGCATTGCAGTCACGCCTCGCCGAACGGGAATCTGCAGCTGCTGACCTCCAATCGCGCTTGGTCCAGGTAGAGCAAGAACGCCATGCCCGCGACCAAGCGGTGTCCAAACGCGAAGAAGCTCTAGCACAACTGCAAGAAACGTCAAGCCAGGCGATCGCCGCCTTGCGAGAACGGCTCTCTGTGGCAGAGCAATCGTTGACTGAACGGAGCGAGGCCCTTACGACGAACGAAGAGGCCTTTGCTAGTTTTCAGCTGACGAGTGGAGAGGCGCTCGAAGACCTGACAGACGAGCTCAAGGAGGCGAAGGCATCTTCACGGAAACTCGAAGAAGCCTTGGAAGCCGAGCGTGCCCTGGCGAAGCAACGGCAGGCGGAGGGCGAATCTCTCTTGAGTGCAGTCAAGCAGCAACTCGCGGAGACCACGTCTCGATTGCAAGACGAGCAAACGGAGTT
Organism: Verrucomicrobiia bacterium; assembly: GCA_030425385.1. Lineage (GTDB taxonomy): Bacteria > Verrucomicrobiota > Verrucomicrobiia > Verrucomicrobiales > DEV007 > JAACDM01. The sequence continues at coordinate 15,118 of JAUIAH010000058.1, read as the reverse complement.
GCAGCAGGTGCGCGAAGCCTTCACCGCTCAGTTAGGGGAGTTGCGTGACGAGGCTGCCGTGACAGCAGAGCGTGCCGTAGCACAGGAGAAGGCTCTTGCCGAATTGCGCACGGATCGTGAGACGGTGCAGAAGCAGTTGCGCGAGCGTGATGCGCAACTAACAGATCGCGAGAAGGAGCTGACAGAACTCCGAGAGGCCTACGCCAATCTTCAGCAAGACCACGAGGGAGAAAGCGCCCGTGCGCAGACTCTGGCGCAGCGTGACCAGGAAAACATGGTAGCCCTCCAAGAGCTGCGCGCCGACCACGATCGAACTGTTGCGGAGGCTGCGGCTCGTGAAGAAACACTGACAACACAGATTGCCCAACTTGAGAAGCAGCTCGATGATCTTCGCGCGCAGGAACACCAAGTACAGCGCAATCTAACGGAAGCGCAGAAAGATCGCGAAGAGAGAGTCGCCGAGCTGACGGCAGCTCTGCAAGAGCAGGAAGCGGCGTTTGCAGCGATGCAGGAAGAGCTACGTGCGGTGGAGGCGAAGCGTTCAGCTTTGGAAGATTCTCTAGCGGAAACGCAGAAGGACCGTGATGAGAAAGTAGCGGAATTGTTGGAGAATGTGCGCGCGATCGAAGAAACGCTGGAGGAACGGGATGAGGAGTTGGCAGCATCTCGGGACCAGATTCGGCAGATCGAAGCGAAGCATGTAGAGCTGGAAAGTTCTCTGACAGAAGCGCAGAAGGATCGCGAAGAGAAAGTCGCCGAACTGACGGCGACGTTACAAGAACGGGAATCGGCCTTGGCAGAGACGCAGGAACAGGTGCGTGCGCTAGAGGAGAAGCGGTCAGCACTGGAGAGTTCTCTAACGGAGACGCAGAAGGATCGCGAAGAAAGAGTCGCCGAGCTGACGGCGACGTTACAAGAACGGGAATCGGCCTTGGCAGAGACGCAGGAACAGGTGCGTGCGCTAGAGGAGAAGCGGGCAGCACTCGAAAGTTCTCTAACGGAGGCGCAGAAGGATCGCGAAGAGAAAGTCGCCGAGCTGACGGCGACGTTACAAGAACGGGAATCGGCTTTGGCAGAGACGCAGGAACAGGTGCGTGCGCTAGAGGAGAAGCGGTCAGCACTTGAAAGTTCTCTAACGGAAACGCAGAAGGATCGCGAAGAGAAAGTCGCCGAATGGGAGGTAACCTTGCAACAGCGGGAAACGGCGCTCGAAGGCCTGCAGGAGCAGGCCCGGGTGCTGGAAGCGAAGCGCGCCGAGCTTGAGTCTGCCCTCACGCAGACCCAGCAAGAGCGGGAAGAACGCGTGGCCGATTTGTCCGCCAAGTTGGAGGCGCTGACGGCTGAGCAGCGTGACACGGTGGCGACCTTGCGTCAGCGCGAGGAGTCCTTGACGGCTTTGAGAGAAGAGCTGTCGGCTGAGAAAGAAGCTCGGGGCACTCTAGGAGAAGCACATGAAGAGAAGCTCGCAGCGTTAGCGACTGCGGCAACGCAATTGCAGGCCCTGGAGGAAGCGCACGATGCGTTGGAAGCGGAACGGGTGCAATTGGCGGAAGCGCTCGAGACCGAGCGTGCGGTGAGCGCCCAACTTCCAGGAAGAGAGGCGGAATTGGCAAAGGTGGAGGCTTTGCTAGGCGATGCGCGTGAAGATCGCGCGCGAAAGGTCGAGGAGTTGGAGAAGCGACTGGAAACTGCGGCAACAGAGAATCAGGCAGTGCAGGAATCGTTGCGCGAACGCGAGGATCAATTGACGGCCTTGAAAGAGGAGCGGGCAAGTTTGCAAGAGGCATCTGCCCAACTCCAATCTGAGGTCACAGGATTGGAGGCCCAGGTGCATGCGTTAGAAGAAGCCAGAGATTCGTGGGAGACCATGCACGCGCAAGCCGTGGCAGAGCGCGATGCGTTGAAGCAGCGCGCTGAGGATGCGGAGATGCTCCGGGAGAAAGTGCAGTTGTTAGAGTCAAGCGGTGCCAAGCTGGCGGAGAATGAGCAAGCGCTTGCAAAGCTTCGTCCAGAATTGACGCAGGCAGAAGCGGAGCGCGATCGTTATCGTCAAGCATTGGCAACTGCAGAGGCGCGGTGCGAGGAATGGGAAGCGAAGGTATCTGATACCGAGGTGGATGCATTGCGGTTGGAAGAGCAGCTATCTACCAAGGCCGAGGCCTTGGCTTCGCGAGAGCAAGCACTAGCGGAAGTGCAAGAACGCTTGGAAGCGCAGGAGGCGTTGGTGAATGAGCGTGAACGCCAGATTGCCGATCTGGAGCAGCGGGCTGGGGAATTGCAATCGGACTTGAATCGGGCCATGGAGACTGATCGCGATTGGGCGGAGACGCTTGGGGTAGAGAAAGAAAGGGTGGAGGAATTGACAGCGATCCGTGCTCAATTGGAGTCCAAGCTGGATCAAGAAGAAGCGCGTTTGCAGGATCTTGAGAAGGCTTTGGCCGATAGTCAGGCGGCGCTCGAGGACGCTGAGAGCAATGCTCAAAGTGTGATTGCACAATTGCAATCCGCCATGGATGCGGACAGCACCAAGCTTCTCGAGAGTGAGGAAGCGCGTGCGCGGGCAGAGTCTCTGCTTGCGCAGAAGGAACAGGACGCCGAGCTGTTGGCCCAGACGTTGGAAGCATTGAAGGCGGATGTGGCCCGGCAGACCACGCATCTTGAAACGGCATCGGCTGAGAAGGATGCCCAGGCGGATCAAGTTGCTTCCTTGAAAGAGCAGTTGGAGAGCGTTCAGCGGTTAGAGACTGGTCATCGGGAAGAGACGGCGCGTTTGGAGAAAGAGCTAGAGAGCTTGCGTGATCGGTTGCAAGAGGCGGAAGCCAGTGTGGCCAAACGTTCTTCTGACATTGATGCGGCCCATGCGGATCAACAGGCAAAGGCAGATCGCATTGTGACATTGGAGGAAGGGTTGACGCAGGCGCGGGAAGCAGAAGCGGCTCGCGAGGAGGAGGCGAAACGGCTTTCGAAAGAGTTGGAGGACTTGCGGGCGAGGCTTGATGCGCGGGAAGGTGAGCATGAAACCGTGCGCAAACGGTTGGAGGAAGCCGAGGCGCTGGCCGCGGAGAGGAGCCAAGCGTTGGAGCAGGCTGAGGCGGAGGCATCGGTGGCGAGAGAGGCCCTTGAGAATGAACGGCAGGCGCTTTCCACGGCGATGAAAGCCCTGGAGGCTGAGAGAGAGACCGAGCAAGCTCGTCTTGCAGATCTAGAGGCGCTGCAGCGCGATGGTCAGACACAGATAGCGACGTTGACGGAACAGTGTCAGGAGAGAGAAACGCAACTGCGGGAGAGGGAAGAGACGCTTGCTCAATTGACTGCCAAAGCGCAGGAAGCCGAGCGCTTGCAATCGATGCTAACAGAGCGCGAAGAGGCTTTGCGGAGCGAGCAGGCAGAATTGACACAAGTGCAAGAGTCCTTGCAAGGAACGGAAGTGCAGCTTGCCAAACGCGATGCTGAATTGAAGAGTCTTCGGACAGAAATTTCCCAGCAGCAGTCCGAGAGCACCAAGACAGGTGATCGCGTCACGCAACTGTCAGAACATCTCAGAGAGACGCGCGCAGCGCTTGCCGCGAAGGAATCCGAACTGGAGTCGATGGCTGATTGGGCAGAGCGTGAACGCCTTAAAGAGGGAGAGAAGGCGATGGCATGGCAGCAGAAAGCCGCTTCTCTTGAGCAGATCCTATCAGAACGCGAGGACGAATTGCGTGAGCGTGAACAAGCAACGCTCAAACGCCAATCGGAGATCGAAGCGCTGCAGCGGCAGTTGACACAGCAGGCGTCCAAGGCGGACGCCAAGGAGGCTCAAACGGCACATGCAAAGGCGCTTGAGCATAAGCTCGTGAGATTGGAGCAGGAATTGGCCAGCGAACGTGAGGAGCGCGAGGTGCTTGCGGAGAAAGCTGAAGACTATCGGCGCCGGTTGAAAGAAGTGAATCAGGAACAGCACGGCATGGACGCTGATCGCGACCGTCGCCTGGCAGACATGCGTGCGGAAGTCGAAGCAACGCACAATCAGATGGAAGAGTTGCAGCGCCGTGTGATTTGGTTAGAATATGAAAAGCGGCAGCTAGAGAATCGACTCAAGGAAGATCACGACCGCTATGGACAAGGGGTGGCTCGACCCGATGCCCGTCGTGATGAGAAGCTGGTCAAGATCCGGGAGGACTTGAATCGCGTCCAAGTGATCATTCGGTCGAAGGATCAGGAGATTCACCGGTTGACGAAGAAGTTAGAACTCACCGAGACGACCACCGTGGATCGGCGGCCTGAAGTGATGGCGGAGTTGCACGAGTGGAAAGAGCGCTTGGAAGCGTACAAGGGCTCCATTGAGAAAGTGGTCCGGAAGAAGACGGAGGAGATCTCGCGTCTCCAGGCCGAGAATGAGGCCCTCCGCCGTGGACGCTCGCTGAGTGAGCGTTAGCTGGAGCGCTTGCACCGGTGGAGGATCGGCGTAAGGTCGCGCCCATCAATGTCCTCTGCTATGAAGTTATCATCAGTCATCATCCTCCTTGTGGCCGCCGCGACTGCGGGCGCCGAAACCGCTAGTTGGCCGCAATGGCGGGGTCCTGATCGGAATGACCACTCGCCCGATAGCGGTCTGTTAAAGGCATGGCCCGAAGCGGGGCCCAAGCGCGTGTGGTTGTATAAGGACGCTGGCTTGGGGTACGCAGGCCCATCCATTGTTGATGGCAAGTATTTCACAATGGGAGCACGCGATGGCAAGACGCACATCCTGTGCTTGGACGCGACCACGGGGGAAGAGCAGTGGGTGAAGGCGATCGATGAAGAATTGGAGAATGGGTGGGGGAATGGACCGCGATGCACGCCATCGATCGATGGCGACCATCTGTATGCCCTATCGGGGCGAGGGCGTCTCGTTTGCCTGAAGGCAGCTAGTGGCGAAGATGTCTGGAGCACGCATCTGGTGGATGATCACGGTGGCGAAGTGCAGAGCTGGGGCTACACGGAATCCTTGTTAGTGGACGGCGATCAGCTGATCTGTACACCAGGCGGCGACAAGGGCGCTCTGTTAGCCTTGAATAAGAAGACCGGGGAAAAGATTTGGCAAAGTAGTGAGTTGACCGTCGCCGCGCAATACGCCTCGCCTATCGTGGTGACACACGCGGGCGTCCGACAGTACATTCAGCTCTTTCAGAAAGACTTTGCGGGTTTTGAAGCATCAACGGGAAAAGTGTTATGGAAGTCGGAGTTTCCCAAGGGCCGTGTAGCGGTGATTCCGACACCGATCTACCATGAGGGTATCGTCTACATCACGGCGGGTTACTCGGCAGGTTGCAAGGCGATCAAGTTGGGACCGAATCATGAAGTGGAGACGCTTTACGAAGAGAAGGAAATCAGCAATCACCATGGTGGCGTGATCCTTGTGGATGGTTACCTCTATGGGTATCACTCCAATCGTGGTGGGTGGGCCTGCCAGGAGTTAAAGACAGGTGAGATCAAATGGACAGAGCGTGAGCTGGGCAAGGGCGCGATTGGCTATGCCGATGGCATGCTCTATTGCCTTGGAGAGTCTGACGGTGTCGTGGTCTTGATCGAGGCCTCACCGGAAGGTTGGAAAGAACACGGTCGTTTCACGCTCGATCCGCAGACGGAGATCCGTGCGGACAAAGGAGCGATCTGGGTGCATCCAGTCATTCTGAACGGCCGCCTCTATCTGCGCGATCAAGACTTGATCTATTGCTACGACGTTTCAGGGAAATAGGCAATGCGTTGCCTGCCCGCTCTCTTCCTTGTGGCCCAGTGGGTAGGCGCGGCCCTGGCGGCATCGCCCCCTAACGTTCTCTTCATCCTCGCCGACGACCTCGGTTACGGCGATGTCGGCTGTTACCATGCGGGCTCCAAGGTGCCGACCCCGCACCTGGACCGCTTGGCCAGTGAGGGCATGCGTTTTACCGATGCCCACAGTCCGTCCACCGTGTGCACACCCACCCGCTACAGCATCCTCACTGGGCGCATGGCGTTCCGCAATGGCATGCGCGGGGTGTTCACGGGTGCGGGCGGGCCGTGTTTGGTTGAGGAGGGTCGATTGACGTGGCCGCAGTTGATGCGCGATGCGGGGTATGCGACGGCGTTGATGGGGAAATGGCACGTGGGCCTCACATTCTTCGATCGTGCGGGGAAGCCCATTCACAAGAATGGGTTAGAAGCCGTGCAGGCGATCGACTACACACGGCCGATACCGGATGGCCCGCTTCATCGCGGGTTTGATCAATTCTTCGGAACGGCCTGCTGTCCTACGACGGACTGGCTCTATGCCTATATCGAGGGCGATCGCATTCCTGTCCCGCCGACGGACATCGTGGATCGGGCTCCGCTGCCTAAACATCCCTATGCGCGTGACAACCGCCCGGGGATGATCGCGCCCGGGTTTGATCTGGAGGCCGTCGATCAGGTCTTTCTGCAGAAGAGCGTGGCCTTCCTGCGCGCCCATGCCGCGAAGGAGAATGATCAGCCATTCTTCCTCTTTCATTCTGCGCAAGCGGTGCATCTGCCATCGTTCCCATCGAAGGCGTTCCAGGGAAAGACGGCAGCAGGACCTCATGGCGACTTTATTCATGAATTTGATGCGATCGTCGGTGAATTGATGAAGGTGTTAGAAGAGCTTGGCATGGCGGAGAACACCCTTGTCATCGTATCCAGTGATAACGGTCCGGAAGTCACCTCAGTGGTGCACATGCGCAAGGATCATGATCACGACGGAGCCCATCCCTGGCGAGGCGTGAAGCGGGATCAATGGGAGGGCGGACACCGGGTCCCCATGCTCGTGCGCTGGCCTGGCGTGGTTCAGCCCGGAGCGGTGACGGAAGAGACAGTGTGTTTGACCGATTTGATGGCGACCTGTGCGGCGATGTTAGAGCGACCATTGCCTGACGATGCGGCGGAGGATAGCTTCGACATCCTACCAGTGCTCCGAGGGGAAGAGCGCTCATCGCCAGTGCGTCCCTACACGCTTCATCAGACGATCAGCCTGGCTCTGGCGATCCGTCAGGGGGATTGGAAATACCTCGATCATCGGGGTTCGGGAGGGAATCGCTACGATCGGGGCGCGCTCAAGGCGTTTGCGTTGCCTGCGGGTGATGAGCACCCGGGACAACTCTATCATTTGGGCGACGATCCAGGCGAAACGACGAATCTCTACGCGGAGAATCCGACCATCGTTGCGCGCTTGAAGGGGCTCCTTGACGAATCCGTGAGGTCGGGAAGATCCGCCCCCAAGCGGTGATGTAATTCTCGGGATCAGACGGTCTCGCGATTCTCGCCGTCCCGGTAGATCTCGAATCGCTCGATGCGCTTCCGCAAGGTCGCACGGGTGATGCCTAACAATTTGGCGGCCTGTACCTGATTGTGTCCGGTGCGCTCAAGGGCGCGCTGAGTGAACTCGCGCTCGAGCCAAGGCAGCACCTCTGTCCCATCGGCCGCGGCTGTTTCAAAGAGAAATTCAATGGCGCGGTCGACCGAAAGTGGCCCGGAAGATCCGTTCTTCTCGGAGGGATTGAGTTGGCCCAGCGGAAGATTGCTCGGCAGCAGGACATTGGTATTAGCGAGAACGACGGCGCGTTGAATCGTATTCTCCAATTCGCGCACATTTCCTGGCCAATGATAGTCTGTGAGAGACTCGATGGCAGCCGGTGAGAAGCGATAGGCTTGCCCTGCCGACGCGGAGGAAAGACGTTCAAGAAAGAATTTCGCGAGGAGCGGGATGTCTTCGGGGCGTTCACGCAGTGGCGGGATGTGGATCCGCACGACATTGAGACGATAGAAGAGATCCTCACGGAAATGGCCCTCGGCGACTTCGGATTCCAGCTTCTTGTTGGTCGCCGCCAGAATGCGGGCATCGGTGGTTAGTGTGTCGTTCCCACCCACGCGAGAGAATTGCCCTTCCTGAAGGACGCGGAGAAGTTTGCTCTGCACCTCCAGAGGCATGTCGCCGATCTCATCGAGAAACAAGGTGCCCTGGGAGCATTGTTCGAATCGTCCCAGACGTCGACTGACGGCACCCGTGAAGGCCCCTTTCTCGTGTCCGAAGAGCTCGCTTTCCAGAAGATTGGGAGGGATGGCTGCGCAATTGATGGCGACGAATTCGTGCTGCGCACGCATGGAGAACTGATGGATGGCCTTGGCCACGACCTCTTTCCCCACACCACTTTCACCTGTGATCATGACGGGAGCATTAGCGCGTGACACCCGCCCAATGGTCTTAAAGACCGTCTGCATGGCCGGCGCATTCCCGATGAAATGCTCCTTGGCGCGCTCGTCGAAGGGCTTCTCTGGGGCTTCGGCGGATTCTCCGTTGCTGGAATCGAGCGCCTCCTTCGTCTTGAGCGCGTTCTCCATGACGCCGCGGACTTCGAAAGAGATCGTTTCCTTGCGTAGGAACTCGTAGGCGCCGTACTTCATCGCCTCGATGATGGCGCTCGTGCCCGGGAACCCTGCCGTGAGAATGACCATGGCATTGGGGTCGGATTGGCGCAGTTTCTGCAACAACTGCATCCCGTTCATCGGCTGCATGCGCAATTCCGACAGCACCACATCGGCCTTGGATTGTTCGTGGAATTGAAGAGCCTCTTCACCCGAGGTCGCTCCGATGACTTTCACCGTGGGCGCAGACAGGTGTCCGCGAGCCCAGACAATGAAGTCCGGATCGGGGTCAACAACGAGAATCGTTTGATTGGAGCCAGCCATGGATCTTACGCACGACTTAGACGGGCTCTTTCCACTTGTCGATCAGAAGTCACGAAGGCGCATCTAGATGAGAGAAGAGCTTGCATAGGCTCGTGTTGCTCAGCGATGGGTAGGATGAAGAAATCCATGTCGGTCGTCGAGAACTATCAGCAGATACGTGAGAAGGTCGCCGCCGCGGCGACTAAGGCTGGGCGCGCTCCAGAGGAAGTGCACCTGTTAGTCGTTTCCAAAACTTGGCCAGCCGAGCGCCTGGAGCCCTTGATTGCTGTGGGGCACCTGGCCTATGGCGAGAATCGGGTGCAAGAAGCGGTGGAGAAGGCCCCACTGTTGCCACAAGGCTTGGAATGGCATCTGATAGGACATTTGCAGAAGAACAAGGCGCGCAAGGCTCTCAGTGTCTTCCAAGTGTTTCACAGCATCGACTCCAAGGCCATTGCCCAGCAGATCGATCGCATTGCCAAAGAAGAGCATCTGTATCCACGGGTCTACCTGCAGGTGAATCTCGGGACGGAGCCTCAGAAACATGGCTTCACGCCCGATGACCTGCGTGAATCCATGGGGGATATCCTCACCTTGCCACGCCTCGAAATCCTTGGGCTGATGGCCATTCCTCCCATGGGGTCGCCGGAGGAGACGCGGCCCTATTTCCGCCAGCTGCGGGAATTCCGCGATGAGCTTCAAGAGGCCTACGATCACCCGTTGCCAGGGCTTTCCATGGGCATGACGAGTGATTTCGACGTGGCTATCGAGGAAGGTTCTACCATCGTGCGGGTGGGCTCGGCAATCTTTGGCGCACGCGGATGATATGAAAGGGGTGTTTGTTCTTGCGTGGGTGCTCGTCACTGGATTGCCGTTGCTTGGAGAAACCAAGCCACCCAACGTGCTCTTCATCGCAGTCGACGATCTAGGGTCGACTTTGGGTTGTTATGGCGATGTCCTCGCGAAGACCCCGCATCTGGATCGCCTGGCCGGATCGGGAGTGTGCTTTCGCCATGCGTACAATCAGTTGCCCCTGTGCAATCCCACGAGGGCTTCCATCATGACCGGGTTGCGCCCGGACACGATCAAGGTATATGACCTGGATCGGCATTTCCGTGAGGAGGTCCCAAACGTGATCACGTTAAGCCAGCATTTCATGGGGCAAGGCTATTTCGCCGCGCGCGTGGGCAAGATCTATCATTACAACGTGCCGGCGAGCATAGGGACGGATGGCTTTGACGATCCGCCCTCGTGGCAGCGCACGGCCAATCCCAAGGGGCGCGACAAGACGGATGAAGCCTTGATCTACAACGCGGAACCGCATCGCAAGATCAGCGCCGCGCTGAGTTGGCTTGCTGCAGACGGAACGGATGCGGAGCAAACAGATGGCATGATTGCTAGGAAAGCGATCGCGTGGATGGGTGAGAAACGTGACGAGCCCTTCTTCATCGCGGCAGGGTTCTTCCGACCCCACACGCCATTCGTAGCCCCGAAGAAATACGTCGATCTCTATCCTCTCGAAGACATCGCCTTGCCTTACGCTCCTGACAATGATCGCGAAGACATTCCCGTGGCGGGCTTTGCGCACAATTGCCCTGTCCCGCATTATGGACTGGATGAGGAGACTTGTCGCAAAGCGATTCAAGCCTATTACGCCTGTGTATCATTCATCGATGCCCAAGTGGGGCTCATGCTCGACGCCTTGGACGACTTGGGCTTGGCGGAGGAGACCGTCGTCGTCTTCTGGAGTGATCATGGCTATCATTTGGGCGAACACGGTGGCATTTGGCAGAAACGGACGCTATTCGAAGAGTCTGCGCGTGCCCCTCTCATCATTCGCGCGCCGGGCATGCAGGGCAATGGCCAGCCATGTCAGCGTGTGGTTGAGTTTCTCGATCTCTATCCGACACTGGTGGAACTAGCCGATTTGCCAAAGGCTCCACATGTGGAGGGGCGCAGTTTGGTCCCGCTCTTGCGCGATCCTCTCGCATCGTGGCAGGGAGAGGCAATCACGCAAATTCTTCGCCCGGCGGATCACCGGTTGGCCGCGCCAGTCATGGGCCGCAGCATTCGCACGGAGCGCTGGCGCTATACCGAGTGGGCAGAGGGTGAGGCTGGCAAAGAGTTGTATGATCACCACACGGATCCTCACGAATTTCACAATCTCGCTATCGACCCGTCTCCAGCAAATGCAAACCGCATGGCGACGCTGCGGACTCGCCTTGCCAAGAAGGCCAGTGGGAAGGTCCCCGACACTCCCTTCAATCCACCAAGACTATGATGACGACGCAACGATGGATCTTCTGCCTGTTGGCTTTGCTAGGGGTGCCCTTGCAGTCAGCATCTCCGCAAGACCTCGCGCCGATCTTGCGGCCGATCCTTGAGGAGAGCGACTTGCCCAGTCTGGTGGGGATGGTGTTTTCCCGAGAGGAAATTCTCGGTCAGGGAGCGGTTGGCCTTCGTAAACGGGGAGATCCTGCCAACGTCACCATTGAGGACAAATTTCATCTCGGCTCCTGCACCAAATCATTCACCGCGACGTTGACGGCCATCCTTGTCGATCGGGGTGTGCTGACCTGGGAGACGACCGTGGGGGAGGTGCTCAAGCGATCGGTCCGTGGGATGCATGAGGCTTACGAATCGGTGACGGTGGAGCAATTGTTAGCCCACACGGGAGGCTTCGCCACCCAGCCGCCGAGTGAGGCTTGGGGCCAAGCTTGGAAAGACCAGGGGCGCCTGAAGCCTGAAGAGCAACGCGAACGATTTGTCAGTCGGCTGCTCCGTGAGAAGCCTGCCTATTCTCCAGGCACCCGCACCGAATACACCAATCAAGGGTATGCCGTGTTGGGGGTGATGTTAGAAAAGCTGGCGAAGCGTCCGTGGGAAGCATTGATTCGGCGTGAGATCTTCACGCCGTTGGGGATGAAGGAAGCGGGATTCCGGTCGCCCGACGTGGATAGGAAAGTCAAGCATCCGTGGGGGCATCGAGGAGCCGAGCCTGTCGTGCCAGGTGTTCGTGGAGACAATCCTGATGCGATCGCGCCCGCCGGAGCGATCCATGCGTCCCTGAGAGAATGGGGACTGTTTGCGCAATGGTATCTACGGGGTGAGCCGAAGCCGCTCTTGACGCATCGCGAGACCATGGCTCGGTTGCGGGCCAGGCTAGATCAGAGCCAACCGTTGGCCGTTGGCGGATGGAACATCCTGGAGCGGAGGCATCTTGGAGGTGAGTGCGTGCAAATGATAGGATCAAATACGATGTGGATGGCGATCATGTGGATCGCTCCGGGAAAGGACCGTGTTGTGTTAGTGGCGACGAATGCCGCTCCCGAAAGTGCGTTTGGCTCCTGTGATCAGGCGGTGAGTGCCCTCTTTAAATCCTTTCCCTAGTAGCCATGATGCCGCATCGCTTTCCCATCTTCTTATTCGCATTGGGCATCTGTGCCAATGTGCTTCCGCTTGCGGCACGTCCCCATATTCTCTGGATTAATTGTGAGGATCTTGATCCCGCTCTCGGTTGCTACGGAGATCCCATCGCCAAGACACCGCACCTGGATCGCCTCGCGGCAGAAGGCATTCTTTATCGCCAAGCGTTTGCCAACGCGCCTATCTGCGCCCCGGCGCGGAGTTGTCTCATCACAGGGATGTATCCCACCTCTCTGGGTTCCCAACATTTGCGCTGTGAGATCACCTTGCCGGAGGCGATCGAACCCTTCCCAACGACGCTTAAGCGTGCGGGCTACTGGGTGAGCAATTATGCCAAGACTGACTACAACTTCGATCCTGCGGGCATCTACGATTACTGGAAGAAAGACTTGGCTCCGTGGCGTCAGCGTTCACAAGATGATCAGCCCTTCTTCAGCTTCATTGTTCTGGGAACCACTCATGAAGGCCCAGGCAATTTCCGACAGCGGTACGAAGCCGCTGTCGAACGCGTGCCCAAAGAGGCCCGTGTGGATCCTGATACGGTTGCGGTGCCCCCTTACTTTCCTGATACGCCAGCGATGAGGGAACTTTGGGCTCGCTACTATGACCTCACCACCGCCCTGGATCTGCAGGTGGGAGAGATCATGGCGAATCTGAAAGAGGATGGTTTGTTAGACGATACCATTGTCTTCTTCTTCAGCGATCATGGCCACGGCATGCCGCGCCATAAGCGTTGGCTCCTGGATTCGGGTTTGCGGGTGCCGCTTATTGTTAGGGTGCCTCCGGGCATGAAGGCGCTTGCAGAGGGCCTTGCGCCTGGTGCGGAAACGGATCGCTTGGTGAGCTTTGTCGATTTCGCGCCCACGGTGCTGCACCTGGCTGGGATCGACGTTCCGGACGTGCTGCAAGGGCGGCCCTTCCTCGGTTCCCAGCCCGCACCTCCGCGACGGTTCATCTACGGAGCGCGAGATCGCGCGGATGACATGTTTGAAGTTTCACGTGCCGTTCACGATGGGCGCTTTCTCTACGTGCGGCACTTCCTCCCGCATCTGCCCTACTTGCAGGGCGGGCGGATCTTTGGGAATCAGAAGGAGTCCTTGGCTGAACTTCGCCGCGCGCGCGACGCTGGAGAAATGAATGCCGTGAGCGCGCGACTCTTTGCGGAGCACAAGCCGATAGAGGAATTCTATGATTTGCAAACGGATCCTCACGAAGTGCGCAATCTAGCGGCGGATGCTGATCATGCTCAGAAGATGACCGCCATGCGGGAGGTGATGAAGGATTGGATCCTGGAGCATCGTGACTGTGGGTTCCTCACAGAATCCGAATACACGAGAAGGGCGCGTGCCGAGAAGCTCTCGGTCTATGAAATGGCGCAACGTGAGGATCTCTACGATTTGCCTGCAGTCTTGGCCTCGGCCTGGGGAGAGGCCATTCCAGAGTCGTCAGACACGGGAGTGCTCTACTGGCAGATCGTTCGTCGTGATCCCAAAGTGATCACGCGAGAGGCGCTGGCCAAGCATAGTCACCATGTGAATCCGAGTATCGCCGTGGCTGCGGCGGAAGTTGCCTGTCAGCGCGGTCACGTGGACATTGGGTTGTCAGTGTTAGAGCGCTATGTGGCTTCGGCCGACTTGCGGCTTGCCTTGGAAGCGGCCCGCGCCTGTTACGAGGTGGGGACGGCGGCGAAGCCGCTCGCGGCGCGTTTGGAGGCCGTTCGCCTGGGTTTGGAAGGGAGTGGTGGCCAGCGGCGCTACCGCGATTTCAACTACGCGTCCTTCACCGGTTGGGCTCTTGAGGCGGCGTTGGTCAGATGCGGCGAGGCGACTTGGCCCGATTTCGACTAACGGAGTGGCCTTGCCTTTTGCGAAAGGCAACGTTAGCCTTCCAGTGCTATGATTGGCTATCGCAAACCCATATTAGGAACCCTTGCCTGCCTCGCCCTGGCTACCGGGTGGGCTCAGGACCCGACGGAAGTGGCGGACCACAACCTGACGGAATGGAAGCTCGGCAAGGTCATCTCAGGAGAAGAGATCAAGCTGGCCGACCTCAAAGGCAAGGTCGTCGCCATCGAGAAGTGGGGCATCAACTGAGGCCCTTGCATCTCCTCCATGCCGCATCTGGTTCAGATGGACAAACGGTATGGCAAGAAGGGCCTGCAATTGATTGGGGCACATGTGCAAGGTGGAGAAGATGAGGTCGTCGCCGAGAAGGCGAAGGATCTCAAGATGAAGTTTCCCGTGACGCAAGGGATTCGGGGTCCGGGACTGGGAGTGAATAGCATCCCGCACCTCATGGTCTTTGACGTCGAGGGGAAGCTCGTCTTCAGCGGGCATCCGATGAATGACGCTGACAAAGTAATTAAGAAAGAGCTCCGCAAGGTCAAAGATACCGGCGACGATTCCAAGAACAATGGTGGCTTCGGCTTACCTGAGCGTCCTGGAGATAGCCTCCGTGATTGGACGAATGCGGATGGGAAGACCATCCAGGCAAGCTATGTGAGTGCCGATGATGAGAAGGTCACGCTGCGGCTCAAGAATGGAAAGACTTCCAAATATCCTATCGATAAACTGTCAGAGGGAGACCAGGCGTTTATCAAGGAACAACGCGATTCCTAACCTGACCTAACGAACCGCGACACCGTTTTAAAGCAAACGGCGCGTTCCCTTGTGGGGCGCGCCGTTTCCTTTGCTTCTTACCAGTTAGCCCCTTTCGGTTTCGCGCCGGCATGGTTCACGGGGACGGAATAGAGACTCGTGCGCGCCGTGATGAAGAGTGTCTTGTAGTCCTCCCCACCGAAGCACACATTGGCTGGTGTCTCACTAACAGGGATGACGCCCACTTTCTCGCCATCACCGGTGTAAACATGAATGCCTCCTCGCGAGGTAAGGCAGTGCGAAATAATAAGTTACCGAATTATTCTACCTGCGGATGAATTTCGTAATTCCATTCTCCATGAAACTTGTTTCGCTTAATGTGAATTTCCTGAAAATCTTCGTCGGACACCTTTCGG
>JAUIAH010000057.1 GCA_030425385.1 Verrucomicrobiia bacterium | reverse complement strand
TGGTTCTCAGGAGGTCCACAGCTCCTTCTCGGAACTCTGGTGTGTAGGTCTTTCTTCTCGTTGGCATGGTCTGTATCAGGTTGTGTCAGACCTGCTCGATCCTGTCCATCGTTTCGGGGGAACTTCATCCCAAAGCATATCACGCTCCTTTCTGTCGATACCTTCCTCGCACAGACTCCCAACTAATCTAATTGCAGTGCTCGCTCTATGTATCGACACGTGCTCCCTGATTTCACTTAATAAGAAATTCCACCAAATCGCTTTATCATATTTGGTATAAAATCTTTCGTTTTTATCTCCATCCGAGATGACATACCTCAAGAACATCGCCTTCACTTTCCCTGTGTCATCACTGTGACCCGAGCAGCCTACAAGAGTTACAGCAAACCACATCAAAAATATTTTCATCAGCCTATTGAAAAAACGGATTAAGCAACATCCATGATTCTTGACGTTCTGTCAATCTCTTGGAAGTAAAGACACCTGGGGCATCAATCCTATATCCCCCTTCTACCATAAGATTCAATTCTTTTGGATAAGTAACTTGTTCAGGTTGCTCCAAGTAACCTCCCGGATCGGATGACCCATAATGCCCCATATTAGTTAATATATGACATATCATATCTCATGCGCAAGAACACGTAGAATGCCATTTTCCACTGATGCCTTACCGGATATGATCACGTTATTTCTATATGCAGGATCAATTATGCCAACACAAGTGTTACCAGTTATTGCATAACCTATAGTATTGGCGCTTTCTTCGAACTCATGAACATAAAAAACCCATATATCGTTAGCGCTCACCGTCCCTAAAGACAACAAAGCCTCCTCTTCTTCTTCAAGCGCGCAAGATTCTTCATCATGGATACTCAGCTTATTATCGCTAAGGTCGACACCTGGCGGTGCCGGTAGCGCCGGAGCCTGTCCTTTTCCCCAGAAATCATCTACTGGGGGTACATCCCACATTCCTGCAAAATGTATCGCTAAGGCATTACACGCGTAATCCGACTCTACGAAACAAGGGGTTTCAGCAGATCGACTAACGTTCAGTGAATTACGCGTGTAAGTGTGCTTATGCGCGGTAAAAGGCTCGATTTCAGTGTATTATACGCGGAAAATGGAGGGGTATCCCCGGAAGAATTACGCGTGTAATGCCGCATGGATTGGGCGCACACCCCAGATTCGGTGGCCAGAGGACTTCCTGACAGGCTTGGCATTCCGCGTACCCCTAATGGGTATCCATTGGTGCATTCGGAAGTGCTTCCGCAATGGAACTACACATGTTACCCATTTGAACCCCTAAAAATGTATCTTAACTAATTCTTGAGCCATTCCTTACTCGGCTTAACGCAAGACAGTCGTTTGAAGGTGCCTGAAAATAGTCATGGACCTCTCTCACCTCAAAATACGCGTCATTCGCAACTTCAAACATTGCGTCGAATACGCCTTCATCCCTTAAAGCCTTCACCGCCGATATCATCATGAGTCCCAACGCTTGAATAAAATGATCTCCCTCTCCTTCAAATTCATAACGATCCAAATCACCTCCAGTCAAACCGTAACGCCCAGACGAATGCCGCCGCTCACCACCTTCTTGCACAAAGCAAATCTCCTGACCACTCTCAGTAATTAGCTGCACATCACGATTGAAAATATCCCGATCAAAATTCGCCCAGCTCGACCGCAAAGTGGAGAGATACAATTCCTCATCGTCATGGGCTACCGCCGAGTTACCCGCACTTAAGGTTGGAGTAAAGCCCCCTGGATCAATATCAAATCAGATACACAGATAGTCAATTTCACGATTGGTTTTGTATCCAGAGAGAATGCCTCTCATTGCAGAAATAAACCAATCTCTCTCGATGCGGATATCCATCGTTTTTGATCTTAAAAGCCCGGAACCCTATCAGCAAAAGTAAGTCCCTGCAACCCAGATTGGGTGTAAAGCTCCTCAAACTCTTCACTACACCATAACCCGATGGGCAACAAATCGCGATTTTTGAGACGAAACAGCATCGGAGTCTCACTTGAGCTTTTCTCCACCAACCTAAGGGGATGAAGTAGAAAACACTCATCCCCCTCCGTCGTCGAAATCGGAAGTAACTCCACGTCCTCTCTAATTCTCTCAACGAGCGGGTTAGAGAGCGCACTTTTCGCAATCCCAATCACATGCCCTTCATGAAATCCAAAAAAATCACCAATGGGAAAATGTAGATCACATAGTTCGACTGCTAGAGGGATCCAAGACTTTGACAACTCTTTTGTCAAAGCTAAATCCACGCCCAACCGGGGGTAATCCCTTCGATCCCACGCAGGGAAACTAGGCGCACAATTCGGATCAGATAATACTACTCTACTCACAACTAGTTTTGGGCTGTAACACCTGGAAAACTCCCATCCACAATGTCAACTGCTATTCTCTGTAGCTCGTCCCTTAGCCTAGCAGCAATTTCCTCATCTGGCAAAGACTGCGCAATTCCATTATCCTTTACAGATTTCAAGCGGTTCGCTACTGCGGTCACATAATCAAGTCGGTGTAATCCATGATCTCCGTGATCCAGCGGTGAATGCAACGGACCGTACTCACTTTCATTAAAGTCCGCTGACTTTGCGAACTTATTGGGCAAATACATTCCATTTGCCGCTTCATTAGGGTTAATCCCGTAATCATCCAGAATATTATTCGCTATGTCAGACTGCGCCTTCATATTTGGCTGCGACGAAGGATAGCGTTTCGTCAAAATCCGTGACGTCCGGCCAATCGGGCTCGGCGTCGCTTCCCGTCGCCGTGTGTTGGAGTATCTGATAGTAGTAGGCAGTGAAGTAGCCATAGAAGAGTAGTAACGCAATCGCCCCAAAGGGCCCCACGGTGGCAACCTGCAGAAGCACGGCGATGACGGTCCCAATGATCAGCATGATCACTCCAGAACCACGCAGAGGATAAGAAAGCGCATCCGTAATCATGCGGAGACCCTAGCGGATGAATCTCGCTCTCCGCGATTATAATCTCGCCACGAAATCGGAATGGTGATCCGTCACTAGAGACTTCGTTGACGAATCCTCTCAAGCGCCCAGGCAGCGTGCTCGGCGATCAAGGGCTCGGGAGCCTGGGCAGCTCGTTGCAAGGCGGGAAGGTCGTCTTCGGTGCCGACGTTACCGAGTGCGACGCAGACGTTGCGTAAGAAACCGACCCGCTTGGTGCGTTTGATAGGTGATTTGCCAAAGAGTTGACGAAAGCCTTCATCATCAAGCGCGAGGAAATCACGCAGATTCCAATCCTTAACGAATGGACGCGCGAGAAAGGCAAGCTCGCGACTGGCACGGGCAAAGCGATTCCACGGACAGACGGCGAGGCAATCGTCACATCCATAGATGCGATCCCCCAGAGCTTCGCGAAACTCCTCTGGAATGGCTCCGCGATGTTCGATGGTGAGATAGGAAAGACAACGGCGCGCGTCCACGCGGCGCTCTTCCGTGATTGCCCCTGTCGGGCAGGCGTCCATGCAGCGGATACACTTGCCACAGTGATCAGATTCTGGCACGTCCGGTGGCAATGGGGCATCGGTGAGGATGACCGCGAGGAAGAACCAAGCACCTAACTGGCGATCAATTTGCACCGTGCTTTTGCCATTCCATCCCAGGCCCGATTCTGATGCGAAGTCGCGCTCGGTGACGGGACCGGTATCGACATAGTACCGGTGCTGCGCTCCAAGATCGTCCAGATAGGCGGTAAGATCCTTGAGCTTGCCTTCGATGAGATCATGATAGTCATCACCCCAAGCGTAGCGGGCGATGGTGCCTGGTAGGGTGGCCGTTCCCTTGGGTCGTGGCCCTTGGAAATAGTTCATGGCCAGCACGATGACCGCGCGGGCTCCGGGCAGCACTTCACGCGGATCGAGGCGCCGATCCACGCCCTTGCCAAGCCACGCCATGTCGCCATGACAACCATCGGCCAACCATTGCCGATAGCGTTCTCCATGCCGTGCGGGGAGAGCGGGAGCCACCTGGCAGCGCGCAAAGCCTAACGAAGCAGCAATACGCTTGAGATTCGCCTTGCTAGCCGCGGGTGAAGGAGGAGGCAGGCTGGGCTCAGGCCCCTTCACAACGGCAGCCAAAGTGATAGTTCACACTCTCGATGAGGCCATGGACCGTCTCACACATCGTCAATTCCGTGGTGTCCACGACCAAATCCGCGACTTCGTCGTAGAGGGCTTCCCGCTGCTCCATGAGATCGGCAAGCCGCTGACGGGGATCGTCCGTGAGGACGAGTGGCCTCTCGCGAGTCTGTGAGACTCGAAAGAGGAGACAATCTAGCGATGCGGTGAGCCAGATGACATAGCCCAACCCACGGAGCGTGCGCCGATTCTCTTTCGAAAGAATGATGCCGCCCCCTGTCGCGATGACATGATTCCGTAAAGGCGTCATCTCTTGGAGCGCGGCACGTTCTCGCCGACGAAAGCCATCCTCGCCCTCCAAATCAAAGATGTCTGGAATGGAACACCCAGCCATTTCGACAATCCGCTCATCGGTATCAACAAATGTCAGACCCATCCCTTCGGCGACCCGTTTCCCAATCGACGACTTTCCCGAGCCCATCATGCCCACAAGCACGACATTTGCCGTGGGGGGACGCGTGGCAGCACTTGAGGAATTGGGCAGGGTCATGGCGGGAGGACAAGGGAGGACGCGGGATTCAGTTGACCAGTCGCCCTCTCTCCACACAGTGGAGAAGTTTTCCCAGGCTGTCACCCTTTGATTATGGAAACTCGTCTTCTCCCCACGGACCCCGCTGAAATGCTACGCGAGGGGGCACGAGAAGCCGTACGATTGTTGGAACAAGGTGAGGTGGTCGCCCTCCCCACGGAAACAGTGTATGGATTAGCCGGTGACGTTCAGGCACCCGACGCCATCGCCAAGATCTTTGAAGCGAAAGAACGCCCATCATTCGATCCACTCATTGTCCACTTGCCCCGGCGCGATCTTTTGCCTGAGGTAGCCGTCGTTGAGGACACCCTCGACGCGGCCCTGCGTCCACTGATGGAAACGTTCTGGCCTGGCCCACTGACATTTATCCTACCGAAGCAACCAGACCTGAGTGATGCCGTGACCGCCGGGCTCCCGACAGTGGCGGTGCGCATGAGTGCCCACCCGGTCTTCAAACGCGTCATCCATGATTTCGGACGTCCGCTCGCCGCTCCGAGCGCCAACCGCTTCGGACGCATCAGCCCGACATCGGCTTCCGCCGTACAAGAAGAACTCGATGGCCGCATCCCGCTCATTCTCGACGGCGGTGCCTGTGCCTCGGGCCTGGAATCGACCATCATTCGCATCGAGCCCACCGAACGGAAGCCAATCGCCCACATCCTCAGACAAGGCCCCATCACGGCTGAGATGCTGAAGAAGCACGTCAAGATTGCGAAACCCAAACCCTCTCCTAGCACTACCGTTACGGTTGAGGCGCCTGGACAAACGGAGAGTCATTACGCTCCCAACACTCCTTTACGTCTGTTAGAGCGCCCAGAAGACTTTCACCCCGATCCAGGCAAACGCTACGCCTTGCTAAGCTTTCGCGGATTGGAGAAGGACGGCTACATGGAGTTGACGACATTCGAGGACGTGGCGGTTCTCAGCCCTGGATCGGGAAAGGTGCCAGAAGCGGCCGTGCGCCTCTTCTTCCTCATGCGTCAATTGGATCGTCTGGGCGTGGACGAAATCATCGCGGAACCCGTGCCCGAACACGGCATCGGCGCAGCGATCATGGATCGCCTTCGTCGCGCCGCCGCTGCTCGAGGCTGAGATCCACCGAACTTTCGGTTGCACCCGCCCGGAATCCTGGAGAGAACAGAACATGACTTCCTCTTCTCCCCTCGCCCTGGGTATCGATTTCGGTGGTACCTCAGTGAAGATCGGAGTGTGTCAGGGTGCGACGGTCGTGGCCAAGGCGGACCCCATTCCCACCAAGGCCTATCCCGGGGTCGAGCGCTTGCTTCCCGAGATCACGCGGGCAGTCGCGGACATGCGCAGGCAATTTCCTGACATTTCCGCCATTGGAGCAGGATTACCAGGATTTGTGGATTGGGAATCTGGTTGCGTCCACGCCTTGACCAATGTGGAAGGCTGGGATGACTTCAATGTCAGAGAGGCGCTCAAGGAAGCCACTCAATTGCCCGCCATCGCCGAGAATGATGCCAATGCGATGACCTATGCGGAATGGCGCTATGGAGCCGGCCGTGGGCGTCATTACCTCTTGGCCATGACGTTAGGCACCGGCGTGGGAGGCGGCCTGATCCTTGGCGGGCAACTGTATCGAGGAGCCACCTATGGCGCCGGTGAGATTGGGCAGATCAGCATCGATTACCAGGGCCGTCTTGGTGGGCATGGCAACTTCGGGGCGTTGGAACGCTACGTGGGCAATGGTGCGGTGACGCAATTGGCCCTCACAAAGTATCAGGCGGCTGGGCAAGAGATGCCGGAAGAAGCGTGCGACCCGAAACGCGTGGCCGAGCGAGCTGAGGATGGTGACCCGATTGCATTGGAGATTTGGCAGGAAGTTGGCGAACAACTCGCCGTGGGTCTTTCCAACGTTCTATGGGTGCTGAATCTTGAGTATGTGGTCATTGGTGGCGGCATGGCGAAAGCTGGCGACGTGCTCTTCAAACCCATGCGAGCCCATCTGGAGGAACAGATGGATCCCTTCTTCACGGATCAACTTGAGATCGTTCCCGCACAGTTTGGCAACGAAGCGGGCATGATCGGCGCGGCAGCGCTCGCCCTCGACGTGGCCCAAGGCAAGGTATGAGCGTTTTCCAACTGGAATCTGACTATTCTCCTCAGGGAGATCAGCGTCAGGCCATTGCCAAACTGGTCAAGTCCATCCAGGCAGGCAATGCCCACCAAACGTTGTTAGGGGTGACGGGGTCCGGCAAGACCTTTACCATGGCCAATGTCATCGCCGAAGTGGGCAAGCCCACCCTGGTCATGTCCCACAATAAGACCTTGGCGGCGCAACTCTACTCGGAGTTCAAGAATTTCTTTCCTCACAATGCGGTCGAGTACTTTGTGAGTTACTTCGACTACTACCAACCGGAAGCCTACATTCCGCGAACGGACACCTACATCGAGAAGGACTCCTCCATCAACGATGAGATCGAACGCCTACGTCTCTCGACCATGGGGGCACTGCTCACCAGGAAAGATGTGCTCGTGGTTGCCAGCGTTTCCTGCATCTATGGTCTGGGATCCCCGGAAGACTACGAGGGCATGATGTTAGCAATCAAGACGGGCGATGAAATGGATCGCGACGCGTTCCTCACCAAGATCGTGGAAATGCTCTACGAGCGCAATGATATCGACTTCGGACGAGGCCGCTTTCGCGTGCGCGGCGATACCGTGGAAGTGTTTCCCGCCTACCTTGATAGCGAAGCCATTCGCGTCGAATTCTTTGGTGATGAAATCGACCGCATCACCGTGATCGATCCGCTCACTGGGCATGGCGTCAATCAACTCCAGTCCTACACTTTCTATCCCGCCAAGCAATTCGTCACCCCAGCCGACAAGATGCGTCGGGCCATGCGCACGATCCGCGATGAGCTGGATCAGACGGTGGAGACTTTTGAGAAAGACCAGAAGTTCATCGAAGCGCAACGCATCCGTCAACGGACGCAGTATGATCTAGAGATGATGCAAGAAATGGGATTCTGTCAGGGCATCGAGAATTACTCTCGTCACCTGGGAGAGCGCATTCCCGGTAGTCGGCCCGGCACCTTGATCGATTTCTTTCCCAAAGACTTCCTCTTCATTGCAGATGAATCCCATGCCACCATCCCGCAAATTGGGGGCATGTATGAGGGCGATCGCTCCCGCAAGACCACCTTGGTCAACTTCGGCTTTCGTCTACCCAGCGCCCTCGACAATCGTCCTCTCCGTTTCCAGGAATTCATGGGCATGACGCATCAACGCCTCTATGTGAGTGCGACGCCGGCAAACTTTGAGATCGAGAATAGCGTGGTGGGCAATGACGGCTACATTCCTCATCATCGCGACCGCATTGGCCAAGAAGAGACCGCTCCTGCCAAGGCTCCTCGGTTCTCTGGCGCGCAACAGCCAGTGGAGGCTTTCGATGTGGAGAAGGAAGGCACGGCACTCGTCGTGGAGCAGATCATCAGGCCGACCGGCCTTCTCGATCCTATCATTACGCTACGACCATTGAAGAATCAGATCGATGAAACCATCGAACTCTGCCAGCAACGCATCGAACGGCAAGAGAGGGTCCTCGTCACGACACTCACGAAGCGCACCGCCGAAGATCTCACGGATTATCTCCGCGAAGTCGGCTTGAAAGTGCGCTACCTGCACAGTGATATTGACGCCATTGAAAGGGTGGAGATCTTGCGCGCCCTGCGAGCCGCTGAATTTGACATTCTGGTAGGGATCAATCTTCTGCGCGAGGGTCTTGACCTTCCCGAAGTGAGCCTCGTGTGCATCCTTGATGCTGACAAAGAAGGCTATCTCCGCAGTGAAACATCGCTCATTCAGACGGCAGGCCGCGCCGCTCGCCATGAGCGCGGCGAGGTCGTGCTCTTTGCCGATCACCAAACGGGCAGCATCCGCAAGCTACTCGCCATCACTGAATACCGACGCAAACGGCAGATGGCGCACAACCAGAAACACGGGATCACCCCGCGAGGTGTCCGCCGAGGCGCCCAGGAAAGCTTGCAACTCGTGTTGCGCGGCAAAGAAGTGGAATCGGACATCGTGCAAGAGACATCGACGAGCGATCTCGATGTGATCGAAGTGCTGCGCGAATTGGAGGGCGAAATGCAAGAGGCCGCTGCCAACATGGAGTATGAACGCGCCGCCCTTCTTCGCGACCAGATCAACGAACTCAAGAAGCAAAGCGGCCAACAACCTCTCCGCACCTTGGGAGCCGCTCCCAAGAAGAAGCGCGCGCGGGCTAAGAAGAAAGCCAAAGTGGGCCGCAAGAAGGTCACTTACAAGATCAAACGCCGCAAGAAAGACGACGACTAACTGAAGCACCATGCAGATACGCCACGCCACTCCCAATGACTTGGAAGCCCTCATAGCCTTCAACCAGGGCATTGCTCGCGAAACCGAAGACCTGGAACTGGATCCCACCACGTTGCGCTCGGGAATCGGCCGCTTTCTCGCTCAGGACAAGCACGGCTTCTACACGGTCGCTGAGATTGACGGCCGAGTCGTAGGGTCTCTCATGATCACTTACGAATGGACGGACTGGCGCAACGGCGTCTTCTGGTGGATCCAATCCGTTTATGTTGATCCCGCTCATCGACGTCAAGGCATCTACACCGCGCTCTATCAGAACGTCCAAAAGCTTGCCGAACAAGAACCCGATGTTGTCGGGTTCCGACTCTATGTGGAGAAAGAGAACCACGCCGCCCAGCAAACGTATCAGAAACTCGGCATGGAAGAGACCTACTACCGCCTCTACGAAGCCGAACGGTAACTGTAGTAGTCCAGTTCATCCTCCTCTGCTGGCGCAGGTTGATTGACCTGGATGAGCGCAATAAGGCATCCCGCCGCAACGATCGATCCGAGAGTCAGAGCCCACGAGGCTTTCCCTGACAATGCCACCTCTCTCTCGCGAAAAGCCCACCACAGACCGACCGCTGGCCAAGCAAGCCAAACGAAGAGGCTCAGCAATTGCGGCTCACGGGCAAAGTAGAAGCCGTATAAGAGAGTCGCCGCCCCAAAGAACCCGATCAAAGCCACCACTCCTCTGCCAACCAAGCGAGATCTCTGAAAGAATGCTAGAATCACCATCGCCGCGACCACGATCCCAGCGATTCCTAGCCACTGCGCCACTTTGAGCGAGGAGGCCCCGGTAAATGCGTAGACGATACCTGTCAAAAGCCAGAAACCGAGAGCCGTGAGACAGCATGGTGCGGGCAGGACGCGGGCAAGCCCCATTTGTCCCCACACTTGCACCACGACGATCCCTAGGAGAGCGATGAAGAGCCCCGCATGATGGCTCCGAGACCAGTCTTCATTCCATTTGAAAGCATATTCCCCTAGCATCCACACGAGGATTGCCACCACGAGCACCGCGATGGCAATCATTTCCCCCCATCGCAAGCGTCCTCGGGCTGCCAACGCACTAGCAAGCACCCCAAACACGATCATCGCCACAGGAATCCCGTAGTGCACCCGCCACGGCGAGTGCAGTTCCCAGGGCCAGCGTTCTTCCAACGCACAGAACCCGACGACAATGGCCAGCGCGGCCGCCCACGGCTCTAACCGAAAACTCCCTTGAGGTCCTCGCCACCACGCCCACCAGATGAGTGCCAGGACAAGCCCCATGGGAAGGGCATAGACGCGTAGAAGCATGGGAAGGTGGTCCATCATGAGGAGAAGGCGGTCTTAAGCGCTTGCATGGCGTGGCTCGAAGTCCCATTGGTGAAGGATCATGATCAACAATTACCTGTGGGACACGGATTTCAGCAAGCTCTTCTCGCGCTGCTTCGAGCGCTACAAGAGTGGGGACACGGATTTCAATCAATACTATTCCAAAGAGGACCTGGCCTTCCTCTACTCCATTGGCTACAAGCCCCGCGAGTTCTTTGATTTCGTCGAAGACTTTGCCGACGAAGGCACCCCTTCTCCCACCACCGCCGTGCTCATCGCCGCGGTGCGTCGTGACTACTTCATGACCATTCAGAAGGGCGAGCTCAGTGATGAGATTCTTACACCTGCGGACCTTCCTGGACGCCAAGAGGAATGGGGTGGCTTTGTGTGGCTGCCTCGCATTACGGCGAAAGCGCGCGCAAAGCTACGAGGAGAGTTGGATCCTGACATCATGTATGGCTGTGGAGGTGACCGGAGCTTCTTATCGCGTCACCAGATCCACCCCGCCGACTTCCTCCGGGTAGCGTGGGCAGCGCGCGACAATGACGACGCTATTGTGCAATACGTGCAAGCCCACAGTCCAGAAGCCGCCTAACAACCGTTCCATTTCTCATGATCTCCTTCTCCACCTGTTGGAATAGTAGCCGCCATCATGATGGCGAAGAGATGATCGATGAGATCCTGGAGCTAGGATTCGACACCATCGAGATCAGTCACGGTCTCAGCGTGGCGCTACTGCCGGGGATCAAGAAAGCGTACGACGCCGGGAAATTCAACGTCTCCGGTCTGCATAATTTCTGCCCGTCTCCGGTCGAGGTGATGATCGATGCACCTGACTGCTACGAGTTCACTTCACATCGAAGCTACGATCGGAAACGCGCCCTCGATCTCACGCTCAAGACCATTGAGTATGCGTCCGAGTTCAATGCCTCTTACGTGGTGCTCCACATGGGTAGCGTGCCCATGAACAAGATGACGCCGCAACTCACGGACCTCGTGAAGAAGGGGAAGTTGAACACGCCCGAATTCGTCGAACTCAAGATCAAGACGGTGAAAGCGCGAGAGAAGATCGCTCCGCTTTACGTGCAGCGTGCCAAAGAAGCCCTCAAGGAGATCGCCAAACACGCTGAGAAATTCAACGTCCCGGTCGCGGTGGAAAGCCGCAGCAAGTATGAGGACGTGCCGAGCGAACGCGAAATGGTGGAACTGATGGAAGAATATGCGGACAATCCCTTTGTCGGCTACTGGCACGACTTTGGCCATGTGCAATTGAAGCACAACCTATCCTTGCTCAATCACGAGGAATGGCTGGCCAAGATGGAGCCCTACCTGATCGGCTGTCATTTGCACGACGTCCACTGGCCCGCACGCGATCACCGGGTACCCATGACCGGCACCATCAACTACGACCCGTTGGTGCCTTTGGTAGGTGAGGACAAGTATGTGGTCTGGGAATTGAGCCCTCGGCGGCGCAAGAGCCAGATTGAAACACAATTCCCTCTCTGGAAGGAGACCTACGGCATCTAACAGATGCAACCTTCCAGCAACTGGCGCGCCCGGGACACGCGCCCCCTCGCTCAGTTCATCCGTTATGGAATCGTGGGCGCTTCAGCCACCGTCCTCCATTTGGTGATCCTCACCGCCCTGTCAAAGTGGGTCTACCCTTCGATCGATCCCGACCTTGCCGATGAGGTCCGCGCGAACCGCACGAGCATCAATACGGTGATCGCCTTCTTCATCGCTAACATCTACACGTATATCATCAACGTCCGCTACGTCTTCGTGCCTGGCCGCCACCACCGTGCAGTGGAACTGATCGCCTTTCTCAGCGTCTCTGCCCTCAGTCTCGGGCTACAGATCCTCATCATCCAGGTGCTCATCCGTGGTTTCGGAGCCCCCACCTGGCCTGCCACCTTCGTCGCCATCGGCCTCACCGCGGTGGTCAACTATCTCTCCCGCCGTTTCCTTGTCTTCAAAGGCTGATTCCCTCAAGACCGTGGCCGTCACGACCAGCTTGGATGGCACCATCCTTGCATGCTCGGAACCCGTGTCCACCTGGACAGAACTGCGTGCTCTCTCCTTTGATCAGTTGGAAGTGACCATGCAACCGCATCTGAAAGGGCACCCATTCCAGGGCCACGTGCCTCACCAAAGCCTTCGGCTTAAACTCGTGCAGGTATCCACATCCAACGGCGCTTGGAAAGTGCTCTACCGGCGCGGTTGATCCTGCGGTTCTCGCAACAGCCGCTTCACGTGTTCAAGGCGCGAGGCCGCTCCGACATTGCCAGGATCCGCGCGCACGGCTTCTTCGAAATGGGCCACCGCCTTCTCTAGCATTCCTAAAGCAGCATAGACGGTGGCAAGGTTATTGTGGGCCTCTGAGAAATCGGGCTCTAACATGACCGCGCGTTCCAAGTGGGTGCGTGCCTCGCGCAACTGCCCCACCTTGCCCAATTCCATCCCTAACAGATTTCTCGCATCCGTGTGTTTCGGGTCGAACGCGAGCACACGGCGCAAGGCCGCAACCGCATCCACCACCCGATTCTCCACCAGAGCCATCCGCGCCAAGTGATAGTGCCCTTGAACGAAGTCTTCTTGGGCGGCAATCGCTCTCTGATAAAGCTCTTTGGCTTTCTCAAGATCACCGCGACGCTCATAGGCAAGGCCCATGTTTCCCAGCGCCCCCGCATGGGCATGGTCCTCGTTCAGTGCCCTTTGAAAGGCCTCGATGGCCTGCGGATAATCGCCGTTCTTCAAATGGCGCACGCCCACACGATGATGCACCCGCGCGTAGTTTGGCTGATCCGCTCCCAGAGCCTTGGCACGCTGGATCACGGTGTCCGTATCTCCATCCGATTCCGGTCGCGTCCATTCGCCGGCATCAAACGCTGCCAACAACTCGTGGAGACCTCTCGCCGCCACGGCTACCCCCTCCGCTGAAGGATGCAATCCGTCACCCAACGTGTAGGAAGTTCGGGGATTAACGTCTTTGTGAGAGCTAGTTCGATGCTTTTGAAAGGCAGACGCCAAGCGTGCGCAAGGCAGCCCATGCATCGTCGCCAAACGTTCCGCCACCGGCGTCGCATCGCTGGCCGACATGGTGGGGACAGTGACAATAGCATCGTCACGGAACTGCGGCCATAGCACGATGAGTGGCTGAAAGTCTTCGCGATCCGCCAGGGCTCGGAGCCGACGGAATCCTGCCACCACATTGTTATCGCCAATCGCCTCCAGGTTCCAGCGGACCGGATCTGAAACGGCTTCCATCTGAAAGAAATTGAATCGCACCGCCGCCGTGCGAAAGAGATGCGACTGACGAAATCCCCAATCCACCAGGCCCGATCGTCCCT
Organism: Verrucomicrobiia bacterium; assembly: GCA_030425385.1. Lineage (GTDB taxonomy): Bacteria > Verrucomicrobiota > Verrucomicrobiia > Verrucomicrobiales > DEV007 > JAACDM01. Next base: position 16,045 of record JAUIAH010000057.1, on the reverse strand, counting down.
CCGCCCGATCCAAAGCAAAGGCCTCTCGATTGAAATTATCGAAGTCATTCTCGACGAAGAGCACGACGACGACATCGGGCTCAAAGACTAATCCTTTCTGCTCGAACAGCTCGATCTCTGCTAGGGTGCAATAAGCACTCACCCCAAAGTTCAAGACCTCCAGAGTCCCGTGCTTAGCCCAAGCTTCCCACTGCCTGGAAATGGTTGCCGTCTCGGGCAACCCATGGCCCTCCACCACGGAATCGCCAAGCAAGACGACACGCCGGACGCCCTCGGGCTTCTTCAGGGAACGCTCGCGATCACGGAAACCATGCGCATTCGTCCTCTCATAGCTTGCGATGAAATCGGGACTGTCATTGCGGTAGTTTGCCTTTAGCTCGAATCCCAAGACGGGATTGCGGGAGCGCTGGTAGACACAATCCTCCGCCGCCAACTCCAGCGCCTTCATCGCGGGAGCCATGCCTAACAACCGCACTAGCCCCTCTCCGAGCCCGACGGCAAGCAAGGTCGCGATCAGCAGGAGACCAAGCTTCGCAAACTTATTGGAGCTTCCAAAGCTTCCCATTGCTTCTCACAAAGACACCATCCGCACTCACGGCAGGCGTGCACTGGATCATCTCGCCCAGCTCTAACGTGCCTACCACTTCGCCCTTGTCCTCACCCAACGCGATCACCTGGACAAGGCCCTTCTCATTACAAGCGTAGAGATGGGTGTCATTGGCCACCGGACAGGCGCCAAACGGGCCTTCCAAACGCATGCGCCAGAGCCGTTTCCCGTCCGTCAAGTCGCCACAGGATAGGACGTTAGCATTGGTGATCACGTAGATCCGATCCGTGGCGTCATTGACCAAGGGACTGGCAGTGCCCGGGCGCATGGATCCCACGCGCCAAAGCTGCTCCGCTCCTCCATCAGCACCTGCCTTCACCGCTGTGAGGCCGTTCGAAGGGATGTAGAGATTGCCCTCGGCATCCACAGCACTGGAAGGAATGGTCGACGCTCCCTCACCATAGCGCCAGGCGACTTCACCTGTTGCAGGATGGACGACGTCCACGCCTTCACTCCCTTGCAAAGCTACCAATTCCTTCCCATCCGCAGCCTTGACCACCAAGGGAGATGTCCAATTGGCACGCTTGGTGCGCGGTTTCTTCCAGAGGTTCTTGCCATTCTCGAGACTGATCCCTGCAGCGAAGGATTCACTATCATTCTCCACATGAGCAATGAAGACGCCGTCGGCAATCACAGGACTGGAGGCCAGACCGAGACTGTTGCTCGCGTTAGGATAATCGCTAGTGAGCCCACGTAACCATAACAGATTCCCCTCCAAATCGAGGCAGAAGAGGTCGTTTGATGAGAATAGCGCTAGAATGCGCTTTCCATCACTCACGGGACTGGGAGCGGCCACCGCCGTCTTGTCGTGACACATCGTCCGGCCAGTGGACCAGAACTGACGTTCCCAGACGTTGGCACCATCAGCCGCTTGGAAACAGAACACGTGGAGCCGATCTTGATTCGGACCTGAAGAGGCCGTGACGAAGACCTTGTCCCCCACGACGATGGGACTCGACAAGCCCTTGCCTGGCAAATCCAACTCCCAAGCCACCTTGGGCTCGGTCGGCAACGCGGCGTCCGTGTAGCCACTGCCGCTCGGGCCTCGAAATTGGAGCCACTGGTTGGCGTGCGCATTGAAGGGAAGCGTCAAGAGAGCGAGAAGAATGATTGGTTTCATGAGCCGTTGAGGGAAAGCGGTTAGCTATTGTTAGGGGTCTTGTCCGCGACAGGCGATGGTGGACGGTTGCTCGCGAGAAGAGCCGTTCCGGTAGCATCGCAGACGCGGAGTTGGAATTGCCATTGCACGGTCCAATCCTCTGTCTGTTCATTCTGACAGACTTTCACCAGGATGGTGTTCTTTCCCTTCTTCAAGCTCACTGGAAGCTTGTACTGATCGATGCGCATGCCGCGATGGTACTCGTCTCGGCCAAAGATCAGCGCACCATTCACCCAGATCTTCCAAGCGTTCTTGCAGCCCAGACGAAGCTCTGCTGGTTGATCGGTGGGTGATTCGTATTCGGTGTAGGTGTAGGCGGTGACTTCCTTCAATTCCCCATAGGCCTTGTTCACATCCACCATCCCGTAGTCATCTGTCGATGTCAGGGTGGACCAACTGACCTTGCTCCCCTTCCCGTCGTAAGTGGCGTCGAGATCGATTTCATTCTCTGGAGGAAAGACGGTATCGAAACCCTTGCGATCCGTGTTATCGAAGGGGCCAATGACGGACCAGTGCATGAGAAATCCGAAGTGTTCCGGTAGATTGACCTCCTGGTTAAGTTCACGCAGGGCCTTGCTCGCTTCCTCCACTTGATCGATGTCACGCGCCGCTCCGAGTGCTTGCCGATAGAGGATGCTCGCGCCAGCCGCCTTCTCCCCATCTCGCAGAGCCTTCCCCTGGGCTAACAAACCGGCCACAGCATCGCGTCGCAGCGCATTGCTAGGATCACTCAGCATTCCCGGCACGAGTTTCGCCGCGGTATCAGGGTCTACCCGCTCAATGATCTCAAAAGCCAATCGACGCGCATCTGGATCCTGACGAGTATCCATGAGGAAGGCTCCAATGGCATCCAAAGGGAGCGCATTCCCGTTGCCCAACTCGCGATCGACCACTGCTTGCGCGGCAGACACCAACCAATTGGAAGCCAACCCATTGGCATCTCCCATCGCCTCCAGCAACGGCACCACCATTCCCGCATCCCCTTGAATGACCTGCTTCCAGGCTTCCGCCGCCGCTTCGTTTCCCGCTCCTTCATTGCGCACCGCCTTCATCGTCTCGATCGCCTCCTGATAGGGTTCCGGCAATTCCGTTGCCATCAAGGGGAGCGCGGCGAGCGTGAAGAAAGAGAATGGTAGGAAACGCATAGGTTCTGAACAGGCAGTTGGCCCACAGTGTGGGAAAGCAGGCGTCGCCTGGCAAGGGAATCTGACCCCTGGCCGCTCACGCCACGGAGAAGAAATCGACACCCACCTGATAGCCACGCTCTCGGGCCAAGGCTTCGACATGGGCGCGCTTTCCCGGCTGGCCCACCGCACCAAGGGCGACCGGACCTGTGGGCGTCTGGTGACCCCAGGTTTCCATCCCGTGGACAGGGGTCCCGTGGATGATCTCGCCGATCCGCCTGGGATGGACTTCGAAGAATTGATGGACGACAACGCCCTCTTTCTGCAAGCCGCGGGCAACGGCCTTGCCGATCGGCCCAGCCCCACACAGGGAGACACCACGCCCCTTCACCTGCGGCAACCGTCCCAGATAGTGAACTTTACAATCGATGAAAGCCTGCTGGGTATACACATCGTCATTCCGAGTGAGCCGGTGGGGATGATCGGCCCACGTGAAGAGTATTTCTGGCACTTTCGCTATTCGCCCGCCACTCTCTAACAGACGCAACCAAAGATCATAGTCTTCTGCCCAAGAGAGATCACTCCGATACCCTTGCCATTGCTCCAAGGCACCACGGCGCACGAGCATGGTGGGGTTCACCACCGGTTGATCAATGAATCGCGCCGCCGCGATCGCCTCTGGAGAGACCAGTTCATTGAGCCAATCCTGAAATCGCCGATACCCTTCGTCTGGCAATGCCCACCCACTGGCGATGCCTTTGCGGATCTCGACAAGGCAACTGACGGCGTCCAACGTGGGATCCTTCTGCAATAGCGCTAGTTGCGCCTCCAGGCGTCGCGGGTGATTCTGATCATCGGCGTCCATGCGCGCGATCCAATCGCCCGAGCCGCATTCGAGACCAGCCTGAAACGCCGCCGCGACTCCGCGATGTTCTGGCAGTGCCACCACGCGGACGCGAGGATCGCGCTTCTCCCAACGGGTAGCGATGGCTAGCGATTCATCTTCGGAGGCATCGTCCACGAGCAGCAACTCAAGCGCTTCATGTGTCTGTGACAGACAACTGGACACGGCTTCTTGCAAGGTCGCAGCCGCATTGCGAAAGGGAAGAATGATGCTGATCTTCGACCCGCACGCGTCTCGCCGATCCACCGCCATCTTTGATCTAGGTCAGCGATTCGCCGTAGGCTTCCTCGTGAAGGCGGCGCGCCTGTTTGACCCAACCATCCCGTTGAATGCGTCCTTTAAGGCGGAGCTTCTTGGAAAACGCGCGCACCTGCTTGTCATCCCAGCGCGCGATTTGCTTGAATCGATAGATGCCGGAGCGATGCAATCGCCCCTCTAGCACCTTCGCGATTCCCCGGATCTGCGTGAGGTCATCCATGTGCGTTGGCGCCTCTTGGTAGAGATAGCCGAAGTGAGGATCCTCTTGAACGGACACCTCATTATCATCTCCACAACGCTCCTGCTCGCTGCGCGCCCGCGGAGCTACCCCCTCCGCTGCCGACTGCGAGTCGCTCAAGGCTAACTGAACCCTTTCCAATTCCTTGCGGAGGGCAATGATATCATTCTCCCGCGCTGCCAAGTCACTAGCAAGGTCATTCTCTCGAGAGTCCAAGATACGCGTACGGATCTGTCGCTCCAAATCCTCACAGTGCTTCGCCTGCTTCTCCAAATCAGCAAGCAGGCTGTGAGCCTCGGCCTCCCATCGCCGAGCACTCTTCGCGTGCTTATCACGCTCAGCTTCTAACATCGCCACACGGCTTGGGGATCCGTTGGCATCTGGCGACGCAAGGGACGTCGATTCCTTGAGCGAAGCAATGGTCGCGTCCCGCTCATGGATAGTCGCGATGGCTCCCAAGAGTTGGTCTTTAGCTGCAGCGACTTCTCCCTGCAGCGCATGGATCTGCCGCTGAGATTCAAGTGGTAGCGCATGGCGCTTCAATGCCAGGATCCCCTCACACAGACGCCCATTCTCTGCTTCTGCCTCCACCCGAAGCCGTTTCGCCGGAAGATACCATTGCCAATAAGCGGCTGTTAGGCCGAGACCCAATCCTAACAAAGCAAAGAGCCCATAGCCGGGCAATTCGCGGAGCAAGAATAGCAGGGTGGAGAAAGATGGCATGGAGATTTAAGAAGAAGGCGGTGCTTGCAAACGTGGCTGCATCCGCTCGTACTCCTCACGCAAGTGCACATTCTCGATCTGGATGCGCCGAGCAGTGTGACGCGTGTGCCGCCACAGCATCCAGCCAACGCCAAGGCCAATCCCAAAGAAGACCAGGGCTAGGCCGAGGTAGATCAGATAACTCTGCCAGAAGAAATAAGAGAAGGAACTCATGGCTCGACGAGGGATGGACGCATTGGCTCTGCGATGATTGGTGCTCGCCGCACAGCGACGCGGTCATTGCGGAGAAAGAGACGCGCTCCCGCGATCCCTCCCACCACCGCTCGCGCACGGGCGGACTCCTCATCGGTGGCCACTTGTCCCGCGAGATGCGCATCCAGATGGTCAAAGCGCACATTCACCCCCTCCAATCCCACACGATCTAAGCGCTCACGCGCCGTCTCTTGCAACGCCTGCTCCACTTGCCATCGACCATAATTTCTAGATAGCAGTGCGAGCCCAGCCACGGCAAGGCTGAGGAGGAGGAGAAAGACGACAACGGTTCGCATGGCGGGCCCCTAATCCACAGTCAGTTATGCCGAATGCCGCTGGCGAAGAAAGTAAGAAATCAACATTCATGAAACATCTCATCGCGTTCCATCACGACTGAAATTCCCACGATTCCAAGGATTCGATCCTGAGGGCAAATTTCATTGGCACATCGGGCATTCATGACTATAGAACGCCTTCCAACCCATTTCCGGGATCCGACCATGAAAAGCGAAACTCATCCCACCTTCAACAACGTCTGTTTCGAGGACCTGAATACTGGTGCTCGCTTCCTTTCGAAGTCGACCATGAGTTCCAACAAGGTCGAGGTGATCGATGGCGTCGAGTATCAAGTCGTTTCCTGTTCGATCACGTCGGATTCCCATCCTTTCTACACGGGTGAGAAACGCCTCGTGGATACCGCTGGCCGGATTGACAAGTTCAACCAGCGCTACGCGAACTTCCGCCGCCCAGGCAAGTAAGCCATCTGGCAGGTCCACGCTGACACCGGCGGCACCTTCACGGACTGCCTGGCCCGCGACCCGGACGGTCGCGAAACGCGCACGAAAGTTCTTTCGAGCGGAAGACTCGTCTACGCTTGCCGTCCCACGGGCAGCAGGGCACACCTTGCTCCCGCCGCTCTTCCCGATGGGTTCCTGGTTGGCGCTCGAGAGGTTGAAACGGGCGCTCGCGTCTGCGCAGACATTCCCTCAGCACGCTCGCTCCATTTCTCCGAACTCCTCCCCAATGACCTCTCTCGACTGGAGCTAGATACTGGATTGGAAGCTCCTCTCGTCGGCGCTCATCTGCTCACAGCCACCCCTTTATCGGCCCCCCTCCCTCCCATCCAGTTTCGTCTGGCCACCACCCGAGGGACCAATGCGTTGCTAGAATGTCAGGGTGCCAAAGTCGCCTTCTTCGTTACGCAAGGCTTCGGAGACCTCTTGCGTATTGGTGATCAAACACGGCCCGACCTATTTGCCTTGGCCGTTGAACGCCAAGAACCCCTCCATGCCAAGGTGATTGAGGTGGCCGAACGCCTCGATGCCCGCGGGCAGATCTTGGACTCCCTCGATCTGGACATGGTGCGCCCGGCAGCACAAGCCGCTCTCCAAGAAGGCGTGCGCACCGCTTGTGTGGCCTTGATGCATGCCTATCAGAATCCTGTTCATGAATCTGCCCTATCAGTAGCTCTGAAATCTCTTGGCTTCCATACGGTGGTGACATCGTCAGAGACGTCCTCACGTATCCACTTTGGACGGCGCGCGGAAACGGCTCTGGTCGATGCCTACTTGGCACCGATCATGGACGACTACTTGGAGAAAGTGCAAGGAGGTTTATCTGAGGGTGGCAGCCTCCGCATCATGACAAGCGCCGGCGGACTGGCCACGAGAGCGCATTTCCGCCCCAAGGACAGCCTTCTCAGCGGACCGGCCGGTGGCGTCGTGGGGGCCGCCTGGGCCGGACGGCGCGCTCATCGGTCCAAGCTCTTGGCCTTCGACATGGGAGGCACGAGCACTGATGTGTCACGGATCGATGGGGACTATCATTACCAACGCGACCTTTGTGTGGGTCCCGCGCGGTTGCAAACGCGGGCGCTTCGCATCGAGACGGTCGCGGCTGGCGGTGGATCGATTTGCCGCTACGCGCAAGGCGCTCTCAAAGTGGGTCCCGAAAGTGCGGGCGCTTCCCCGGGTCCCGCCGTGTATGGTGCCAAGGGCCCGATCACCCTCACCGATGTGCATGCCCTCCTGGGGCGTCTCTCGGCAGAGCAGTTTGCCATACCGCTCGATCTTCCGGCTGCCGAACGTGCTTGGCAGGCCTTCCTCGACGACCATCGACTCGCTCCTGAGCGCAGCCGTGACTATCTGCAAGGCTTTCTTCAAATTGCCAATGAACGGATGGCCAATGCCATCCGCTCGATCAGTGTGCGAGAGGGTGCCGATCCTTCCGAATACACGCTCCTCGCTTTCGGCGGAGCAGGCGGCCTTCATGCGTGCGCCCTAGCTGATTTGCTAGACATCGAAACGATCATCGTTCCCCAGGAAGCAGGGATCCTCAGCGCACGAGGCTTATCCGAAGCGCGAATCGAGGCTACGCGCGAACGTCAGGTCCTCCAGCCTTGGGACCGCATTCACGCGGAATGGCCTCATTGGGCTGAAGCTTTGACCGAAGAGGCTCTGGCAGAAATCCAACTTCCTCGAGAAAGCTGCGAGATCATTCTCGAAGCAGAGCTACGCTTCGTGGGTCAAGAGGCTAGCCTCACCGTCGTTCTCGCGGACGACCCGTTGGCGTCCTTCCATGAACAGTATGAAACCATCTTTGGGCACTTGCCAGAGCGCCCGATCGAAATGGAGTCTCTCCGCGTAAGAGTACGCGAACGTCCCCACGCGCCAAGCACCCTTCTTCTGAAGGAAGCCAACGCTGTCCAGGATCCCATCACTCCCACCATTGCCTGGAACAGCCTACCCGTTGATGCGAAAGTGCGAGGCCCTATCCTCGTCACGGACGCTCATTGCACGGTGATGGTCGAAGATGGCTGGACCATCCAACGCGATGGGCAGGACACGCTGCACATGCATCGAGAGCGCCTCTCGAAGCAGGCGAGTGAGACGCGACCACCTGAAGTCCTGCTAGAACTTTTCACACAGCGCTTCCGCCATGTGGTGCAATCCATGGGTGATCAGTTGGAGCGCACGGCCATCTCGACGAATGTGAAGGAGCGGCTCGATTTCTCTTGCTGCCTCCTCGATGCCGAAGGACGTCTGTTGGCCAACGCACCCCACATTCCCGTGCATCTCGGCGCCATGGGGCTCTGCGTGCGCCGCGTGCTGGAGACGATGCGTTTGAACGCAGGCGATGTCGTCCTCACTAACCACCCAGCCTTCGGTGGTTCCCACTTGCCAGACCTCACGGTCATCATGCCGGTCTATCATCAAGAGCGCTTGTTAGGCTTTGTCGCCAATCGCGCGCATCACGCCGAGATTGGCGGGATCCGTCCCGGCTCCATGCCGCCCCATGCGAGCTGTCTCGAAGAGGAGGGCGTGGTCATCCCACCCATGCACCTCTTTCGTAGTGGGCGCTCTTGCGAAGAAGACGTGCGCGTGCATTTGTTAGAAGCCCTCTTTCCGACCCGCGCCATCGAGGAGAATCTCGCAGACCTCCGGGCGCAAGTGGCGTCTTGTCGGACGGGAGCCCAGCTCCTCCGCCAACTCGTGACGGAGCACGGGGAAGCCACGATCCGTGACCAGTTCTCGCAACTTTATCAATCCGCAGCACAGGCATCTGCCCGGGCGTGGAAGACTCACCTAACATCATCAGTGACAGTGCGCGAGGCCCTTGACGACGGCAGTGTGATTCAAGTGACCATGACCCCAGGCGCCAATCGTCAGCACCTGAGCTTCGCAGGCACCAGCCACAGCCATCCCGCGAATCTCCACGCCACACCGGCCATCGTCCGCAGTGCGCTTCTCTACGTTCTGCGACTCTTACAAACACGCGATCTGCCTCTCAATGAAGGTCTGCTAGAAGGGCTTGAGATCGATCTGCCACATTGCTTCCTCCATCCGGCTTTCGATCAGCATCCCATGCCCCCCGTCGTTGGTGGCAATGTGGAAACAAGTCAGCGTCTGGTCGATGCGCTTCTGAAAGCTTTCCAAATCGTCGCCTGCAGTCAGGGCACCATGAACAACCTCATCTTTGGCAACGAGAAGGTGAGTTACTACGAGACGATCTGTGGGGGCGCGGGTGCGGGACCGACCTTTCATGGCGCGCATGCCGTACACACGCACATGACGAACACCGCCATCACCGACCCCGAGATCCTGGAATGGCGCTATCCCGTACGCCTTCGACAATTCGCCATTCGGTCAGGGTCAGGAGGCAAGGGCGCGTACCGAGGAGGTGATGGTGTCATTCGCGAACTCGAATTCCTCGCACCTCTCGCCGTCTCTCTCCTCACACAACATCGAACAGCAGGCCCCTACGGCCTGCATGGCGGCCAACCAGGCAGTCCAGGGAAACAAATTCTCATCGCCGCCCATGGCCATTCTCAGGAGTTGCCCCCACTCGCTAGCATCGACGTCAATCCCGGCGACCGTTTGCGCGTGGAAACACCAGGCGGCGGCGGATGGGGGACACCCCCGACGCTTGCGCCGCGTGCTTTAGAATCCTCTTCGTGACCTTCTCTTCCATCCCATCCCAACTCATTCTGCCTCTCTCACTCTTTCCCCTATCATGGATTTCCTAACAGACACCTTTAAAGATCTTCAGTCGTTCAGTCTCCTCACATCCAGCTCGCTAGCGCGTGCTCGAGTTCGGGACTGCGCTTGACGCGAAACTGATCGCCTACCCGCAACAGGGTTTCGGTTCCTCTGGACGTTCGGATCGTCAGCCGCACGGGCGTTTCCCCGCGATTCGCAACGAGAATATCGCGGATACTGTGTAGTTCCGCATCACTCGTGCGCCCGCTGGCCAGGTAGAGCATGAGCGCCGGATCAGCCACTGCTTGCGGCTCCGTTGCGGTGCCATTGCTAGTAGCCTGGTAGCGTTCCAACTTCTTCTTGAGCGGGCGTGCATTGGGATCAATGCGGCAGGGGGCGATCTTCTGAGCCACGAGACGGCGGGTTTCCGTGCGCGAATCCACCTCCACACAGGCTTGCATGCGAATGACCGCTCCGGTGGCTAAGAGGGTGCGATCCGTCTTCTCATAGACATCGTTCCAGACGAGAACTTCCGCACTCGCTTGGAGATCTTCCGTGATGAGAATGGCAAAGGGAAGGCCTTTCGCCTTCGTGTATTTGACAGTCGCCGATGATACGAAGGCGACGAAGTTCTGGGGCTTGTCTTTGCCTGTTGGCAGTTCTTCAAGCTCCAGGTAGGAACGGACACTGGCCTTACTCAGAATGGTGTTCCGATAGGAGTCAAGTGGGTGCCCGGTGACGTAGAAGCCTAACAGATCTTTCTCGAATGCGAGGATCTCGTCCTTGGTCCAATTCTCTTCTGGTGCTTGATCAGCAGGTGCCGGGGCCGAGGAGGTGATCTCCAGCGTATCAAAGAGCGACCCCTGCCCCGAAGCTCGGTCCTTAGTGGCGGCTTGTGAGGATGCCACCACCTGGCCGATGCGCGAGAAGAGGGCCGGACGCTCTTCTCCCGTGAAATCAAACGCCCCCGCCTTGATCAGCGATTCCATCACCTTCCGGTTCACACTCTTCGAGTCTACCCGTGTGGCGAAGTTTTCCAAGGACGTGAACTCCCCTTCTTCTCGGGTCCGCAGCACCACTTCCATGGCGCCCTCCCCTACCCCTTTGATCGCGGCAAGGCCGTAGCGAATCGCTTTCTCCGTCCCGTCGCGCCCATTCTGACTCACGCCATCAATACGCTCAGGCGCAAACTTGATTTGAGAACGATTGATATCCGGGGGCAAGATCTCGATGCCCATGTGCTGACATTCGTTCACAAAGACGGCGATCTTATCCGTATTGTTGATTTCGTTCGACAAGACACCGGACATGAACTCGACCGGATAGTTGGCCTTCAGGTAAGCCGTCTGATAGGTGATGAGTCCGTAGGCACAGGAGTGCGATTTGTTGAAACCGTAACCAGCGAACTTCTCCAAGGTATCGAAGATCTTATTCGCTTTCTTGGCAGCGATCTTGTTCGCCTCCAGACAGCCAGCGACAAACTTCTCACGTTCGATCGCCATCTTGGACTTGTCCTTCTTACCCATCGCGCGGCGCAACAAGTCCGCTTGTCCTAACGAATACCCCGCAAGCAGGTTGGCAGCTTTCTGCACCTGCTCCTGATAAATCATGATCCCATAGGTGTTCGATGCCACCTGTTCCAAGAGCGGGTGCTCGTAAACAATCTCTTTCTCCCCGCGTTTGCGTGCGATGTAATCCGGAATGAGATCCATAGGGCCGGGGCGATAAAGCGCTAGCAACGCACTAATATCCTCCAGATTATTCACGCCGAACTGCTTGCAAAGATTGATCATCCCTCCGGATTCCAACTGGAATACGGCGACCGTCTCCCCCGCACTGAGCAATTCGTAAGTAGGCCCGTCCGCAGTCGACACTTTGGTGATGTCGAAATCAGGCACAAATTCAGAAATGAGATTCACAGCATCCTGGATCACTGTCAGGGTCTTGAGCCCGAGGAAATCCATCTTCAACATTCCAAACTCCGTCAGCGGCCCCATGGCTAACTGCGTCACCGTCTCGCCCTCATTCCCACGGGTGAGCGGAATGAATTCATCCAGAGGGCGATCCCCAATAACCACGCCCGCCGCGTGAATGCCCGTCCCGCGGGTCAAACCCTCCAAGTAGGTCGCGTACTTCCACAAGGTCTGGACCTGACCATTATTCTCAATGGCCTCCGCCAACTCGGGATTCTTCTCGCGGGCACCAGCCAGGGTGATTCCCAACTCCGCCGGGATCATCTTGGCGATGCGATCAGCTTCATTGAAGCCCATCCCTAACACTCGCCCCACATCGCGAATCACACTCTTCGCTCCCAAAGTGCCGAAGGTGATGATGTGCGAAACGGCTCGTTCGCCATATTTCTGGCGCACATACTCGATGACCTCCCCACGGCGCGACTGACAGAAATCCACGTCCACATCCGGAGGGGACACCCGTTCTGGATTGAGAAAGCGCTCAAAGATCAGGCCAAACTCCAGCGGACAGAGGTCGGTGATTCCTAACACATAAGCCACGAGCGATCCGGCAGCCGATCCCCGCCCCGGGCCCACCGGGATCTTGTGTTGCTTGGCCCAGTGAATGAAGTCCCAGGTGATGAGGAAGTAGGACACAAAGCCCATCTTCGTCATGATTCCGATCTCGTAATCGAGACGCTCCTTGAGCTCCGGATCTTCCTCAGCGCGCTCGTTTCCGTAGCGTTCGGCTAGTCCCTTGTAGCAAAGCTTGGTGAAATACTCGTCGCGCGGCGAGCCATCCGGGGAGTCAAACTCCGGGTATTTCTCTGAGCTCGTCGAATCGAGCTTCAGTTCCACATTGCATTTCTCAGCGATCTCCAAGGTGTTGCGACACGCCTCCGGGTAATCTCGAAAGAGATCATACATTTCCTCCGCCGTCTTGAAATAGACCTCCTCAGGATAGCGCATGCGCTTTTCGTCATGCACGTGCACACCCGTCCCGATACAAATCATGACATCGTGACATTCGTGGTCTGCCTGATTGAGGAAGTGCACATCGTTAGACGCCACAAGCGGCAGCCCGAACTCTTTGGAAAAATCGATCAGATGCTTGGTGCATTTGTGTTGCTGCTCCAAGCCATGGTCATGCAGTTCGAGATAGAAATTATCTTTCCCGAAGATATCCGTGAATTCGCCCAGGCTCTGTCGTGCCAAGTCTAACTGATCGGCGACAATGTGTTGATTGATCTCGCTGGCCAGACAACCGCTCAATGCTAACAGACCTTCACGATGTTCGTGGAGACATTCTTTGTCCACGCGCGGCTTGTAGTAGAAGCCTTCCAAGTGTGCCTTGGACACGAGCTTGACCAGATTCTGAAAACCCACCTCGTCCTTGGCCAAAACCGTGAGGTGACTGGCATTGCGTCGCCCCGGAATCTGTTTCTTCTCGTGCATGGATCCGGGAGACATGTAGATCTCACAGCCGAAGATCGGTTTCACGCCATGCTTCTGTGCCTGCTGAAAGAACTCGACGATGCCGTAGAGATTCCCGTGATCCGTCATCGCGAGCGCCGGCATCTCGTACTTCGCCGCCTTCGCCATGATCTCAGGGATACGGTTCGCACCGTCAAGGGTGGAGTACTCGGTGTGCACGTGGAGGTGAACGAAATTGTCGACGGGCATGATTCCAAGATACAAGCTGCGAGCCCCAGGTCAGCAAGGCTTCAAACTTTTTAAAACGACATGCCGCACAACCACTACACACACCAGGATCTTCACGACCTGCGAGAAGCCTATCGGCGCGCCCTTCTGGATGATGTCCTCCCATTCTGGCTTCCGCGAGCGATGGACGACGTTCACGGCGGTTACCTTGTGTCTAGAGATCGTGACGGTCGCCTCGTCGATGATGACAAATCGGTCTGGCAACAGGGACGCTTCGCCTGGATGACGGCCACCCTTCACAATACCTTCGAACGGCGACCGGAGTGGTTGGAAACGGCGCGCTCCGGCGTGCAGTTCCTGCGTGACCACGGCTATGACCGCGCTGGGGATGGGCGCATGTTCTTCCATCTCACGCGCGACGGTCAGCCGCTGCGCAAACGGCGCTACTATTTCTCTGAATGCTTCGCCTGTCTCGCCTCCGCCGCCTATGCGCAGGGCGCGCAGGACGATGCCTCGGCAAATGAGGCCCTCGCATTATTCGAGAAATGCACCCATTCCTACGAACATCCCGAAACGCTCCCTGCCAAATTCACCGCCAATCGCCCTAGCAAAGGTCTTGGACCGCCCATGATTCTTCTCAACGTCGCTCAGCAATTGCGCGAAACGTTAGGCGAAACCTCCGTCCAGCCATGGATCGATCGCTTCATCGAGGAGATCCAAGGCGACTTTGTGAAACCGGATCTCCGATGCGTCATGGAACAAGTCGCCCTCGATGGCTCCGTCATCGACCACTTCGACGGGCGCACCTTAAACCCGGGTCACGCCATCGAAGGCGCCTGGTTCATCCTTCACGAAGCCAAGCATCGCGCTGACAAAGCACTCATCGAGCTCGGTTGCCAGATGCTCGACTGGATGTGGGACCGCGGATGGGATAAGGAATACGGGGGCCTACTCTATTTCACCGATCTCCACGGCGGCCCCGTGCAGGAATACTGGCATGACATGAAATTCTGGTGGCCTCACAATGAAGCCGAAATCGCCACCTTGCTCGCGTATCTCCTCACGCAGAACCCTTACTACGCTGAGCGGCATCGCCAAATCCGCGCCTACAATCTACGAACCTTTCCCGATCCCGAATACGGCGAATGGTTCGGCTACGTCCACCGCGACGGCCGTCTTTCATCCAGCTTGAAAGGCAACCACTGGAAAGGCCTCTTCCACATGCCCCGCATGCAATGGTATTGCTGGCGCTTGCTTGACGAGCAGCTCGAAGCCGTTCCACAATCATAAAATTCATCTTAACCAGGAAACCGATGATGAAATACCTCTATCTCATTCTCACCACCATGGCGATGGCAAGCGCTGTGTTAGCGGACGATGGCTTTGTTACCGCCTACAAGAAACTGGCCAACGCCACGGATGACGAGGCGGTGGAACGCTTTGTAAGCGAACAGATGCAACTAGACGCGGCTGATCTCTCGGCCAATATTGGGAAGATTAGAAAGCTAGGTGGTGAAGCCGTCTACGTTGCGGCTCTCAATGCATTCAATGAGAGTGCCAAGTCCGATCCCGAGGGCATTCTTCTCTTGATGAGGGACACGAGCCTCTCCGAAACAGATGCTTCGAATCTGATTTGGGAGAGCGCTCTATCACTTGCCCGACAAGATGTGGAACGGCTATTGGAGATGATCAATGAGGACAGAAAGGCTGGGAGGGAACGGCTCGTACAAGATGCCTTGGCTGCCGTGTTCGCGTTGAATCCGAAGAGGGCCATTGAATGGATCAAGGAAGAGGATCACATGACTGCTCTCGCCATGAATGATTACGATGTGTTGAGGAATGTATGCATTCACAGCCCTGAATCTATCATCGCGCTTTCAAGAGACTCGATAGAGGTCAGAAGGAGATCCTTATACAAAGCGTATGCGGCGCTTGCTGAAGAGGATATCGAAATCGCCAAAGAAGCCCTTTCCGTATTCGATCATCAAGAGGATGATGGATCTTCTCTGAGGCCGTGGTGGCGGTGGCTCGCAAGATTGCCGAAACGGATCGGGAAGCCGCCCTTAAGTGGTGCCGTTCGTTGCCAGAAGACAAGCTGGGAAGCTATTTCCGATTGGCTGGCGAGTCAGGCCAAGAAGCGGCAGTGCGGGCCGCCCAAGAACTGATGGAACTCGCGAAAAGTGGGAGGATTCAAGAGCATGATGCCTACCAATTTGTCGACAGTCTCTCAGGAACGAACCCAGCGTATGCGGCGCAAATATTGGATCAACTGGCGGAATGGTACCAGCCCAGTGCGATGGCATATACAGCAGTGGTTCACGGTTGGGCAGAGAACGGTGGCGAACACGAGGGATTGATCGAGTGGATCCGAAGTCTTGAAGACGGAGACATCAAGGCGCAGTGCATTCGCCGTTTCGCCACTCTCACAGTGAACACCAACCCTCAAAAGACTTCGAAATGGCCCTGCAACTTAAGGACAATGAGGCGAATCAAGCGGTCTACATTGGCATTCTCAAGAGAATCTTCTCCTCTTGGCACTACCAAGATGCACCAGCAGCGATGTGTACTGGTTCAGCGAGAATGTATGTTTTGGCGGATGAGTTTAAGTGACTCTGGTCGTCGCTCTAGGTTCGGTTCAAGCCGCTGGCGCGGCAGGTAAGTTTGGAGGCATGGCAGGCTCCTCTAAGG
>JAUIAH010000056.1 GCA_030425385.1 Verrucomicrobiia bacterium | reverse complement strand
CGAAAGGTGTCCGACGAAGATTTTCAGGAAATTCACATTAAGCGAAACAAGTTTCATGGAGAATGGAATTACGAAATTCATCCGCAGGTAGAATAATTCGGTAACTTATTATTTCGCACTGCCTTAGGGCAAGACGGCACTGCCGACGGTGATGGTGACACCCTCACAGATGCTCAGGAATTCCGAAACGGATCGGACCCTGCCGTGGCCGACACCGATGCCGATGGCCTGACGGATGGCGAGGAAGTGCTGACCCACGGCTCCAGTCCGCTCCTTGCCGATACGGATGGCGACACCATCGACGACGCCACCGAGGTGGCGGACAACGGCGATCCGAACAACCCCAGCAATACTGGTGGTGAAGTGGTTGGGCCTACTATCACGATTCTCGGCACGGGAACCGGAGCCTTGCTCGGCGGCGACCTGACGGATCCCGAGGATGATGGCGATGAGGCTGCAGGCGAAACCGATCCCTCGTGGAACTGGGTATCCATCACCTCGAACAATGAGCCCGGTTTCGAAGGCGGCGAATTCTCCTTCAATATCTTCGACAACCAGTTGGGTGGTGGGAACGCCAAGTGGTGCTGTGACGATCCCACTCCGGACGCGCCGCATCAGGTCACGGTGGAATTTGCCAACGCGGTGAGCCTCACACACTTCACCGTTGCCTCAGCCAACGACGTGCCGGGTCGCGATCCCACATGGTTCGAAATCCAAGGCTCAAATGATGGTGAGAACTTCACGCCCATCTTCACGCAGAATGATCCCGAAGCCCTCTGGGATGAGCGGTTGCAGGTCGTCTTGATCGAGTTGGCAGAGGCCGCCCCCTTCTACACCTTCATCCGCCTCGAGATCTACGACACGCCTGAGGCCACGCACCAGATCGCGGAGATCGAGTACTTTGGCACGATCGAGGGAGGAGGGGGTGAACCTGAGCCTGACGGCGATCTCGAGATCACCGGCTTCGAGTACCTCGGCGCAGCGGAAGGGGCCAACCTGACCTTCACGAGCGAACCTGGAACGGCTTACGAAGTGCAGGTGAGTCGCTTCTTGAATGACTTTTCTCGTCTGCAAGATGCCACGGGTGCTGAGGGAGCTACCAGCACGACGGTGAATGTCAGCAGCGGTGGTTTGGACACCCGATTCTTCCGAATTATCGAGAAATAAACCTTCCTTAAAGGTCAACCTTGATGAGAGGCAGCGTGAAAGCGCTGCCTCTCTTGCGTTCACCAGGCAGGGTTTTTCCCAGTTTCCCCGTGAGAATACGTTTCACCCACCCGGAGAAGCAGAATTCCCCACAACAAGGGGTTGATCTGGAGGGCGGAGTCTCCATCTTGGGCGGACCCTCGCCGGGACATGGGCGTGGTATTCAGAAGCCGACTGCATGAAGGACGACGAGCCCACCCCCGCCGCCAAGAAAGCCCCGGAAGCCGTGGATACGAATGCGGAGGATGTGGCATGCATGCTCAAGGTGAAGAATGGCGACGTGGCGGCTTTCGAAGAACTCGTCGCTCGGCATCGCTCCAGCGTCATTGGCACGATCTATCGGATGCTCGGTGATCTGGATGAATCTCACGACCTCGCGCAGCGGGTCTTCATCCGTGTGTGGTCCTCCGCACCCCGCTATGAACCCAGCGCCAAGTTCACCACCTGGCTCTTCACTATCACGAAGAATCTCGTCTACAACGAGAGTCGGCGGCGCAAACGGCGGCCGCACTATTCTCTCGAAGCCCAGGCGGAAGATTTCCACCTCGCCATGCCCGATACTTCGGTGGTCGAGCCGGGGGACGCGCTCCTGCACAAGGAAATGCAGGAAGCGATTGATCAAGCCATGGAGAAACTCCCGGATCGCCAACGGATGGCCTTGGTCCTCCGACGCTTTGAACACATGCCTTACGATGAGATCGCCAAGGTGATGGAACTGACCGTCTCCTCCGTCAAGAGCCTCCTGTTTCGAGCGCGCCTCCAGTTGCGAGAGGAGCTGCAAGCCTATCTCGACGAGTCGGAAGAGGACCCCGTGGCGTGACACGAGACCCAAGCCGGGCCGTGACCTAATCCGTATACCGAAGCGTTCCGCCGGTGTAGTTCAGGTAGGTCGCGGCACCAGACTGCTCGTCAGAGGACATGCCGGCGACCATCGGACCTCCGACGCCGCCATCCACCAGATAGCTAATGGCGGTGCCCTTACTGCCTGCGAGAGCAATGCTGTTGTCTCCACGCGCCGTGGCCATGCTCGCTGCCCCTTCGAGGAGTTGAGCGTTCCAGCGGTGCTGGTCATCCTCTGCATCGCCTTCATCTTCGCCGCCACCGCCGCCGCCGCCCGATTCTGGAGCATCTGAGATGGGGTTCACGCGGCTCCCACCCGTGAAGGCTAGCCCGCCGGAAGTCTGATTGTAGGTCAGGTAGCGAGCCGCTTCCCAAGCATCCTCCTTGGTCAATCCCCCCACGCCGATCTTCGGATGGCCATCACCATTAGGGCTGTAACCCCCTGAGCCAAAGAAAGCGATGAGAGCGGGCTTGCTGGAAAGGCTCTTGAACGCCGGGTCACCCGAAGCCCGAGCGGCTGCCGTGACCGAAGAGAGCAACTGGGCATTCCTCCGCGCACTCGCGGTCTCAGCCTTCGCCGTCAGGTTACTGATCCCTGGGAGAACAATCAGCGTCGTGATACCGATGATCGAGATCACGACGAGCATTTCCTGGAGGGAAAAGCCCGTGCTGGGATGGGGAGAGTTCAGGTTCATTGATCTTAAATGCAGCAGACAGGCCTCATCATATCCGCCAATATCAGAGCTGCAATAATTATTATAATTAATTGCACAAACAATTCTCGATCTTGCGATGATGTTCACGGAGGTTGCAAAGCGGGCACCGTCGCCTTTCATGCGCCATGGCTGAATCCGTGCGCCCATCGACTTCTGAGAAGGTTCTCTCGCTTAACCTCGATCCCGCCAAGTATGGCACGTTTGCTGAGATCGGTGCCGGACAGGAGGTGGCCAATTGGTTTTTCCGAACCGGCGCCACGGCTGGGACCGTCGCCAAAGCCATGTCCGCCTATGACATGACATTCTCAGACATGATCTATGGGAAATGCTCACGCTACGTTTCCCGCGCGCGACTCCTCCAAATGCTCGAGCACGAATTCGCGACCCTGCAAGAACGACTCGCCAACCCTCGCGGCAAAGACACCACCTTCTTCGTCTTCGCCAATACCGTCCGCGCCATGCCTTTCCACGGCCAAGGCGAATGCCACGGATGGCTCGGTGTGCGCCTTCAACTCGCCCCCCTATCAGAACCTCACGATATCTTAATTCACGTGAGAATGTTAGACCGAGAGAATGTGGATCAAATGGAGGCGCTCGGGATCGTCGGGGTGAATCTCATCTACGCAGCTTTCTACTATCGCGACAACCTGGAACTCCTCACACGTTCACTGCTCGACGATCTCACGCGCGCCCGCATCGAGATCGACATGCTCAAGTTCAGTGGTCCCGGCTTCCAACACATCGACAACCGCTTGTGCGCTCTCGAGTTGGTAGGCAATGAACTCACAGATGCCGCGCTCTTCACTCCTGATGGTGAGGTCGCGCAACCCGCTGAGATTCTCTATAAGAAACCGGTCCTCCTCATCCGCGGAGCCTTCCACCCCGTCACCAAAGTGCACCTCGACATGCTCGACGCGGCCCGACGCCACTACGAGCCTAGCCTGCACCAGGACAATCCCGACTACATAGAGATCATGGAGACGACGATGGATAACCTGTTAGAGACAGGCACCGTCGACAAAGAAGAATTTCTCCAACGGGCCGACGTCATGCAGGCCCTCGGCAAGACCGTGCTCATCTCGCGCTTCGCTGAGTTCTACCGCCTCACCTGCTACCTCGCGCGCTACACCACCATGCCCACCGGAGTCACCCTCAGCGTCGGGCTGCTCCAACAGATCTTCGACGAGAAATGGTATGCCGCCCTTGAAGGCGGCACGCTTGAAGCCCTCGGCAAGCTCTTCATGGCCCACGTGAATGTCTTCGTCTATCCAGGTCTAGACGACAAAGGCCAGGCGATCGATATCCAGAATCTGCCTCTCCCCGAGCACCTTGAGCCGCTCTACCATCATTTCCTCAAGACTCGTCAGATCATTCCGTTAGAGACCTCTCTTCCCGAACTGCTCCAGCACTCCCCGAGCGACATCCGTAAGATGCGCGCCAACGGCGACGAGACCTGGCGTGATCTGGTTCCTCCCCAAGCGCTCTGATCCTCACCAACGCACGATCAATCACTCGCGAATGAAACGTCTTCGTAGATGTCCGTTAGCGCTAACGCTGTGCCAATTTCAGGCAGATCGATGACAGCATCCAAGCCCTCGGAAAGCTCTTGAGAAAAGGCACCATCAGATTTGCGGCGATAACATCTCACGGCGGGAAAATCCATTTCGACAAATAGGAGAACCTTCAAGCTTGGAAGCGTCAGATAGGTCTGGCACTTTTCCCCCAAATCAATGCGGCGCGTCGACTTGCTGAGCACCTCGATGAGGACGACGGGTCTCTCTTGGAAACTCTCATCGTCATCGTTGCCCTCACAAATGACCGAGACATCTGGGTAGTAGAAGCGGGTGCCGTCAGGGAGATCAATCCGAACCTTGGTATCGCTGTTAAACGGGCGGCACGGCTTCCCTCGCAAGCCGACAAACAGCGCCCCTAAGCAATTGCTGCCGAGAATGTTGTGACGATTCTTCGCACCCGCCATCGCATAGACGGCTCCCGCCACATATTCGTGTTTGATTTCTGAGATCAATTCCCCTTCGAGGTAATCCTCGATGGAGATGGCTTCTGGTAATTTCATGGCACCCACGAGGCCACCATACACCCATTTCCACCGTCTACCAAGTGCGCTGATCGAGCTGACGTAGGTTCTCAAGCGTGATCGCGGGGCCGGGACAGGAAGGCGCGGTGGATTCCACTTCATGATGGGCCGAGAGCGTCAAGGCTCCCAATTGAGCGCGCAGATAGGCCATGAGCTCATCAAGCGCCTGCCACTGTGCCGGTGTCGGGCCAGTCGTTTGGAAACGCCCTATCAAACACACACTGATCGATGCCTCATCGATCTCGGGAACGCCCATGGATCCACCCTCCTGTTGGGCGATCCAGCGCCGAGTCGTTTCAATCTCGCCATCTCCCGAGAAGCTCCCATTTCCGATGATGAAATGGTAGGGGCCTACCCCCAGGTGGGGACGCTGACCTAACACTTGATGATGCACGAGATCTTTGTTGCCGGTAGCGCTGCGACTGGCATGGAGAACCACGCGTCGCCAATCACGCGTCTTATCCTGACAGGCTCGACGGATGGCAGCGCGATGCAAGTCGTCCAGGTAGCGCCATCGTGTGCGATGGACAGGGAGGTCGAGAGCAACGGCTTCCCGTTTCCGCACGACAATGGGCGCCTCCGCTTGCGGTGCAAACGGATCCAGTCCCTTGAATTGATAACCCAACGCGCCCTGGTCAAACGCCAGGTAGCTCGGCGGCGCTTCCCAAGTCGCCCCTCCTACCCCAGCCATCAACAAGGGACCGGAAGCCACCGGCTCACGCGTCGACCTCTCTGACCAAGTTGCCAAAGCGACAAGGCAGCACAATGCGAGGACAGGAGGGAACAGGCGCGAAACGATAGGACTCCAGATTAGTTAAGTTTCCTTAACAAACCTGGAATCCCTCGCTTGGCCAGAAGAAAGCGCTCCAGCCTGACAGAAACCGCGACAGAGCCGTGCTAGCGTTGCGGTGGCTGGGCCTCTTGCACCAGCGCGCCATGCTCCTCACTCATCACCAGGATACTAAAGCGGCTCGCCGATGCCAGATCGTCCGTGCTGAGACTGGCATAGTCAAACTTCCCGCGGAGATCCGTGTAGCCGTCTTTGTAGAACTGCGCCTTCCCGTCTACCTCCGCATAGACTTTCACATACACTTTCGCCAAGGGCCGTTTGGGATCGTCCGCATGCGCCACCCGCAGCTGCCCGTAGTTAGGCGAGACTTCAAGTTTGAGGCTGTTGGAATAATGGGCAGACGCTTGACGGATGCCACCGCCAGTGATCTCAACGAGCACATTCTCACCCTCGAACGCTTCCGGAAGCGGGATGGTCATCCCCTCACGCTCGGCCACCAGGGCCACGCGATCCGTTCGATTCGGTTTGATCATGCTGAAACGCGCAGCCTCTGAAGAGACGAACGGATTCGTACTGAAGAGGAACTCAAGATCCATGCGATAGTAGTTTACCGTGATCTCCTGGAGATTCCGATAGAGCACCTCGATCTTCCCATCGGCGATTGTGAACGTGAGTCCTGGCTCCTTCGCCGCCAGCGCATTCTGACGCTGCTCACGAGTGTCGTCCTCGGAACCTTCACGAATCTTACCCTCGATCTCGTCCACCTGCGCCAACACCTCCAAGAAGCGCTCGCGCCAGCGGTCCACCGGATACTGCGCATAACGCTCGGCGATGCGACGGGCAGCACTCGGATCTTCCCGATAAAAGGCGAGGTAGGCTTGGAGATAGTCATACTGCAAACCGGTCGACAACGCTTCACGATCTACCCTATCAATCACCTCCAGTGCTTCTCCCACGCGATCCTGTAAGAGCAGATACACGGTGAGCGTCAGCCGCTCAGCATCATCGAGAGCAGGTCGCTGACTGTAGATCGTCATCAAGCGCCCATACTGCTCGCGGAAGCGGTCATTGAGGATCGTGTGCTTGCCACCCACGGGGTAGGCTCGTGCGTTCACCAAGGGCGAATACTCCAGGTGCTGGTAGTTCTTCCGCTCGACCGGGTCGATCGTGACCAGCGTGGTTTCCAAATAGCTTCCGCATTGCGCCAGGAAGCGGTCTGCGTGGAGGAGATACTGACGCAACGGACCCGTCTCTCCATGGTGCAAGGCATAACTAAAGAGCGTGTCATCGTAGTGATGACGCTTCTCTAACAGAGCGATCACCCGCGTGAAGAACGCTGTGCTCTCTCGGCAGCGCCAGGCGATCTTCGTCAAGTCCGTCTCACGGAGATTGTGTTTCTGCAAGTAAGCGAGAACATCTTCCTCGCTTCCCCACTGCGAAACGTAGGCCCACGACTGCGTGTCCATCTCACTCAACTCATCCACGACTTGAAACGTGATAGGCTCGGCGAAGGCCACGACCTTGTCTTCCTTGGACACATGCACCGGGAAGTGCTCAAAGGCTCCCGCTTTGGGGAAATAGAACGCGTAAGTCTCTGTATGCGTCTGATAGGGTTCAAGCCGGATGCTACGATTGGCCAACTCGCGACTCCCATCCACCGGAATCGCCCCTTGGGGGATCTGGGTGAGCAACTGCAAACGCTCCACTGCCGCCGTCGGATTCGTGACCACGATCTGGCAACCATAGACCACACCAGTGAGAAACTCTTCCGTGATGAACTTCACCGTCTCGCCGCCGCCCATGCGGGGTTGCCGTTCCTCGCCTTTGCGATAGAAGTTCTGACTGACAAGGATCTGCCCCACCTGACCGAGAGCCGATTCGCGAATCTCTTTATGAAAGAGAATGGCGGGGGCTTTCGATGTCACTGTCAGTTGACCATCCTTCACCGCAAGGGTCTCGTCTTTGTCCCCTTTCGTGAAGGGAAGATCCAACACTGCCAGCGCCAAGAGCATCTCCGTGAAATTCCGGGTGACCTCGGTCACATGCCCGGAGACAAACGGACCGTTTCCCTCATGCTTGGCGAAATCATACCAATACTTGTTCACCGGCACCAGAGCAGCGTTCTGCTCATCGATGGGCAAGTGATAGTAATTGTTCTCTGCCCATTCCTTCGTCGTTTCAAGCTTGCGATAGAATCCGAGACCCCGCGCGCGGCCACGGCGCTTCTGCTCGCGCATGAAACGCACCTCATTCTCCGCCAGGTGCTCCTTTTCCGCCGTCACTCCGAAAGCGGAAACGCCATCATCCATTAAGGAAAGAGAATCCGCTTGCTCCATGCCACGCGCCATCCCGCTGCGCCGCAACTCTTCGCGAACGGCTAACTCAGGTTCGCCTAAACGGTCGAGCGCACGTCCTCCCAACGCTTTCTCAAAGTCTAACAACTCCTCTCGTTCCTCCGGCGGCAAGGTCCCTAACCAATCCGCCACATCACGCTCGACTGTTTCCCGCTGCGTGGGAAGACGTTGCCCGAGCAAGATCCGTTCGACCACGTTTAGCTGAGAGTACCGCCACGGATCGACATAGCCAGACACGTCCTGGCCTAACAAATAGTGATCCATGAAGGTCTTGTCTTTCTTGTGGGACAGGTAAGGAAGGATCACTTCTTGGAAAAACGCAGGATCCTTGCGTTGCAGGAAGAAGCTCAGCTCATGCGAGGCATGCTCCGAATAGTGCGCGCGTTTCTCAGAAGCTTCCAATGCTGGCCAATGCAGCAGGAAAGCGAAGCGCTCCAGATTCGCTCCCGGATTCAGCGTCTGCAAGAGCTGGAAGACATCGGCGAAAGTCTCGTAGAGCTCGAACTGGGCCCCACTGCCTTTCTCCAACGTGAATGCTTTGTTAGCCTCGAGGATGCTCACCTGATCCTGTTGAGTGAAATGCCGCTTCGAATGGAGGCCATCCGCCAAGCGCACATCACGCGTTTCCCGATCCTTCATGGGCAAGGCCAACTGCCGCTCCACCGCCGTCCGGGGATCGATCGCCAGAACCCTGACAAATTGACAATCACGCAAGCCTTCCAGTTTCACGCGAATGACACCGTCCTCACCTGGGTCCGCATTGATGGCCAGCACGCCAGGCTGCCCAAGGAAGTGCAACGCATGAGGATCGCGCCAGCCAGCCTCCTCTTCCTTCGCCTTGGCCGAGGCACGCTTGCGCGAGGCCATCGCCGCTGCAGGAGCCGGAGCCGTCTCCGCCCATTGCTGAGCCACCGCCAAGTCTTCTCGATCCGTTGACGTGTCGCGGATCGCCCAGGGGTTCAAGAGCAGCCCAGGGCGGGTGAGCATATTGCCAGGATACTTCTCCGCATAACGCCGCTCAATGATATAACGGTACTCATCTCCGATCGCTCGCCCTGACACAAAGTCATTCCGGACCACGCCGGGCACGCCACTCGCTGGATCCACGGCAATGCCACGGCCTAACAAATCGAAGGAGGGAAACGCCGGTTGAAAGCGCCCTGCCAAGACATGCACCCGCGTGTTCGGATTGACCTCCTTCAACCGAATGACGAGTTCCTCACCCTCGACCACCAACGGCTCCATCCGCAGCGCGGGCGCTTTCCAAGACTCCAGAATGCGCGTGTCCGAGAAGAGGTAGCCCTCCGATTCCTTCCCCGCAGAGACCTGAATGGTGACGGTGTGCTCCGCTTCCTTCACCGTAAAGTGATAGGTTCCCGGGGATAGCCCCGCGATTCGCGCCTCGCCCTCCACTACCGTCACGGCATCGAGCCGGTCACTCACATAGGCACCAAGCGGCGTCCGCTCAAGCAATGAGAACGCAGCCCGCCCTTCCTGAGCGGTATCCACCACGGGAATGCGGATCGTTTCTCCCACCCGCGCGTGCACCGTGCTGGGATACACCCGCTCATCACGGGGCAAGACCCATCGGTAGCGACGCCCATTCGGCGCAGTCGCCGTGACACGATAGATGCCCTCGAGCGCGCCCAGATGCACCCGCCCATCAACGTCTGTCTTCAAAGTCACATGCACATCCGTGCGGAAATCGTCGCGACGAAGATTGAGATTGATGGCGTGATCCGGCAACACCTCACCAGATCGCCCTAGCAATTGCACGGAATACCCCTCGGCTGCCTTGGCCAGAAAGAGATCCGAGATCGCATCCGTTTGATCAATCTCATTCACGACAAAGCGCTCCTCCGCCTGGAGGCGATCCGTCTCGCCCGTGCTGAGATTCTTTACCTCCGCACTCAGTTCGAAGCGCAACGCATGCAAGCGCTCGGGAACACGAAACCGATAAGTGCTCTCCTTGTGCGGATGGAGTTCAAAGTCTCTCACAGTGGTCGAAGACGACACCCCATCGAGGTTCTCCGAAGTGACCGTGAGCGTCGTTTCGTCTAACAATTCCACAGCGCGAGGCAAGCCATTGAGGGAGAAGAGGGGTCGCACGACCACGGTGGCCTCCGCCCCACTCAATAGCGATTCGCGATCGACATAGAACCCGGCTTTCAGCTGATAACGCTCGCTCTCCAAGCGGAGCGTCCCCGAGCGCGTGAATCCCTGACCATCGTTCAAGAGAATCTTGCGCGCTCCCGGCTCCGTTGAGAAGGGGATGAGGATTTCCCCCGTGTCATCGGGATCAAAGCGACGCCCTCCCATCCACACAAACCCTGATGGCAAAGGCTCATGCGTCTCATCAAACAAGCGCAACACATGCCCTCCAGCACTAGTCTCTGAAACAAAGTGCACATCTCCTCGACGAATCAACGCACGGCTACTCTTGCCGTTACCGATGAATTCTAACACCCACACCCCTCGGCTCGCATCGAGCTGGGGAAAGGCGAACTCACGCTCGTGCCGACGGAAAGGGTCGTCGTCGTAATCGAATGTTAGCTCTTCGTTGGCTACGAGCCCGTCGAGGTTCAAATCCGTATTGATGGGACGATCAAAGTGACGGTGATAGCTCTCCGTGTTGATCTCAAAGATCTTCACGATCAGATTCCTCACATTCTTCACATGCATGGTGAGTCGCACGCGCTCGCCCGGCTTGAAGTGTTCCTGACAACTGGGATCAAAGTCCAGATCCACGCGTTCCTTCAGCGCTTGATAGGCAGCTGGGCTCAGTTGCGACGCCCATTTCTCAACGTCGCCGTAGCCACTCACAATGTTCGCTTCCGCCTGGGTAGCTTTGAGGTAGTCCTCCGTCACATAGGGCGCGAAGGCCTCAAAGGAGTCAGCCCCGGTGAGGAAATGGAGGAGGTAACGGCGCACCAAATGCTCGTCATTCTGAATCGGCCCCAAGCCAGTGGCCTGCGCGCCGTCGAAATTCAGATCCACCGGATGCCGCCATATTTCCAAGCGCTCACGGTAAGTTCGATTGAGATAAGTGACAGGACGCGGGAGCCGCAAATAGGTGAGAAAGCGCTCGCGATCGTAGCGCCCCAAGGAGGCATCCAGGGAGAGACGTTGGTAGAGAACATGTGCCTGAAGGGAATGAAAGGCCGTGCCCAAGGTGGATACAAATTCCCAGGCGCGCTCCAGATAGGCTTGCCGTTCCGCTTGGTTGCGCGACAGATCGATCTCGCTGTGAGGCTGCAACTTGCGGAGCCTCGTGTAGACATAAGTCTCTTCGCCTAACAAGCGTTCCCGTAGCTCCCCTAGCGCTTCCAACTGCGCCAAGGTCATGTTCTCATGCACGGGGAACTCACCAAAGCCTTTGCTCTCGCGCCGCTCCAGATCTTCCACGACCGCCTCCACAAGCGCCGAGTAATCAGGACGCTGCAGGCGCCCTAACAAAGCCCGCTTCTGTGGCACGGAAAGCTCCACCTCACCCCAGTGCCGCATGAGCCAATCAATCCCTGCCGCACTCATCTCACCCAATTCACGCGCATTCTCCAGCGATCGTTTCACGATGGCTTCCAAAGCGATGAGATCCGGGTCCAAAGTCGTGGCCAAGGTCGGATCGACTTGCTTGCGCTCACGTTGATGGTCAAAGGACAGCCCGAGTGCCTCTTTCAAGTATGCCAAGGTTGCTTGCGGATCCTTGTCGAAATCAATGAGTGCCTGACGATTCTCCAACCACTTGCCCACGGACGGGTTGCGAGAGCGTTTCCGCCACTGTGTCAGAATCTCATCGAACCGCGCCCGGTCATTGATATTCTGATAGTGCAGCGCGTGAAAAGTGTAGTAGTCTTCCGTGCCCGGCGTGAGTTCCTTCAGCACCGCCGCCCGATCCTCCGCCAGGGCGAAGCGTTCAATGAAACCAATCTCTTGGGCAGCAGCAGGCATGAGCAATAAGGGAAGAGTGAGGGCGCCGAGGAAACCCCGCGCGCGACTGGGGAAACGGCCAAAGAAGCCTTTCATAGGTCTATGTGGGTTGAATGCAGGTTGTTGGGTAGCGAAACCATCGCCCGGCGCCCCTGGACTTCAACGAACGAAATCCAGGAGGCACCAGTGATGGCGTCCTCCCCACGCGTGAAGACGCTTAGACAACGCGTTTCTTAGAAATTACCGCAAACGAGACACACGCGTTGGCAGCACGAAGGTTGCCTGCTGCCGGGTGAACCGGCATTCTGAGGAATGGCTACTCGACCTCTTTGGCAACGCTGGCTCATCCGCCTCTTCAAACTGCTGCTCGTCTTGGTGATTCTGGCCGGATTCCTCATCGGCCTCCTCTATTGGTATGCGCACCCCAAGATCACGCGCCAGGACGGCATCGTTTACGGGCATCGCGAAGAGTTCCCGTTGACACTCGATGTATTGACCCCACGCCGCCCAAATGGGCTCGCGATCGCGGTCATGGTGAGTGGCGGATGGAAATCCGATGGCCCCGGCGGTCTCGATACCTGGATGGTGTCTCCCCTGCTACGCCGTGGCTACACGGTCTTCGCAGTCTGTCATCGTTCCCAACCCAAAGCCACTGTGATGGAAATCATCGCCGACGTGAATCGTGGCGTGCGCTTCATTCGCCATCACGCTTCGCGCTATGGCATCGATCCCGACCGCATCGGTGTCACGGGCGGAAGCGCGGGCGGACATTTGAGCTTGATGTTAGCCACGCGCGGAGGTCCTGGAGAAGTGGAACACAACGGAGACCCGATCGATGCCGCCTCAAGCGCCGTACAAGCCGTGGCCATCTTTTATCCCGTGACGGACCTTCTCAACTTGGGCGAATCCACCGAGAATCTCGGAGACGGCGGCCCCCCCAAGAGTTTTATCAAGGCGTTTGGGTCGCCCACCTTGGAGGATTGGAAAGGGATCGGTCGTGACACCTCGCCTATCTATCATGTGCACGAAGACCTCCCTCCTATCCTCATTCACCACGGCGACGCCGATACCCTCACGCCCCTGGATCAATCCACGCGCTTTCAGGAAGCAGTCGAACGCGTTGGGGGCACCATCCAATTGCGCATCAAGGAGGGCGGCAACCACGGCTGGCTCACCATGCCCTGGGACATTTGGCAATTCGCCGAGTGGTTTGACAAACACCTGTGAAGTCTGCTTGACCATCTCGCGAGGCATGCAAACGTTTGTTTCAAACGATCGTTTAAATACTCATGCCTGCCACCGACCACGATGCTTCGGCCAAACACGCGATCCTCGAGACCGCTCAGCGTCTCTTTGCGGAGGAGGGTTTCGAGAAGGTGTCCCTGCGCATGCTGACCCAGGAAGCAGGCGTGAATCTGGCAGCCGTGAATTACCACTTCGGATCCAAGGAGGGCCTCATCGATGCCGTCGTGGGTGCCTATGTGAATGAAGTCAATGCGGGACGCTTGGAGGCCCTTTCAAACGCCGAGGCCAAGGCTGGGAGCAAGCCGCTCGCGGTGGAAACGATTCTCGATTGCTTCATGCAACCAGCCTTGGACGCCGTGCGCCGGAGTCCCCTGACCGAGAAACTCTTCTTCCGCCTGATGGGACGCTGCATGAATGATGACCGTGGCTTGAGAGGGATGCCAGAGGCCGCTATCAAGGGGTTTCAAGACGTGCTGACCGAGTTTCCACGGGCCTTGCAAGCGGCTCTCCCCCAATTGCAACGCAACGAGATCCTCCTCCGTCTCCATTTCACGGTGGGGGTGATGATCCATGCCCTCATGAATACCGATGTGCTGCAGTGCCTCACCGGCGAAGATGATCTTGGCGCCCTCACAAGAGATCAACTCTTAGCACAAATGAAAGTGTATGGTGCCCACGGATTTACCGGGCCACCCCTGCCGCTGACGCCCACTCCCTAGCCTATGCGCCTCCCACCTCAAGTCATCCTGCCGACCCTGTGCCTTCTATGGTGGGGATGTCAGGCCATGCCCCCGGCCAAGCGCCCCGTCGACGTGGCCTTGCCATCGGAGGATGCGTGGTCGGCTAGCACTGTCGCCAAGCGTGGGATCGATCAGGCGTGGCTCAAACGCTTTAAAGACCGCCAACTCCTCGACCTTGTCCAAGCGGCCGTGGCTCACCATCCCGATTTGAAAGGTGCCGCCGCGCGCGTGCGTCAGGCAGCGGGCGCCGCGCGCTTGGCCGCCTCAGCAGGACGCCCCCAGTTGAATGCCACCCTGACAGGAAATCGGCGCAAGACGAATTTCATCGGGTTTCCAGACTTTGGAGGGTTCGGCGCGGCGGGCGGCGGGAGCGCCACCCCTGAAGTGTTGAGCACCATTTCCGATAGCTTTGGCGCTTCGCTGGACCTTTCGTGGGAGATCGATCTCTGGGGCCGGATTCGCGCTGCCGAATCGAGCGCCCTCGCAGAATGGCAAGCCGCAGAAGCCGATTTCCGAGCCGCACGCACCTCCCTCGCCGCTCAAGTAGCCAAGGCGTGGTTCGCGCTGACGGAGGCCGCCCAGCAACGGGCGCTTGCCGAGGAAACCGTGGCCACCTTTCAGAAAACAGAGGACGTCATTGCTGATCGCTTCGAGATTGGCGAAGTCGACGGTGGCGGCACCGGCGCCCAGCTTCGCTTGGCCAAGGCAGACACCGCCTCGGCACGCGAGCAACTGGCCGCGCGCGAGAACCAACTTCGCCAAGCACGTCGCCAGATCGAGGTTCTGTTAGGGCGCTATCCAAAGAACGCGCTCCAAGAACGCTTGGAACTGCCTCAACTGCCTTCTCCACCCCCAGCCGGGCTGCCTTCCGAGTTGCTCGTGCGTCGCCCTGACATTCAGGCGGCCGAACGACGCTACGCTTCTCAAGGTGAACGCGTGAAGGAAGCACGGTTGGCGCGCTTTCCCAAACTTGCCTTGACCGCCAGCGGCGGCACCTCGACCGAGGCCCTACAAGACATTCTTAATAGCGACTTTGGCGTGTGGAATCTGGCTGGCAACCTCGCCCAACCCATCCTCACCGGAGGACGCCTTCGCACCGAGGAACAAATCCGCAGAGATCAGGAATCGCAGACGCTCGCACACCTACAATCCACGGTCCTGCAAGCTTTCCTTGAGGTCGAACTCGCCCTGGAGGCTGATGAATTCTTGGCCGAACGTGAGGCCGCCATCACGGAGGCGGCGGCGCTCGCCAATGAGGCCGACGTCGCAGCTCGCGCCGACTATCGAGATGGCGTGGGCGACATTCTCACCGTGTTGGCAGCGCAATCGCGCGCGCTCCAGTTCTCGGGTCAACGCCTGAGCCTCAGGCGTTTGCGACTGGACAATCGGGTGAATCTTCATCTCGCCCTTGGTGGCGATTTCTAACTCTTTCGTCGATCATTGTGTCCCATCTGTTCCGAACACTCTTCTTCTCTATCCTGATCCTTGGCCTCGCGGGAGGTGCAGGCTTTACACTCTGGCACTTTCGCCCCAAGGCAGAAGAGAAGACGCTGGAAGAACTGGTCACCCCGGTGGAGATCGCCGTTGCCAAGCCCATCGATCACGCGGTGTCCTTGTCTTCTCAAGGCGTGCTAGAAGCGCGCACCCTCACTAAAGCCGCGAGCGAAGTGTCAGGGAAAGTCATTCAAGTCGCTCCCGGCTTCGAAGTCGGCGGACGTTTCCGCGCAGGCGAGGAGCTTTTGCGAATCGATCCGGCCGATTATGAAGCCAATCTGGCACAGGCGAAAGCCAGCCTCGCCGACGCCTCCCTACAGGTAGAGATGGAAGAGGCCAAGGCTGCCCAGTCCATACGCGATTGGAAGAAATTAGGCCGCGCCACAGAGCCTAGTGCGCTGGTGAAGCGCGAGCCCCAGCTGACGAGCGCCCGGGCGCGAGTGACAGCCGCCAAAGCAGCTGTGGAGAAAGCAGAGCGCGATCTTGAACGCACCCGTCTGTTGGCACCCTATGACGGACGGGTCTTGCGGACCCATACCGATGTGGCGTCATTCGTCCCTATGGGAGGCGCTCTAGCAGAATTTTACGAAAGCCGCTCTCTTGAAGTTCGCCTACCCATCTCTCTCGCAGATCTCTCCTTTCTGTCCGAAACGGTCACTGGCAGCAACGTCACGCTTTCTACCGCTACCGACGGTCCCTGGACTGCCACCATCGTCCGGCGCGATGCCGAGATTGATCGTCGCAGCCGCTCGCTCCATCTCATTGCCTCGCTTGACCCAGATGAAGTCGATGACGATCCTCTCCTCGTTCCTGGTCTCTTTGTCAGAGCTGCCATTGAGGGGAGGACTCTGCAAGGCGTCTTCGCTGTACCCAGAAAAGCCTTTCAAGGAGAGAGCGACATCGTCGTGGTGACAGCTGAATCCACTCTCACCAAGCGATCCGTGACGGTCGTGCGTCATGATGCGGATACGGCTTATGTGAGGGAAGGTCTCAAGGCTGGGGAACGTGTCTGCGTGTCCTTCCTTCCCACTTTCATTGAGGGCATGCGGGTGCGTGTCGTCTCGGAGAATCCTCAAGACTTAACATCGAACTAACAAGCACCCGGAAAGCTGTCTCCATCATGGAAGGTCTCATCCACTGGTTCTCACGCAATCACGTTGCGGGGAATTTCCTCATGCTCATCGTGCTTGTGATGGGAGGCGTGCAGTGGTTCAAACTGAAGAAAGAGATCTTCCCTGAAACCGGGGTCGACATCATTTCCGTGACGGTGCCTTATCCCAATGCCGCCCCTGAAGAGGTCGCCAGTGGCATTTGTCTCCCTATCGAAGAAGCCATCCAGGACGTCGATGGCCTGGATCGCGTGACCTCGCGTGCCTCCGAGGGCATGGGCTCTGTCACCGCCGAGGTGGCCAATGGCTTTGAATTGCGGGATGTCATGGATGACATCAAGACACGCGTGGATGCCATCACCAACCTTGCTGAGAACGCCGAAGAGCCCATTATCCAAGAGCTCTTGCTCAAGTCTCAAGTGCTGAGTGTCGCGGTGACGGCGGACACCGATGAGAAGACCTTACGCGAACTCGCCGAGCGCGTTCGTGACGAATTGTTAGATTCGGAAGCCATCACTCAGGTCACGCTCGCCGGGGTGCGCGCCTTCGAGATCTCAATCGAGGTGTCCGAGCAGACTCTTCGCGAATACGGCCTGACGTTTGCACAAGTAGCCAATGCCGTCCGCGCGTCATCGATCGATCTTCCAGGGGGTTCCGTTAGGACCGATGCAGGGGAGATCCTCTTTCGGACCGCGCAGAAACGCTATACAGCGGAGGAGTTCCGTGACATCACCGTGATCACCCGCGAGGATGGCAGCGTGGTTTCACTTCAGGAAGTGGCCACCATCGTGGATGGCTTTGAGGACGTCTACGTGTCCTCAAACCTCGATGGCAAAGCGACCATGCTTGTGAACGTCTTCCGGGTAGGCAATGAAGACACGCGTGAAGTGGCCAATGCCGCTCGCGCCGTGATCGATCGCGCCCCAACCATCCTACCGAGTGGCGTTCAGTTAGAGATCTGGAATGACACTTCTGTCTATTTAGAAGGGAGGATGCGCTTGTTAGGCAAGAATGGCGCTGTCGGGCTCCTGTTAGTCTTCTGCGTATTGGCCCTCTTTCTTCGCCCAAGCCTAGCCGCGCTGGTCTCCATCGGCATTCCCGTGTCTTTCGCTGGCGCCATCATGCTCATGCCGTGGATGGGCATTTCCGTGAACATGATCTCTCTCTTTGGTTTCATCTTAGTGTTGGGGATCGTGGTGGACGACGCCATCGTTGTCGGAGAGAACGTCTTCAAGCGCATGCGGAAAGGAGAAGATCCTAGGATAGCCGCTCCCAAAGGCACCCACGAGGTAGGTGTCATCGTGATCTTTGGCATCCTCACCACCGCCGTCGCCTTTACGCCTATGCTAGGGCTGAGTGGCGTCAGCGGCAAGATCTGGCCGAATATCCCCCTCGTGGTCATCCCGACGCTGATGTTCTCCCTTCTCCAGTCGAAGCTCATCCTGCCCGCACACCTATCCCTCCTCCCGCGATTGGATCCTGACCGTCCCGTGTCACGCCTCACGCGGCTGCGACACGTCTTCAGCCACGGATTGGAGGAGTTTGTCGAGCATGTCTATCGTCCCGCCCTACGCGTCGCCCTTCACCATCGCTATCTCGTGCTCGTGAGCTTTGTCGCTCTGCTCGGGCTTTGTGGGGTATTTGTGAGTGGCGGCTGGATCAAGTTCCAGTTCTTCCCCGAGGTGGAAGCCGAGATCGTCTCAGCCAAGATCACCATGGCCCGCGGCGTGCCTCCCGAAGCCACCGCCACGGCCGTTCGCCGACTCGAAGAGGCGGCCAATGCCCTCAATGCGCGTTATGCTTCGGACACTGGCGATCAAGTCATTCGACACACCTTGGCCACCGTCGGTTCACAACCCTTTCAGACAGGGTTCGATGCCGTGGGCGGCCCGCCATCTGGCGATCACCTCGGCGAAGTGACCCTTGAACTCACAGCCGCGAAGGAACGCGCTATCAAAGCCTCCGACTTCACGGCAGAGTGGCGCGAGTCCGTTGGCGGCATCCCGGGCGCGGTGGAATTGGTTTTTAAAACAGAGTCAGGCGCGGGCGGCAACGCCATCGATCTCGAATTGGCCGGTCGCGATGTCGACGATCTGGAAGCGGTGACCGCAAAAGTGAAAGAGCAACTCGCCCGCTATGGATGGGTGACGGATATCACCGACAACAACCGTGCCGGCAAACGCCAAGTGAAGCTTGAAGCACTCACACCACAGGCGGAAGCCCTCGGCCTGCGCCTCGCCGATGTGGCTCAGCAAATCCGTCAGGGCTTCTACGGAGAAGAGGTGCAACGGCTCCAGCGTGGACGCCATGAAGTGAAGGTGATGGTGCGCTACCCCGAAGACGAACGGCGATCGTTGGAGAATCTCGATCAGATGAAGATCCGCCTTCCCGACGGAAGCGAAGTTCCCTTCTCCCAGGTCGCTGTGGCGTCCTACGGGCGCGGTTACTCCACCATCGAGCGGGCCGAAGGCAAGCGCGCTATCAAAGTGAGCGCCGATATCGACAAACGGGATCCCAAGGCAAGCGCCAAGCTCGTCGCCGAGGAATTGGAGAATGTCCACCTGCCCCGATTCATTCGCGATCACCCCACCGTTCGCTTCTCCTTCCTGGGGGAGCAGAAAGACCAACGCGAATCCGTGTCTGAAATTGGCAACAAATTCCTGATCGCGCTCTTGATCATGTACATTCTCATGGCCATTCCGTTAGGGTCTTACATCCAGCCGCTCATTGTCATGTGCGTGATTCCCTTCGGCTTGGTCGGCGCCGTCGGAGGCCACATCCTCATGCGCACCGAACTGAGCATCATGTCCATGTGCGGCATCGTGGCGCTCGCCGGCGTGGTGGTGAATGATAGTCTCGTCCTCGTAGACTATGTGAATCGCGAACTCCGCAACGGCCACTCGGTCGTCAAGGCCGCCTGGGAAGCAGGCGCGGCCCGATTCCGCCCCATCCTCCTCACCTCGCTGACGACCTTCGCCGGGCTCACCCCTATGCTGCTCGAGACCGATCTCCAAGCCAAGTTTCTCATTCCCATGGCCATCTCGCTGAGCTTTGGCATCCTCTTCGCCACCATCATCACCCTCATCTTCGTGCCCTGCGTTTACCTGATTCTAGAAGACTTCCGGAGCTTACTGACGGGCAAATCCCATCCCGCAGCCAATGAAGAATCCGTCGCCAGTTGAGGGCGCACGCGTTTGATGCTAGCTTCCCTCCGTCATGAGGGAACTCTTTCGCGAACGCGATTTCACCCGTGTGGGTTACTATCAATCGATCCTGGAGGCCAACGAAATCCCCACGCACGTGCGCAACGAACACGTGGCGACGATGGTCTTGGAAGTCCCCATCCCCGATCTGTATCCCGCGCTATGCGTGGTGAACGACGAGGACTACGATCGCGCCATGACCATCCTGCGAGAAGCCCGCGAACCCGTTTCGCCCCAGGAGGAGACCCTGCCGCCGAGACCGATGCCTCTTGTGGTCTACTTGGGAGCCCTTCTCATCTTTGGAGGCAAAGGACTCGGACTGCTAATCTATGGCTTAGCTTCTCTCGATGAAACAAGGGCCAGCTTTCTATACCTGTTAGGCAGCGTTGTCTGCTTCTGGATTGTGGGCATCACCATCAAACGCTTCCTCACCGAACGACAGCCGGCAAGCCACGGCGTCTGCTAGGCTTTCTTCGCCTGCTTCGCCCACGAATCGCGCAACCCAATGGTCCGATTGATCACCAATTGATCGGGGGTTGTGTCAGGGTCCAGACAGAAATACCCTAGCCGCTCGAACTGGAAGGCCTGTCCGACGGGCTGATCCCGCACGCTCGGCTCCACCCAACAGGACGCCAACGTTTCCAACGAATCGGGATTCAAGTGCTCCTCCAACTCGCCCTCTTCGCTATGCGGATCCTCGACCCGAAAGAGCCGATCAAATAAACGCACCGTGGCCGGCACCGCGTGTTTAGCAGATACCCAGTGAATGGTACCCTTCACCTTTCGTCCATCGGCCGTGCGCCCCCCGCGCGACTCAGGATCGTAGGTACAATGAAGTTCCACCACATTCCCAGCCTCATCTTTGATCACCTCCTGACACGTCACATAGCAGGCATAGCGCAATCGCACTTCCCGCCCGGGCGCGAGCCGGAAATACTTCCGCGGCGGGTCCTCCATGAAATCATCCTGTTCAATGTAGAGCTCCCGACTAAAGGGAACCGCTCGTTTCCCCGCCTCGGGATCTTCGGGATTATTGACCGCCTCGAACATCTCCTCCTCATCTTCGGGATAATTCGTGATCACCACTTTCAAAGGACGCAACACACCCAGCACGCGAGGAGCCACCGCATTGAGATGCTCACGGATGTGAAAGTCTAACAGAGCAATGTCTGTCATCCCATTGAACTTCGTCACGCCGATGGCCTGACAGAATCGCCGCAACGCCTCCGGGGTCACACCACGGCGCCGGATCCCAGAAATCGTTGGCATGCGCGGGTCATCCCAACCCGACACGCGCCCATTCTCCACCAGCTTGAGCAAGAAACGCTTGCTCATCACCGTATAGGTCAAATTCAGCCGTGCGAACTCGATCTGTCGCGGGCGACAAGGCGTGTCTAATTCCTCCAGAAACCAATCGTAAAGCGGACGGTGATGCTCAAATTCCAAGGTACAGAGCGAATGCGTCACCCCCTCGATCATATCGGACAACCCATGCGTGAAGTCATACATGGGATAGACGCACCACTTGTCTCCCGTCCGATGATGCGTCGCCTTGCGAATCCGATAAATTGCCGGATCACGCATATTCATATTCGGAGACGCCATATCGATCTTCGCCCGCAAGATATGCTCGCCTTCCTCGAATTCGCCCGCCGTCATTCGACGAAACAAGTCCAAATTCTCTTCCACGGACCGATCCCGATACGGACTCTCTTTGCCCGGCTCCGTCAATGTCCCTCGATACGCACGAATCTCTTCGGGTGGCAGGCTATCCACATACGCTTTCCCCATCTCAATCATCTGCACCGCAAACGCATGCAATTGATCGAAATAGTCAGAAGCAAAGAAGAGATTCTCACCCCAATCAAAACCTAACCACCGCACATCCTCTTGAATAGACTCCACGTATTCCGTCTCCTCCTTCGCCGGATTCGTATCGTCAAAACGCAGATTACAATGCGCCGGCGAATACTCCTGGGAAATCCCAAAACTCAGGCAAATCGCCTTCGCATGTCCCAAGTGAAGATACCCATTCGGCTCAGGCGGGAAACGGGTGACAATCTCCGTATGCTTTCCAGAGGCCAGATCCGCATCAATGATCTCGCGGATGAAATCCTTCTTCCCTTCCGCTTTACTCTCCTCGCTCATACCTCTTTCGTACGTCCGCTCGGCGGGGCCAGTTCAGCGATGCGCGCATTGGCCATGCGCAAACGACGACTCAAATCGCGTGCCAAATTCCCCATGATCATACGATACGTCTCCGGCCGGAAAGCAAACACATCACGAAACGCCTGATCCGTCAGCACCAATGTCTTCGTCGGCGCCACCGCCGTCACCGAAGCCGACCGTTCACTTCCTTCTAACAAACCCATTTCGCCAAAAGTCGACCCTTCCCCCAATTGCTCCAACAACGCCGCACCCGTCCCATCGGGCTTCCGTTTCGTCACCACGGCCGCGCCCTCCGTGATCACATAAATCGCATCTCCAGGAGTCGCCTCCTCCGTGATACGATCACCTGGCTCAAAGCGTTCATTTCCCAGAAAAGGAAAGATGATCGCAAG
Organism: Verrucomicrobiia bacterium; assembly: GCA_030425385.1. Classification (GTDB taxonomy): domain Bacteria; phylum Verrucomicrobiota; class Verrucomicrobiia; order Verrucomicrobiales; family DEV007; genus JAACDM01. The sequence continues at coordinate 7,585 of JAUIAH010000056.1, read as the reverse complement.
ATCCTTCGAAGGGATCCCACTAAACAACGGATGGGATTCCAGGAACTGGATCGTATCACTTTCAATCGTCATGGGTATCGAGAAATCCGAGGTTGCGAACATGGTGAAAGCTTAAGGGTAAAGACAGACTTGGTGAAATCGTTAAGGGAAGAGAAAGAATGAATGGAACTGTCATCGATCGCCGACACGCAACACGCGCACCCGCACATCAGTTAGACCTTGTTTCTTAAAACCGAGCACCTCCGCAGCTCGCGAACTCACATCCAACAAACGCCCCGGGATGAACGGCCCCCGGTCATTGATCCGCAACACCGCCCGCTTCCCATTCCGCAAATTCGTCACCTCCGCCGTGCACGGGAGAGGCAGCAACCGATGCGCCGCACTCAGCGTCCGCGGAGTCACATACTCGCCATTCGCCGTCAACTCCCGGCCAAACCACCCATCGGGACCATACCAAGACGCCACCCCCACCTCCTGATAGCTCCGAGCCTCACCCACCGTGTAAGGCAAGTAACGCACCCCACCCAACGTATAAGCCGTATTCTTGATCCGCGCCTGACGCGGAGCCGCCACACAGCTCGCCAACATCAGGCCAGCCAAAAGCAAGATCACAGGGCGACAACAAATCTTCACAGCGATTCATTAGCCGAACTTCCTCCCCTGTCCAGAAACGCCCTCCTGAATTCCCATCGGCTTTGAACAAGACCGACCCCATCCCCGTCCAAGCCCCCAGTTGATTTCCCACCCCAAAAGGACGACATTCCCCGTAAAAGCAGCCTCCACAGCCCTGGGAAAGGCGACATGCCTGTCGCCCCCCCAAAAGCAGCCAATCATCCATCCTCATTCATCCATCATCCATGATTAGCGAAGGCTACCACTGGCAACGCCCCGGCTATCGCAAGCGCCGCAGACGCTCGCGCCTCTCCGCCTGGGTCCTCACAGCCCTCATCCTCTCCCTCGTCGCCCACATCGCCCTCTGGATCGCCTTCGGCACCTTCAAAGTCTCGCCCATCGCCAAGATCACGCTCACCGAAGCCTTCAGCATCAAACGCTCCACCTTCGACAGCACCGTCCTCGACCAGATCGCCGAATCCGGTACCAACAGTACCGCCAACGACGCCACCCAGGGACAAAGCACGACCCCTGTCACCGAAGAGGAAATCGCCAAATTCACCGAATACAGCGCAGACGACATCCCCGCCGACTTCATCGTCAACGCGGAGATCAAGATGACTCCCGCCGTCCAAGAAACGGAAAACCTCGCCGTCGACGCGGGAGGCGATACGGAATCGCTCACCAATCCCGCCGACTCCTCGGCCGGAGATCCCACCCTCACCCCTTCCGAAAGCCTCCGCGGCCTCACCGAGAACACCCCACCGCTCGATCCCAATCATCCCAGCCTCGCCACCGGAGACCTCCTCGGCGGCCCCGAAGAAACCCTCGCTGACCCCTCCCAGATCGGCGCAGGGGGCGGCGGCGGCGACCTCGTCCCGGACGGCTACGCCTCCCTCGACCAAGTCCTCGGCATGAAAGGCCAGGGCGACCCCGGCAAACCCATCTGGGTGCCAACTGATGTCCTCTTCGAATTCAACAGCGCCGAACTCCGCGAAGACGCCAAACTCAGCCTCATGAAACTCGGAGCCCTCATCATGCAGCGCCAAGACTCCGAATTCATCCTCGAAGGCCACACCGACACCATCGGAAGTGAAGCCTACAACCGCGCCCTCAGCGTCAACCGCGCCACCGCCATCCGCAACTGGCTCCTCGAAGCCCTCCGCCTCGACCCCGCCCGAATCAAAGTCAAAGGCCACGGCGAAAGCAGTCCCCTCGTCCGCGAAGGCGACGCCAAAGCCCAAGCCCAGAACCGCCGCGTCGAAGTCACCATCCAACCCCTCGGCACGGAAGGCCCCTTCTGATCAATCCCATCTCCCCAACCCAAAGAAAGTTGACAACCGCCGCGCCTTCCCGAAACCTTCAGCCTCCCGGTGGTCGCCAAACCACCCCGGAGACGGCGAGGTAGCCAAGTGGTAAGGCCGAGGTCTGCAAAACCTTTATCGCGGGTTCGATTCCCGCCCTCGCCTCCAATTCCCTGACGGTGTTGCCAAGATCCCTCGTTGCCTCCACTTTGGGGCAAACGCGTCATGAACAAGAAGGATCTCACGGAAACCGACATCCGCACCAAGTTCATTACTCCCGCCATCGCTGCGAAATGGGATCTCATGTCCCAGATCCGCGAAGAGTACCACTTCACCAAAGGCCGCGTCATCGTTCAGGGAAAGACTGTGAAACGCGGTAAGGCCAAGAAGGCCGACTACGTCCTCTTCTACCGCCCCAACATCCCGCTCGCCGTTGTTGAAGCCAAGGACAACAAACATGGTATCGGCGATGGCCTGCAACAAGCCGTCGACTACGCGGAGAACATGGACATCCCCTTCGCCTACAGCTCCAATGGCGATGGCTTCATTGAACACGACCGCACGAAGAAAGACGGCCCCGTCATTCGTGAGATTGCGTTAGAAGAGTTCCCCACCCCGGAGGAACTCTGGCAACGCTATCGAGCCGCCCAAGGCTACACCTCCGAATCGGAATCCATCGCCACCTTCGACTATTACGACGACGGTTCTGATCGCGAGCCACGCTACTACCAACGCATCGCTATCAATCGCACGGTCGATGCCATTGCTAGAGGAGACAAACGCGTCCTCCTCGTCATGGCCACCGGCACAGGAAAAACCTACACCGCCTTCCAGATCATCTGGCGTTTGTGGAAATCAGGCACCTGCAAACGCATCCTCTTCCTCGTCGATCGCAACATCCTCGCCAATCAGACCAAGACCAACGACTTCAAGCCGTTCGGCACGGCGATGACCAAGATCACCAATCGCACGGTCGACAAGTCCTTTGAGATCTACCTATCACTTTATCAGGCCGTCACCGGCACCGAGGAGACGGACAACATCTACAAGCAGTTCTCTCCCGACTTCTTCGATCTGATCATCGTCGATGAGTGCCATCGGGGCAGTGCCGCCGCCGATGCCGCGTGGCGTCAAGTGTTAGAATACTTCTCCAGTGCCGGGCAGATCGGCCTCACCGCCACCCCCAAGGAAACGGAAACGATTTCCAACATCGGATACTTCGGCGAACCGCTCTACACCTATTCCCTTCGCGAAGGCATTAATGACGGCTTCCTCGCTCCTTACAAAGTCATCCGCATCGGTCTTGACCGTGACCTCGATGGCTGGCGGCCCGAGGAGGGCAAGGTCGACCGCTACGGCCACGAGATCGAAGACCGTGAATACAACGAGATGGATTTCGATCGAAACCTCATCTTGAAGAAACGCACCGAGATGGTCGCGGCCAAGATCACCGAGTTCCTCAAAGGCACCAATCGTTACGCCAAGACCATCGTGTTCTGTGAGAACATCGACCATGCCGAACGCATGCGCCAAGCATTGGTCAATGCCAACAGCGACCTCGCCTCACAGAATAGCAAGTACATCATGCGCATCACGGGCGACAATGATGAAGGCAAGGCCCAGCTCGACAACTTCATCGATCCCGAATCCACCTACCCGGTCATTGCCACCACCTCGAAGCTCATGACCACCGGGGTCGACGCGCAGACCTGTCACCTCATCGTCCTCGATCGCCGGATCGCGTCCATGACGGAGTTCAAACAGATCATCGGCCGCGGCACACGGATCAAGGAAGACTACGGCAAGCTCTACTTCACCATCATGGACTTCAAGCGCGCCACTGCACTCTTTGCCGATCCCGACTTCGATGGTGACCCGGTGCAAATCTACGAACCCGTCGACGAGGACCCTGTCATTCCTGAGGATGACTTTAAAGAGGACGAAGATCGCGTTCACGAAGACCCCACAGAATACACCTTCGACCGCCGCGACCGCACAGCCCCCGCACAGAAGTACTACGTCGATGATGTCGAAGTCGAAGTCGCCACCGAACGCGTTCAGTATCTCAATCAAGAAGGCCGCCTCATCACCGAGTCCCTCACGGATTACTCACGCAAAGCCGTCCACAAACGCTACCGCTCGCTCGACGACTTTCTCACTGCCTGGCAAGAAGCCGACCGCAAACAAGCCATCCTGGACGAGTTGACCGAGCAAGGCGTCTTCCTTGATGAACTCGCCAACCAAGTCGGCACGGAATTCAGCGCCTTCGACCTCATCTGTCACATCGCCTACGATCAACCACCGCTCACCCGAAAGGAACGCGCCAACAACGTCCGCAAACGCAACGTCTTCGGCGAGTATGGTGACCAATCCCGTGCCATCCTCGACGCTCTGTTAGACAAGTTCGCCGATGGCGGTGTCCGCAGCATCGAATCCATGGAAATCCTCAAAGTCGATCCTCTCCGAGCCTTCGGCACCCCGATCGAGATCGTGAAGCAGTTCGGCGGCAAAGCCGACTACCTCGCCGCCATCAAAGCCCTTGAAGCCGCCCTCTACGACCCCGCAGCCTAACTCATTCAGTGAGCGATCTACCAGCGCCTCCCTTTAGCGACCATCTCGTATTCGTCGATGAAAGCGGAGATCACCATCTCGCCAAGATTGATCCACAGTTTCCAGTCTTTGTCTTGCTCTTCCTCGTCATCAGTAAGGCAGACTATGTGAATGAGATCTGCCCCTCCCTCCAACGTTTCAAATTTGAATTCTGGGGCCATGACGAGGTCGTTCTCCACGAGCACGAAATCCGAAAGCCACGAGACGCCTTCACCATTCTCCTGAACCAAACAGTGAGGCATAGATTCATCGCGGAGCTCAGCAGACTCATGGAAGATCTCCACGGCACCGTCATCGCCGTCATCATCGACAAGCCAGAGTTCCTGCAGCACAACCCAGAGCCGGACGTCGGCGTCTATGATCACGCCATGCAAGTCGGTCTTGAGCGAGTCTATCAATTTCTCAGAAGGAAAGATCAATCGGAATCGGCCACGCCCATCATCGTCGAAGCTCGAGGCCGACGTGAGGATACCGATCTCGAATTGGCGTTCCGTCGAGTCTGTGATGGACACAATCTCTTGCACACACCCATGAACTTCCACCTCAGCACCATACCCAAAACCTCAAACTCGGCCGGACTGCAACTTGCTGATCTCATGGCACGCCCGGTCGCGCTAAAGCACCTCCGACCAGACCAGCCCAATCGAGCCTTCGAAATCATCAAGACCAAGCTCTACTCAGGTCCGGACGGAACCCCGGCAAACTTTGGACTCAACCGCCTCCCCTAGACATGCGAAAGGCCTCCGGACATTTCCAGAAGCCTAGCGCCGACCGGACATTTCCAATCCAACTTAAACGAAGTGTAACTCGTAAATAACGACGGGTCAAGCATCACGCCATCATCAGAGCTTCGAAGAGGCCTTCTACGAACCGCAGCGTAGTGGATTACGAAGCAAGTTGACGTCAGACTCCGCTCACCCCTTTCATTCTCTGCGCCTCCGCGTCTCTGCGTGCGGCTCCTTTAGATCCTCCTCACCTCCATGCCCAACCTCAACAACCTCGTCAAATCCATCCAGGACATCATGCGTAAAGACGCCGGCACCTACGGCGACGCCCAGCGCATCGAACAAATGGCGTGGCTCTTCTTCCTCAAGATCTTCGACGACCGCGAGGAACAGCTCGAACTCTTTGACGACGCCTACCAATCCCCACTCAAAGACCATCTCCGTTGGCGCAACTGGGCCGCCGATGAAGAAGGCATGACTGGTGATGCTCTGTTAGACTTCATCAACAACACCCTCCTGCCCGCCGTCAAAAACCTCACCGCAGGCCAGGACAAGCGCATGACCGCCCTCATCCGCATGACCTTTGAAGATGCCAACAATTACATGAAGAACGGCACCCTCCTGCGGCAGGTCATCAACAAGGTCAACGGCATCGACTTCAACGCCTCCGAAGACCGCCACCTCTTCGGCGACATCTACGAAAAGATCCTCAAGGACCTCCAATCCGCAGGCAACGCTGGCGAATTCTACACCCCGCGGGCCGTCACCCAATTCATCGTCGATCAGGTCAACCCGCAGTTAGGCGAAACCCTCATGGATCCCGCCTGCGGCACCGGCGGCTTCCTCACCTGCGCCATCGAACACCTGCGCAAACAAGCCAAGACCGAAGAAGACGAACGCACCATCCAAACCTGCTTCTCCGGCATCGAGAAGAAACACCTCCCCCACGTCCTCTGCATGACCAACCTCATGCTCCACGGCATCGATGTGCCGGCGAGTGTGCGTCACGACAACACCCTCTCAAGACCACTCACCGATTGGAAACCCAAGGAATACGTCGACGTCATCGTCACCAACCCACCCTTCGGTGGCATGGAAGAAGACGGCATCGAGACCAACTACCCCTCTGACTTTCGCACTCGGGAAACCGCCGATCTCTTCCTCGTCCTCCTCATGCGCGTCCTCAAGCCTGGCGGCCGCGCCGGACTCGTCTTGCCCGACGGCACCCTCTTTGGCGAAGGCGTCAAAACGCGCATCAAAGAAAAGCTCCTCACCGAATGCAATCTCCACACCATTGTCAGGCTCCCTAACGGAGTCTTTAATCCCTACACCGGTATCCGCACCAATCTCCTCTTCTTCGACAAAGGCCAACCCACCAAAGAAGTCTGGTACTACGAGCATCCCTACCCACCTGGCGCCAAAAGCTACAACAAGACCAAACCCATCCACATCGAGGAATTCGAGCCCGAGAAGAAATGGTGGAAAAAGCGCCAAGAGAACGAACACGCCTGGCGCGTCTCCATCGAGGACATCGTTGCTAACAACTACAACCTCGACATCAAGAACCCCCACAACGCCGACACCGGCCCCGGCAATGTCGACGAACTCTTACCGCAATACGAAGCCCTCCTCGAAGACATCGCCACCACGCGAGGCAAACTGCGAAACGAACTTCACCAAGCCCTCAGCGCCACCGCCCAAGGATGACTCCGGATGCCTTGTTAGAGAAGTTCGAAACCTTCGCAGACGCGCCGAATGCGGGTGAAGAGATGCGAAAGCTCATTCTTCGGACGGCACTGCGAGGTAGATTAGTTCTCCAGGACTGTTCGGAAGAGCCTTCTGCCGCCTTAGTTGATCGGATACGAGAGGCGAAGGGAGGCAAAGCTTTAGGAGCCACCGTAAACGAAACGACCCTTCACAAGATTCCCGAGAGCTGGACTTGGGTCAATGCAATCTTCCCTGTGACTCAGGTCTCGGACCGTGGGAAGAAGATAAAAACCAAAGAGATCTTGGATAAAGGGGATTTCCCAGTTGTCGATCAGGGCAAGGTGTTCGTACGGGGCTATTGCAATGATTCTGATAGGGTGATCAAAGTCACTTCGCCGATTGTTCTGTTCGGTGACCATACCCGGCAGACCAAGCTCTTAGACTTCGATTTCGTGGTAGGCGCGGACGGCGTTAAGCTTTTGAAGCCTATCGAAGTAGATCCTAAGGCGGCGCAAAGAAATAACTTACCGAATTTAATTAGGAATGGTTAAATAGTTTGCTACTGTGAAAGTGTGGCAGATGAAGAATTAGTCCAGAGAATTCGAGAGAAGTATCGTTTGATGCTCC
>JAUIAH010000055.1 GCA_030425385.1 Verrucomicrobiia bacterium | reverse complement strand
AAAGACCCTTATGAATTGCCGAACGGCTATCCATTGGTGCACTCGGAAACGCTCCCGCAATGGAACTACACATGTTATCCATTTGAACCTCTAAAAGCTCATCTTAACTAATTCTTGCGCCATTCCAAAGTAGGAACCGTCGAAGTAGGCATTGTCCCAAACGTCTGGGGTTTGGCCCACGCCACCACCGCCGTGGCGGTAGACTTCGGTGAACCCACGATCTTCCGGGCGGTAGGGATAGTTGTCCCCAAGATGCCATTTCCCAAACATGCCTGTTTCGTAGCCGCCATCTTTCAACATCTGCCCGATGGTCACTTCGTTCTCTCGAAGCATGGATCGTCCCATGATGGTATGCCAAACGCCGGTGCGGTTCGTCCAATGCCCCGTGAGCAGGGAACAACGCGTTGGCGAACAGGTCGGCGCGACATGGTAATCGCTCAACCCGGAGGACTCCGACGCGAGCTTGTCGATGTGGGGTGTTTTAATGATAGGGTTTCCAGTGCAACCGAGGTCGCCGTAGCCTTGGTCATCCGTGATGACGAGAACGACGTTGTTTGGCGCCGCGGCGAGGATCCCTGCTGTGAGAAGATAGAGGAGAAGTGTTCGTTTCATGAGAGCTTGGGATGGTTTGGTTGGTAACGGCTTGAGAACACCGCAGAGGTGAGCAAAACGCAGAGATGGGAGTGAACTGAGCTCATTCCAATGAGAAATAGGGCTCGCACAAAGGCATGAAGACACAAAGATCAGGTTTGGCGGGACTTCATGCCGTTTCCTTCGTGTGTTTGTGGCTTTGTGTGAGACTCAATTGCATCGCTATCTCTTCTTGCTCTTCCACAACACGATCTCTTCAACATCATTCTTCGCAGGCGCGCCATCGGTGCTTCGGCCGCGTTCGACGTCGGAAGTGAGCTGCGCGAGGAGTTTGGAAACGATCTCTGGCTTGGACTCGTAGAGGTTCGTTGTTTCGCCAGGATCCGCTTCCATGTCGTAGAGCTGTCCTTCAGGACTACCTTCGGGAACCTTGTTCTCAAGCGGAGCGGTCCAGCCGCCGGAGCCTCGCGCTAAGAGCAGTTTCCATTTGCCCTGACGATAGGCGAAGCAGCCATCGATGGAATGATGAATCACCCCGGCGCGCGACGACTTGATGGGTTGTCCTTTCAGTGCAGGAACGAAGCTAACACTGTCCTCGCCCGCGCCGTCTGGGACCTCCACCCCGACAAGGTCGGCACAAGTGGCCATGAGATCGGATTGGCAAATGAGCTGTTCTGAAGTGGAGCCTGCTTTCACGACCTTGGGCCAACGCGCGATGAACGGCACGCGATGCCCGCCATCCCACAGGTCGGCTTTGGAACCGCGTAGATGGGCGCTTGGATAATGCCCTTTCGCCTCCATCTCCGTGATCTTGGCCGCTTTGGAACACCCGTTGTCGGTCGAGAAGATCACGAGGGTATTCTCACCAAAGCCATTCTCATCGATGGCACGCACGATGTCACCGACCACGGCATCCGTCTGCATGACGAAGTCACCATACTTGCCGATCGGGCTCTTTCCCTGCCATTCTTTCGAAGGCAAGATGGGTGTGTGCGGTGAGGTGAAGGCGACGTAGGCAAAGAAGGGCTTGGAGGCGTCCTGTCTGGAAATGAACTCCACAGTCTTCTTTCCAATCATGGGAAGAACGTCCACGGCTTCGAAGTCCGGCTCGGCCGGCCCTTTGCGGTGAAGAACAAAAGGGACAGGAGAAATAATGAGAAAGCAGTTGTCAAGATCAAGAGGTGGGTGTAGGTGCTGATTATGAGGAAGCCGCGTCGAATGCTGTTAGACAAAGATAATCCCCAGTGTTTTCACGTCGTATTACGTGTCAATGGGCGGCATTTCCTGTTGGATGAGGAGGCGAAGGAGCGCTTTGCGACGCTGCTGCGGAAGGTGGAGCGCTTTGCGAACGTGACTGTGGTGACGTGGACAATGCTGGACAATCACCTGCATTTGGTGCTGCAGGTGCCGGAGACGATTGGGGTGGATGAGCTGCCGGAGGAGGAGTTCTGGGCGCGGTTGAGTGCGTTGTATTCTCGGGAGGAGATGGATGCGATTCGGGCGCGGATCGCGTCGTTTTATGAGCTGAATGGGGGCGCGACGGCGGTGGTGCAGGAGAAGGCGTATCGGCAGGATTTCGTGAACCGGATGCACGATCTTTCCGAGTTTATGAAGACGCTTATGCAGCGGTTCACGGTGTGGTTCAACAAGCGTCATGAGCGGGTGGGGCGGCTTTGGGAGCAGCGGTTTAAGAGTGTGGTGATTGAGGGTGGTTGGGACGCCTTGATGACGGTGGCGGGGTATGTGGATTTGAATGCGGTGCGGGCAGGGATGGTGGAGGATCCGAAGGATTATCGGTGGTGCGGGTATGCGGAGGCGGTGGCGGGAAAACAAGCGGCGCGTCGTGGGTTGGGCTTTCTGATGCGGGAGGAAGCGTTGCACGAGGGGCGGGCGATCCCGAAATGGCGCGTGGTGGGTCGGGAGTATCGCCGGGTGTTGTTTGGGATGGGGGAGGCGCAGGTGACGGCTTCAGGAGAGGTGGTGCGGAAGGGGGCGTCTGCGGAAGCGGTGGCGGCGGTGCGTGAGGCAGGTGGGGCGCTGTCGCTGGCGGCGCTATTGCGGTGTCGGGTGCGCTATTTCACGGATGGGGTGGTGATTGGGTCAAAGGGATTTGTGGATGGATTCTTTGAGGCGAAGCGAGAATACTTTGGGCCGAAGCGTAAGGATGGAGGACGGAAGATGCGCGGGGGGGATTGGGGAGAGTTGCGGTCGTTGCGCGACTTGCGGGAACGGTTGGAGTGATAGGGAACCACACGACAGGTAGTCGTCTTGTACCTGTCACGTTGACTGTGGGAGCCTCCCTGGTGGTGTTCAGCTGTAGTCGCCCCATCGTTCCGCCGCGGCAGCGAGCGCTCAGTGTCCATTGATTCGCATGAATGAATCCATCATTCGTCCTGGGAATCACCGGTTTCATCCATCCGATATCGACAGTTATAGGCCTTTTTTTGTTCAAGGGGTTTATGTTGGATTCAATCAAGCAGATGGTCCTTCCCACGTTGGCGCTCGTGAGTGTCCTAGGACAAGTCAGCGCGGAGGAGAAACCCTTAGAAGCCACAACTTTATCGCTTTCAAGCGGACGAGGCGATCAATCGCCTGCTTATGATTGGCTGAATGTGATTCTTGAAACGTCAGCTCGCGATGTCGATCGTGTAGGTGCCCGACCCACGATCTTGGCAAGATCCATGGCGATTACCGTCACGGCTATGTACGATGCCTGGGCCGCCTATGATGGCGTGGCTGTGGGAACGCGATTTGGTGGAAAGCTCCGTCGACCGGAAGCCGAAAGAACTGAGGCGAACAAGGAGAAAGCAATCGGCGTGGCCGTGTATCGCACCTTGATTGATCAATATCCAACGGATGTGGAGTGGATCGCAAAGGAAGTGAAAAAACGGGGCATTGATCCAAGTGATCATTCGATGGCTTTGGAGAATCCCGTTGGCATTGGGAATGCCGTCGCGAAGGCTCTCCTCGCGTATTATCATGTGGATGGCTCCAATCAGAATGGCGACGCGGTGGGATCGAACGGCAAATCCTATTCCGACTATACCTATTATCAACCGGTGAACCCACCCTCTCCGGGCCCCATTCATGATCCTGATCGATGGCAGGAGATTCCTTTTGATGATGGCAAAGGTGGCACATTCACACCTGGATTCCTCACGCCCCATTGGTATTTGGTGAAATCGTTTGGCTTGGAGCGCAATGATATGTTTCGACCGGGGCCGCCTCCCAAAGTGGGCTCCGAATTGCTCAAGAAAGAGGTGGATGAGTGCACCGCTTTCAATGCAAGTCTCACAGTTGAACAGAAAGCAGTGGTAGAATTCATGCGTGATGGACCGCGGTCGACTGGACAATCAGGTCATTGGTTGCGATTAGCACAGGCTGTTTCCCGCCGAGACAAGAATGATCTCGATACAGATGTGAAGATGTATTTCGCCGTGGCCAATACGGCCCATGATGCGTTCATTGCTTGCTGGGACACCAAGAGGCATTACGACAGTTCTCGTCCCTGGAGCTTGGTGCGTTACTACTATAAAGGAGAGACCATCAAGGGATGGGCAGGGCCCGGAAAAGGCGTGATCGATCTCCCGGCGGAGAAATGGCATCCCTATTCGCCGAGCACTTTTGTGACGCCTCCCTTTCCGGGCTACACATCAGGTCATAGCACCGTGAGTTCGGCTTGTGCTAAAGTCTTGGAACTTTTCACAGGGAGTGACCGCTTCAATGCACGAGAGAAACGCGTGGCCGGTGCCCTCACTGAACCGGGGTTTACCTGTGCCCAGATTCAATTGGTCAACGGCAAGCTGACGGTCGATAAACACGCGACGTGTGATGTCGCTTTGCAGATGCCGACTTTTAGCGAAACGGCTGAGATGGCGGCGCTTTCACGGCTCATGGGAGGGTATCATATTCGCACTGATAACGAAGTCGGGCTGACGCAAGGGCGACAGGTTGGAATGCATTTATGGCCAAAGTTTCAGGCGTATTTCTCTGGCGAGGCAAAGGTGGACGCCGCTGATCAGATGCCTAAGACTGCAAACAGCTGATCATCCTGACAAGTTGATGCTGATGAATGGGGTCTTTGCGACGAGCCTCTGGGCCGGGACGGTGCTGACGCTTGCCTTTGCTTCGGCGGGTGAGCGTCAGGTGCCACGGGTGGATCTGCTTCCCATGGAGTCCTCCAAGGAGCCCTGGCTCACGCCCAATATCGACTTTCGAACCCGCTATGAGTTTCGGAATACGGATCCTTTCGATGATTCTCAGGCGCTGACGGTCCGGTTGCGGGGTGGGCTTCTCACACGGGAGATCTTTGGGTTTCGCGCTTTTGGACAATTGGAGGCGACAGAAGCGTTATGGGGAGATTACCGGAGTAATCCTGCCGATGATTCGACGGATCCTTATGTGGCTGGGAACACGGTCATCGCAGATCCGACGAACTTCGAGCTGAACCAAGGATGGATTCAATTTGAGCATGACTGGTTTCGACTCCGAGCGGGGAGGCAGCGGATCATTCGGAATAATGCTGCCTTTGTGGCCCACGTCGGGTGGCGTCAGAACGAGCAGACCTATGATGCTCTCAACTTGGAGATTGATGAGGGCCCATTTCATGCTGCTTACGCCTATTCGAACCGTGCTTTGAGGATCTTTGGTGACGATGCCAATGATGCGCCGCCGGGGGCTCCTTTACTCGATTTCGAAGGAGACTTTCACTTTGTCGACTATCGATATGAAGATGAGGATATGACCGTCGGGGCCTATTTCTACTCGCTTGATATCGAGAATCATGCCGCCATGGGGGAAAGTCATAGCCTGGGCATATTCGTGCATCGTGGGCCGGTGCGCGGTGAAGTGGCGTATCAATTTGGTGAAAGCAGTCTTGTGGGTGACGGGGATTATGGAGCGTGGTATGGCCACCTCGCCTACACCAAACCCATTGGGGATGCCTCCGAGGTCAAGCTGGGCGTGGAGTATTTGCAGGAGCACTTCAAAACCCCTTTCGCCCTGTTGCACGCCTTCAATGGTTTCGCCGATGTGTTCGTGATGCAACGTGCGGGGGCGAATGACGCCGGTGGTGCTTACCATGGGCTGACGGATCTCTATCTCGGATTCACGCAGAAAGGATTGCCTTTGGGAACGACCTTCAAGGTGTTTGGACACGCCTACCTTGATGATCGCTTGGGAACATTGTATGGATATGAGGTCGATGCCGTATTGGAGAGATCATTCAGTGAGCGGGTTTCGGGTATCCTCAAAGCGGCTCATTTCGTGAGTGAAGAACGCGGTTTTCCAGATGCGACACAGGTGACACTTGAAATGAATTATAGGTTCTAGTGCTTGAAATAAAGGTTGAAAGGAACGGCGAGGCCGCTCTGGTGTAAGCCTTTCACGATGAAACGTCACCTATTTCTTCTTTCTCTAGGGGCGCTCATGGCGGCGACTCACTCTCTTCTCGCAATCGATGGCCTTGTAGGGTATTGGCGATTCGATGAAGGGAGTGGTGACGTGGCGACGGATGCCAGCGGTTTGGGCAATGATGGGCAGATTATCTCGCCTGAGGCCGCCTGGATACAGGACCCTAATCGCGGGCAAGTTTACGCATCGGGGAATGGATCCTATGTCGACTTCGGTTCGATTCTACCGGTATTCACCTTGGACTCGGAATTCTCGTGGGCATTCTGGGTGAATGCGAGTGAGACGGACAATAACAACATTGTCTTGGGTAATCGATATATGGCTGATGGCGCAGATTTCGATCCGCGTGAGTTCGTCAAGTTTACTCCCCGGACATTTGAGTGGCATGTGAATGGTGTCGGCGAGAATGTTCCTGGGACGGATACGATGTTTGTGGTAGGAGAGTGGGCGCATAATGTGGTGGTGAAATCTGGCAACATGCTTACATACTATCGTGATGGGGTGGAATTGGCGACGAGTGAGATCACGTCTGCGCCAACGAATGCACAACCTTTTTATCTGGGTGGTGGGGCCAATGCCGTTGAGAACTTTTCGGGATTGTTTGATGAAGTGGCTGTCTTCAATCGAGCATTGTCGGCCGCTGAAGTCACCGAGATCTATGAACTGGGGGATGCCCTTGAGAGTCTCCATGTGGCTGCCGATGATCCCAATTTAGGAACTCCTGCTGCTGAGGTGAATCTCGGACAGGTGGCAGCGATCCCACAAGTGCGTTCCGGACATGTCGTGCTCCGCAACACTGGTTCAGAGAATGAGCTAACGATCTCTTCAATTATCGTATCTGGAAGTGATGCTGATCATTTCAGTGTCGATGTGGAGCTTCCCTTGACGATCGGTCCACGGGAGCAAGTGAGTGTCGAGTTTCAATTTGACGCTCTGGGTCAGGCAGGAGGATTTCATGCGCGCATGGAGATTGAGAGTAATGATGCTAGTGATCCTCTCAAGATAGTCGATCTGGGAGCCAGTATTATTAATCGGCAAGGGCCTCTCGCGCACTATCGGATGGATGAAAGTGTTGGCGACATGGCAATGCGGGATGCTTCCGGGTATGGGCGTGATGGCGTTTACATGGCTAATACGGGGACTCTTACGTTGGAGGCAGAGGGGCTCGTGGATGAGCGAGCGCTTCAAGTTATCGACGGTGCTCATGCGATCGTGGACCCGTCTCAGTTTGACCGCTTTGAGAGCTTCACGGTGACGATGTGGATCGCCGGCGAAACCATGGCGGCAGATTTGCAGACGCTGGTAGGACGGGGATTTGGCGTGCCTTCATTTGCCGTTCTGGTCGCTTCTGGCGGATTGCAATGGATTCAAGGAAATGATGTCACCCCAATCCTTGCGACCGATGCAGAGCTTCTGCAAACAGGCGAAACCTATCATATTGCCATCATGGCTGATCAGAGCCAGGAGGTATCAGAGGTGGCGCTCTTTATTAATGGAGTAGAGGCAGCGAGAAATGCGGATGTGAGTCTTGAGCCAGATGAAGCTGAGTATCCGACGGTTATCGGAGCTTTCAATGGGACCCTTGGGTTTAATGGGCGGATCGATGATGTCCAGATTTATGATCGTGCATTGAATCCTGATCAGATTGCTGGGCTCTATGAGAACCCTGGAGACACTCTCAGTGAAACGGGAGATATTGACAGTGATGGTGATGGCTTGAGTGATGCCCGCGAGGCCGCTGTGGGCTCGGACCCACTCGTGGCTGATACGGATCGCGATGGCTTGAGTGACGGGGTGGAAGTGAATACCCACGGGACTTCTCCCATCTTGCCAGATACGGACGGCGATGGGGTGAATGATCGCTTTGAAGTGTTTCAAGGGAGTGATCCCACGGATGCGATGAGCGTGCCAGCGGTTCAGGGCGTTGATGGTCTGGTGGGTTATTGGCGTTTCGAGGAAGGAGCAGGGGCGATTGCTGAAGATCAAAGCGGTGGTGGTCACAATGGGCAGATTCTGAATCCGTCTGCCGCTTGGGAGGACGACCCTATTCGGGGAACGGTATATCGCTCTGGGAATGGATCTTATGTCGATTTCGGTGATGTCTTGCCGGTGATCGATCTTGAACAGGGGTTCACGTGGTCTTTCTGGGTGCGCGCCGATGAAACATCCAATAACAACATTGTGTTAGGTAATCGTTACATGAGCGATGGAAATGACTTTGATCCTCGCGAGTTTATCAAATTCACCCCAACGACTTTTGAATGGCACGTGGATGGTGCAGGGCAGAACATGCCTGCTGATTTCACACCATTGGTGGTGGGAGAGTGGAATCACCAAGTGGTCGTGAAAGCGGGTGATGCCCTGACTTACTACCGTGATGGAGCAATCATTGCGGAAAGTACGCTCTCTAGTGTGCCGGTGAATCCGCAGCCCTTCTATCTTGGAGGCCAGCCTGCAGTGGGTGGGGGTGTCGCGGAGAACTTTTCGGGGCTCGTTGACGAGGTTGCCGTCTTTGAACGAGCCCTCTCAGAAGAGGAGGTCTTGAACGTCTACCAGCTCGGACTGTCCGGGCAAGGGTTGCTCGGCGCCACGACTCCGGGTGGTGGTGGAGATGAGGATCCTGGTGACGTGATGGTGACGCGGACACCGGATCAGGTGGTGCTCAGATTTCCTGACAGCGTGGGAATGGATGTGGAATTCTCCACGGACCTGGAAACCTGGACCCCAATTGGTTCTGCCGTGGAGGGCCGCTTCCATGATGCTGACGAAGCAAGAGTTCGTCTTGCAAAGGGTTTCTATCGCGGCGTAGTGAAGTAGCGATCTGTGAGGATTTGATTTCCTCCGTAGGGAAAGGCCGCCCGTCCATCGTTGACAGGGCGGCCTTTTCGCGTTGAGCCTGGGCGCATGGCCGACGACCCTTCCTTTCGCCTCTTCTTGCTCGATGGCATGGCGCTGATCTATCGCGCGCACTTTGCGCTGATTCGGAGCCCTATCTACACCTCGGGTGGTCTCAACACCTCGGCGGTCTACGGCTTTGCGAACACCTTGTTAGACATCAAGACGAAACAGGAACCCACCCACTTGGCCATCGTCTTTGACACGCAGGCGCCGACTTTCCGCCACGAGGAATTTCCAGAGTATAAGGCACAACGCCAGGAGATCCCCGAGGACTTGGCCACCGCAATTCCCCTCGTGAAACAGTTAGGAGCTGCGTTCAACATCCCAGTGATCACTCTAGACGGCTATGAAGCGGACGACATCATTGGCACGTTAGCTCGGCAAGCGGATGAAGACGGGCGTTTCCAGACCTTTATGGTCACTCCAGACAAAGACTTCGCGCAATTGGTTTCCGAGACCACGTCCATCTTCAAGCCTGGACGTCAAGGCAGTGATCACGAGATTCTCGGTCTCAATGATGTGTTAGCGAAGTGGGAAGTCGAACGGCCCGATCAAGTGATCGATATTCTTGGGCTTTGGGGAGATAGTTCGGATAATATCCCGGGAATTCCAGGCATTGGCGAGAAGACGGCCAAGAAGCTGATGAAAGCCTATGGAAGCGTGGAGTCGTTGTTAGAGCACACCGATGACCTTAAGGGGAAACAGAAGGAGAATGTGATCAACTTCGGAGAGCAAGGGCTGCTATCAAAACGGCTAGCGACGATCGTTCGCGATGTGCCTGTGGACATTGCGCTGGATGACTTGGCCGTGAAAGACTATGACGAAGAGGTGCTGGAAGGCTTCTTCATTGAGTATGAGTTCAATGCGCTTGGGCAGCGACTCTTTGGAAAGAACTTCAAGGTAGGGAGAGGCGCGCGCTTGCGTGCTCAGGGGATTGATCCCGAAAGCCTGAAGACGATCGCTGAAGTGCAGAAGACCTATCACCTGGCGGATACGGTTGAGAAGCAAGAGGTACTGGTGGCGCAGTTGAAGAAAGTGAAGACCTTCTGCTTCGATACCGAAACTTCATCGCTCGATCCGAGAACGTGTCAGTTGTTAGGACTAGCATTCTCCTGGGAAGCTCACGAGGGTCATTACGTTCCGATTCCGGGGAATGATCCACCAGCGGCTGCGGCGGTGATGGAGCGTTTTCAGGAGGTGCTGACCGATCCCAAGAAGGAATTGGTAGGGCACCATTTGAAATTTGACATTGCGGTGCTCCGGGCGCGTGGGCTGGCGGTGGATGGGCCGTTCTTTGATTCCATGATAGCGCATGCGCTCATTGATCCAGACCAGCGCCATGGGATGGACTACCTCTCGGAAGTCTATTTGGGATACACGCCTATTGCCATTTCCAGTCTTATTGGTGAGCGCAAGGATCCAGAGGGACAACGCAGTTTGTCAGAGCTGGCCGAGAGCCAGCCGGAGAAAGTCGCGGAGTATGCAGCGGAAGACGCCGATGTCACCTGGCAGATCAGTGAGAAGCTCCGCCCTCAATTGAAAGAGAAGGGACAAGAGAAGGTCTTCTACGACATTGAATGTCCGCTCATGCCGGTGCTGGCAGACATGGAACGGACGGGAATCCGAGTGGATCCCGACGCGTTGGGAGAGATTGGGAAACAGCTAGGGAAACGTGCGGATTCCCTTCAACAGAAGGTCTTTGCGGCCGCCGAATGTGAATTCAATCTCGACTCGCCCAAGCAACTGGGTGAGGTGCTCTTCGAAAAGCTTCAATTGATGGAGAAGCCGAAGAAGACGCGCACGGGACAGTATGCGACCAGTGAACAAATCCTTCAAGGACTCGCTGCGCAGCATCCCATTGTGCAAGACATTCTCGACTATCGCGAGGCAACCAAGTTGAAGAATACGTATGTCGATAATTTGCCTCATGACATTCATGCCGACACGGGACGCGTGCACACGTCTTTCCAGCAACTCGTCACGGCCACAGGGCGTTTGCAATCGAGCGGTCCCAATTTGCAGAATATTCCCATTCGTTCGGAGCAGGGCAAGGAGATCCGGAGAGCATTCGTGCCTGGAGGTCCTGACAGAATTCTATTTGCAGCGGATTATTCTCAGATCGAGCTGCGCGTCATGGCGTCCATGAGTGGAGATGAAGCCATGTGTGAGGCGTTCCAGGAGAATGCGGACATTCATACATCGACGGCTGCAGCCGTCTATGGCGTGCCGCCGGAGGAGGTGAATCCTGACATGCGGCGCAAGGCGAAGATGGTGAATTTCGGGATCATCTATGGCATCACTCCATTTGGATTGGCGCAACGGTTAGGGATCGCCAAGAAAGAAGCGCAAACCATCATTGAGACCTATTTCGAGCGGTTTCCAGGGATCAAGCAACACATGGAAACCACGATCGCGCATGCACGAGAGCAAGGCTATGTGGAGACGCTCACGGGCCGCCGTCGTTACCTGCGAGATATCAAGTCTAGCAATTGGACCGTCCGTAGTGGAGCCGAGCGGATGGCAATCAACACACCGATTCAGGGCACCGCGGCTGACATGATCAAATTAGCGATGATCCGCGTGGCGGCGGCGCTGAAGAAGGAAGGGCTACGCAGCCAGATGCTCTTACAAGTGCACGACGAACTTGTCTTTGATGTATATCTTGATGAGCAGTTGTTAGTGCAACCGTTGGTTGAACAGTGCATGCGCGATGCCTTGCCGCTCAAGGTGCCGGTCGTGGTCGATACGGGTACGGGTCAGAACTGGCTCGATGCCCATTGACGGGCTCCTGGACGGTGGGTATTCTCAGGCCAATGTGTGAGCTGCGTGAATTCGACGTGCCTTGGCTATGAAATCAATCCTCCTTGTTTCTTTGGGTTTCGGGCTTGGGCTGGTGGTGGATTGGATTTGTCGGACGGCAGGTGTGGACCAGGATCGAGCTATATCTTCTGAAGGGCCGGTATCGGTGCTCAGCGCTGATTTGGCCGAATCTGATGCCTCAGGCTCTCTACCGGGTGAGGCCTCTCCCAATAGCGCTATCACGTTGAAAGAATTGCTCGCGATGATGGGAGCTTCGGTCACGGGTTCCTCGCCTTCGCAGACTGTCGACGTTTATAGAAGGCTATCGCGTTTGAGTGCCAAGGAATTGGCGGCTCTGGCAGATCAGCTTGAAACGAGTCCGCAAGATCGGCGATTTGGTGAGTTGCGCCGTCACGTTTTCTCTGTTTGGGCTGAGTCAGATCCCAAGGGGGTCCTTGCCTTTGCGAAGGCATCGACCAACCAACAGAGCCGCGAAGAAATGTATCCTCTTGTTTTTAGAGTCCTTGGTGATCGTGCGCCTGAGAAGGTGAGCGATTTCCTCGCGGAGATCGAGAATCCCCAGTTTCGGACTCTTGCAATCAAAGGATTTGCGTGTTCTGAGAGCTCTTTGAAGGATCCGCGAAGGGTGCTTGAGATGATTGAAGATGCGGGTATTGAGAGTCATTGGCAGTATGGCCATATCTTTGGAGATTGGGTGAGCCGCGATCCCTCTGCGGCTATTGCAGCATTTGAGAAGCTTCCTTCACAGGCGCAGGGGCATGCCGTGAGAGACCTTGTTAGGGAGTGGGCAAGTGATAGTCCAGGAACGGCCTTGGCTTGGGCGCAGAAATTGAATGGTCGAGTGCGTTCGACTGCCGTAACCATTGCATTTGAGCTCCTTGCGATGCAGGATCCCGCTAGTGCGGTCGCTGCTTATCAAGATCTTCGTGGCGGAGAGGTCAGAACGGAAGTGCTTGGCACAATCGCAGGCAGCTATTTCCGAGTTGATCCTGAAAGAGCGTCGGAGTGGCTTCAACAGTTGGATGGCGCAGAGTATGTGAAGGCCCTTTCGGGAGGCTTGCACGCTGCGCTAAGCGCCGATCCTAGCAAAGCTGCTGAGATCTATCTCAATGCGCCGATGTGTGAACAAATAAGTGGACATTCCACTGTGATTGCAAATCAACTGGCACGGATGGATACGGAGAAAGCTGTTGCCTGGGTTGAGAAACTGCCCAGAGGGCGAGCGCAATTGAATGCGCTCTCAGGATTGATGCAGCGATGGGGAAGTGAGGATCCTGAAGCCGCTGCAACTTACCTGGAGACATTTGGGGTGGACACGTATCATGTCGATGTGGCTAGTAATCTGGTCCGAAGCTGGGCGGTTGAGGATGCAGCAGGTGCGAAAGAATGGGTGCTTTCGCAAGACAGCGTGGCTGTTCAGCGAGAATTGGTCCGCGAATTGACGAGCGCTCTCGCAGAGGCGGATTCCGCTGAAGCGATCGCATTTGTGGATCAGATTGAAGACGTGGCAATGCGTGATCGAGGCGCCGCGGCTCTGATACCTCAGCTAGCCTATCATGATCCTGAAGCTGCTCTTGGATGGATTCTTCAGAATAGAGGTGAAGAATCACCTCGGCATCTTTCCGCGCTGCTAACAAGGTTAGCACACCATGATTCCCAGCGTGCCCTTGAGATTTTTGAGAACCATTTGAATGAATTCGCTGGTGAAGACTCTCAATCCTACGGGCAAGCTGTTTCCAGTATTGCTTCAGCGTTGGGACATTCGGCGCCACGCGAGGCCGTCAATTGGGCCCTGGGTTTGCCCAGCGGGAGCGGTAGGGATCATGCGATCGGCATGATTTCCGAAAGCTGGATTCGCAATGATCCCATGGGCGCTTCGCAATGGATTGGAGAGCTTCCGGCTGGCCAAATGAAGGACCAGGCCATCCAACCGCTTGTTTCCAACCTGCAGCGTGATGATCCCGAGGCGGCCTTTGTCTGGGCCCTGGCTGCGAGTGATCCGAATCGTCGGAACGATTTGATATCGTCCGTGGTCAGTCAGTGGATGCGGCATGATGCTGACGGGGCGATCGCGGCTATTCGGCGGGCCGATCTTCCCGAGGACGTGGTCAGGCAAATCTTGCCACCACTGGACGAATGAAACGGCAGCTCAAGGGGGGCATCCTGGCGGCTATTCTCATTATTGGAGCGGCGAGGACCACCCACGAAGCCGATCATCTGTGAGCCACGTGGCCATTCTCTTGCGACAAGCACTTGAACAGCTCAAACTTTAGCTGTTAGCTTGCTCCCATGACTCGTTTCTTCATCCATTCCTTGATGGCCCTGGTGGTGATTGGGCACTTGGGAACTGTGTCCGCGCAGGGGCGCTTGGCTCGTGTCGTCAGTACGATCATCCATGAAGATGAGAGCAAGACGCTTTCGAATCGAGACTTGGTGAAGCGGACCATGCAGCAGGAGACCTATTCCCCGAAAGGCGTGCTGCAGATGCGCCGGATCTTTCAGCTGGATCGCGATGGGAAAGTGGTTTCTGGCCTCGCTTTTGATGGAGCGGGCAAACCCATCTTCCGGTTCAAGTATATCTACGACGATCTCGATCGGCTGGGGGAAGAGCACGTCCACAATATGAAGGGCAAGCTCGTCCGCCTGATGAAGACCGTCTATGATGAGCAGGGGAAGGCCTCGCGATTTGCCGTGACCAATCCCAAGCCCGGGTCCTTGGAGGCGCATCACACGGAGATCTTCGAACACCCTGAGCGCCTGGAAAAGAAGGGGAAGAAGCTTCCAGGCAATCAGCTGAACAAGTAGGGCGTTGCTCGGCAAGGGCCCCCGCCGTGGGTCGAGAAATGTCGATTTCTTACTGAAGGCTCTGCCAGACGCGCGAGTGGTCGGGGCGTGCTCGCGCTCTGAGTGGAGACGCCGACCAGTTCAGATACAGGGGGCTACGACAGCGGATGGGTTTCCGTGCTATATATAAATATTATAGCATTCATAATTAAGAGGTTGAAGCGTTGAGCGGTCGGGTTTAGGAATTCTACTAAATCCCCAAGAGTATAATGTCTGCTGCGCGTTCTTCTCTACTCTCTCTCCCCACTCTCACGCTCGTCCTCACTCTGCTGCTTCCCCCTGGTTTCCTACTCGCGGCGGAGCAGCCATTCTACGACTTGGACTTTACTGACAATGCGGGGGCGACCTTTGCTGTCGATGTGTTCGGTGCTGGTGTGGATGGGGCGGATTTCGGACCCAACGGGACCATTGCGGATGGGAGCACTCTGTCTGTTTCCAGTGGTACAGGATGGGTGATCCGGTCAACGGGGGCCCAGGATTACTCTCAGGATGGGGATGGCTATTTCTTCTACTTGCGCAATGGCGATGACATGTGCCTTCAACTGGCGACCGGGACGTTCGACGTTGGCGCGACTTACGAGATCTGCTATTACGCCGCCTCTTGGGATGATGATGGGACGACGGCACTGGAAGCCGGGACCTCCATTGATACCCGTCACATCGTGGATACGGAGGTCTATGGAAATGTGACCGGACACGCTTTGGATGGCTTTCTTCATTGGTATCGAGACGCTGGAGAATCCACCGTGCCCGCCGCTCAGGGCGACCTGAATGGGTATGCTGGCAACTATCACAATGGCTATTTGCCAGAGATCACCGATGGCGTGTTTGGGAATCTGACCCCTAGCAATACGCTCAATTGGAAGAAGGTGGTCATGCGTTTCACTGCCCGTGCGACCGATGAGGACATCTGGTTGAGCAAGCTGGGCGGTAGTGATCGGCCTCTTCCTTCAGAAGATGGCGGCTTGGCTCTCGACCATATCACTATCACCAAGCCTCTTTGCGATCATGGTGACCTCGCTGATATCAGCAGCGGGACGGGGGCGGGAGACTACCAAACCTTGCTCGCGCATGATGGACCGCGCCACACGATCATTGAGGGGCTGCACCTTGGATCGGCTGTGGATCCCGAGGGTGATGGGTTGCCATCCGCGAGTGCCGATGGTGATGATACGCCGCCGAGTTCTTTGGTCGCGGTGGATGACGAAGATGGTATCACTTTTCCCACCTATCTCTGTGCAGGTGAAAGTCAGGACATCGGTGTCGCGGTGACGAACACCACTGGAAGCACGGCTCATTTGGAGGCGTGGATTGATTGGAATGGAGATGGTGACTTTGCGGATACCGACGAGATGGTGATCGATACGGATGACTCTGGCGGTGCGTTTCCGGCGACGATGACCATCAACGTTCCGAGCACGGCGGTCATCGGGACGACGGTGGGTGCGCGCTTTCGACTGAGCCACACCGATGGCATGACACCCAATGGGCTCATGGCGGCTGGCGAGGTGGAAGATTATCTGATTGAGATCAAACTGCCGGTTGGCCTGGGAAATCTGGTCTTTCAAGATCTCAATGCCAATGGGCAATATGATAGTGGTGAAGGCGTTGATGGCGTGGTCCTAGAACTCTGGGATCCTGTCGACGGTACCATCGGCAATGGCGATGATGTCGCCGTGGATGATCCCCATCAACTCGGCACGCAGGCCTACACGGTGACGACGACGGGAGGTGGCTGTTACCTGTTCAGTCACCTCATAGATGGTAATTACTATGTGAGGATTCCTGCAAGCGAATTTGCGGGAGGAGAGCCGCTGGAGTCGATGGTGTCTGTGACCGGGACACAAGTGGGCGATGATGACGCGGGTGAAGATGGGATCGATGATGTTACTCCTGCCACCAATGGCATCACTTCAGGGGTCGTAGCCCTGATGAATGATAGTGAACCCACGGATGGTGGCAGCGGGGCGCTTGCAGAGACGGGCAAAGACCATGCCTCTGACAATGGCGATGATGATAATACGGATCTCACTGTCGACTTCGGATTCGTGGCCCTGGTGATGGCCTCCTATGATTATGGGGATCTGCCAGAGGGAGGGGGCAAAGATTTCCCCACCGCGGGGAGCTCGGCTGGGGAGTATGCGAGGCACCAACTTGGATCGGGGATTCTGCTAGGTTCGAAAGTGGATGCGGAGAGCAATGGTCAGCCGAACGTCACAGCCTCGGGTGATGGCAATGATGAGGATGGTTTCGCCTCATTGCCAGACTTGGCACCAGGCGCTACGTACGCGATTCCTTTCACGGCTGCGGTGCCTTCGGGAGCACCCGTGTTGAACGCATGGATCGACTTCGACTGCGATGGGATGCTTGAAGCGGGTGAACAGATTGCGAATGATCTCGCGGTGACGGATGGAGCGAATACCTTGACCTTCACGGTACCGGGTGATGCCATTCCAGGCGTGGCCTACGCACGTTTCAGGCTGAGTACGGAGACTGGATTGCAACCCACAGGGGAGGCTGCCGATGGGGAGGTGGAGGATTATGGACTCACGATCCTGCCACCTACGGGGGCGATTGGGAACCTCGTCTGGCTAGATGAGAATTCCGATGGAGCGCAGGATGCGGGGGAGCCTGGATTGCCTAACATTGAGGTGCAGCTTTGGCTCGATGAGGATGGGGGAGGAAGAGACATCCTGATCGGCACAACCCTCACGGATACCCATGGGAGATATCTTTTCCCAGGATTGCCTGTGGGCTGCTACTACGTCGACATCGAGGACATCAGCGTGCCGACATCCCTCTCACCGACAACTGTCTTCGCGCATGTGGTGGATGGTTCAGACGTTGATTTGGATACGGATGACGGGGACTTCGGCAACAAGGATCATGCGGGTGATGGTTACAAGGTGCAGTTGGACCCTAACGAAACGAACCTGACTGCGGACTTTGGTTACAATGAGAACCCTACTGCCGATGTCGATGGTGGGACCAACACGGCGGCAATCGGGAACAAGGTGTGGCACGATACTGATGGCAATGGTGTCCAGGATCCACACGAAGTGGGTATTGAAGGTGTGGTCGTGGAGTTGGTCACCGCAGGGCCTGATCGCCTCTTTCACACGGCGGACGATGTGGTGGGTGTTGGAATTGATGGGGTGTTAGGAACAGCAGATGACGTTCCAGCCTACCTAACCACAACCGATTCGTTAGGGTGCTATCTCTTCGATGGTCTCAGTCCTGACGCCTACTGTGTGAAAGTGGTGGATGAGAACTTTGCGGGAATAGGGCCCTTGAATGGCCTGACGCAGACCGGGGATCCTGACCACTTTGGAGGTGCGGGCACGGGTGATGATAATGAGACCACCTCTCCCGTCTTTCTCGGCCCAGGTGACGTCTTTCTCAATGCAGACTTTGGTTATAGTGGTGGCGTGACCGGCAGCATCGGTGACAAGGTATGGCTTGATGCCAATGCCAGTGGTGGTGGTGAAACGACGATGACTGCAGATGGGGAATCTGGCATTCCGGGCGTGACCGTTGCGCTGATTCAGGATCTGAATGAGAATAGTGTCAGGGACGCTGGTGAGCCGATCCTGGCGACGGATACCACTGATAGTGCTGGTTGCTACCTCTTTCAAGGCTTGCCGGTCGACGCCGACGGGAAGCACTATCTTATCTGGATCAATGACACCGCACACGTGTTGCAGGGGTTGAACCAGACGCATGATGATGATGGGTCCCTGGACGGCATGAGCGAGGCTGTTCTGACCACGGCGGCACCCGATCATTTGGATGAAGACTTCAGCTTCACTGCCATTCATCCTAGCGGAAGCATTGGGGACACCATATGGGCGGACTGGGACAGTTCTGGAGGGAATCAACAAACGCAGGGAAGCGAGCCGGGGATCCCATCGGTGACGGTCCTCTTGCTCGGTGACCCAGGTCCCGATGGCAACTGGCGCACCGCAGACGATGTGGTGGCGGCGGAGACGGAAACCAATCAATCGGGCGAGTATCTCTTCTCCAATCTGCCATTCGGTACCTACGCTGTTGTCGTCGATGATGGGGATGATGATCTCTTAAACGAATACTTTGATATCCCGTCTTATGATCCCGATGGTGGCTTTGATAGCCTTGCGGTGGTCACGATCAGTGCGTCGGCTCCTCATGCGCGCGATCAGGATTTCAGCTTTCCTCCAGGGGGAGAGGAGGGCGGCTTCGTAAGCATCGGAGACAAGGTCTACTACGATACCAATGGCGATGGCAGTCAGGATCGTGATGGCGCGGATGATATGCTTGGAACCGCTGACGATGAACCTGGGATCCCAGGGATCGACGTGGTTCTCGGTGGTGCCGCGACGGCAACGGCGACGACGGATGAAGATGGTTGCTATCTCTTCCCAGCTCTCAGTCCTGGCACTTACACGATCACGGTGACGAATCCTCCCGCAGGCACGACGCAAACAGAGGATCCCAATGGGGGGGCGGACAACACTTCGAGCGTGACCTTGATGGAAGACGATCATGTTCGAGATCAGGACTTTGGGTATCAACCGGCCGGAACCCTCTACAGCATCGGCAATACCATTTGGTTAGACCTCGATGGCGACGGCGATGCGGCGGACGATCCGATTGAAGGCGGAACAGAGCCCGCCTTAGATGGAGTCACCGTTTATCTGTGCCTCAAAGGGCCCGATGGCACGTTTGGAACCGCAGACGATGTTCTCTTGGCTACGGAGACTACCGATAGCACAGGATACTATCAGTTTAGTGGATTGTCAGGAGGCGTGGACTACCAGGTGAAAGTGGACACGAGCACCTTACCCGAAGGCGTGAGCCCCCTTTCAAGCTTCGAGAACGACGCCTCCTTCGATAGTATAACGACGGTGACGGGGTTGGCCGCTCATGAAGTGGACGAAGACTTTGCCTACCCCTTGTTGGGAGCCATCGGGGATACGGTATTTCTTGATGGAAATGGGAATGCCGTGGCGGATGATGGCGAGGGGCTCGAGGGAGTGCTCGTTCGCCTCTGTGATAGCAGCGGGACCGTGACGCTGGCGGAAACGACGACCGACGGCAATGGCCGTTACCTCTTTGATGACGTGGCCGCAGGGGCCTATGTTGTGAAAGTTGATCCTAACGATGACACCCTTCCTAGTGGTGTCACAAATGCTGCGGACCCCGACGATGGCACTCCAGATGAGAGCCATGTGACGCTCGGGGTGGCCGAGGTCGACCTAGCGCAGGACTTCGGTTACACGGGAGCGGATGGCCGGATTGGTAATCTCGTCTGGCTGGACCGGGATGCTGATGGGCTCTATGAGCCTTCGGACGGGGAGACGCCCATCGGGGGCGTTACGATCGATCTCTATCGTGATGCAAATGGCAATGGCTTCCGTGATCCAGGCGAGTCTCAAGTCGCGAGCACAACGACGAGTGCCGCGGTAGCGGGTGCGTTTGGGACGGATGGGAATTACTGTTTCGATAATCTTCCATCTGGCGACTATGTGGTGCAAGTCAGTGATCGCGCGGGTATCCTAGCAGGTTATTGGCATTCGTTAGGGACGGCAGATACGGACAATCACAGTCAGGCGGAAGCCTATGCCATTGGGCTTGGTACGGGAGACGCCAAGACGGCGGACTTCGGCTACTACGTGGATCCGGCCTTTATTGGGAACTATGTGTGGATCGATGCCGACGATGACGGGCTCCAGGAGAGCAGTGAGAACGGCATTCCCAATGTGGAAGTGCAGTTAGTCATTGCCTATCCCGACGGATCCTCCATTACTCACAAAACACTCACCAATTCTCTAGGGCACTACCAGTTTGGAAACTTGCTCCTCGATGAGGACAATCGCTGTGGCGACGGGCCTACCACGGATCCCAACGCGCCCGCCATTGCGGACGATCCCACTCAGCCGCTCTTTACCGTCAGTGTGGACACGGGGCAGAGTGCGGTTGCGAGCTTCACGCCATCGAGCAAGACGAACGTGGGTGTCGATGATAGGATGGATAGCGACTTGCACGCGGGAGTCGTTGCCAAGCCTGTGCAAGGCCAGACAGTCGTCGGGGCTCAGGATCCTGCATCGAATGAGGGGGCAAATGCGAGCTATGACTTCGCCTTTGTGGCACCGGTCTATACGATCAAGGGACAAGTGCGCAATGACGCGGATCAGGATGGCGATGTGGCCGAAGCGGGCGTGCCCATCAGTGGGGTCACCGTTCTCCTCTATCAGGATGTGAACAACAACGGCCTTGCCGAGGAAGGCGAGTTGGTGGAAGGGCTTGTCACGGATAGCGACGGACGCTATTGCTTCGAGGGCTATCCCAATGGTAACTACATTGTCAGGGAGATCGATCCAGACAACGCCATATCTACGGGTGATAAGGATGGTGGAAGCACGACAGACGAACGGAACACCATTCCCGTCACGCTGGCCGATGCGAACAGTGAAGACAATGACTTCCTGGATGATCTCGATCCGCAAGGCTTCTTCTACAAGAGCGATACGGGAGAGATTGTTCCTGGGGGAAGCATCAGTGTCAGTGGGCCCGGAGGTGCTATCATTACGATCAAGCAGGATGGAAGCTCGGGGCAGTATGAATGGCTGACGGATACGCCTGGCACTTACACCGTGATCTACACACCGCCCGCTGGCTGCATGCTTGATCCCGCACGGCCAGCGGAAGGCAGTGCTCTCGACCCGACCGGGCAGCCGGATCCGTTCAGCGTGGGGTCGCCAGAAGACCCTTCCAATCCCGGATTCCTTACGGATGCGAGCAGTGGGGCCAATCCTTGGTACGACACGTTCGATTTGGATGTTGGAGATCCGATCGTGATCAACAACAACATTCCGCTCGTCAACGGAAAGCCTGATGATTGGGTGGAATGGCAGGATGCCTATACGCTAGGAGGCAGCAACGCGCCCGGCGACAACCCCGATGGGGACATCTGGGACAACACGCTTGAGTATGCGCTTTGCCTGGAGCCGGATACCGGTGTGCCCGGTCATGTAGGCTTCTGTGTGGAGGCGATCAGCGCGACGCAGATTGATGTCTTCTTCCGACGACGTGAAGGTGGTCTCACCGATGTGCGTTACTGCATCGAGGCGCGGGATCAACTCCCCACCACCGGCGACACTGCCTGGACCCTCATCGCGGATATTCCAGGTATCGGAAACGGAGGTCTCCCGGGAGTCACCGTGACCGCGAACGGCGATGGCTCAGAAACGGTTCGGCTTGCAGACATCGATACGACGGCACCCTTGAGTTCGACGCAAGGCTTTGTCCGGCTCACCGTGAAGCTTGATGATGATGGCGATGACGGTGCGGTCACCCCTGCCATCACGAGCAGTACCATGGTGCAGGGCTGGAAACTCACGGACTTTGCGCAGGGGGAATGCGTGACCTACAGCTATCCTTGGTTGAAGAAGGAGACCTTCTCTGGAAGCCTGAGCGCTGTCAGTGGACAGACCGTTACCGCAGCGGGTGCTCCTGATCTGTCGACCATTCTCGAAGGGGGCAAGAGCTACTACCTCGAAGTCATCAGTGGTGATCACGAGGGCCATCGCTTTGACATTGATAGTGCCAATGCCGCAGGGATCCTCACATTAGCCACAGACACGGACGTGTGTGCCGGTCCACCTTTCAGTTCGAGTGCCACCGTGCCTGCCACTCTTGTCAATGATCGCTTCATTGTGAGGGAACATCAAACAGTGGAGGACCTCTTTCCCGCCGCGGCCTTCACGGGCGAGAGTGACTCGGAGCTCGCTGATCGATTGCTCATCTATGAGGGAGGCGTCTTGCCTTGGAAGGTGCTCTATGTGGATGACCCTGCCGAGTGGAAGAATGAAAGCAATGACGCCAGCGCAGGTGATGACGTCCTGCCGCCTTCCCAAGGCTACTTTGTCCATCCGAAGCTAGGCGCCTTCAGCTTGCTGGCCATGGGTGTTGTCCGGGAGAATGCCTTTTGCATTCCGTTAGGCGATGGGCATCGCATGTTGGCAAACGGCTTTCCCATGAACACCTCGTTTGCCGATCGTGGCCTTGATGATGTGATCAATCAGGTCACGGGAAGCTTGGACCCGGCAGCATCGGACCAGGTGCACCTTTGGAACGGTGACGCCGCGCCCTATCAAGAGAGCTTTGACTGTCACTTTCGTCTCGAAGGCAGCATCCCTAGCCTCCCGGCCTTCAATCAGTGGAGTGATGTGGAAGATGTGGATCTCACCGATACCACCAACGACGAGGTGTTCACATCAGATCGCTCGATCTTCTATTACAAGGCGAGCCCAGGCTGTGATGCCGATCACAAACAGCCGCTCCCATGGTTGCCGTAGAGTCTTATGTGGCTCTATGATGGGGCGTGCACGTGCGCCTCCTACTCTGCCTGCTCCTCTACGGAAGCCTCGCAATGCCGCCCGCTTGGGGACAACGGGCAGACGCCGAGCGTCTACTGGATCAAGCGCGTATCCATCAAGCAGCGGGCGCGTCTTCAGAGGCCCTGACGTGTTTGCAGGAATATGTGACTGATAGGGGAAGGTCGTCAGACGCTTATCGACGAGCACTCCAGTTCTGTGTCCGGCATCGCCTTGAGAGAGCGCGGTTGCCGTTCCTTAGGGAGGCGGTCACTCGATTTCCAGGGCAGCATGACTTCTTGGAGCGCTTGGCAGGCTTCCAAACGTCCCGGGCTGAATACGAGGAAGCTGCGCAGACTTGGGAGATCCTGGTGGACACAAGCACTACCGCAAGAGGAGTGGTGCGAGCGAGCCGGCGTCTAGCCACGCTACGAGGGCTTCGGGATGCCTTTGATTGCCTCTGGCAGCGGCGAGAAGCCTTTGCTCAAGCGCCAACTTATCGCCGTCAGGTGGAACGATTCGCGAGGGCTGTCGGCGCAACGGGAGTGGTTGCTGAATGGATCATTGCGAGGGCGAGGCAGTGCCGGGAGATTGAGCCGCTCCTTGCAGAAACGGATAGGCTGAGATCATTGATAGATAAGGATCCCAACGGCGCTAAGCGCCAACTCATGCAGCGAGCTCTTGAGAAGACACCACAAGCACTGTGCGTTCGGGCGGTCTTACTGAATGCCGATGGGCGATCCGAGGAAGCATGGCATCTTTTGACTAGCTTAGCGCCTCAGTCCGCATGGATCCGTGCTCAACAGGCGCGATTCTTGGAACACGATCAGGATTGGGAGGAAGCCGCCATCATTTGGATATCATTGTTAGAGTCTCCAGAAGTGAATCGAGTATCGATGATTCGCCGGATCGTGAGGGCCTATCGAAAAGCAGATGATTGGGAGCAGGTACGCCTGTGGTTTGGGAAATGGAAAGAAGCTGCCCCATCCTCTCGCGAGCCGTGGATCGCGGAAGCCGCGTGGTTCAAGCGCCACGGTGAGTGGCGATGGTCAGAGGAAGTTTACCAAACGCATTGGCATCTCTATCAATATAGCAACACCTGGACAGAGAAGCGCGAACGGATTTCTGAATTGATTCGGATTGCCCGCCAAAGGGATTTGATCCGATTGCTGAAAGACTTTGAGCGAGAATGTCGAAGAGAGCCAGTGGATGCAAGCGCTTGGCTCGCCCTAGCGGAATTCCATGAGCAGACCGGAAACGAAGAAGGGCGGCGTGAGGCATTGTCCAAGGCGGAACACGTTGATTCCTTATCCCTCCCTGTCCTTCACGAGCAGGCTCGACTGATGAAAGATCAGGGGAATTGGGAGTCAGCGCTCACTCTCTTGAGGAAAGCGGTTGCCTCGGATCCATCGAGTGAAAGCAAGGTGTTGTTGATCAATCTCTTGGCGGATCTGAGCCGGTATGACGAAGCATTGGCATACACCATAAGCGTGCAGTCGGATCAGCGTTCTGTAGACGTTTCCTCTGCGCTGCTTTCGGCTGCATTGGCACTCGCTCGATCAAATGATTGGCCTGCTGTTGCCGCCTTTCTTCGTCCCCACCATATGGCGGCTCCCGATGACCTCCAACTGGCATGCCTCTTTGGCATCGCTCTCGAGTATTCGTGGCAATCTGCGGAAGCATTGGAGGTGTTCTGTCAATTGCTAGAGAACGAGGCGGAACTGGCGGATGGGGAGATTCCCTGGCCAAGGCAAGGCTCAGATTTCATGCTGCCGCGCACCGCACGCCAGATTAAGAGTTTGGATTTCGTGCAATACGGTGAATGGAATTGGTGGTCCAAGCTCTCGAGAATTCCTCTTTGGCATCGCCTCTTACCGCACGTGGCGACCGTGATTGAAGGAGCGCCGCCAGAGATGATCGGCTATCATCGAGCGTTGTTGGATTCCTTGTACTTTGACGACCTGGATATACTGTTTGAGGCGGGGCGACGCCAGGCTTCCATCAAAGACCTTTGTGCGCGATTCCCTGATGAACGGTCCATTCTCCCACTGATTCCTCACCCCCAAGGGGCGAATTATTATAATCAATTGTGGGATGCCTATGCGGAATCAGACCCGCAGTATGTTGCTTATGCTTCCGTGTCGGCGATTCTGGAATCTCCTGATGAGAGGTTACCTCGATTCTCTCAATTGCTTCAACAGATCAGCGAGCCACCACCGGCTCTTCTCGGACGGCTCTTCGAGGAGAGTGTGAGTATTTCCTATCGAAGGAACATGCCCATGGACCTGCTTGGCGAGCTTGCGGGAGTGGTGAGCGCCTGGGAGGGGCACCCCAGTGCTGAGGCCTACGATAACTTCTTTATCCGATTCTATGCGGTATGCGCTCGGATGGATCTTTTGAGTCGACGATTGGACACTCTTTATCAACGGAAACAACGAGAGCAGTTACCAAGTAGTCCTCCGATCGCTTTCTCTCTAGATCGGCTTCAGAATCCTGTTGAAGGTTGGCGCAATCTCAATCCTAACGCCTTCATTCGCACATTAAACACGCCAACGAATGCCGTGATTTCGAAGCTGGCGAATCTCAATCAACTGATTTTGGACCTTGACGCATCGACCATAGTAGAAGGGTTTTATCCTCGCTTCTCTCCCCTGACGCGCGTTTCTTTCTTTAGCTCTCACCCACAAACTCCTGATGCCGCCTTGGAAACGCTCTTTCGCCTACGTGTCGCGGATCTTACACAAGCCGATGAGTGCCTCATTTTCACAAAACTCATTGAGTCCTTTCCACAGAAGTTGGACGCCCGGCATGCTGCGTTTGTGCGGGCGCGGACGCTTACGGATGACCCAGCATTACTGCAACTCGCGGACATGGGGCTTGTGTCGATGGCATTGGAACATCCAGAGGAGCCTGATTTCGTCCATGCTGGTCGGGCGGCTGCCTTGCGTTTGGCACAAGTGCGTCCATTTCGCAATGGTGTCCTTTTAGAGGCACTACGCGTGGCCTTAGCACAGTTCGGCGAAGACGAAGCGGCTGCAATGTTAGAAGTTGGTTGGGTGCCGCCCATGAGTTCCGAGGGTGAGCAGCGTGAGAAAGAGAATAGGAAACTCAGGAGGAGCTACGCGGTTGCCAAAGCACGAATTCCGGTGCGGCAATCCCAGGACCGTCCCAGTCGAAATCGTGAAGAAGGAATCTATCGCGAGTGGGTGAGATTGCAATCCAGAGCGGCTTCTGATCTTGTGCGAGAACGCCATGGGCGGCCGGTGGACGTCAACTTCACAAAAGAGGAATTGTTGAAACGGTTGCTTGAGGTGGACCCGACGTCCCCATGGGAGCAGGCTCGCCTTGCTCTAATGGCCAAAGCACTGGGTGACCATGAGCGTGAAGGTCAATTATTGAAACAAGCGCACGCAGCGGAGCCTAAGCGGAGGCGGCTCCGCTCGTTACTCGATGACTATCTCTTAAGGCGAGAGCCGGAGCATTTATGGGCATTGATGGATGCGGAGCCTACCCATCCGTTCGATTTCTTGCGCCTGTCTGATGCCTTGGCAGAAGCGCTGACTCAAACAGAGTCCTTTGAGATCAAGCAACAGCGATTCGAAACGCTTGTCGATCGGGCGAGGACACTGCAGGCGTCTGGCGAACGCATCCCTTGGCTGGCAACGGTGTCAGAGGCCATGCCGGTGAACGGATGGGAAGAGAATGGGATAGGGTTTCCTCCCACGCGCAATGATCGTCTCTATCCCGAGTATATTCCCTACGAAGAGTCTCCACCCTTCATCCGGTCGCGGGATGTGGAAGGCGGTGAAGGGCTTAGGAACCAAGAGGCAAAGGCGCTCTTCAGGCGATTCCAAGCTCGTCTAAGAGAGGCTCACATGCTCTTGCTGGCTGAGCCCTATCACTTTGAGGACACGTTCGCCAGATGCGTGACCTATGGTTTCTTAGAGGGGGTGGAGCTAGCAGAGGTCGCTGTTTCGCTACTTGCTCGCCCAGAGGCTTCCCGCCTGGAAGTTTATGGCCCCATTTATCGAGAATTGCGCACGGACACCATACTGCGCGACAATTGGAAGTGGATTGCGGAAAGAGCCCTGCCGGAGTTGCGAAGGAAGGCTTCCCGACATGTCTGGACGAAGCTTGACGACGAGGCTGATTTGCGCCTGGGGGGAATCGAAGCGATCCAGGCAACGAGTTATCAAGTGGATGGGGATATCTTCCTTGAGATATGGGAAGAATCGGGCCTGCCGGAAATACCAACGGATCTCTTGCTAAAGCGCCGATTTGGATTTCTGGTGAATTATCTTAGTATACTAGCAGAGAACAAAAGTCCTCAGGCTGCCATGGACGCCTTGAAGAAATGGGCAGCCTATTCATTGAACGCGACGACAGTGACACTCGATTCGGTTGCAACTGAAGCGGTCAACGATCCACAGAACAAAGAAGGGAGCGGGCTTCGCAACCTTCTTAAAACGCTCGCTTGTCATCCGCTCCTTTATCATCCTTGCCGTGAATGGGGTCATTCTTTGGGATTGGAATGGGGAGCTGTGACGGTCCGGTCGCCTCGACGACAACCGCTGATGGGATGGAAGGCATTTATCGAGAATGGACCGTGGCGGGGACGCTCTCTTGCCGAATTTGATCCGCATGCCAACGAGACAGGACACTCGATCCTTTGGCGCGAACTGATGATGACGGATAACGACTTCCTCCGCGTCTATCTGACGACCCCCCGTCTGCCGGACTTCGGGAGTGGCTTGCTCGCGGCGATGGTGGAAGGGAGACAGGCACTCTATCTCGCGCAGTTTCGAGAGGAGCTTGCCGTGATTCCTCAAGACTATCGTCCGTTCTACAGAAGGCTCTTGACCTTGGATCAAACGGAAGGGATTCAGGATACGGTATCGGACCTTCTATCACTGATAGAGTGAAATGGCTCACCCGGCCCAGCCTTTGGCTGCTTGTACGGCTTTGCGCCAGCCACTCAGGAGTTTATCCCGTTCATCTTGCGGCATCTGGGGCTCGAAACGCTTGGCTTCTTGCCAGTTGGCGGCGATGTCCTCACGTTGTTTCCAATACCCGACAGCCAGGCCGGCGAGGTAGGCGGCACCGAGGGCGGTGGTTTCAGAAACCGCTGGGCGAACCACAGGCACGCCTAACAAATCGGCCTGAAACTGCATGAGGAGATCATTCAGGGAGGCGCCGCCGTCGACACGCAATTCTGTGAGGGTGATGCCGGAATCAGCCTCCATTGCGGCGAGCACGTCGTGCGTTTGATAGGCGATGCTCTCCAGGGTGGCCCTGGCGATGTGCGCCCGATTGGAGCCTCGCGTCATGCCCACGAGAGCCCCACGTGCGTAGGGGTCCCAGTGCGGGGCACCCAATCCAGCAAACGCAGGGACCAGGTAGACGCCGCCATTGTCCTCGACCTCGGCGGCGAGGGCTTCGATCTCTGGGGCGGATTGGACGAAGCCTAACTGATCGCGCAGCCACTGCACAGCGGCCCCCGCAACGAAGACGCTCCCTTCTAACGCATACTCCGTTTGGCCGCCGACGTTCCAGGCGATGGTGGTGAGGAGGTGGTTCTTGGATTGGACGGGTTCGCCTCCTGTGTGCATGAGCATGAAGCAGCCCGTGCCGTAGGTGTTCTTGGCTTGACCGGGAGCGTGGCAAGCTTGGCCAAAGAGAGCGGCTTGCTGATCACCACCGATTCCGGCAATGGGAAGGGCTCTGCCAAAGAGATTGAGATCCGTTTCTCCATAGACTTCACTGCTAGAGCGGACTTCTGGTAAGAGTGATTGGGGAATCTGAAAGAGGTCTAACAAGTCGTCGTCCCAGGCGCAGGTGTTGATGTTGTAGAGAAGGGTGCGGCTCGCATTGCTCGGATCCGTCACGTGACAGCGTCCACCAGTGAGCTTGAAGATGAGCCAGGAATCGATGGTGCCAAAGCACAGGTCTCCAGCCTCGGCGCGTTCCCTGGCGCGCGGGATATGATCGAGGAGCCAGCGGATCTTTGAGCCAGAGAAATAGGCATCGATCACGAGGCCGGTCCGTTCCTGGATCCACGGGCCCTTGCCGTGATCGTTGAGATCCTGGCAGAATGACGCCGTCCGGCGGTCTTGCCACACGATGGCCCGGGCGATGGGCTCCCCAGTGGCTCGATCCCAGAGGAGAGTGGTTTCCCGCTGGTTCGTGATGCCGATCGCCACGACGGTAGCGGGCGAGGTTCCCGTATCCTCGAGGACTTGGCGGGCGACCCGCACCTGTGTCTCCCAGATCTCGTTCGCGTCGTGCTCCACTAGGCCAGGCTCAGGGAAATGCTGCGTGAATTCCTCCTGAGCCACCCCGCGAACCGTGCCTGAGTGATCAAAGAGGATCGCACGCGAACTCGTCGTGCCCTGGTCGAGAGAAAGGATCAATCCCATGGGCGGGATCTATCACGCTCGCAAGGCTGATTCCCAGCACAATCGGTGCTTGCGAACGAGCGCCACGCGAGTTCTATCAGGCATGCGTTCCCTATCTTTCCTCCTCCTCCTCCTAGCCGCGTGGATGCTCTCAAGTTGTACGGTGATGGATTCCAACCAACGTTCCATTTCCAAAGCGGAGGAAGCGCATCAGGAATTTGCCGCCCGCGCGGACTATCCCAAGACGATGGAGGCCTATGAGAACGGCGACCTGCTAGCGCAAGCCACGCAAGAGAATGCCGCCATCACGGTGGACTTGGGGAAACAGCGCACCTTTCTGTTAGTGAACCAATTGGTTGCGGTGGACGCCCCATGTTGCACCGGCAAAGCGGGCAAGCGGACACCGACCGGAACATTTCCGATCAAAGAGAAGATCAAAGACAAACGCTCCAATATCTTTGGGAGCCTCTATAAGAATGGGCGCAAAGTCTTTGGGGGAGATCGCCGCAAGTATGGCGGATCGTACGATCGTTATGTGGGTTCCGCGTTGCCTTACTGGATGCGGTTGACCAATGATGGCATCGGTCTGCATGCCAGCAAGTATGTGCATCGTTACCCGCGCTCCAATGGTTGTATCCGCATGCCTCACGCAGCGATTCAGAAGATCTACGCCGCCGTGCATCCCGGCACGCCCGTGAAGGTCGTGCCGTAGGGAGGTGGAAGTGGCGTAGGCGAGATCATCTGCCGCCTCTGCCTAACCCATTCTATCGGAATTTCCACCAGGGTGGTTTCTTGTAGACCAGATCTGGATGGTCTTGGAGAACGGTTCGGAAATTCGGGCACTCTGCAAGAAAGCCAATCATCCATGACGGCCTCCGCATTGGCGAAATATCCCTGGAACATCCGCCCAAAGACTCTTACTGAAGCCGACAAAAGGAGGTCATTCTCCTCAGATAAATGAGACTGTGAAGATAACACCGCAGCGCCGAAACCATACAAACTGGCCACATCTGCTTCCATGAGGATTCCCGCTGTGATAATAGATCGATTAAGTCTTCATTAACACGCCGAACGGCGATATAGCTAGTAGATTTCGGAAGTGGTGCGGAGAAAGAAGTGCGTTGCTGTCTCGCCGGTTCCTTCGAGGTCCTCGACTTCGATGACCCAGTTCTCAAGGTCGGTGCTCGACTGAACGCGGCGGCGAGGCCCATCGCACCACCTTCAAAGAGTCTCAACTGGCCTTTGGCGTGCCCAATCACGAGATTTTTGCGGTCGACGAAGCGTTAGGGTAGTTGGAGGAAGAGAATCCTGAATTTGCCAAAGTGGCCAAACTTCGGTACTTCGCCGGCCTCACCATTCTAGCAACGGCCAACGCCTTGGGAGTCTCGGAGAGTACGTGCAGCGCATGTGGACAAGCGCTAGAGCCTGGCTCCAACGAGAGATTTCAGATGCCTGAGAATTTGGAGTGCGGTAGCCCTCTACCGCTTTTCGAACGTCACTGCGGGCTCAAAACGGATTTTACCCCCTGCAAATTCGCATCAATGAGCCACCAGAGCCTTTAGAATAAGGCTATTCACCCTGCTATCATCATTCTAATTCTTTCAATTTGTAGCCATGCATTGTAAATCTTCGTTCT
>JAUIAH010000012.1 GCA_030425385.1 Verrucomicrobiia bacterium | reverse complement strand
CCTTAGAGGAGCCTGCCATGCCTCCAAACTTACCTGCCGCGCCAGCGGCTTGAACCGAACCTAGAGCGACGACCAGAGTCACTTAAACTCATCCGCCAAAACATACATTCTCGCTGAACCAGTACACCAATAACATCCAAGCCAAGAGAAGATTGGCACCTACTGACAGTGCTAGGAACGTCTTCATCACAGGATCATCATCGATTCAACTTGGGCCATCTCACCGGCTGAAAGTGTATCGAATCCGCAGCCGGATCATCAAGAAGAACGTGCGCTCCTCAGGGCGCGCTCCCATGCCAGGAGAGCCCGTTTGCGACCGTGCCCCCAGCGGTAGTCGCCTACCACTCCAGTTTCACGGATCACACGGTGACAGGGAATGAGGTAAGCGAGCGGGTTGGCACCGATCGCCGAGCCCACGGCTCGAGCGGCGCCAGGATGGCCCACGAAACGCGCCAACTGGCCATAGGCAGCCAAGCTTCCCTCCGGGATCGTGAGCAACGCTTGCCAGACGTTGATCTGAAATCGTGTGCCCCTGACAAAGGTCGAGATGTTCTCCAGATTCCTGGAAGGATTCTGAACGGATCGATCAAAGAGGCGCTCAAGCCATGTCCGAGCACAGTCCGTGTCTTCTTGATAGGCAGCCTTCGGCCAACTATGCTGGCATTCTGCGAGGGCAGCTTCCTGAGAGTCGCTCACAAAGGCGAGGCGGGTGAGTCCGCGCGGCGACGCGATTACTAACATCTCCCCAAACAGCGTCTGCCCGAATCCGTAAGTCATCGTCATTCCCTCGCCAGCGGCCTTGCACTCGCCTGGCGTGGCAGCCTCGATCTTGAGACAAAGATCGTGCAGTCGCGAAGGTCCGGAAAGGCCTGCCTCAAGAGCGGCTTCAAGCACGGATGCCCCGTCGGCCAAGGCCCGCTTGGCTTCTGCGTGGGCAAGACATTGAACGAACGCCTTGGGCGTCACCGCTGCCCAGCGTTTGAAGACGCGGTGAAAGTGAAAGGGACTCAGTCCCACCAAGGCAGCCATTTCATCGAGGCACAGGCGCGTGGGCTCACGATGCTCGTCAAGGTAGCGAATTACTCTAGCAATGCGGGCATAGTCACTCATATGACGCTACCCTGCTCTCCCCTCGCGATGGCACCACCCGTTCCTTGCGGTGACTTCTAATCGAAGCACTTGGGCCGATCAAGGATCTCCTTGAGAACAAAGGCCGCTTGGACGTTGGGGTGCCTCAGTAATTGCCTGGCCCGCTGGGTAGGATGGCCCGCGACGTGCTCGGCGATGGCATAGTTCCCATCGCGCTGGTCTTTCGCCTGAAGGCGTGCCAGCGCTGCTTTCTCCTCTGCCGAAAGCGTCTCTTCGACGGATTCGACCACAGGCTCGATCGCCTCTCTGGGCTCGTAGCGCACTTCCGGCAAGGGCGGTGGCTCGTCTACCGGTTGAGGCACCTGCGTGGGGATGCCGAGAGATTCAAGGATCTCTCGCATGGTGGCCGAGCCCTCCTGGGAGGACGTTGGCTCGCGCGAGGGCGCTTGCGCCGTTGGCTCTCCCTCGTATTGGGATTGCTGTGGACGCCGCTGTCGTCCCTTCATCCGCGCTTTCTTCACATTCTCACTCACCCAGCTGAGGAAGCTGATGAGAAGAAAGATGATGATGAAGAGCGACTCTGAAGGGAAATCCATGACAGCTGGTGCGTTCTGTTAGTCTTGCTGGCCCTCTTTAGCGATGGAATCACGCATATCCGTATCGGCCGTGAGATTCTTATACCTCGCAAAGTCCATCACCCCCAGGTTGCCATTGCGAAAAGCGTCTGCCATGGCCAGCGGCACTTGCGCTTCCGCTTCCACGACCTTGGCTCGCATCTCCTGCGTGCGTGCGGCCATTTCCTGCTCAAGGGCAACCGCCGCGGCGCGCCGCACTTCAGCCTTCGCCTGAGCGATCTGCTTATCGGCTTCGGCCTGCTCGGCCTGCAACTTCGCCCCCACATTGTCCCCCAGATCAACATCGGCAATATCGATGGAAAGAATCTCAAATGCGGTCGACGCATCCACACCCTTCTCAAGCACGAGCTTTGAAATATTGTCAGGATTCTCAAGCACATCCTTGTAGGAGGGTGCCGAACCAATCGAGGTGACGATGCCTTCCCCGACGCGGGCGACGATGGTTTCCTCCGTTGCACCCCCGACGAAGCGATCAAGATTCGTTCGCACCGTCACTCGAGCCCGCGCCCTGACAGAAATCCCATCACGCGCCACCGCATCGATCTTGTCCTTGGCCGACGAGCTGCTCGGACAATCAATCACCTTTGGGTTGATGCTCGTGCGCACGGCTTCCAAGACGGTCTTGCTCGTGCCTTTCACCGCGAGGTCGATCGCCTGAGCCCGCTCGATCGGCATCTTGATCCCCGCTTTATCAGCCGCGATCATGGCGAGCACTACCTGGGTGACATCACCCCCTGCGAGGTAATGGGCTTCCAAAGTATCCGTAGAAATCTCATCCAATCCCGCTTTCACCGCGGTGATGCGGCTATCGACGATCAGAGCCACGGGGACACGGCGCAGCCACATAGCGATGAGTTGAGCCATGCTCACCGGCGCGTTGGCCACCTTCGCGCGCAGCCAGATATTGAAGAATTTGAGAAGAATGATGATGGCGACGAGGGCGATGAGGCCCACGATCCCGAAGAGCGCATATTGCCAGGGCTCGGCTGCCAGAATGTAAAGGGAGGATGGTAACATGAGTTTCGTAAGAGGTGTTAGAGTCTGAGTATTGGCAATCTTTCTTAAGCGACGGCGGGTGTAGCCGGGACTCGTCGCACAACGATCCGCGAACCTTCCACTTTCACCACACGGACGGCCTCGCCGGGGTCGATCATTCCGGATTCAGCCACCACGTCAAGGCGTTGACCGCTGATCTGCGCTTTACCCGCGGGCCGGAGAGCCGTCTGCGTGACACCCTCTTGATCGATGAAGGAAGTGTATTGGTCGAGCGCTTCGTCCTTGGTCACTTGCGCGTTCAGCATGAGGTCCTTTCCGGGGCCTACCTTGTCGAAGTATTTCAGCCAGAATGAGAGCGCTCCCACGATGAAGAGCACGGCCACGGCAGTGGCCACAAGTCCGGCGCCGCCTCCGTATTCGGTAAAGCAAAGAACGACAGCTCCCGCGATCGCGGCGACGCCCACCACGCCTAAAATGCCCCCTGGCAGGAAGAACTCCAAGCCGATGGCGAGGATCCCGAGGATGACGAGGAGAATGATGGTCGCAAGCATGAAGGTGGATGGGCCGAACCTACCTAATGGACCTGCGGAAGCCCTCCGCGTCAACTCCCTAGCTGTCAACGATGGACGATCTTCAGACTACTGACCCCTCCATGACCTCGCTCCACCTGAATCTGGCAACTGATACGCTCCTTCAACAGTTCCGTGTGAGAAATGACGCCAATCGTCTTGTTCTGAGCCCGCAGGCTTTCCAAAGCGCGAATGGCAATCTCCAAGCTATCGGCATCGAGTGTTCCAAAGCCTTCATCAATAAAGAGCGATTCAATGCGTCCACGACTTCCCGCCAATTCCGCTAATCCTAGGGCCAGCGAAAGACTCACCAGGAAACTTTCGCCCCCGGAAAGACTCTGCATGCTCCGGATCGCATTCGCCTGGTAGCGATCGATGACCTCGATCTCGAGCTCCTTGTCGGGCAGCGTCTGAATCCGGTAACGGTCGGTGAGCTTTTGTAGATGGCCATTGGAGAAATCGACGAGTCGCTTCAATGTCAGGCTCTGCGCAAAGCGCGAGAACCGTGAGCCGTCCGCCGAACCAATCAGATCATCGACCTTGGTCCAGGCTACCAGCGCTTGCTCGGCCTTGGTCTGCTCGATCAAACTCTTGGCGAGCCCCTCTCGGCGTTCGGCATCTTCCTTGAGGAGGCGTTCCCATTCCCAGAGCTGACGTTTCGATCCCTCTAACGCTTCCTCACATTCTCGAAAGGTCTTTGTCCACTCAACCAGATCCACCTCGCCGATGCCTGGCCCTTCCGGTGCAAGCTTGCTATAAAGCGCACGGGTCTCGTCCACATCCCGCTGATACTGTTCGCGCTCGGTGGCCAACCGCAGTTGCCTCTCCTCAAAGGCGCGTTCTCGCATGGTGAGTGCCTTGGCTTCTTCATTCGGAAGATGCAGAGCAATCAGCGCATCGATGGAAGGCAAGGACAATTGCGCGGCACCTGCCGTCAACGCTCCCTCTAAGGCAACACCCCTTTGACGCAAGGATGCCTCTTCTTCCTCCCCTTTCTTGATCAAGGTTTGCGCATGCTCCCAGTCGCGCTGACATTGTCGCCACTGCTCATCGCACGCGGACGCCTGCTCACGCGCCGCCTTCAGTGAACGCTCTCCCTCGACGCGCTCCTTCTCTAACAAACGCGTCCCGGCCAGCGTCTGCCGTTGGCGACGAAGGGATTCCTGAGCCGCTTGCTCCGACTCCAATCGCTGCCGCACCGTTGCGCTGACCTGTTGGAGCTGTGTCCGCTGCGCTTTCAAACCCTCGATGCGGCTGCGCCCCTGAGCCTCTTGCTCT
The DNA here is from genome assembly GCA_030425385.1 of Verrucomicrobiia bacterium. Taxonomy (GTDB): domain Bacteria; phylum Verrucomicrobiota; class Verrucomicrobiia; order Verrucomicrobiales; family DEV007; genus JAACDM01. The sequence goes on along the minus strand of JAUIAH010000012.1, from coordinate 180,534 downwards.
TTCGCCAAACGCAAGGCTTCCATGTTTCTCGCGTGGGTCTGCGAGCGCTTTCGTAGAGCATCCAGGGCGCGTTCGACCGCTGCCAGCTCATCGACATCGCGATCCACCGTCGGCCATTGGCTGCAAATCGCATCGCGGCACTCCTTCCGTTGTGCCCGCAAACGCTCCCCTTGATCCGCCTCGGTCCCCTCCTGAGCTTTCCATTCTTGCGCCTGCCCTTCCACTTTCGCCAACCGTTGCCCCACTTGCTGATACTCCCCTTTCAAGCGATCGCGCTGACGGCGCGCCTCTGTCATTTGCTGATGGATCTGCCGGATTCCCAGCAACCGCTGATCCTCCGCGATCTGGCGCTTCTGCGATTCTGCGAGAGCCTCTTCCACTTGCTTCACATCCACGCCCTCCCACGACACCTTCTCGTCTCTCTGCAACTTCCAAATTTCCTCCTCTAACTCCTCCAGTTCCTGCGTCTCCTCCTCACATTGCAACCGGAGATGCTCCAAGCGCGAAAGCAGCCGCACCTCCTCCGTTCGAGCACCCTCTTGCCCTTTCTTCAATGCGTCCAGGGCGGCCTCTTTCTCTGCCAGGTCCCGCACCTCGTCCACGGCTTCCTCTCGTTCCTTCCACGGATGCTCATGCGAGCCACACACTGCACAAGCTTCTCCATCCGCCAGCGCCTCGCGCAAGGCACGGATCTCTTGCCCCCGTTGCACCAACTTGCGACGCACGACGCACGACTGCTCTGCCTTGGCAATCGCCGACTCACCCTCCTTCAAGGCTTCTCGCGCGGCTGCCAATGCCTTCTCATCGGACGCCAGGCGTCTCCGTGCCGCTGCCAAACGCTCTTTCACTTGCGCATGACGCTGACTCTTTGTGAGGATGGCGCTATAGCGAACACGCTTCTCTTGCAGCCGACGCTGAGACAGTTCGAGTTCTGCAAGCGTTCGCCCTTCTAACAAACGCCCCTCTTCCTCTTCGCCTTTGGAAATAGCCTTCGACTGCTGCTCAAGCACTGCCTGCATGCGCTGTTGGGCCCCTTCCAGTTCTCGACGTTCGGCCGCTTGCTGCGCCATCCGCTTCTGCCGATGTGCTTGCCGCGTTGCGAGTTCTGCTAGTTGCCCTTCGATCTGGCGAAGGGCATCCGCCTGCCGCTGCCATTCGGGTAGCGCTTCGGCGAAGCGCCCGTCCGCCTCATGCGCCTGCAGCCATTCCGTCAATTTCCCGATCTCTCTGACGACGCCTTGCATCCGCTGCGTTTCGCGCCCTTGGGCTTCCGCGAGTTCCTTCAAGCTGGATTCTTGAGTCGTGCGTTCTTTCTGCAACGCCGTCACTTGTTCTACGCGCCATTGAATCTCGCGATCCAAGGGTGCCACCTGCTCAATGAGTTTCCCCAGGGCATCCATCACTCCTTCCGCCTTCTTCTGGGTTTCCTGCGCGGCTTTCCAAGCACGCTCAGACTGCTGCCGCAACTCATTCAAAGCTGACGCCCTCTCCCGCAAGGGTGTTAGCTCACGACGATTCTCATCCTGACGTTGACGCCACTCGCGCCAGGCGAGAATGCTTTCGGCATAGGCATCCACCTCCCGATGTTTCGCCAATCGTGATCGCCATGCCTGACTCTCTTCAAGAGCGCGCTTCAGCTCGTCGCTCGCCTGACGGAGTTGCCGTTCGCGACGCTCCAGGCTACCCCATGTTTCCAAGCATTGTCTCAACTGCCGTTTCTGATCCAAGGCATCTTGCTCTCCCTGAAGCTTCTTCTTCAAGGCCTCCGCGCGTTCGCCCACCTGCTGCCGCTCCGCCTCGGGCAACAAGGACACACTCTCCGTCCTCGCCTTGAGTTGCTCCAAGGCCTGACGCTTCTCTCGCGTGACTTCGTGCGCTAACTGCGAAAGCTCCGCATAGATCTCCATCCCCGTGAGCTTTTCTAACAATTGCCCACGTTCTTTATCTGTCGCCTTGAGAAAGGCCGTGAAATCGCCCTGCGCGAGTAGCACCGATCGCAGGAATCGCTGGTAATCGAGTCCTGTGTGTTTCGCCACCCACGCATCGACATCCTTGACCTTATCGACAATGGTTTCTTTGTTCGCCAGGTCGTAGATGAATCGCTTAGGACTCTGCAAGGTTCCCTCTGGCTGTCCTCGTGCCCGGCGCAATTCCCAGCGGGCGCCATAGCGTCGTCCTCTGCTTGCGAAGTGAACCTCCGCGTAGCAATCGCCGGTGTGCCGCGACATCGTTTCCGAAGGGACCGCCCGTTCATAGCGCGCGGCGCGCCCGTAGAGAGCGAGCGTGATCGCATCCAAGATCGTCGTCTTCCCGGCACCCGTGGGGCCGGTGATGGCAAAGATCCCCGCATCCCGCAAGGGCTCCTCATCAAAAGCGATACGATGATCGCCCTGTAGGGAGTTCAGATTACGAAACTGGAGGTCAATGATACGCATTGCTTCTTACGCTACTCCGCGAGTTCCAGCTCACGTGCTTCATGCAAGGCTAGCAATTCGGCGAAGATCTCCTGACATTGCGACGTCATCTCATCCTCAGGATCCATCTCTGCTGCTTTGCAACGTTCCAGAAAGACTTCTGCAGGCCGATACTCCTGCAACGATGCCTCGCCAGCCGTTCCCCATACTTTCGCCCCCGTTTCCGCGGGCTTCGTGAGGATCTTGAGAATCTCCACTGGCTCATCCCGAAGAAGGTCCATCACCTTCTCAGGTAATTCCGAAACCCCGTCATCGGTCAAATGTACTTCCAGCCATGGTTGCAGTGGTTCACCACCCGCTGGCATGCCTTTGCGGACCCAGCGCTGCAAATCGCTGAGTGTGCCCCCAAAGCGATGCAGTCTGCGAAAGCGCGGGATGGGTAAGGTCTCGACCGATTGTAACTGGCCTTCTCCAAAGGCTAACAAGACCACTGATTTCTCCTGAGTGCTCTCACTGAAACTCATCGGAAAGGGCGAGCCCGCGTAACGCATCCAGACCCGTCCGCCAACTGCATGGGGTTCATGCAAGTGCCCCAGCGCCACGTAATCGAAGTCCTGAGGGAAGCGTGCTTCCTCCAAGGCGCCAAGCGTTCCGATCTGGAGCTCACTTTGCTCATGGCGATCACGACTCGCATGCATGGTGAGGTGTCCGGTGGCGATGATGGGCACCTCGCGGTCACGATGACTCTGCGCACACTCACGCATGTGATGGTAATAGTGATAGATTCCATCTCGCAATCGCTCTTCACGCTGCCCGGTCGCCTCTCCCGCCACGACTCGCAAGACATCACGATCACGAAGATAGGGCACCGCACAGACACACACGGAATCGAGCAAGTTCAGCCCCGGGGTGATCTTGATCAGATCCTCTTCACGTTCCTCCGATGGACACCCCACGACGTGGATTTGGAAACGTTTCAGTAAACCACTGGGCGCATTCAAGTGTGCCGGTGAATCGTGATTCCCTCCGACGATGACGGCACCGCAGCGTTCCAACGCCGAAAGATCTCGCAGGAAATCATAGTAGAGATGCATGGTGGCCTGCGAAGGGTGGGCACTATCAAAGACATCACCCGCCACGATGAGTAGATCGACATCCTCTTCGCGAATAGTTTTGAGAAGCCACTTCAAGAACAAGGCATGTTCCTCGGCACGATCATATCCAGCCAAGCGCTGTCCCAGATGCCAATCTGCCGTATGGATCACCTTCATGGACAGTCCTCCCAGGATTCGAAACGCGCTTCTAACCCAGAAACGCGGGCGAGCGGTTGGGCCATTCCTTGACGAACCACGTCTTCCGCCCCCCAAAGCCGCACAGACTCGCGTGCCCGCGTGATCCCCGTGTACAATAGCTCGCGCGTCAGCAATCGCGATGGTTGATCTGTTAGCATGAGGAGGACGTGATCAAACTCACTCCCCTGACTCTTATGCACGGTCATGGCGTAGGCAGACTCGTGCGCTGGCAGACGCGCCGGGGGCACATGCCGATACCCCGCCTCATTAGCCGAGCGAAAGAACACATGAAGTTTCCCCTGCCAGGGGAGGACGATTCCCGTGTCGCCATTGAAGAGCTCTACCGCATAATCATTCTCGGTGATGAGGATCGGTCGCCCTGGGTACCACCGTTGCGAACGAGGCATTTGGAGTCGGCTGCCTAACAAATCGTGCACCAGATCGTTGACATTCTCTGAGCCGTAAGGGCCTACCCGATGCGCGCAGAGAATGCGCTGGTGCTCCCACAGGGCAAACGCTTCCCCAGGCGTCATCACTTTGGCAAGCGAACGCAGATACGCCTCACACACGTCCCAGATCGCTTCACGCAGGTGATTCAACGAGGGCAACGGCTCCAGGCGACAGCTTTCATCGGCCGCATCATTGAGGACAAGACAAGCCTGATCGACAGCACCCGCCCGAATGGCCCCTGCGAGGGCACCAATGCCTGCCGTTTGAGAAAAGCGATAGTTGCGAGTCAACTCGACCTTGGGGAGCGGGCACGCGTCGGCGCAGAGCCCACTGAAGACGGCCCCGGCATCCACGGATGGAAGCTGTTCGCGGTCGCCTACCAGAATCAACCGCGTTCCAGGGCCCAATGCACCTAGCAACTTTGCCGCCAACCCCAAGTCCATCATACTCGCTTCATCCACGACGACGAGCCCATAAGGCAAGGGGTTCGCTTCATCATGTCTAAAGGTTGTGAGATGGCGTTGATACCCTAACAAACGATGCAAGGTTTGCGCCTGCTCTGGCAGTTTCGCCACCAGTGCGTCATCAAACTCAAATGCCTGGCAGCCCTGTTGGATCGATTCCTGAAGACGGAGGGCGGCCTTCCCAGTCGGGGCAGCGAGACAGATGTCCAAATCGGGTTCTAGATCGAGCAACAACGCGAGCATGCGAACCACCGTCGTCGTCTTACCCGTTCCCGGTCCTCCCGTGAGGATAGCGCATGCATGTTGCGTGGCCATGCGAATGGCGCGCTCCTGATCATCGCTGTCGTCCAATGGGCGCCCAAAGAGCCGCTGAGCCGATGCTTGAACCCGCTCGCGATCATGGCCCACGTCACCCTCTTCCACCCATCGCCGAAGACGCACCTCCAAGGTCGACTCATACTCCCAGTAGCGCCTAAGGTAGAGCCAGCGCCCCTGCCACAAGACGAAGGGGGCATGTACTTCCGGGCTCCCCACCGCCTGACAATCTTCTAACTGAGACACCCATTCCGCAGGCGGCGGCAAGCGTACCTCGCCCAGCCATGACGGCGCCTCCTGCTGATCCCAGAGATCGTCTGGTGCGAGCGCTCGCACATCCACACACACATGCCCACGCTGCGGCCATTGGCTCGCCAAGGCAAGTGCAAGGGCCACCTCCGGTGTCAACTCTCCACATAGGCGTTCGATCATGCGGACCAAATGCACATCCACCTCACTAAGGACGCCAACCGCTAACAAACGCGAAAGTTCTGGGACATCACCCATTGAGATCCTCCTTTTGTCCTGACAATGTCGCTGACAGGGCAGTAACCACCTCTCTCCTGGGTCGATCAACGTAGACTCCATGCTGAGGGCTCTTCTCCAAATCCATCCCCCTCACAAAGAGATAGAAGACGCCCCCAAAGTCACGTTCATAATCGTAGGAATCGCCCAATCGATAACTCAGATACCGATGCAACGCGACCACGTAGAGATGGTATTGGAGCACGTAATTCGCGTCTTGCATCACCATCGGCAAACGATCGGAATGATAGTCCTCCACCTCCGGGCCAAGGAAATTCGATTTGTAGTCTGCCACGTAGTATTTACCCTGGTGGCAGAAGACAAGATCGATGAATCCTTTGAGATAGCCCTCAACCGGATGGAATTCGAACGGATTCGGCTGCGCTAACAGGTCCCATTGTGCGAAAGCCGCTTCCAAACGAGCGGCAGTGAGGAGCCCTATGGGAAAGTGAAAGGCCAACTCGTTCAGTCGACGCGCTGGATCGACATCCACCAGTCGAAAGCCACCCAAATCACAGCGAAAGAATGCCGCCGTATGATCCGTCACCACGGACAGCCAATCATCGAGCGCAAGCCCGTGGGCCGTCAGTTGCGCCTGCGCCTCGTCCCGAATTTGTGTGTGATCCGCATCAAAACGCAGGTTTTCGTAGAGAAGATGCAGCATGTTTCCCGTGCGCGTACCGCGCGGGAGAGCCGCCATGCCTGAGAGCTGCGAGGGCGAGACTCGAGGGACAGGAAAGGGTTCGGTCGTATCGCGATCTGGCAATTCTAACGTTTCCCCATGTCCCGCCAATCCCGAGTAACTCGTGATGCCCCAGTGCTTCGGAATCTCACCGCGGAAACGTCGCCCTTCCTGGACAGGAGTTTCCGATTCCACCACCACGCCTTCTCCCCCTCGGCCGTCCCAGGTGCGGAAGGCAATGGTCCCTTCCCCATGCCCCACGAGCTTAGCATAATCCTCGCGGAAACGCCCCACCGCCAAGCGCGAGAAGCGATCATGCACCTGCGCCAGAGTCCCTTCGGTGTCGCGGTCGCGATGATGCCAGAGATAGGCTAGGCTCGATGTCTTGTACTTTGGCGATTCGGGAACACAGAGGAGGTAGACGCGGTGCTGCGCACGCGTGAGGGCCACATACAGCATGCGCAGCTCCTCTGCCGCATCCTCTTCCCAGGCTAAATCCCGATGTTGCTCAAAGTCGGCGGATCCCACATCAATAAAGCGCATCATCATCTCATCATCCTTGCGGTGGAAGGCCACGTGATCAGCCTGCCGAGCCGTTGTTCTTCCCGCCCAAGCGAAGGGCATGAAGACGATAGGAAACTCCAAGCCTTTGCTGCGATGAATCGTGAGGATCCGCACGCGGTCGTCATCGCTTTCCAAGCGTAGCTCCTTCTCTTCCGAAAGTGTGGCGCGTCGTTGCGACGTGTACCATTGCAACGTTGCATGCATGCTCAGCTTCCCGGCGGCCTGGGTCTCCTCTGTGAGCTCCGCAAGATGAAGGACATTGGTGAGGCGACGTTCCCCATTGCTCAATCCTAACAAACGCCGTGCCAACCGCTCCTCACGCAAGAAGCGGCGGAACATCACGACAAAGCCCTCCATCTTCCACTGCTGCCGATACGCAGCCATCGTCTCTAACAGCGCTCCCCATCGCCCTTCGTCAGCGAGAAGAGCCCGCAGATCATGCCGCTGATAGCCCATGAGATCACTGAGAAGGAACGCCTTGAGCAGATTCTCATCTCGTGGGCTCGCTAACACATGAAGAAAGATCTCGAAGTCGGCTGCCTCATGGGAGAGAAAGACATGTTGCCGGTCATAGCTTACCGAACGCACGCCAACCTCTTGCAGACGACGCTGAAGAGCTCCCGCCTGATAGTGGCTCCGAATAAGGATGGCAATATCAGAGGGAACCAGGGAGCGACCGTTGGCTTCGAGTTCGCCCTCCTGCCCCAAGCGAATCAGGCGCGCGATCTCCTGGCAGGTAGCCTCCAAACACGTCTGGTCTGTTTGATAGGCCGAATACTCTGCTCCGATCTGCCAAATCTGCATTGGCGCCATGGGATCGCCCACCAATGTCCGCTGCCGCGCCTCCGCGCTGATGCTCGCCGGAGTGACTGGATAGTAGTGGATCGCCTCCGTCCAGAAAGGGCGCGGGGCGTGCGCATAAACCGCGTTCACCGCGTGGATGAGAGCATCGGAAGAACGCCAATTCTCTGTCAATGTCAGGATTTCGTCAGCCGCGTCACGCGCATGCGTGTAAGTGAAGATGTCGCCGCCCCTAAAGGCATAGATGGCCTGCTTCGGATCACCAATGAGACAGAGTAATTGATGGGAAGCACACTCATGAATCTGATGAAAGATCGCATACTGTGTTGGGTCCGTATCCTGAAATTCATCGATCAAGATGGTTGGATACTGCAGAGAAAGGGCTTCCGATAAGCCGCTATCAGGCTCGCGCAACGCTCGCAGGGCATTGACGAGGAGATCCTCGTAGGCAAATCGATTGACCTCTCGTTTCCTTTCGGGTAGCCGCTGACGCAAGTAGACCAAGAGATCACGTTTGATCTGGATCCAACGCTCGTCTAGCAAAGCCTCCAATTGACTCCCCAGTTCCTGCACGCGATCACAAAGATCATAGAACTCGTGGGACACGCGCTCGTGCCCATCCATGGAGGCCTCCTCCAAGGTCGCATTGGTGAATCGCACCAGCGTGTCGCATCCCGAGGGCAGCGGCCGTGATTGTCTCGACCAATCGCGCAATTCTGTGAGCCAGTTGCGGATCCGAGCGCCCTGATAGATCCGTGGATTGACGGCACCACTGGTGAGCTGCGCCTCCACCTCTTCACGAGAGGTTTCCAAGCAACGCCGCAGGACCTCCAAAGCTTGCTCTAACGCTTCTTCCAAGGGAGAAACCGCGATTTCCGCCGCCCGCGGCAAGACAGCCGCATCCGCTCGCGACACAGCCGTCTTGGCCAAGGCTAACAAATCCTTTAAGCCACGACGTTGCAGCCGTAGGTAGGTGAAGAAGCTCTCCTCCTGACGCGGAATGAGGATTCTCCAGAAATCCCACACTGCTTCCTGAATCATGCTGGCCTCATCAGGCTCTAACTCTGTGTCGAACAATTGGCCACTCTCGAAGGCTCGGTCACGCAGAATGCGTTGGCAGAAACTATGGATCGTCAAGACGGCGAGCTCGTCGATATTGAGCAATGCTTGCCGAATCTGGACAGCTGCGCTCGCCGGATCGATCCGATCCGCCTCCAGCATCTCACAGATCAACAAATCAGGCGTTTCCTCTTCCCCCAGGCGTCCCTCGACTTGCCGCAAGGCCTGCTTCAAGCGTTCCCGTGTCTTCTTCCGAAGCTCATCCGTGGCCGCATTGGTATAGGTCACGAGAAGACAACTTGCCACATCCTGACCCTTTTCCAGGATCAGACGCAGCACCAAGCTGGTGATACTGTGAGTCTTCCCCGTACCCGCGCTGGCTTCGATAAAGACACAGCCTTCCAAAGGGCAAGTGATGGCATGGAACGCTTTCATCATCACCTGCTAGACCGATGCGCTTCGGGGTTGAGCGTCCAGAATGGGCCGCACCAGTTTCTCACTCAGTTCTTCAAACTCACGATCCAAGGGCCTCTCAATCTGACCAAACGCAAGGTGGTGATAGTAATCATCCTTCTCAGCATCCATTTGTTGCCGTCCTTTCCACACGTCTTCGGCTTTACGCCGGCATTCGTAGGGGCGACGCCGTTTCCGCTGCTCCACCGCATAGGTCATTGAGGCCTTAGGAAAGAGAGGGAGAGGTCGCTCCAATCCCCGAGCACGCCATTCCACCAAGCGGCGCAACTCGTGCAGAGCTGCATGAGAGGTGGCAAACTCTTGCAAAGGCACCACCTTGGGACCGCGACCAAGAAGGGCACTGGGTTGGTTGGGGATCGTGGATAGGCTCTGCGCGATGAGATGATCCACCCAGAGCGCGTACTGATCCTGAGGCCGCACCCGTCCAAAGCGCACGCGCCGCAGTCCCCCTGCATAAATGCCCGACAACTGCCCGACCACACGCCAGTCACCCACCTCCAGATCCACCGGGACGGGGTCTTCTGGGGGCCCTCCCAGGAAGGTATTCATGTGTTCCCGAAACGTCGTCACTCTCGCTAGCAGTTGCGCTAATTCACTCTCTCCGTGAGCCCCGTGAGGCAAGCGCCCAGAGCCGCGCAGGACTTCCCCGATAGCGGCATTGGACAGGCCCTGCTCAACCAATTGCAGGATCCATTGATCCAACTGCCATTGTTCCAACGCATTCAGACCCATCGGTTCCACATCCAAGGTTTCGAGCGCTTCTCTCGGTTTGCGGAGACCGAACTGATGCTGGAAGAATGCCGCCACCGGGTGCTGTAAGAATCGTCGAAGGTCATCCACGGTCACGACTTTCTTCTCCCTCCCCATTTCCACATCATCCACCGAGACCGGATCTGCCAACGGCATTTCACGCGGAGCGTCCAAATACTCCCTTGCAAAGGTGCGAAACCCACTATCAGGATCGAAATAGGCGGCACTAAACGGCTGGAGCCGATGTGCTCTTCCGTAGCGCTCTTCGGGCCATTGAAAGACGCGCTCCATGTAGTCACGTAGCTGCGTGACAAAGACGCTGGGGGACATCTCACTGTTGTCCTTCATGCTTTGTCCCGTATAGAGCACGATGAAATGATCCCGCGCGGCTAACAACGCCTCCAAGAACATGTAGCGGTCTTCGTGCTTGCGGCTTCGATCTCCTCGCATGGGCGTTTCTCGCATGAGATCGAAGGTGAACTGGTGCTCTGGCCGAGGAAAGTCGCGCGCTCCCATGCCTAACAACACCACCACGCGAAAGGGAATGCTCCGCATGGGGAGCAGATTGCAGAAGGTCACTCCACCCGTGAAGAATCCGCCCGCGCTCCGCGACTCATCAAGACGCTGCTCGACATAGGCTTGGAAGACCGCCCGCGTGAGCGGCATTTGCAATCCAGCCTGATTCGTCACCTCCTCAAAAGCATCAAAGAGATCGTAGAGGAAATTCAACTCACGCTCATAAGCAGGGTCATCAATGAAGAATTCTCGGACGAGATGACGTCCCAAGGCCGCCCATCGCGCAGCGGGATGTTCATTGGCGAGCAACCGTCTCCACTCGCCTAACTGATCCCAGAAACGCAGAAAGGCGCTTAAGATCTCCACGTCCCCTCCTTCAACGTGATCATAGGGCAGGACCCCATGAAACACCTGTGCCTCCCGACCAGGCATGGCATAGCCTAACAATAACCGTTCGATCCCAAATGCCCAGGTGTTCTCATGTGTCGCAGGCAAGTCCCATGCCTCCTTCGCGTCCCCGTCAGGTGCCCAACGGGCGCCGCTCGCCGCCACCCAATGGCGCAGACGGTCCAACCCCGTTTCCGTGATGCCAAAGCACCGCATCACGGGGACACTCTCCAGGATCCCAAAGATCTCACTCGCCTCCCAACGTGTTTCTGGCAAGGCGAGCAACCGGAGAAAGGCGCTCCCCAAGGTATGGGACAAGCGCGGCGTGCGATCAGCGATATCGTAAGGGAGATACCGCTCATCCGATCGCGCTCGACCGAAGACGGCGTGAATCTTGGAACTGTAGTCCTCGATTCGAGGAGCCATCACGATCACATCTCTCGGCGTCAACCCCTCATGCCGTTCGAAAAGGTCTAGCAGGACGTCATTGAGAACCTCCACTTCCCGCATGGCACTGTGACAACTGTGGACCTGAATGCTAGGACAAATTGCCTCCTCCGCATGATCCCATTCCCCTTGCCCTTCTTGCAGTGCTAGGATGTCATGCTGCACCCCAGCAAGGGCGCTCCTGCCAGTAGGCAAGCGAAAGTCCTCATGCTGCTCCACATGATCCAAATCCACGAGGAGATCGAAGAAATCTCGCCCCATCTTGCCAAAGTAAGCGAGCAATTCATTCTCGAAATCAGGCTCCGCAGAGAGCCCCAATTCCAATTGATCCCAGGGATCGGGCGTCTTTCCTCGTCGCCGCGACAGTTTCGCGCGCTGCTTGCGAGAGAGAATGTCTCCCCAGTATTCCTGACAAGGATTCAGAAAGAAGAAATGGACTTCTGTGTGAGGAGCCAGCGCTTGCAAGATCTCGACAAAGAAGGGTGCCAACGACGAAATGCCAAAGAGGGAAATCCGTGACGGGAGTTCTGTCAGAGTCGATTGGGGCCCCTCATTCCGCAATCGTTGGAGAAAGGCATCCTTCAAGGCAGAACGGTGTCCTTGCCCGAAGCGCCGGATCAACGCCTGCCACACGAGCGCCTGCCACCGCTCGCCCTCTAGCACGCGACCACTTTGCCAGCGGCGCAAGAGCTGTGGGCGGTAGATCTGATAGCGATCGAACAACTGCGCCAAGCGATGAGATAACTGATAGAGTCGGACATCGCTCTGCGTGCTTTCCGGATTGAGAAAGGCCGCAAGCGGCTCGGCACCAGACTGCGCTGCCACCATGGGCAAGACTTCCATCAACGCCCAGACGAGCGTCTCTGGCTCTAACAATGCCGCCCGCTCAGGATCCCACGAAGTGGTATTTGCCACCATGACCTTGGTGAGAAAGGTCACTGGGAAGGGGAAATCCACATGAGCACAGACCCCTAACGCTTCCGCTAGCTGGAGCGAAAGCCAACGTTCCAATCCCTGACTATGAACGAGAACGACGTCCTCTTGAAAGGGATCGGCCAAAGGCGTCCTCAGCAACTCTGCGAGGTGCTCGGCGAGCACTTCGACCCGGTTGGAGGAATGAACGTGCAGCATGAAGGGAATCCACGCGCGAGAGCAGATGTCTGCCCTGGCCTACGGTTTCACGTAGTCGCGCATTGCCTGGACGATGAGGCTGAAAGACAAGGCCCCCGCATCGGGATGACCCACAGCACCGTCGCCGAGCGACTTGGCCCGGCCAAACTTTGCCACCATGTCCTTGCTCGCCTCCTTCCCTGATTCCGCCGCCTCAGCCACTGAATCCAAGGCTTCTTCCAAAGGCGCGGCTTCCGTCTCGGCAGCCTTCTCAGCCGCAGGCGCAAGCGCATCGACCACCGTCTTGTCGCCGACCTCAGCTTTGCCACGGGCTTGCACCCCTTCACAGGCAGCCTTGAGGAATGCTGCGAGCGCCTTACTATCAAAGTTCTCACACCCGGCGACCGCCTTGCCTCCATTGCTAAAGAGCGTGCCAAAGATGGCTCCCGACGCCCCACCCATGCTGCTCATCATCGCCATGCCTACTGCCATCAGCGCTTTATCGATGGAGGGGAAACCGCCCTCTGCCAATTTCTCCTTGGCTGCAGTCATGCCCCGTTGCATGCCGAGGCCATGATCACCGTCACCGATGTTCCGATCAGCCTCGGACAAGATCGGCTCGCTCGCGATGATCTTGTCACACACGCCATCGAGCATCTCGACGACCTCTTCCAGATTCAGACTTTCCTTACTCATAAAGTGTTTGTTAGGACTCCATCTTGGAATAGCCCACCGATTGGCAGGGCATGTTCCAGTATTTCTTCAATTCATCGTCCAGTTTAAGCACACTGACAGAGAGCCCAGCCATTTCCTGGCAGGTCACAATATCGCCAATCACCGTATCGTAGACCTTGATCCCTTTCTCGGCCAAAAGCGGCTTGAGGGCGCGATTCATGATCAGCAGTTCCATCTGTGTGGTGGATCCCAAGCTGTTGACGAAGAGCAGGATCTCGTCTCCCTCGCCCAACTCCAAGTCATCTCCGAGGATGATTTCCAACAGCTGCGGGGCCAGCTCATCCGCCGTGCAGATGGTATCCACACGCACCCCCTTCTCCCCGTGAATGCCCATGCCCACGCCCATCTTGCCCTCTTCCAATTCGAAGGTGGGGGCACCCGTGGCTGGGATGGAGCCCGCTGCCACCGCCACCCCGACGGAGCGTGTGTTGTCTCGGGCCTTCCTGGTGATCCTCACCAACTCTTCGAGAGAATCGACGGCGGCGGCGGCTGCCCCAGCGATCTTCACGATCAGCACAAGACCAGCGATCCCACGGCGATCCTCTTTCCTCTCAGGGGGCGCGGACGCCACATCGTCCCAGATGAGCACGGTCTGCACCTCGATGTCTTCATCCGAGGCCAACTCCGCACCCATGTCGAAATTCATCACATCACCAGCGTAGTTTCCGTAAAGGTAGAGCACGCCTTTCCCGCGATCGACGGCCTGCGTTGCTTCCAAGACGATATCCGGTGGAGGCGCTGCAAAGATGTCGCCACAGGCGGCGCCGTCCGCCATGTTCCGTCCGACGAGACCGTGATAGATCGGCTCATGTCCACTGCCGCCACCCACGAGCAGCGCCACTTTCCCCTCGGGCAAGTCGTTCATCACGATGGAACCCTTTCCGACCTTCCGGGCCGCTCCATCATAGGCCTCAACCAGGCCATCCAGCAATTCAGCCGCGCAGGCGTTGGGATCGTTGATGATCTTCGGAGTCTTATTCATGCTGCCCCCATTGAGGCCGGGGCCTAGTGACCCGTCAAGCCCGGTTTGCCTCCTTGAGAACGCGATCTCCTGCGGTCGCCCGACTGGTTGGCCAATGCGCGCAGCCCCCACGCAGTCTATAAACGTTAGGCCCAGGAGATTTCGTCTTCCCTGCTCATCTCGCCGCGCTCCAGGGACACGGGCTCGCGGTCGGGACGGCCATTGCTCCATCCCCAGAAAAGTCCGCCAAGCGCTGCCAGGATCAGCGCTGGCCAGCCCTTGGTGAAGACGCCTGACCAGAGGGCCGTCCAGGAGACGAGATCGGGGTCCGTCGCCACCTCCGCTTCTTCGTGGATAATGATAGGAACCAACGGCATGGTAAGCAACACCTGCGATTTGGCGAACGTTTCCTGCATGCTAGCAAGCATCTCCGTCTGCAACTCATACTCTTTCTTCGCTTCCTCCCACTCGGCGATCTTGCGCTGGATATCCATCATCCTGTCTTTGTAGCTCTCTCTGATGTCCTTCATCGCTGCAAACTCCTCTCGCAGTTTGGTTCGTTCATCAGGAGTTTGTGCCCTAGCAAGAGCCAATTCCACTTCTCGCACCGCTTCAGAACTGCTGCGAATGGCTTCATTGGCCAGGTCAACATCCTTGGGAGTGATACGATAGCGCTCTCCCAGGTCTAACATTCTCAAACGCGCCTCCTCCACTCGATCCGTTTGCACTTTTAACTGCATCTCCAGCGTGACGAGTTCATTGGTCAAGCGGTGACTCGTGATGGCTCTCTTGCGATCTTGATAGGCATTCGCCACGCCATTCGCAACATTTGCCGAGAGCTGAGGATCCTCTCCACGGTAGGACACTCGGACCATTTGCGCATCCCCGAGGGACTCCACCGTGAGTCTCTGCGCCAAGCGTACGTATGCGAGAGGACGCGTGATTTCCCACCCCTTGTCGAGACGAAGCGAATCCACCACCTCGTATAGTGTACGCTTTCCTCGTACCACTTCCACTTCCGTTGGCAAATCCACTGGCTTCACCTGCTTGACCTCTCTCCCTTCAAACATTGGGAAGCTTGCGCCCACTTGCATGGGCTGCACCTCAAAGGTCACCTGAGATGTGTAGCTCTGTGATAGAAACGCACTAACATATTCTAACACAAACCACAATACCATCACCGCAAGAATCGGGATCATGACACAAAGAGCCGAAGGCATCTGTCGCCGACGAGGGCGCACGCTTGGAGATAGCTTGCCCGACTCACGGATCAATTCCTTGCCGATGATCTCGGCATCGCCGAGGCGATGCGTCACCACAGCGAAGGCTTCTTCTTCCGAAAGGCCCGCTTTCACCCGATCCTCGATGCCATCCCTGAGGTGGGCTTCGAGCTCATCCAAATCACTCCTGGGCACGTGTTTCGCCGCTTCCTCGCACCATTTCGAAATGGCGGCTTCTATGTTAGACATGGTTTTGGATCCTCCCATAGTTTGTTCAAGGTTTCGTGCACCACCGACCACTGCCGCCGATCTTCCGACAGCGCTTTCTTCCCTCCCGATAGCAGACGGTAGTATTTGCGACGACGTCCATTCTCGGACGTTCGCCATTCCGAGGCGATTAATTTCTGCCGTTCAAGGCGGTGAAGGATGGGATAGAGCATGCCATCCGTCCATTGGAGCTCCTCCCCAGACAACTCCCGGACGCGTTGAATGATGGCATACCCATAACTCTCACCCTCAGCCAGGATCGCCAAGAGCAGGGGCCGCGACGAGGCCGCAACGAGGTCTTTCCCAATCATAGAATCTCTATACATAGAATCTCAATGCATGTCAAGCACCGAGATTCGGCGAGTTGCAAAGGGTGCAAGGTCTTCTACCATCGGGCATGCGCCTACCCTTCCACTCCTCCTCAATCCTCAGCTTCTGTGCGCTGGCACTGGCGCTGGTCTCCTGCAAGAAGGAAGACGGCACGGGTGGGACGAAAGGGTCCGACAATCTTTCCAAAGAGATTCGGATTGGCCTGGTAGACGGTGCGGGCGCGGCTCCCATCGTCATCGCGCAAACGCAGCAGTTCTTCAAGAAGCAGGGGCTTAATGTCAGCCTCGTCCCCCACCCCTCCACAACAGCGGTGGTGCAATCACTCGCCACTGGCAACCTTGAAGCGGGCATGGTCTACCCCGCAGACGCCCTAGAGCCTCGGGAATCCACGTCCCTGATCATCCCCCACATCTTAGCACGCAATAGCGATGTCCTCTCGGTGTCGGCGACGGCATGGAAAGCGATGCAACCAGGCCTGCTTCGCGATCTCGAAGGCCAAACGGTGCGGCCAGTGGAGGCGCACGCGCTCGCATTGCTCTCCCAACAAGGCGAAAGCTTGCCTTTCCAGATCACGGGCCCTACGGCGACCAGCACCTATGCCCTGTGCTATTGGCTGGCCGCGGCAGGGATCACGCCGAATTTCGAGGGGCAAGGAGGGCCGCTTGAGGCGGCGCTTTCCACCACCCCATCGTCGGTCGCTGTCCGCGGCATCGCGACCACCTATTTGGATCAACCCGCCGATGCGGTGCCTATCATCGTGACCACTGACATCATGCGCGACTTGCCGGAAACGGCGCTGGCAACCCGCGCAGAATGGTCCACCGCCCATGAGGCCGCCCTCATCCGACTCGTGGCCGCCCTCTTGCAAGCGGGTGACTGGCTCGATGCGAGCAAAGAGAATCGCCGCCTGGGTGCCGAGGCAATGGCATCCACTCTGGGCCTGGACCCGACGCGCACGCGGGCATGGCTCACGGAGACCTTTCGGCTGGCAGGCCAATCGTCGCAACGCGACGACCTCCAGTTCTCTCGGCAAGCATCCGCCGCCCCCACGCATCGCGAGGCAGTATGGATCCTCTCTCAAATGGCCCGCTGGGGACAGATCACGCCACCAGCGAGTGACGACGCCTACCTCGCCATCGTGCAGCGCGTCTTTGAACCGCGATTTCACCTCGCCGCGAAGGCCCTGCTCGGCGACCAATCGGTCCGCGAAGCCGATCTCACCGACCTGAGCCCACTAGAGGCGGACCTCGATGGGCATCGCTTTGCCCCTTCCAGGCCCGCCGCCTACTTGAAGACGGCAAATGTGTCGGCTCCTTAGGATTTACGAAAGAATTTGATTGACAGAGTAGCGCACTATGGTAAGCGCAGGATCCCGGAGTGGGGGTTGCCCGCACTCTCAGCCCTTAGTCTACAACGTTTTAGGATCCGCTGCCTTCGAATGACCTCTTCCAAATTGGTTGAATTCCCCTCTCCGCAGGGTGCTGCAGCGAGCCTGCCTCGGGCCTTACCTATGAAAAGCGATCTCGTCGAACAAGCCTCAAAAGTCGTCTCTGACATTCCCCTTCTCATCAACTTGGTCTCCAAGCGCGTGCGCCAGCTCAACCAAGGGCGTCCACCGCTGATCCAGGTCACTGGGCGGATGGGCCAGGCCGACATCGCCTTGACAGAGATCATCGAGGGGAAAGTCATCCCTAATTTGCCCGAGGACGCAGACGAATAGCGGCGCACGCTCGTCCCGTCAGTGTGCGCAGGATTCGCTCGGTGCCTTCGTAGGTAGCTAAACGCATGGCTTCCCGCAAACAGAAGAAGAAAGCGACCGGCGCCGCAGACGGCCAAATCACCAAGAATCCCAAGGCGCTTCGGGACTTCCATATCCTGGAGAAATTCGAGGCCGGTATCGCCTTGCGCGGCACCGAGGTGAAATCAGTGCGGGCGGGTAAGATCAACTTGCGGGACGCTTTCTGCCGTGTGGAGAAGGGCAACGTGGTCCTGCACGGATGCGATATCCAACCCTACGAGTATGCCAGCCACACGCAGCACTCGGGAAAACGTCCCCGCCAGCTCCTCCTCCACCGGAAAGAGATCCGGAAATTGGAAGCGGCCATTGAGCAACGAGGACACACCATCGTGGCCCTGCGATGCTACTGGAAGAACCGGCGGGTGAAGGTGGAAATCGCCACTGCCAAGGGAAAGGCCATGCACGATCAACGCCAGGACATCAAGAAACGGGTGGAACTCCGTGAGGCCCAACGGGAGATGGTGCGCTTCAATAAGCACGGAGGATGAAATCTCCTTCTTGGCATCGTGGCCGAGGCCCTCTAGGGTCCTCGCGTCACCATGAAAGCCCGTCACGCTATCAACTTCGCCCTCGCCGCGCAATTTCTCACCGTCGCCTGCGATCAGAACCCCGCTGAAGCCCAAACCGTCGCCGCTGGCGATGCGCCTGCGGCAGCGGAGGCCGATCCCGCATCCACCAAATCTGCCCACTTTGACACCGTCGCCAGTCGTCTCGATGTCGGCGGCACGTTCTTAGGATACGTCGATGTCGCAGGCGATCTCGATAACCTGATCGAACGCGGCCAGAAGATGTATGAAATGGCCCGCGAAGAGGGTGCCCCCTTTCCTGAGGTGGAAATCAAAGACGTGGTGGCAGAGTTAGGGCTCCAATCGGTCACCGCCTTGGGTGCCAGCTCCATGCCAATCGAAGACGAGCGTTTTCGCAATCAGGGTTTCATTCACACCCCTGATGGCGCCAAGGGCTTGCTCACGCTCTTTGGCAAGGAAGCCAAGCCGCTGGCCTCACCAACGATGGCTCCGGCCGATACCGATATCATC
Source organism: Verrucomicrobiia bacterium (assembly GCA_030425385.1). Lineage (GTDB taxonomy): Bacteria > Verrucomicrobiota > Verrucomicrobiia > Verrucomicrobiales > DEV007 > JAACDM01. The sequence continues at coordinate 161,936 of JAUIAH010000012.1, read as the reverse complement.
GTGGAGCAGGAATTTCGCCTTTCGGCTCTCAAAGACATCGCCCTGGGCGTCTATGCCAAGCTGCCTAAAGAAGACTTGGACATGCCGCCGCTGGATGAGCTGATGCAGCAGCCTATCCCCAGCATCGACATGACCGTGGAGGAAGTGCTAGACAAGGCCAACGGCAAGGCAATCTTCCTAGCAAAGTTTCATCAGGATGAGCAGGTGATGATTCCTGCAGGGCCAAACCCAATCACCATACCCGCGATCGACTTTCTGCTAGAACTTCAGGATATGGGATGGGTCTTTGAGAAACTGCAAGGATCCCTTCCAGCACAAGGCCCTTTCCAGATCGAGAATGGCGAAGGCTACACCAAGCTGAGCGTGCCCATTCCACCCGAAGTGCCCTTCGCCTTCTATCAGCCAGTGCTCTATCATGATCACGCAGCCAACAAGCTGACTTTAGCCTCGCGCGATGCCTATCGGGTAGCGTGCATGGAAGGCGCAGGGGAAAAGATTAGCAGTGATGCGACCTATCAAGCGCTCACTAAGGGTTTCCCAACGGAAGGCAATGCCTTCTCATTCCTTTCTGCCCGCGTGAAAGACACGGTCGTCAAGACGGTCGATGGCATCATGGAGCAGCAAGAGCAGAACATGGGTGCCGCCGAGAAGACCATTGTGATGCAAATGTTGGAGCTCTTGCTCGCGAGCATTGATGCAGGCGCGAGCATCACCACGCATCAGACTGATGGCATCCACATGATCGCCAATACGAAGCAATCCTTCAAAAGCAGCCTCCTTAGCGGGTCCGTTGCACCGCTCTTCATGGCCATCGCGGGCCAACGCGCGGCCGTAGCTCAAGCACGACAAGCCGTGGAAGTGCGTGAATTAGCCGTTGCCGCCGAAGCCGCTGCGGTCGCCGAGCCCGCCCTGGGGGGCGACAACATGGCTGGCCTTGAGCAAACCATCGCTGCTCTGCGGATGTATGCGGTGAAGAACAACGGCCAGTTTCCAGATGCACTCGCGGACCTAAGTCCGGACTACCTGAGCGATGACGAACTCACCGACGCCACAAGCTGGCCCACCCCGACGGGCGTCAAGCCGCTGATCTACTTCGCAGGGCTCTCCGTTGATACCGAGGGAAATCCGATCGTCCTCGCCTCCCCGGCGAACGATGACGACGGCAACCGGGCGGTGGCTCATGTCGGCGGCGACTCCAAGAAGGTCTCAGCGGCGGATTTCGCCAAACTTGCCCGAGCCGCCATCGAGCGCGCCGCTCCTTAGCGCCCCAGGGGGTCCCGTCGGGATGTAACGAGACCGTCACTTGCTGCCCTAGGCCTTCGAGAGGATCTATGAGGCGAAATTAGGTGTGGGAATGGAATGCCCCATGCTGCCTTTCGTCTCTATGACAACAACAGCTACCAACCAACAGATCCCTCCCCACGAAGGCCTGCCTCCAATCGGGCTTCTCGCTGAACTCCCAACGGATACCCTGAAGGCGTTGAGCGCTATCGGAAGCGTGAATAACGCCCCGATCGGCAAGAAGCTCGCCACTCAGGGGGTCGACCACGAAGTCGTCTCCATCGTGCTCTCAGGTCGCCTCCGGGTGTCTTGCCACGCTCATGGCGATCAGTTAGAACTCGCAATCCTTGAACCTGGCGACATCGTTGGAGAAATGAGTCTGTTAGACCCGAAACCGTCTAGCGCCGATGTGGAAGTGATCCATGGTCCCGCGCGCATCTGGAGCGTCCGAAACCGCGACCTCACCGCCTTCTTGGAGAGCGATCCTGTCCGTGGCTACGCCGTCCTCAAGGTTCTGGCAAAGGGTCTTTGCCAACGTCTCCGAGCGAGCAGCGAGCATCGTTTGCGCCAGGCGGACCTCCTTCGCTCGCATTTCCTCGACATCGACTACTAAGGCGAGTCAGGGCATCACCACACGTACTTCGGCGCCTTTGCTGACATCGATGTTGTGGCGGCTCGACCTTCCGTTAGGCCAAACGATCTCCAAGGTTTGCGGTTCGGCATCTGCCCCGTAGCCGAAGAAGAGGGCGGCGGTCGACTGTGAAAGGTAACCACTCCCCAACGACTGCTCCAAGCGTTGGGCGGGGTGGTTGGCCGCGTCGGCGAACCGCAAGGTGACCGCGGCGCCAACGGCGGTGGGATTCCCTGGAGGGCCTGACAAAAGCACCTTTAGAAAGCGATTCTTTGTCAGGATCTTGGCACGGTTGTCATAAGCTTCCAAGGGTCCATCGTTGACGGAGACGAGGAGATCCGGGCAATGATCTTCATTGAAGTCCACCACGGACACGCCGACGGCATCGCCCCTCACACTGATACCAGAGGTTCGAGGACCGATCGGTTGGAAGTTCCCCTTCCCGTCGCCTCGCAGCCACAAACTGAGCCCGCCAGCCATGCGTCCCGTTTCCACCTGAGGGCTATCGAAATTCTGCGCCAAGAACACATCCACATGTGCGTCGCCATCGAAGTCTGTGAGAGTCACACCAAAGCTAGGGGCGATTTGCGCCAGTCGTGGAAGGGCACGGAAGCGAAACTGAGGAACACCCGCTCCATCAATGCCGGTTTGGATCCAAACGCCCGTTTCTAGCACCGTTGCCTCCAGCTTGAGAGCTTGATCGAGTTTGGGCGTGGAGTAGATCTCTTGCAGATTCGCCATCCCGAAATTGTGAAAGGTCTTCAATTTCTCACGCACGAAAGGCATCGCATGACTGGAGCAACTCAAGCCGCGGCGTGGCACCCAGCGATCCTTCTCCATCTTGGCTTCGACCAAATGAGGCTTCCCGGTGCCATCAAAATCGCCGTAGTAGAGCACCTCAGGCTTCTTACGTGACGCCTTGTACTTCGTGTTTAGTCCGAAATTGGTCGTGACGTAGTCGAGATCGCCATCGTGGTCCATGTCCCCAGCCGCGATGCCATTCCACCAACCAAGCGCACCGCCGAGCCCCGCCTCCTCAGTGCGGTCGATGAGCCTGCCTTTGTTATTCAGATAGAGTCTCACTGGTCCCCACTCGTGCGTCACAAAGAGGTCCAACCACCCATCGCCATTGGCATCCGTCCAGAGAGCACTCGTCACCAGGCCCGTTTCCACTAGCCCAGGAGCGCGCTCCGCGGTGACGTCGACAAACTTCGGTTTCCCCGGCTCGCCGCGGTTCTCCAACAAACGGCTGACAGGAACTTCAGGGAACGCTCCGGGGACGGAACGGCCTCCCACAAAGAGATCCAAGTCACCATCGCGATCCACATCTCCCGCCACAACAACACTGCCACTATCACTCTCTTTGGGAAGGGCCTCGGTCGCCAAGCTGAACGCACCCTGACCATCATTCACGTAGAGACGATCCTGATAGAGTGCGCTACCAAGCGGCTCCTCCACGCCGCCACTCACCACGTAGAGATCCTGATCTCCATCGCGATCAACATCGAGGAAGAGCGCGCCCATATCTTCGAAACCTTCTGCACCGGCAAATGGGCCTAACCCTTTCACGATCAGCTTCCCGCCACCGACATTCGTGTAGATTGCGCGCCGACCACCTTTGCCTCGCCCGAGGTAGAAATCATCATCGCCGTCTGCATCGATATCGCCCACCGCCATGCCAGGACCCAGTTGCGAAAGTTTGTTTGGCAAGAGAGGCTGCTTTGCAAAGTCATCATAAGGCGTTTCCTGATGCTGCACCGCTGGCACCACAGAAGAATAGGCGAAGAGAGGATGGCCCAAGTTCTCCCGCAGCCGTTTGGCCGCTGGCTCTTGCGTAATCGTGTGGGTTTCACCTGCTTTCAACCCCCGAACCACTTGAGTGCCGCCGTTGGGCCAATCGATGACTAACTGATCGATCTCGTCTACCGTCCCAAGGCCGATATTGAGAGCCGTTTCATTGTAGGAAAGGAATCCCGAAGCTGGTGTCACGGTCAGGGCTTGGACAAGCGATCCGGCACGAAAGCGCACCAAGGCACCGAGCCCGTGTTTGTTTCCGTCAGCCCCTTGCAAGCGGATCTTGAGGCGCTTACCTACACTATCATTGCGGTAGAAGGCAAGAGGCTCATTCAAATTGGCCACCACGAGGTCCAGATCACCATCGTTGTCGAAATCCCCATGCGCCGCTGCGTAACTCATGGATGGCGCACCCAGGCCCCATGATTCCCCGATCGATTCAAATTTCAAATCACCTAAGTTGCGAAATGCGAGATTCTCCTCGCGGCGTTCGCCCAGATCCTCCCAAAGATCCCATTCCGTTTTCCCATACCAGTCTTCATCCGTGTGCGAGTGATCGGCATGATTAAACAGGCGTGCTGCCCCATTGGTGAAGAACACATCGACCCGGCCATCACTATCATAGTCCGCCAACTTCACGGCCCAGGTCCAATCACTATTGGCCAGACCAGTCAAGTATGCGGCCTCCAGAAATCGCGGCGTTCGCGTATTGAGGAAGACGGCATTGCGCATGTACTGCCGGGGATTGGCCGTGGCAAGAAAGGTCGCACTGTTAGCCATCTCTCCCATGGTCACCTTGGATCGATAATGACTGGTCCCCGCCATGTCAGACACGAGTAGATCGAGCATCCCATCGCCGTCGAGATCGCCTGCGTCACTGCCCATGGAGAACCAGGGGATGTGCGGGAATGCCTCCTTGACGATGTCCGTGAAGGTGCCATCACCGTTGTTCTGATAGAATTGGTCCGCCACCTTGAAATCATTGGCAATGTAGAGATCGAGATCACCATCCGCATCGAAGTCAAACCACGTCGCCGAGTTGCCTACGCCCAGCCCGCCGATGCCCGCCGCTTGCGTGACGTCGGTGAAGCGATTCCCGTCGTTGCGTAAGAGATAGTCAGGTCGCCCCGAGTCGGCGAAGGTTGGGCGCGACGCTCCTTCCTCAATTTCGATCTTGTAATACTTGTCTTCGCCTTCCTTCAGTCGAAAGGATTCGCCATCTTGATAGAGTGGCAAATACTGCCCTGGCTCCTCGATCAGGTTTCCTGCCGCATCGGTGCGCACTTTGGGCCGTCCCCGCGGATCCTTGAACTGATACCCAAGCACAAAGAGATCCAGATCGCCATCATTGTCATAGTCGACAAATGAAGGCATGAAACTCGCATCCTGGATGGCGACACCAAATCTTGCCGCACACTCGGTGAAGACGGGCTCTCCCGCCACCTGAGTTTCATTCAGATAGAGCTGATTCGGCGCATCATGGTGACAAAGATAGAGGTCCAAGTCCTGATCACCATCAATGTCCGCCAAGGCCGCTCCAGCTGCCCAAAGATTCCCTCCATCAAGTCCGGGCACCTTTCCTGTCACATCCACAAACTGGAGCGTAGGCTCAGCCTGGGCGTCGCGTTTCTGCAGATAGAGCGCATTCAGTCCCGGACCACTAGAGGCAAATAGATCGAGCAAGCCGTCCCCATCGACATCGCCAATGGCCAAGCCGCCAGAGGCATAGCCGCCCACGTAGAGACGCTTGAGAGGGTGCGTGGTATCGATGCTATTCACTAACTGAAGGCCTGTATCCTCGGCATCCAATTGGTGGAAGAGCGTCCCACCCGAGCCTTTCGACGGAGGGCGCAACGGAGCTCCAAGGGCACATATCAGGCTCAGGACAAGCATGGGAAGGAGGCGGAAGAACATGATTGATTCTGACAAGATGCCCGGACCGGAAAGAGGATTCAAGACAAAGCCACCTTCGCCGACGTTGCACGGCAGCCCCAATCCGCTACGTTGTCTCAACCCCTACCTTCCCATGCCCCATCGTTTACCCCTCCTCTGGGGCGGCATCCTCTTCAGCGTCCTCGCCCTATGGACGCCCATGCTGAATGCTGCCCTCACGCCGGCTAACGTCCTTTTAATCTACAATGATCCAGGGAATACTGGATCCACGGATGGCGCCTTGATCAAGGACCACTACCTCGCTGCCTATCCAGGCGTCCACACCTTCAATCTGAATGATGCCAACCTCTCTCCCGGGCGCGTGACGTATGCGGCCTACGAGAGTCAGATCCGCGATCCCATCCGAGCTCATTTGAACGCAGAGAATCTATCAGAAAGCGTTAGGGTCTTTCTTCTCACGAAGGGCATTCCCCATCAGATCGAGGACATTAATGAAGGCCCGATCGGAACCAGCGCCGGGACCACTCAGGAGATCTTTCTTGATGACAATGCGACTCTCGCATCGGTCGATAGCGAGTTGTGCCTGCTCTGGCACGATCTTGCCTCCGGCGAGAATAACACCGGGATGGATAGCCTCGCCGATAACTTTGTCACCAATCCCTACTTTGATGCCCGCACTCCATTGCCCGCATCGATCCTCATCGATAATCCCTTGCTCATCTCCTTCAGCGAGGTCGACGTCGTGGATGAGGACGACGAGGAAACGGTGCTCTTTCGGTATTGGGAGATCGATGACACCCCGCTTCTCGATGAGGCCGGCCTCATCTATCTCACTTCGCGGCTCGATGGGAACCAGGTGAGTGATGCCATGGCACTGGTCGATCGCGCCGCTGGCATGTTACTCGACCAGAAACATTTCGCCATCGTGTTAGATGAAACACAAAGTGGCGGTTTCGACGAAGAGGATTACGCAGACACGGCCGCCGCCTTGGCACCCCAATGGGATCAGATTCTGCACGACACCTCGGGCGATTTCTTCGTTGGGGATCTCGCTTATCGCGTCTCTGCTTACCCCTCCTGTCATCTTCTCCCCATTCGGTCTCCCATTGCTCTCCTCGCCAGTTACGGTGCCAATCATCCTGGCGGCAATCACACGGAATGGGTCTGGACCTTTGAGGGACAGGTCCCATACGGGGCGATCTTAAACACTTACGAAAGCTTCAATGGCATCGAGTTCGGCAATCAAACCGGTGGTTCTGCCGAGCACGGACAGGTGGCCGATTGGATCGCCATTGGCGGCACCTTCGGACTCGGGCATGTGTGGGAACCCTTCGCTCTCGCCGTGGGGCGCAATGAAGTCCTAACAGAGAACTTCTACCAGAATGATCTCACCTGGGTGGAAGCAGCCTGGTCTAGCATTCAGATCATCTCCTGGCAGAATATCGTCCTCGGGGATCCTCTTGCCAAAGCCATCTTCACGTCTCCCGCTCCCACCGTGACCCTTTCGACCGCACCGGATACCCAGCAACTGGTCCTCGAGGGGGACACGGCCGTCTACCAAGTCACACTGCAGATCGATACCGCGCCTACGAGCAACCTCACGGTGCCGCTGCGATTTGCAGGGGCCACGCTTTCGGAGGATTTCACCACCTCCCTTGGATCCGCGACAGCGATCACTATTCCTGCCAATACGACCGCCATCACCTTCACTGTTTCGATTCTTGATGACATGAGCGATGAGGGATTGGAGATCCTCGATATCGCTGTGATGGAATCAGTTGCCGACACCAATGGCGACGGCATTGGCGAGGACTATCACTTCGGCAAATCTGTGCAAATTCCCATCGCTGACAATCCGATCGACTGGTGGCTCTTCGATCACTTTCGCCGACACCCAGTGCAAGTAGCCTCGGGCGACTGCGACGGCGATGGTTTCAATCACCTCGTTGAGTATTTCGTGGATAGTGATCCGTCGAATCGCAACGCACCCTCGTCCGATAATGTGCTCGATCTCCTTGAGGGCGCGATGCGCAATGCCTCTGTTTCCCTCACCTTGCCACCCATTTCCCGAGAAGACGTCCGGCTCCTTCTTGAGACCTCCCCCACGCTCGCTCCCCCCGTCTGGTCCATCGCGGCTCAGAAGCAGGGAAGCGCCCCCTGGCTATCTCCCGTTGGCACCACTACCGATAGTGGCGAGGGGCCTCACGAAGTGATCGTAACGCCACCCGCGGCCGACCGCGCGTTCTTTCAGTTTCGGTTAGAGCAGGTGGTCACGCCCTAACATGCTGCCTCAGAGCCACTCGAACTGATCCTCGGTCACTTTCGAGGGGTGATCGACACCGCACGCGGCAGCAAGTTTTAGGAGTTCCTTTCGGAAAGTCACCATGTAGTTGGCCAAGCGCGCCGCCTTCAACGTAGGATCCAATCCCCGCATGAGCCAGGGATGATGGGTGGCCACGCCTGCGGGACAATGCCCAGTGTGGCAGCGCTGCGCTTGGATACAGCCGATCGCCAACATCGCCTCACGCGCCACGCCAATCATGTCACATCCCATTGCCATGGCCATCAAGGCCTCCCCCGGCAGTCCCAGGCGACCAGCCCCCACAAAGACCACACCCTCATCCAAGCCTTGTGCCTTAAAACACTGATAGACTCTCGCGAAACCCTCGCGGAAAGGCAACGACACGTGATCAGAGAAGACCAGCGGCGCGGCGCCAGTTCCCCCTTCTCCACCATCAATGGCAACGAAATCCACCCCTTGAGAACGCGTCGCCATTTGCGTGGTGAGTTCTTCCCAGAACGACAGGTCGCCCACCGCTGACTTGATGCCCACAGGCAACCCCGTCTTCCCACCGATCAACTCGACAAATTCTAACAAGCTGTTCACATCACGAAAAGCCGTGTGGTAGGAGGGGCTCACGCAGTCGATCCCCATGGGGATTCCACGTACGCGCGCAATCTCTTCCGTGATCTTCTCTTTGGGCAAGATCCCTCCAAGCGCAGGCTTCGCGCCCTGACTCAGCTTGATCTCAATTGCCTTGATCTGTGGATGGGTCTCTACGAGAGCCTCAAGCTTCTCCATGGAGAAGCGCCCCTTCTCATCCCGACAACCAAAGTAGGCCGTTCCTAACTGAAGGACTAAGCCCGCCCCATGCAAGTGGTGATCAGACACTCCCCCTTCGCCCGTGTTGTGCAAGCATCCTGAAAGCGCACACCCCTTGTTGAGCGCTTCCACCGCCGCCTTCCCCAGCGAGCCATAGCTCATCGCAGACACACAGACGACAGATTCCGGGCGGAATGCTCGACGGCGCCCACGGGCTTCACCTAGCACTTTCGCACATGGCACGGGGTAATTGAGATCGTAGTCTGGATCTCCTTGATGAGGCAGTGGATGGGGAAAAGCCCGATGCTTGATCACGTAGTAGGGAGCGGCGCTATCCAGATTGTTATCGGTACCAAAGCCAAAGTAATTATTCTCATTCTTCGATGAAGCGTAGATCCACCGGCGCTGATCCCGGGAGAATGGGCGTTCAGAATCGTTGTCCGTGACGATGTACTGCCGCAACTCGGGCCCGATCGTCTCCAGCCAATATCGGAAGTGGCCCAAGATCGGGAAATTCCGCAGGATGGCATGCTTCTTCTGTGTGATATCATAGATCGCCACGGCGATCAGCGCCAAGAAGATGACCAGAGCGAGTATCAAGAGCCAGTGCATGTCCTTGCGCTAACATACTCATGTGGGAATGCAAAGGCCGTTCAGCGCCATTCATGCTTGGGATAGCGTCCCTTGAGTTGCTTGCGCACCTCTGGGTAACTATTCTCCCAAAAGCTTTTGAGATCGGTCGTGACCTGCGCCGGCCGTTGATTGGGTGCCAGAATGTGCACTTTGACAGGAATGCGACCATCACAAAGCGTGGGTGTATCCTCGACATCGTAGAGCCGCTGCAGGATAACGGCGATGCTAGGGTCTGCATCACTCACATAGTCGACCTTGGCGTTGACACCATTGCCAAGCGTGATCTGCTCGGGCGCGTAGCTGTCGACGGCGGCACGAATGGGCGGAGAAAGCCATTCCTTGAGGACAGGCAAGACAGGCCGATCCTTGATCTGTTTGTAAGTGAAAGCTCCCTGACACAACTCCGTCACCACGAGAAGGCGATCCTCATCGGTGAACGGTGGAATCTCCAACTCAGGCATGGCTCGGCGCACCAACGCCACGCGAGCGAGCCAACGCTCCACGGCGTGATTCCACTGCTTGAGCTTGAGATTGCCCCCAACGACTTGCTCGGCTAACAACGCCGCCGCGTCGTCCGCAGGCGGATCTCCCATCTGCCGCGACTCCAACGTGAGGTCGCGAAAGCACCGACGCCGCTCCGCCACCACACGGCGCCCCGAAACATCATAACGTGCGCCCACGTCTTCATGCACTTCCGATGGGAAATGACGCTCAAGATCAGCTTCCGAAATGACCGTGACCAACCCTAACACGACCTGAATCTCGCGACCTTCGATCTCTGTCATCTCTCCAGCGATGACGAGCGATGCCTGGCTAGAAAGCACGGTGTTGGCGGAGAGCTGTCCCCGCCGACCACCGGCGACTTCGAAGACTTTGCTACCGGGACCCCGCCTGGCCGCGATCTGATCTGGAAACGATGGGAGCAACAATGCGGCTAGAGGCGCCCGCAAGTCTTGCTCGGGAATGTCTTGATAGCCCCCACGTTTCACGAGCATGCGGAGCAAGCGCTCCACCTCACGGGCCGCTCCCGCATGAATGCCGAGCTCGCGGCACCGCTCCAAGCGGAAGCCCGCCGCCACGGCCGTTTGATAGGCGCGGATGAGAGGGAGGAGATCCGATTGATCCCCCTTCTCCATGAATGCCTGCCTGGCACCATCGCCCGCCTTTCCCTTGGGAAAGAGCGGTCGCGATTGTGCTAGGGCAACAATCAAGCAAGCAGGGATCCATGCATGGGCATCCTCACGACGCTCCGCTTCGACTAACAAGCGCGCGTATCGCGGACTCACTGGGAAGTCCGCCATCCGCTTGCCGATGTCTGTGATGCTCCCGGTCTCGGAGTCGATGGCACCGAGATCGGCTAACAAACGCAACGCGCGCTGGAGAGTCGTCGGGATCGGTCGTTCAAACCATGGGAACGCGTCAAGATCTGAGATGCCCAGCTTCTTCAAATGGAGCGCTGTTTCGGCCAGGTCCAGCCGATGAATCTCTGGCACTTCCTGTGGCGTCCGTGCCTGGTGATGGGTTTCCCCCCACAAACGCACACAGATTCCTGGCGCGGTACGTCCCGCGCGGCCAGCACGTTGATCAGCAGACGCCTGAGAAATGGGTTCGATAGTGAGGGTATTCAGCCCACGTTGCGCATCGAAGTTAGCCGTCCTGGCAAGACCACTATCAATGACCACGCGGACGCCATCGATGGTGAGCGAGGTCTCCGCGACATTCGTGGCGACGATGGCTTTTGGACGTGTGCTAGGGGCGACAGCGGCGTCTTGCTGTTGCGGTGGCAGGTCACCATAGAGAGGATGGATATCGAGTTCCCGTGCCCATTTCTCACGCTTGAGGCAATCCACCGTTTTCCGAATCTCGAAAGCGCCTGGGAGAAAGAAGAGGAAGTGTCCTTGGATCCCTTCCTGCTGAGCCACTTCGCGCCCGGCTCGCGCCATCTTCTCCCACACCGGCGTGTCCCGACCACCTTGAGGGCGATAGCGGATGTCCACGGAGAATGTCCGGCCTTGTGAGACGATGCGTTGGCAGGGAGCAAGGAACGCCTCGATGCTGGAGGCTTCGAGGGTCGCCGACATGACCACGAGCGTGAGGTCGGGACGACTAGTCTGTTGCAGTTGGCGGCAGCGGGCCAAGCCCACATCGCCATCGAGGTGCCGTTCGTGGAATTCATCGAAGACGACCGCACCGACTCTCGCGAGATCGGGATCACTCAGCATCTGGCGGAGCAAGACCCCTTCCGTGACAAACCGGATGCGCGTGCGCGGGCCAACCACCCGCTCGAACCGCACCTGGTAGCCCACTTCATCGCCGAGCTTGCCACGGCGTTCCGAGGCCACCCGGACCGCCAACATGCGCGCGGCGATGCGCCGAGGCTGAAGGACGACGATTTCCCCAGCGATGCCGCCATCGAGCAGCATCTGAGGCACCTGCGTGGACTTCCCAGAGCCCGTCGGCGCCTCGACGACGAGGGAAGCGCCCGGCACGGCAATGGCATTCTCCACCTCATTGCGCACCTCTTCGATTGGGAGTTGGGAAGCCATAAGGGGTCTATAATCGGGCTTCCTCGGGGGCGCGAGTTTCCTTTGCACCGGTCTTAGTATGCCGCTAGCGTCTGGCATGACCTTCACACTCGCCTTCCTGGGACCTCAGGAAACCATCATCATCCTGCTTATCCTGCTCTTGCTCTTCGGAGCCAAGAAGCTGCCTGAGTTGGCACGCGGCATGGGCAAGAGCATGGGCGAATTCAAGAAAGCACGCGAAGAATTTGAGGACGAGGTGGCTCAGGGTGAGAAAGAGGGACGCGACGGCGATAAGAAGGAGTAAAGAGCCTTTGCGCGGGGTTAGGAATATCCGTAGACTACACGACCATGAACACTTTCGCTTTCATGAACTTGGGCCCTCAAGAGGGCATGCTGATCTTTGTTCTCGTCCTTCTCCTCTTCGGGGCGAAGAAACTGCCCGAACTCGCTCGTGGCCTCGGTAAGAGCATGGGCGAATTCAAGAAGGCTCGGCAGGAATTCGAAGACGAGATCACTCGCGCTCAAGAGGATATCGATGTCAAGAAGAGCTAGGGCCATCGCCCTTCTGTTAGGACTGACGCTCCTGCGCGTCTCCGCGCAAGACGCAGCGATCGCTGATCAGGCGGTATTCATGGGGTATAACCTCAAGAACTACCTGAAGATGGATCGGCGGATCAATGGGGAGCAAGTGGTAGACGCTCCCAAGCCGGAGCATGAGGTCGCGGCGGTGGTGCAGATGATCCTCAAGGGTCAGCCCGACATTCTTGGTTTGGTGGAGATTGGGACGGAAGAGGACGTGAGAGACCTGCAAACGCGATTGAAAGCGGGCGGGCTCGATCTCCCTCACACCACCCTCAATCGCGCCTTTGATGAAGATCGCCGCACGGCCTTGCTCAGCCGCTTCCCCATCAAGGAGACCGATCACCAAACGGCGCTTACCTATCAGATCGGCGAAACAAAGATGCCCTTCAAGCGCGGCATTCTCGATGCGACCGTCACCGTCAATCCTGACTATCATTTGCGTATATTGGGAACCCACCTCAAATCCAAACGCGAGATTCCTGAGGCCGATCAAGCGCTCATGCGCCGACACGAGGCGCATCTGGTGCGCAAGCATGCCGAAGCGATCCTGGCTGCCGATCCCGAGACCAACTTGCTTCTCTTCGGCGACTTCAACGACACCCGCAATGAGATGCCAATCAAGGCGATCCAAGGGAAATACGGTACTGATGGTTACCTCTGGGCCATCAAGTTGGAGGACGATCTCGGCTACACCTGGACCTACAATTGGCGTTACGCCGACCAATACTCGCGATTTGATTATCTCTTTGTCAGTCCACAGCTCCTGACCGAGGTCATCCGTGACAAGAGTTTCATCGTCGCGGACCCTTCGTGGGACACTGCCAGTGATCACCGCCCGGTGGTGACCACGATCACGGCGAAGAACCTCAAGCGCTAGCCCAGCTCAGCTCAACCCATGCACGAAGCGATCTTGACGACCCTGTTCGTCCTGACGCTTTCACCAATCTTGGTAGATCACGCTTGGGAGCGCCATGTCATCGATGCCTCGTCACAGGGCGCCGACGGTGTGCGCCTTGCCGATATCAATGGCGATGGCTTACTAGACATCGCCACGGCCTGGGAAGAGGGCGGTCTCATACGGGCGTACCAGCATCCTGGCACAGATTCCGTGTCTTCTCCATGGCCTGCGGTGACTGTTGGTGAAGTCCGCTCAGGAGAAGACGCCGTCTTTGTGGACCTTGATACCGATGGAGCCATGGATGTGGTGAGCGCGTGCGAGGGCCAGACGAAGACACTCTATGTCCACTGGGCACCGCAGGACGCCAAGCACTGCCTGCGAGCGAACGCCTGGAAGACCGAAGCGTTCCCCTCTAGCATTGGCCACCAGATGTGGATGTATGTCCTCCCCCTACAGGTGGATAGTGCTTTCGGTCCGGACCTCCTCGTGGCCGGGAAAGGAAACGGAGCCGAGATCGGCTGGTTTCGGGCACCCGAACACGCGCGCGATCTGGCGGCATGGCGCTACGAACGGATCGCGTCCATGGGATGGGTCATGAGTATCGAAGCGACGGATATGGATAACGATGGCGACCTGGACGTGCTCTACAGCGATCGCCGCGGGCCGACACGCGGGATCTATTGGTTGGAATGGCAGGGTTCCCGGTGGAAGCGGCACGCCCTGCCCGATGCCAATCGCGAGAACATGTTTCTGGGAACGGGAGATCTCGATAGGGACGGGCGGATGGACATCGTCTGCGCAACCAAGGGCGGGCCCATCATGTGGTATCAACGTCAGGACAATCCTTCCTGGCGCGTTCATGAAATTGCCTATCCACCAGGCGTCGGCTCGGGCAAGAGCATCGCCATTGCCGACATCAATGGCGACGAGCAACCTGATCTCGTCTTCAGCTGCGAACACGCTCGCGGAGGGCTCTCGGGCATACGCTGGCTCTCACACACAGGCGACCCAGCCGGAGGTGACTGGCAAAGCCACGAAATCGCTGGCTCAGAAGGTGTCAAATTTGATCGCCTCGTCCCGCACGACCTCGATGGCGATGGGGACCTCGACATCATCACGTGTGAAGAAGCCACCGGACTGGGTGTCATTTGGTATGAGAACCCCCACGCACCGAAGCGCTGATCTCCCTACCCACCCACGCGGGTGCGCCCGCTGAGCGCTCGGAAGAGGGTCAATTCATCCGCATGATCCAGTCCGCCTCCAGCTGGCAAACCCTGAGCGAGACGCGTCACCGTGACCACATCACTTTCTAACAAATCTGCCAAATAGTTCGCCGTCGCTTCCCCTTCCACATCGTTGGAAAGCGCTAGAATCACTTCCTTCACCCCCAACGTCCGCACCCGCTGTTGCAAATGCTCCAGCGGCAAGTCCTCTGGCCCCATGTGCTGGAGGGGCGAAAGCCTCCCGCCCAAGACTTGATAGCGCCCCCGAAAGGCACCGGTCTTCTCCAAGGACAACACATCCACCGCTTGCTCCACCACGCAGAGCACAGCGTCTTCACGAGCGTCATCCTGACAAACACCGCAACCATTCTCCGTCGCAAAGAATCCGCACTGTGGACAGCTCGCAACTTCGGCCTGCACCCGCGCCAGGCTATCGGCAAAGCTCTCGGAGAAAGCAGGGCCCTCCTTGAATAACCAGAGAGCCACTCGTTCTGCGCTGCGCGGCCCCACCCCGGGCAACTGTTTCAAACAAAGGACCAGCTCCTTGATAGGGTCAGGAAGATCAGCGCGGCTCACGAGCGCTGACGCTAGCGCGCCCGACCCATTTGACCAGTGAAATCAGCGCCCCGAATACCAGTCCATGCGCATCTCCACGAGAAGACGCTCGATCGCCTCTCTGTCAGGTTCCTCCGGTAGCGATGACTGTTCAAAGAGACTTTCGATCCTGACAACTTTGGCTTCGGCTTCGGCTACCAAGGTCTCATAGTCATAGGCACCCTCACGGATACGCATGAGCTCCTCGCGATTGGGTCGACGCACGCGCAACACGCCCTCTCGTGCGATCTCCTCCGCCATGTCTAGCAACCGAAAGGTGTGCATCATGTTCTTCGAATCATAGTTGCGCCCGTGCTCGATATTCGTGGCATAACGATCCTCATTGCGCTGCTGCACCCATTCCCAATAGGATTGGTACTCGCGACAGTATTTCTTGAATCCATCGCGATTGAAGGCCATCCAGCCAATGGGATGGGCGTCCTTGGCCACACTGCTGCAGCGGAGCTCGGTGGCTTCTTCACTTGCGAAGATCCCCCGATACACCATCTCTCCCGTGGCATCGTGATAGATCCCATACACTTCACGCATGTGCGGCACACTCACTAGCCCACAATCATCCTGGCACAAGCCGCGTTCCGCCAACCATTCTCGCAACGGCGCGGATCCCTGCATTTCCAATACATGACAGAAATCCATCGCCGAACGGCGTTCCTTCGGCATGGGATTGACGATCTTCTTATTGAGACCCCGCGCCTTGCGAATCTGCCCCATGGCATAGCCGGCAAAGCTATCGCGACACCGCTTCGAAAGAAACGTCCTCGGCTGGAGTCTCGCAAACATCGGGTGCTGAAATCGCACGCAATCATCCGGAGAGCCTAACAACTCTAACACATTCGGATTGTTCTTCGAGAGCAAGTCCAGAAATCGCCCAAGCTCATAGAAAGTCACGTCATGGGTGGCATCATTGACCTGCACCGGCGGCGCAAAGCCGTAGAAGCGTACCGGAGGAAGAACGAAGACGCCCCGGATATCGAGATCAGACTGCGGCGTCTGCGTGCCGTAGGCACGACTCCCCGCTACGGACTCAAACAACCGCCAATCCGAATCCACGACCTCGTCCAAACGGGTTTCCATCCCCTATCCTAGCGGGAGCTTCCTCAGATTCAATAAGCCATTCCGCTAGTCTTGCGGCAAAGGCATTGCATTCGTCTGTAGAATCCCCATTCTGCCTCTGCATGCACGCTTCGACTGAACCTAACTTGCAAGGCCAAGCCATCCTCATCATGGGGGGAACTTCCGGTCTTGGCTTGTCCGCAGCTCATCGGCTGACAAAGGCAGGTGCCTCCGTCGTCGTCACCGGACGGGATGCTTCCAAGGTAGACGCCGCCGTCACCGCACTAGGAGACCGTGCCCGTGGTCTCACCGGCGATGCATCGGCGTCGTCCTCCGTTGCCGATGCCATCGCGCTCACCGTATCCGCCTTTGGAGCTCTTCATGGCCTCTATCACGTCGCGGGAGGCAGCGGGCGCTCACAAGGTGACGGTCGCCTTCATGAAGTCACGGACGCTGGCATTGATCACACCATTGATCTCAATCTCAAATCCCTCCTCTACAGCAATCGCGCTGCCATTCAACAGTTTCTCAAACAAGGAGAAGGCGGCACGATCCTCAACATGGGGTCGGTACTGGGATTCTCGCCATCCCCTCACTTCTTCGCTTCCCACATCTACGCAGCCACCAAGTCCGCGGTGATTGGTTTCACCAAGTCGATCGCCTCACACTACGCCAAAGATAACATTCGTGCTAATGTGATCGCGCCGGCACTTGTCGAATCGCCCATGTCTCAGCGCGCTCTTGGTGATCGTGCCATCATGCGTTTCATCCAATGCAAGCAACCTCTCGACGGTGGCCGCATTGGCCACCCCGAGGACCTGGATGAAGCTGCTCTCTTCTTCCTTTCCAAGGCCTCCGCCTTCGTCACTGGCCAAGTCCTCGCGGTCGACGGTGGCTGGAGCGTGACCGAAGGCGTGCCTCGAGACCAATCCATATGATCACCCCGCGCACGGCTATTGGCATCGACTTGGGTGGGACCGAGGTGAAAGGCATCGCCCTCACCTATCCCGATGGCAAGATCCTCGCTCAAGAACAGCGTCCCACACAAGACGGGGATTTCGAGGGCGAGATCCCTGTCTTTGCCAAGCACGTCGCCGATCTGGTGGCTCGTTTTGAAGATGGTGTAGGAGAAGCGATCACCTGCATTGGCCTCTCGGCGCCTGGCCTCGCGACCCCCGAAGGCGATGCCATCGGATTCATCCCGCAACGCATGGTCGGCCTGGAGAATCTCCATTGGCAATCCCTTCTCAAGCGCTCACATCCTATCAGAGTCCTCAACGACGCTCATGCCGCTCTGTTAGGCGAGATCTGGCTGGGCGCGGCCAAGGATCTGCGAGATGTCGTCATGTATACGCTGGGAACAGGCGTCGGCGGGGCGATCGTCTCGGGCGGTCACCTCTTGCAAGGGCACTACCGCCGAGCCGGCCATTTGGGGCACATGACGGTCCATTTCAAGGGAGATCCCGACACCTGCAACACGCCGGGAAGCATCGAAGACGCCATCGGTGAGATGACCTTGGTGCAGCGGTCGCGTGGACGCTTCACCACCACCGCAGCCCTTGTCGAGAACTATGCTAAGGGGGATCCCATGGCGCGCACCCTTTGGCTAGAATCCCTGCGAGCCTTGGCTGCTAGCATTGTGTCCACCGCTAATGCGGTTGATCCGGAAGTGTTCTTGTTAGGTGGTGGCATCGCCTCGGCTGGCCCCCACCTCTTCGAACCTTTGAAAGAGTTTGTCCGCGCATTCGAGTGGCGGCCTGCCAATGCTCACATTGTCCTCCGCCCTGCGGGACTGGGCCCCTTGGCCGGCGCCTACGGAGCCGCTTACCATGCGGCGACACTCTCCTCTTCTCAGAATCATGACTAACAACACCCCTTCTTCACCAGCTCGCCAATACCTCGACCACTGCCAGGAGATTCATGCCCGCGTGGGCGAACAGCTTGAGGCCATTTCTCAAACGGCAGACGTATTCGCCAAGAGCATTCTTGCCGGTGGCATGGTCCACCTCTTTGGTTCCGGTCACAGCCGCATCATGGTGGAAGAGATGTGGCCGCGCTATGGATCCTTCCCAGGCTTCAATCCTATTGTCGAACTTTCTCTGACCTTTCACAATCTTGTCGTGGGTGCCAACGGGCAGCGACAGGCGATGTTTGTTGAGAATGTGTCAGGACTCGCCCAACAGATTCTGCGAAACTTCGCGCTCAAACCAACCGATTCTGCTCTCGTGATTTCGTCGAGTGGCTGTAACATTGTTCCCATCGAGATGGCAGAGGAATTCCAACGACGCGGCGTCAAGGTGGTCGCACTGGTGAGCCGCCAACATGCCGACCAGAGCACTTCCAAGCACCCTGATGGCAATCGATTGACAGACTTTGCCGACCTCATACTCGATACCGGAGCCCCCCTCGGAGACGCCATGGTATCGATCGATGGCCTTGAGACGAAAGTGGCTCCAGGATCGACGGTGGGTGGTTGTCTCGTCATCAATGCGATCAAAGCGGAGGTGGCACAACGCCTCACCGCAGCTGGACACCCTCCCAAAGTGCTCACAGCCGGGGCAGTGATTGGCAACGAGAAAGCGAAGGAACTCTTCGAAAGCGCGTATGATGAACACGCCTACCGGATAGCTGACTATTACAAAGCGTTAGGCGAATGACCGCATTTCAGGGTTGTGTGCATTTCGGAAAGATGGCAGACTCTTCCAATGGATCGTTCAGAACAACGCTGGCAGGATTTAAGGGAGGCGTTGGCCGAGCAAGCACGCACCACGGCAGAAGGCACGTGGTGGGACGAGGCGGAAATCCGGGACGCTGTGATGGAGGCCAATGCGCGCGGTGTCGATGTGGACCTCGCTTTCCAATGTCGCGAGGCCTGTCGTTCACACGTGGATTTCCTCAAAGGGCTCCATGAGTTGATCGAGAATGTTCCCAAACGGAAAGCGCGTATTCTGATGGTCGACGACGAGGAGAGCTTTCTCAAGCTCGTGAAGATGAATCTAGAACGCACCCGCCGCTACGAAGTGGAAGCGGTGAGTGATCCTAACACTGCCATTGAAAGAGCAAAGGCGTTTGGAGCCGACCTGATCCTCATGGATGTGGTCATGCCGGGAAAGGATGGCCTGGACCTCGTGCAAGAACTCAAGGCTGATCCCTCTTTACGTGAGATTCCGGTGATCATGCTAACGGCTCTGGCGGCTGATCTTGAGCGCCATGCCATCACTAAAGATGGCGTCCTCTTTCTCAGCAAGCCCGTCGAGATGAAAGAACTCACCCATTGCATCCAAGAGCATTTGAAAGCGCATGCAGGGATGATGAAAGTCGCCAGTCGCGATGGCGGCGGCGACCAGTAGTACGGTCTTACATTTGCAGCGCCGACTCGATGACTTCGAGCAAGACGGGCAATTCCACCGGCTTGGTCACCACCGTGCGAATCCCAACCGAAGCCGCCTCGGCACACGCTTCACCCTCTTCCATAGATGCGGTGAGAAAGATCACGGGGATCTCCCGCAGGTCTGGATCTTCTAGCAATTTCGTCGACACCACCGTGCCGTTCATCCCGGGCATCACCATGTCCAAGATGATCACATCTGGGCGAAACGCCTTTGCAACCGCGATGGTTTGGGTAGGATCATTCAGCACCTCCACCCGATAATTCCCCGCCCGCTCCAGATTCATCTTGAGCAATTTGGTAAACCCAGCCTCGTCATCGACGAGGAGGATGGCGGACCCATGATTGGCGGACATTCTCCCGTCAACTTGGCGAGCCCTTGCCTATGGACAAGCTTGTTTCAGCAGGATCGTGACGGTCGTTCCCCCACGCTGGTTGCGCCGGATCTCAATCTGACCTTCGTGCAGCTCGATGATCTTCTGCACCACCGTCAGGCCCAAGCCCGTGCCTAAACCCGTCGGTTTCGTCGTATAAAAGGGATCAAACGCTTTGTTCAGGGCATCCTCAGGAATGCCCACCCCATTGTCCGAAATCTCCGTCATCACCAGCGGGGTGCCTTTGCGCAAAGCTGGGCCCATGCGCGACCCGCCATCGCTGAGAGGATCCCCAGCGGCCCCTTGACGCGTGCGCAGACGAAGTACTGGGCGAGGTGATACCGACTCCATGGCGTGGATCGCATTGATCAACAGATTCACTAACACCTGCTCAAACTTGGTCCGATCCACTTGAACATCTGGCAGATTCTCATCGAAATCTTTCTCCACCGTGATGCTCGCTTTGGTCAATTCATGACGGACCATCAGAAGCGTGTGTTCCAATTCCGCGTTCGCCGAAACGCGCTGCAAATTCAATTCGCGATCCGATGAGAAATCGACCAATCCTCGCACAATCTTATCTGCACGGTGCACGGCGCGACGAATCTCATCGATCACGCCCGGTAGATTCTCGTCGTCAGGATCGATCCCACCCGTCAGATACTCGACACCCATAAGGATCAGGGCGAGAGGATTCTTCACCTCGTGCGCGACGCCAGCGGCCAAGCGTCCCACTGATTCCAATTTCTCCATTTGAATGAGTTGCAATTGGGTCTCCTTCAACTGTTCATTGGCCTCTTCTAAGCGTTTCTCGGCAAGGTGGCGCGCCGTGATATCCTCACTGATTCCCAAGAGATACCGCGGCTTTCCATCAGGCCCAGGAATCGCGGCCTTTCTCGTGTGAAAGACAGAACGGTTCATTTCCTCCGAAACAAAGTCCTCGCTCGGGATCTCCAATTCCGTGTTCTGCGCCATCACCTGTTCGTCATCCGCTCGATACTTGCTCGCCACCTCCTCAGGGAAAAGATCGTAATCGGTCTTGCCGATCGCTTGTTGCTCCGAAGTCCCCGTGATCTCGGCATTCTTCCGATTCCAAATGATGAAGCGGAAACCATCTTCCGCGTCCTTACAGAAGACTCCCACAGGAAGCAAATCCACCACTGACCGAAAGAACTCCTTCTGATGCGCAAAGGCCTCTTGCACCTCCTTCATCCGACTCTCAAGCGCTACCCCTTCGGCCGGATCTATGGGATCGTTCATGATGAGCAAGCTACCGTTTCTAAACAGAACCGACGAGCACTTTCTCAATCGCACCGTAGCGTTATGCTAGCAGCCTACCAATTACAGCTAACCCTCCCGAACAACTGCGAAATCATGGGCCAGATGCGATTGTGTATCATTCCTGAGCGAAACTTGGTAACGTTTCTCTTCCGATCTCTCAGGTAGCTCTTACGATGACCACTGAATCCACTTGCCCCCAGTGCGGGGCCACCATTTCACCAGAAGCTCCGAGAGGCCTCTGTCCCCGTTGCCTCATGGGCGCGGGCTTTGCCAGCGAACCCAAGGGATCTGCCGCCATCCCCTCTATCGCCGAACTCACTGCCGTCTTTCCGCAGTTGGAAGTCTTGGAATGGCTGGGTGCCGGTGGTATGGGCCGTGTCTATAAAGCGCGGCAGACGCACCTCGATCGGATGGTAGCCCTGAAGGTACTGCCCCCAGAGTTCGCACGCGATCCCGCCTTTGCCGAGCGTTTCGCCAGAGAAGCTCGTGCTCTCGCCAGGTTGAATCACCCCAATATCGTACAATGCTATGATTTCGGCCAAACCTCGGCGGAGAACGATCATCCCAGCTACTTCTATCTTCTGCTAGAGTATGTCGACGGCGTGAACTTGCGGCAGACACTCAAGGCGGGTTCCCTGAGTTCTCATGAGGCACTGAGTATCGTACCGCCCCTTTGTGATGCCTTGCATTATGCTCATGAACAGGGCGTTCTCCACCGCGATATCAAGCCCGAGAATATCCTAATCGACAAGCGCGGCCGCGTGAAGATTGCAGACTTCGGCCTCGCACGTTTCCAACGTGACGGGGACACCGATGCCATGACCCTGACCATGAGCGGCGCTCAGCTTGGAACCGCCGCTTACATGGCCCCGGAACAGATTGAGAAACCGCACGCCGTCGATCATCGTGCCGACATCTATAGTCTGGGTGTGGTCTTCTACGAACTCCTCACGGGCGAGCTGCCCCTGGGACGGTTCTCCCCCCCTAGCGAGACTCGCGGAGTTGATCCTCGCCTCGACTCGGTCGTCATGCGCACCTTGGAAAAGCAGGCCGACAAACGCTATCAAAGCGCCGGTGAAGTGCAGACACAGGTCGAAACAATTGCCAACTCGCCCGGAACCAAGGGCGATGCCGCATTCTCCTCTGCCGATCCCGAGCCGGAACCGAGCGCCCTCAAGAGAGGCCTCGCTCTCGCATTCCCACCTTCATGGATGAAGGGCTGGCAATGGATCTGGCGCCAGCCTTTTCTCCTATCGCGCGGCAAACTAACCCTTGACCAAACCCATCTGACCTATCGTTCCACCAAAGCCACGTTAACCATTCCGCTAGAGTCTATCCAAGGGATCGATGTGACTCCTATCCCTTTCGGCATGGAACCTCTGGGTCGTTGTCCCGTCACCCTTCGCTGGCACGACGCCTCGGACCGCATGCAGAACACATGCTTCCTCCTGGGTGGGTCATCCTGGTTTCAAACGCTCGACGAGGAATATGCGAACGCCGATGCCTGGACAGAAGCTATCCACCATGCGCATATGGAGATCACAGGATCCTGCCTCACACCACCAATCCCATGCTCGAAAGTCTTGCCTGGCATCCCCCGAATTCGCTTCTGCGATTGGAGCGTCATCGTTGCCGCACTTGGTGTCGCATCCCTTATATTTCTACTCACTGGCAATGCATTGGTAGCGCTTCCGCTAGCGCTCCTAACACTCATTTACGGAACAGGTCTATGGCGCCGGAGAAATCACAGCCACCATCCGGTCAGCGAACCGGAAGTCGTCGCCCAATGCGAACGCACAGGGGAAGACGATGCCGAAAGCTCCTCTTCAAAGAAGGGGCTGCTCTGGACAAAGGCGAAAGGAGCGGCCTGGAAAGCAAAGACGTTTGTGCAAGCCAAGGTCGCAGCCAAGGACAGGGACAAGGCCTCAGACAACCGCCCTCCCATCTCACATCTCGCGGTTTGGGCGTTTGCCTTCGCCACGCTAGGCTGGTCCCTGCTTCTTGTCGGCCCCATTCTCGGCTCCGTGCTCGGGTGGCTAGCGCTTTCTCGGATCAAGCAATCGGAAACGCCCCTGCGCGGACGCGGTCTCGCTCTCTTTGCTGCCCTCCAAGCCCCTATCATTCTCATTGTCGGTGGTCTCGCAGCCAGCTTTGTCGCCCTCGGATACAGCCAGATGATTCATGTCCCCTACCCCATCGCTCTCCTGATCCTGGCGGGGCTCGCCTTTCTCGGCGTTCGAATGGTTCTCCGCCTGGCCAACGTGAGAGGGTTGTGGGCATGGAAACGCAAAGCAGGAGCGATGGCCATTGTGATAGGGTTTCTCATTCTCGGAGCAAGCACATGGGTGCTAAGCGATCTACTGGGGAAATGGCCCATTCGAGGAACGTTGGTAGAAGCGACGTTTCGCCATGCGCATGGACCCAACAACCTTCGCCTGCTCGCTGCAGAGCTCAGAGAGGAGCCGATCGCACCTTACTTGCAAATCGAGGAGCATACTCACTCCGTGAAGGCAGCCATCGCGCTTCCCAATCAGCAGCAAGCCTTGACTGCGCGGGACCTTCTCAACAACACCATGGGATGGCAAATGAAACAACGTTATCCCGAGATTGCTGTCCATGTTAGTCTCAACCATCGTCATGATGCGTGGAACCTCGACCGTCGGCATCACGAAGAGATGTGGATCGCCCTTGCCATCATTGGGGCTGGGACAGGCTTTCTCTTCGCATGCAGTGGATTTGCCTCCGGAGCTCTCGCTCTGCTAGTCACCATCGCTTCCGCTCTCTTTCTCTTGGAACATCGGGTCCCCACGCCCTTCGGGCTGCCGATCCAAGAAGTGTCCGTCCTCCTTGACCACTCTCCCGCAAATGCGTTTACCTCTCAAGTTGATGGCATCCGACTTCAATGACGCTCCTCAATCTCCAGGACGAATGGTAGACACGCGTTGGACCCAAGTCCTTCGTTCTCAGGGATCCTCCACAGAGGCCAAGCTGGCTCTCAAAGACCTCACTGCCGCCTACTATGAACCGGTGCGCCGTTTCATTGGAGAGCGTGTTCCCCAACAAGACGCCCACGATTTGACGCAAGAATTCTTCGCCCGCGTGCTCGAGAAATACGGGTTCGATGGGGCGGACCCAAAGCGTGGTCGGTTCCGATCTTTCTTGTTAGGAGCAGTGAAACACTTCCTATCAGAACAGCAATCATACCATCGACGTCAGAAACGCGGGGGTGCGATTCCCCACCAATCATTGGACAGTCCTCACCCAGGGGTAAGCGAGGACACCCATCCAGGCATCCAAGTACCCGACGACGCAACGCTTCCTCCAGACAGCGCTTTTGACCGGCACTGGGCCCATACGGTTCTCGAACGTGCTCTCGCCCGTCTAGAGAGTGACTGCATCGCCGAAGGCAAAGGACACCATTTCACCGTCCTACAGCCCTGGCTCACAGCTGCAGCCGACATTCCTCAAGCCGATGCTGCCAAAGCTTTGGGCCTGAGCGATGCAGCCATCCGAGTCGCCATTCACCGCCTCAGGCAACGTTTCCGCGGAGCCCTCCGCACTGAACTCGCCCAGACCATCGGCCCTCACATCACGGTAGAAGAAGAACTTCAGCACCTCTTCGGGGCCCTATCTTAATCACAAGATCACGCAGGTTTGCCTAAGGCTGTCAACCTGGCATGTCACCTTCGTAGATCTCGCAACGAACGCAGTTCTCCCCAGGAACCACCTCGCATCTTGCGACCACCATCCTTGCGCGTCGATCCAAAGAAGGCTCTCTTTGCCTCAAAGAAAGCATCGACAAACGCCTTCGAGCCAATCACCACGCCATCGGAAAAATAGCGCACCCGGCACCGCACCAAGGCTGCAAGTGTGAGGACCCCATCGGTGCCACGCGGTTCCACCATCGACTCAGCAAGTCGCTCCTCCTGTGCGCCGGTCATTCCAAACAAAACCCTTCGATACTCTCGGCCCACCACGCGCCAATTCGGCAACCCATCGGCACTCGGTGAGACGTCATCAGGCATCAAGTGTCCTAGTCCACGGCGCGCCTCTCGTCTCCCCGCCATCGCCTCTGCGTAGCCACACCACCGATAGTCCTTCGGATCCTCCACCATCCCCGCCCTCACAGGATTCAAATCCACGTAGGCAGACACCGCCATCAGCGACTCCTGCCGACCTTCGATCACCAAACTCTTGAAACGCTGTTCCCACAGCCGCCCCACTCGGTTATGGCGTTTGTTAAACCATGTCGAGAACCGCTGCAGCAGCGTCTTCATGAACTCGCTCAGGTCCCACATCCGCTTCAAGAACGTCTGCCGGTAAGACGCCTCTTGCGCCAACCCTACGGGGCCGGGATTCAACCGATGGAAGAGCATCATCCGCATCCGGATCGCGTCCATTTCCTCGCGCGTGTAGAGCGCCGCTAAGCGATCCCAGAATGCCTCATCGCTCAGATCCTTCTCCAAGCCCTCGCGATTCGGCACAAAGAGGACCAGGTGGAAATGATTATCCATCAAGCAGTGGCTCACCACCGCACACCCCGAGAACGCCTCCGTCTTCCGCAGAAGCCGCACAAACATTCGTTTCGCCTCATCATCCAGGCACCACACGCGATTCGCCGTACGTGCGATCACATGGAAATACTGCCCTCGCGAGCCCTCGGAGGTCCAAATCTGCATCTGACGTGGCTTCATCGCAATCAGCTAACGCCCCATCGCCACGCCCGTCAGCCGCTATCTCGATAAAAGCAATGTGCTTTTATCGAGATAGCGGCTGACGGGCGTGTAGCGCTCATCGGTTGTTATAGCGGCAGGTCGTACGCTCTTCCGTCTCGCTTTTCGTAGTAGTGGACGAAGGCTCGATTGACGACTGCATATCCACCCGGGGTTGGGTAATTGCCGTCGAAATACCACACTCCCGAGTTCTCCGGCAATGCTTTCTGGAGGTTCCCGATGGTTTGAAAGAGGACTTGTACCTCTCCATCCCAGTGGATGTCTCGCGGGGTGACGATCTCACTTACCTGCCCAGAGATCTCATCCTCAGTGAAGGGTTCGTAGATTCGTTGTACCGCGTTCTGCATTTCTCCTAGCGGTTTCTCTAATTCTTCCAGGCATCGTTGATAGACTTCTTTCACAAGCGAATATCTTCCTCGCTTCTTGAGTAGATCGATCGCTGCCTGGAAGGCGATGAACTTTCCCAATTCCGACATGTCGATGCCGTAGCAATCGGGATAGCGGATCTGAGGTGCCGTGGAAAGAATAACAATCTTCTTCGGGTTCGTGCGAGAAAGCATCTTGAGAATCGACCTTCGCAAGGTCGTTCCTCTCACGATGGAGTCATCAATGACTACCAAGTGATCCTGTGGTTGGACGACGCCATAGGAAATATCATACACATGAGAGACCAATTGGTTACGGCCCTTCTCTTGGCTGATGAACGTGCGCAGCTTGATGTCTTTCTGAGCAATCTTCTCGTCACGGGGCCAATTCCGAAGAATCAGGTCATCAATGATTTCTTCATCCAAAGTACCTTCCCGATGCGCTTGCAGCAGCGCCGCTTTCACCTCTTGCCGCCGATGTTTACGCAATCCCTCCATCATCCCATAATAAGCCACTTCCGCAGTATTTGGAACAAAGCTGAGAACCGTGTGTTCTAGATTATGGTCAATCGATTGAAGGATTTGAGGAACCAAGGCTTCCCCAAGGGCTTTCCGTTCTTTATAAATGTCAGGATCATTTCCTCGCGAAAAGTAGATTCGCTCAAATGAACACGGACTCTCTTTCCTTTCCTCGCAAAACCTCACGAAACTGACCTCCCCAGATGCTTTGATCACCGCCACCGATCCCGGCGGCAACTCGTGGACTTCATCCTGTTCCGCATCAAAAGCCGTCATCAGCGCCACTCGCTCTGAGGCAAAAGCAATGAGTTCCTCCGAATGGTAGAATGAACATGGGCGGATTCCATGTGGATCACGCAACACAAAAGCGTCACCATTCCCAATGATGCCAACAATGGCATACCCACCATCCCAAACTTCTCCTGACACTTTGATGAGACCAGGAATATCCAATCGTCGGCTGATCTCATTAGGTATGTCTCGCCCACTCATGCCAGAATCGCGCAGCTCTCGGTAGATCTCCGTGTGCTGCTCGTCCAAGTGAAATCCAATCTCTTCCAGCACTGTCTGCGTATCCGTCCCAAAGACAGGGTGCTGTCCACGCTCGATCAGCCCTTCAACCAATTGCGACGCATTGGTCATATTGAAATTGCCACAAACCATGAGTGTCTTGGTGGGCCAATTGCTGCGCCGTACAAACGGATGACAAGAACCCTCATTAAAGAGACCCGAGGTTCCATATCGAAGATGCCCCAGCAACAGTTCACTGCCGAAATCGAAATGCGCCTTGATACTATCCGGATCTTCAGGATCGATCACCCCACGCTCGCAGAGCTGATCAAAGGCAGCCAATTCTTCATTGACCACGGCCGACAGCGAGTCCTTGCGCGTGGATCTTCGCCGAAATAAGTACGATTGCCCCAAGGGCATATCCAACTTGAGGCTGCCGATACCTACGCCATCTTGACCACGATTATGTTGCTTCTCCATCAAGAGGAAAAGCTTTTGAAATCCATAAAGCGGCTGGTCGTATTTATCCTTAAAATACGCCAAAGGCTTTAAAAGCCGAATGAACGCGAGCCCGCATTCATGTTTAAGAGGATCGCTCATGAGGCTGCGACTTCGATATCAAATCCCCCGGTGGTCACTTCGCCGACCAGAGCGCTCCGATTCAAAACCCGCAGAGCGGCATCAGCGTCCTCAGCGCAAACAGCGACCACCCAGCCAAACCCCATATTGAATGTACGCATTGCTTCCTTCTCTTCGACGAAGTGCAGCACCTTCTGCGCAGGCTCATTCTCCCATTTGGGCAAGCTGATCCGTGCGCCATGATTTCCTAACAAACGCTCCAGGTTCTCCGGAAATCCACCCCCGGTTATATGCGCCATCGCTTTCGGCCGGATATCAGCCTCCCGCAGGGCGGCACATTCTTCGTGATACAATCGGGTAGGTGCCAACAACGCCTGCTTATCATCCCCAGACAACCCGACGGTTTGTGTGTCTAGAATGCGCCGGACCAAGCTCCACCCATTGGCGTGAAACCCATCTGAGGCACAGCCTATCAAGACATCACCCACTTCCAAGGTCGATGGATCAATCAAGTCCGATTTCTCGCTAGCACCAATGCAGAATCCCGATAATTCAATCATGCCTGCCTCTACCATGTCAGGCATTTCTGCCGTTTCGCCACCAGCCAAGATGCATCCACACGCTTCGAGATAATCGACCATCCCGGCAATCACTCGCTTGATCTTGGTTTTATCAATCTTTCCCACCCCGATGTAATCGAGAAATAGGAGAGGGTCCGCCCCCGTCGTCAGGACATCGTTGACGTTCATGGCCACGAGATCTTTCCCAGCGATCTCCAAAGCATCCTCTTCTAACAAGACTTTCAACTTCGTTCCAACGCCATCACATCCCGTGAAGATCACGGGCTCTCGATAGCCACTCAAGTCAAACCCGGCAGCAAAGAGACCGAAGCTTTGGAAAAGTTGTCGCTTGGCTTCCGTTCGAAGGCGCAATTGCCCGATATCACCCACCAAGGCAGCGGCTTCCTCGATATCAACACCAGCGTCTTTGTAAGTGAGAGGGGAACTCATAGAAATACGATGTTAGGCCGTGATCGTCTTATAGATAGAATCGAACAGATAATATCCCCACCCATGCTCTGCCTGCTCCCAATCGCGGTCATAGTGTTGATCACGATAGATGAAACGTTCGGGATGCGGCATCAACCCGAGCACGCGCCGCTGCGAATCTTGCAATCCCGCGATCTGTTCATAGGATCCATTCACGTCTTGCTCGTATCGCAATGCCGCCAAGCCTTCATCGAGGTAACGGGACGCGTCCGATTCGTCCTTGGTGACCAACCGTCCCTCCGCATGGGCAATGGGCAATTCAAAGCCTTCTGGCAACGATTGGAGGAAAGGAGAATCACTCACTTCCCGCCGAAGGGGAACCCATTTGCACACAAAGCGTTCACTGACATTATCTACAAGGCTTCCTGCCGGCAAGATACCGAGCCGCATGAGAATTTGAAAGCCGTTGCAAATCCCTAGGAGAAAGCCACCGCCATCACGAAAGGCATGGAGAGCATCACCCAATCTTCGCTCGATCTCCAATTGGGCGAACCGCGCAGCCATGACGTAATCTCCATAGCTAAAGCCGCCTGACAGCACTCCTAACTGGCAATCGGTAATGTCATCTTTGGTGACTCGGGTGATGGGAACCGTCCGCGTAGAGAAGCCCACCTCGCGCAAAGCGCGCGCGGTTTCTTCATCCGCATTGGTACCGGGAAACTTTAGTAGTAAGGCGTGAGGCCGTGTTGCCATCGTTGTTTGAGGGACGTTAGGTCTTCTTCCAAGTGTTCCCGGATCACCAATTTCCGGTGGGCATCGGTGGTCGCTCCCAATCGAATCGCATCGTCGCCAAATCGACTTTCCAAGGTTTGCGTGGCCTCTTGAGCCACCTCCACCACCACGCACCCGGGCGTTTCCGCGAATAGTTGTTCTTTGCTCAGAGCGGCATCAATCTCCACGCCAGCTTTCATCGAGAACGCCATTTCCGCGAGGGTCACCGCGAGCCCCCCTTCACCGACATCGTGGCCGGATAGAATCAACCCGTCGGCCATCGCTCGATGAAGCGCGGCGTAGCGCTCGCCATTGGCAACGAGATCCGCCCGTGGCACCCGCCCACCGTCCAGGCCGAGACAGCGTGCGACCACACTTCCGCCCAAGTCCCTGCCCAATTCACCTAATAGATAGAGGACGCTATCCGAACGACGCAAACTGCTGCCAACCACGTGCTGACGATCATCGATGATCCCTAGGCCGCTGACTAACAAGGTTACTGGAATGGAAACGGGACCGTCCTCGGTTTCAAAGTAATTGTAGAATGAGTCTTTTCCGGAAACGAAGGGAGCTTGATAATGGGCCGCGGCTTCGGCCATGCCTTTGCTCGTCTCCACCAAGCACCCCAATTCACGCGGGTCGTCAGGATTGCCCATGCAGAAATTATCTAGCAACGCCAAACGCGTCGGATCGGCACCGCAAAGGACTAATTGACGGACACACTCATCCACACAGGCCAGCCCCATCTCATAGGGAGCTGTCTTTCCCCATTCCGGCAGCAAGGAAAGCGCCATAGCCATGAGCGGAGCGCTTCCATCCACATGAATGACCGAGCCATCCTGCGGGGCATCTCCTTGGGCGCCTCCTAACGGTTTCAGAAAGGTATTCCCCTGCACCTCATGATCGTATTCTCGAATCACGGGCTCGCGCGAGACGACGGCAAAGTCACCTAACACTTGTTGCAAAAGCTCGCTCGCTGAAGGGTCCAGCGTCACGTCCTCGCGGAAAGCAGGCGTTTCCCAGCGACTCTCCAGCTGTCGTCGTGGCGCCTCGTGTAGCTTGCGACAGTCCAACTCACACACACAGGCGCCATCGTGCCAGACTTTGAGAATCCCACTCCCATCTGCATGACCCAGGACCGTGCACTCGGTTTCGTATGTCTCAGCCAATTCCTGTAATTCTGTCAGGGACGATTCGTTCACGGCGAGAACCATCCGTTCCTGACTCTCCGATAGAAAGATCTCCCAACTCACGAGTCCCGGTTCTTTCAAAGGCGCTCGCTCCAGATACAATTCGCCGCCCGTCTCACTGAGCATCTCTCCAGCCGCACTGGAGAATCCACCCGCACCGCAATCGGTGATAAATTCAATCAAGCCGCGCTCTCGGGCTTCTAACACAAAGTCAGAAACTTTCTTCTCCTCAATGGGATTGCCAATCTGAACGGCTTGCTGATCTTCCTCGTGCGAATCCGTGGTGAGGCTGGCGGACGAGAATGTCGCTCCATGGAGGCCATCACGCCCCGTGCGTCCTCCCACAGCAAGCACGTGATGCCCGGGTTTCACTTCTTTCTCAATCGCATCGATTGGGATGACTCCGGCGGTGCCACAGAAGACCAAAGGATTATAGATGTAGGCGGGATCAAACTGGATCGCCCCGGCCACCGTGGGGATGCCCATGCGATTACCATAATCGCGCACCCCACGCACCACGCCTCGCATGATGCCTAACGGATGCAATACGTCATCTGCTTTGATGTCCGTGGCTTCTGTGTCAGGACTGCCGAAACAGAACACGTCGAGCGATGCCACCGGCTTGGCACCCTTTCCTGCTCCCAGGATATCACGAATCACGCCTCCCAATCCAGTATTGGCACCTGCATAGGGCTCAATGGCTGAAGGGTGATTGTGCGTTTCCACTTTCAAACACACCGCGACCTCGTCATCGAGCCTAACAAACCCCGCATTGTCCACAAACGCCCCGAGAATGAAGTCGGGCTTCTTCTCCCAAATCGTTTCAGTCACCGCCTTCACATAAGTCTTAAAGATGCTATCAACGGTTTCTTCCTTTCCATCGCGTGTGTGCCGGATCAACGCGCCAAAGATGCGGTGCTTGCAATGCTCACTCCAGGTCTGCGCAATGACTTCCAACTCCACATCGGTAGGTTCGCGGCCAGCCTCCTTGAAATAGCCTTGCACAGCCACCATGTCTTCTCTCGAAAGCGAGAGTTTCATATCGCTGCTCAGGCGTTCCAGGGCTTCTGCATCAAGATCGAGGATCTCAATGGAACGATAAGTTTGCTTAGGCGCAGGCTGGGACATCCGTAACGGACCATGTGTGAATCGCAGGATTCACGATGTCTTTGATGAAGGGTTCAGTCGAGGTCTCGCTCGGCTCACCAAACACATAAAGGCGTTTGTCGATCTTGAGCGAATCGATGGTGAATCGGCCATCGGCGACTTCGCGATGGTAATTGAGAATGGTTTCTTTCTCCAAGTCCAAGGCACCTGATTTCATCCCGTAATCGAGGTGAAATGCCCAGCCATCATAAACGGGTTCGCCTCCCAAGTGGAGATCCTGGCACACATCATCTACCAGCACCTTGCGGATGAAGGCCTCCAGGGCCGAGTCGTCCCCCGAGAACCCAAACGTGTAGCGCTGTGTCTGCCGATAAGTCAGGTCGTCGCGCAACGGTGCGTAGAGAAGCCCTTGGCAACTCTTCGGCCGGGCATGGCGGGCGGATACTTCAGCGATGAACGGCATGCTCCGCACGTTTGAGGACTTCAGCGTAACTTTCCATGACATTTCCCAAATCCCGCCGGAAGCGGTCTTTGTCCATCTTCTCCCCGCTTTCCACATCCCAGAGCCGACAGGTATCCGGCGTGATCTCGTCCGCCAGTATGATTGTCTTAGGATCCGATGCCAAGCGCCCGAACTCCAATTTGAAATCGATCAGCTTTAGCCCAGCCTTGAGAAAGAAGGGCTTGAGCACCTCGTTGATCCGCAGGGCCTCCGACCGGAGAAATGCCAATTCCTCGCTTGTCGCCAGCTTCATGGCGCGCGCGTGGTCATCGTTGATCATGGGATCCCCCAACGCGTCGTCCTTGAGAAACCATTCCACGAGCGGCTCCTTCAGTGGCGCCCCCTCCTCAAACCAGGTGCGCTGACAGAGACTTCCTGCCGCCACGTTCCGCACAACGACTTCAACCTTGATGATTTCCACATTCTTAACAATCGTGCGAATCTCATCTAGCTGCCTAACGAAATGGGTCGGCACGCCTGCGTCCTCCAGCACCTGCATGAGGAGTACGCTGAGGGCCTGGTTCATTCGCCCTTTGTCCGCAAATTGCGCGTGTTTGGCCCCATTGAAGGCGGTGGCGTCATCTTTGAACTCCATCAAAAGCTCGCTGGGAACCTCCGTCTCGTAGAGACGCTTCGCTTTCCCTTCGTAGAGCAGTTTCTTAGACGCGGCGATGGGCTGGATCTAACGGGACGTGACGACTTCGTCAAGCGCGAATCGGTCAGGTCTACGGTTTCCTCGATTCAGGACTGGAAATCCCGACTTCCGCCACCGCATACACGGCGAAGGTGGCGAGCCAGTGCTCCCCTTCGTAATGCCCGCTGAAGACATAGTTCAGTCCTACCTCAAGATGATTCTCGGCCGCAGCGGTGAGTCGAGGCCGACGCGGATCGTCCTGCGTGAGCACCGATGCCACGCCATTGAGGGTCCACGCGCGGGAGAGATTGAGCCCTGCCAGATGCACCAGTTTGCCATCGGTGACATCACTCACCGCCTCCGGGGTGAGGAGATTCCCGAGATCGCCCGCGGCCAAGCCGGGAAAGAACGCTCCTAACCACGCGGCATAGGATTCGCGATCGAGAATGCGCCGCATGAGGTCAGCTTCGTTTAGCCCAGCCGAGAAGAAATCTTCTCCAGATGGCTCATAGCGCACCGGATAGGCCACGTCCTTTTCATAGAAATCACGGGCACGGTTGATGATGAGCGTCTCGAGCCCTTGATTCCCAACCACGCGCGCGTAATCAAGCAATTGGCCTAACGCAAATGCTGTATCAGGATGCACGCCGGTACGGATTGGCCAAGTCAATCGAGGCAAATAAGCCATGCTGAGACTAACAATCACTTCCTCCAAGGGGCCGTAGGCTTCACGCCAGCGTTCCGCCCTCGCATCCTCCCAGGAATGCAATTCCGCCGCCAGGCGCAGGGCCCAAGCCCAGCCATACATCCGTTCAAAGGAGGCATTCCCCTTCTCCTGGAAATAGGCAGCCTCGCCTTGCATCTTCTTGGGATCAAATTGCGTCTCCAACGCTTCCTCAATCTGCTGAGCCACTGCCGCCTCGGGATAGTGCCTCAACAAGTGAATCAACATCCAGTGCCCGTGCACGGATGAATGCCAGTCGAAGCATCCATAGAAGACGGGATGCATCTCACGCGGGGAACGCACTCCCTCGGCCGATTGCATCACATTTGATGGCTTGTTAGGATACTCTTGAAACATCCCATCCAAGGCCAAGCGCGCAAACTGCGCCACTTGGGCATCGGTGAGACGCTGCCCAACCTTGGGGAAAGCGTTGGTCTCATCTGCCACCAATGGCATTAGCGTGAGGGCGAGAACGAATGACAGGATGCATTTCATAGGAGATCAGCTACCGGGAGGATCGGTGGGACGACTGAGCGGCTGATTGAGCGGGGGTGGCTTGGGTCCCGTACCCGCATCGCCTTGAGCAGCCTGGGTGCGAATCGCCTGTGCCACCACTTCGGCAAAGCGCTCGCGCATGCTTGGGTCCGCGCAGCGCCGGGCATCGGTGGGGTTACTCAGATACCCAAACTCGACCAGCACGCAGGGCACTTGCGGATTTCTGGTGAGGCGCAGTCGACGTCGCCGCAATCCCAGACTCCCTCGCCTGGGACTCAAGCTCTCCAATCCGCGTTGGATTCGAGTCGCCAAGCCATGGCTGTCGACACGCCAGTAATAGGTTTCCGGGCCCGCCACTCCGCTATTGGGGCTCGCATTGTAATGAAGGCTCACGAGGATCGCACCATCCCGTTGGCTAGCCATGGCCACGCGATCATCGAGATCGACGAAGGTGTCGCCACTGCGGATGAAGACAGTGCGGAAAGATCCTTCTAACTTTCTTGCCAATCGTTTGGCCGTGTCCATCGCCAAGGTCTTCTCGCGATCACCTGTCGTACGAGAGATCGCCCCAGGATCCTTGCCTCCATGGCCAGCATCAATGATCACCGTATGAAAACCCATGGGGCCAGGCCGATGCCCCCACGGATCCAGGGTGAGAGAAGTTCCACGCGCATGCGATAAGCCCCCGCCTCCGGGGGGAGCCACACAGCCATTGCCAAGGATTCCCATACTGAGAATCACAGCCCAACCAATCAGTGCCTTCTTGCTCATGCTCGTCTATCGCCGCATAAGCCGCGCGTGACCAGTGCTATTTGCTGATGCGGACGTCATCGATGAGCCACCCCGTGCCATTGTCAGGATTTCCATCATCTACTGACAATAAGGCGAACTGCACGATGAAAGGACGAGGCGGATCCAGAGCAGGCAAACGCACCGTCACTGAAGTCCAATCCGCGGTATTCCCTTCGCTCCCCCCTATGAAGGGCTCAAGACGCTCGATGACCGTTCCATCTGCTTCTAACACACTGATCTGCCCCCCCTCGCCTTCCGCTGTTTGCAGATAGTGCCAGAATTCCACCTTCACACGGCCGTCCTCACCAGGATCAATGACGGGCGTGCGCAGCTGCACCATGGTACCATCCGCATAGTCACCGTCCAATCCTGTTCCAGCAACGTTGGTTCCCGTCTTGGCGACTCCTGGACCGGATGTGGGGGCACCCACTTCCCACGGAGTCCCATCGCCTGCCACCGTCCATTGCCCTAACCCTTCTTCAAAACTCGTTTCCAAGAAGGGCGGCGGCCCCACCCGCCGCACGCGATAGTAACGCATGGAGGCGTCCGCTAACGTTTCCACCATGCTTGAGGTGCTCACCGCAGGATCCGCCTCTGCAGGAATGGCACGGAGGAGCGGCAGCCAAGTACCCGAACCCAAATCAAGAGAAGCCTCCACATCGAAGAATTGGCCAGGAGCGGAATCCCAAGTCAATTGGAGCGCACTGCCATCAGCGAGTGGCTCGATCGCGATGATTTGAAATCCGGTATCACCAGATTGCGCTCGATAGAGATCGGCCACCTGACTGTCCGAGAGCAAGAGCCCCTCGTAATAGTGAAAGAGAGCGATGTCTCCGGTAAAGGGATCAGGGTTGAAAGGGTTGCCCCCCGGGATGTTATTCCCCTTCCCTAACTCAGCCAGATCACCACCGTCCCAATCATTGATCGTTCCCGTGCTGGTGACCGGATCTCCGCGGCGCTCGCCATTCACGTAGAGCGTCGCCGTGCCACTCGCAGCAGAGTCCACATCCGCCACCCCCACGACGTGATAGAAATTCTCCGGGCCTCCAATCGCAGCCAGATCGGTCGACACAATCACTCGCTGGTCATCGCTGTCAGCATCTTGGAAGCGGAAATCTAACAGGCTCCCCTCTAGCACAAAGGCCGTTCCGTCACCGTTTCCACCCGTATTGAATAGGGTGTGTAGCCCTTCATAATCACCAGGCCGAAAGACCAGCTCCCAGGTCACATTCGCCTGGGTCACGGCCCCGCCCAAGCCATCCTGCCAGGAATCATTGGGGTTGCTGGTGAGATCTAGCCCCGGCGCATGCACCCAGGCAGAAACGTTGGCGAAATTACTCACCCCTCCTTCGAGCGTCCCCCCGTCTCCTCCAGCCCACAAGATCCCATCATTGCTAGTATTGTTCTGCGAGGGCAACCACTCCAGCACGTCCCCTCCATCCAAATCGTTCGCCGACCAGCCAAGGTCGGGCACCAAATCGGTCGAGACCGTCACGGTGACCTCCGCCGTGGTGGACCCGAACTCATTGGAGGCGGTCAGCGTGTAGGTGGTCGTTGTCGCGGGACTGACATTGACCGCGCTCTGCCCTGTCAATTCACCCAAATCAGGATCTACCGTCACCATCGTCGTTCCATCAGTCGTCCACAAGAGCGTGGTGCTCCCACCTGCGCGAATCGTCGCCGCTCCGGAAACTTCGAACTTGGTGATCTCCGGGCCCCCGACGTAGACCGAAACCGTACGCGTCTGCTCCACGCCTCCAACAGTCGCTGTCAAGGTGTAGGTCGTCGTTTCCGTAGGGTTCACGACGGCGCTTCCTTCGCCATTGGCCGTATTCCCTGACACATCCCCCACCCCAGGACTGATCGTGAGCATATCGAACGCATTCACTTCCCAAGACAAGGTCACTGCTTGCCCCACATCTGATCGCGGCACGTCTGAGATGAAATCCGCAATGGCAATTTCTTCAGAGCCAATGCCAGCGAGGTAATGGGCGCGCACCTGTTCCGCCGTGAGGGATTTCCCATCATAGATCGCGAACTCATCAATGATGCCATCAAAGAAATAGAGACCGCTCGCATTCGCCCCTGGCACAATGCCATCATGAAACACCGTGTCGGCATAAGGACGTCCAATGCCCGTGTCATCCGAGTGGTCAAACCACAGACCTGCTTTGTTCTCCACGCGATCAAACTCCTCGCCATTGAGATACCCTATCAAATCACCATTCAAATCCGTCTGCACATTATCCGGCTTATCGATGACGTAGACTAAATGATAGGTTTCCCCCTTCTGAATCGTCGCGCGCACGGCAAACTCGGGATCGGTGGCACCAGGGCCCGCCTCCCCACCCCACGGCTCTTCCGCAAGATTGGTCGTCATCACATAGAGATCGGCCTCGGTCGGATCGCCTGCCTGGGTGCCATCCAAATAGATCGCAAGCCCGCGGGTCGTGCCCCCTTCTTCGAACAGAATCTGCCGATTCTCCGCACCCGGCTCCGGAAGATTCCGCGCCTGAAACCAAAGCTCGTACGTGCGATTGGTCACGCCGAGGTTATCCGGTGTGTCATTCGTCGCAGGCGAATCCGCCACAAACAACGACTGCCCCAAGGAAGCATCGAAGAGCATGGCACCATCCGTCGCCGTCGGCACAATGCCCTCAACCACCGTAGGCAACCCTCCATTACCCTCCAACACCGCGTCAAGCGGGGCACCATTGATATCCTCACCTACGGTCGCCATGACGGCATCTCCCGGACCCGTCAAGGTTCCCATTGTCCAATAGATAGAAGGTTCATCTTGCAGAACCACATTCTGCTGCGCAAAGGCAGTAGGCATCAATGCCCCCATGAAGAGGCTCCAAACCAGCGATCGTATCCGTATCATGTGTGTGTAGGGTTTGGACGAGGACTCTGCGACGAAATCGTTTCACGGATCAAGAATGAAACGATTGTTGATCATTAAGAATTCTACGACCGCCCACCGCATCGATGCTCACTGACCTGCAACGATCGATTGGGGAGAAAGCTTGCACGATCTCTTCAACCATGAGCTTCTTGATAGATGACCCGTTTCTTCCGGTGGCTCCTCGTGGGAGGTTGGCTCGTAGCCTGTGGGCCAGATGTTCCGGCCCAAGATGCCGTTCAGCCCCGGGTCGCCGACACCAAGATCTCGATCGATAGCGGCTTCTACGACAGCACGCAGAAGGTCGCGCTAACTACGGCGACGCCACAGGCGCCCATCTACTACACGCTCGATGGGCGCGCCCCCTCCCCGGGCAGCCTCTTCTCCGGTCCGGTCGGCATGCTTTATGAGCAACCAATCACCATCTCGCGTACGAGCGTCTTGCGCGTGCGCGCTTTCCCGGCACCCGGTGAGGCCATGGAGCCCACTAACATTGACACCCGTAGCTATTTCTTTCTGCACGATGTGATCCGCCAACCGGCAGACATCGACGGCTGGCCCCGGCCCACGCTAAGTGTCGGTCAGGGCACTGGGAGACACGATTACGAGATGGACCCGCGTATGGTGGGCGAAGGGAATGAGGCCGAGGCCATGGTAGCAAGTCTGCTAGCGATTCCCACGCTGAGCTTAGTAGTGGACCCAGCGTCAATGTGGAATGCCTCTGGTGAGGGTGGCTTCTATCGGGGAGACCAGGAGGAGGCTGTGGCAGTCGAGGTCTTGTATCCAGATGAGCCAGAGCGCCGCGAGCAGGCACGAGGTGCCATTCAAGGCCATAGCCACGACCGGTTGAAGCGTTCGCTTCGATTGAAGTTCAAGGAAGAGTTCGGAGACACCAAGTTCTCCACCACACTGTTGCAACGAGCCCCTCACAATGATACCAACACGCCCGACCGCTTCGATCGGTTGATCCTTCGCGCTGGCAACAACCGCAGTTGGGCACGGTCGTGGAATCCTGGCAATACTGCCTACACCATGGATGAATGGTATCGCGCCACGCAATTGGCCATGTCGGGCTACGGGTCGCGTGGCACCTTTGTGCACCTCTACATCAATGGCCTCTACTGGGGACTCTATAACGTCACGGAACGGCCGGACCGGTGGTTCACTTCCGAACATTTCGGCGGTGAAGTGGAAGACTGGTTTGCCATCAGTCACGGAGGGAATCAAGGCGGTGCGGGAAATGCGTGGCAAGCGGTGCTAGCAGCAGCAGGATCTGACCTGAGTGATCCTGACACTTACGCTGCCTTCGCACAGACGGTGGACACCGCTGGATTGATCGATTACCTGCTGGTGAGTTGGTACATGAACCTAACTGATTGGCCACAGAACAACTGGTGGGCAGGCATGCGGTTAGAGCCGCCCGGTCCCGTGCGTTTCTTCGCATGGGACGGTGAATGGTCCTTTGGCCTTGGCCAATCCCCTGGGCGCGCATGGGTCGCTCCAGAGTTCCGTCGTGACCGTGCGGCGAACAGTTCGCCTGTGGTCCGTTTGTGGCATGGCGCCCGGCAGAATAGTGATTTCATGACAACCGTGGGGGATCGTGCCTATCAACACCTCATCGCGGGAGGAGGTGCTCTCACAGATGCGCAAGCCAAGAGGCGGTGGCAGGAACTGAATGCTCAGGTTCGCGAAGCCGTCCTGGCGGAGTCCGCACGCTGGGGGGATGCCCTTTCACCTGAAAAGCCACGAACGATGGCCGTCGACTGGCAAGCTGAGGTGGACCGGATCGATGAGCTGATGACGGACAATGCCGCCCGCTTGATCGATGCGTTGGCAGACGAAAGCTACTACCCAAAGACGGCGCCGCCGACCCTGTCGCTGGGATCGGGACGTGTTGATGAAGGCTCGACGCTCGTCATTGCGGGGGGAACGGGCTCACGGCAAGTCCTGTTCACCACCGACGGAAGCGATCCGCGAGCTCCGGGCGGTGCTCCCTCGCCTGTCGCGCAGGGATACACCGATCCCTTGAGTATCAACGCGAGCATGCATCTACGCACGCGGATCTTGTTGCAAAGCATCTTTGGGGATCGGGAATGGTCGCCACTGGTTGAGGCCGATTACTACACGGAGATCCCAGCCCTACGGGTGAGTGAGGTGATGTATCACCCCGCTGCGCCCAGTCCAAATGAACGCCTGTCAGGATATGAGGATGCCGAGGACTTCGAGTACGTGGAACTCGTCAATGCTGGCCTGAAACCCATCGTGCTCACCGGCGTCCGGTTTACGGACGGCATTCGATTTGCCTTTGAAGACGGGACAGTGTTAGCCCCAGGCGCCCATGGGCTGCTCGTGCGCCACGCGGAGGCCTTTGCCGAGCGCTATGGCCCTGGCTTGCCGGTCCTCGGCGCTTACGAAGGCGGCTTGAACAACGCCGGCGAATGGCTTACCATCACCGGCGCCTATGGCGAGTCGATTCTAGCATTTCCTTATGATGATGCGTGGATCGAGAGCACCGATGGCGGCGGTCAGGCTTTGGCCATTCGGGACCCCATGGGTCCTCCAGAGTCTTGGGGACAAGCCGCCGCCTGGCAAGCGAGTGCGCTTGGCGGCTCTCCAGGGACTGGGTCGAGCTTGGTAACAATGCCAGACAGACCTCGGCTCACAGCACGCTGGCACGAGGATGAATTAGTCTTGGAAATCACAATGAAAGCCGCCGGTGATTTCCGCTTGGAACGTTCCACAAATTTGCGCGAATGGAGCCCAGGCGCGCGATTCACCCGACAAG
Source organism: Verrucomicrobiia bacterium (assembly GCA_030425385.1). Taxonomy (GTDB): domain Bacteria; phylum Verrucomicrobiota; class Verrucomicrobiia; order Verrucomicrobiales; family DEV007; genus JAACDM01. The sequence goes on along the minus strand of JAUIAH010000012.1, from coordinate 121,065 downwards.
ACGGGGAGATCCATTCCCTACGCCTTCCCGAAGTAGAGGCCCGGCGGGCAACCTACTTCCGGGCGCGGCTGGAGTCGCCCTAGAGATCCGCGAGCCAAAGACGACCGTAATCTCGAAACTGGCCATCTTTCAATCCGCCTTGCGAAACACCACCCGCAAGTAGGCAGCGATCACCTCCAGGGAGAAACAGCGCCTGACAGATACGCCCCTTGAAATCATGGGAAGCTCGCAAACCACCCGATTCGCGATCAAAGGCCGCCGCGTTCCATTGACCACTTTCCAGCCGACCCGCCATGAGAAACCAATCACCCGTGGGGTGAAAGGCGAAGGCTTCCATCAACCCCTGCCCCGTCTCGTCTCCAGAAGCTTCGGCCACTTTGGCAGGATTTCCCTCGCGCCAGTGGTAGGCTTGCCAGAGTTGTTTCCCGTTGCCAGCGGCCGGATCGCGCGTGCTCCCCATGCCGACCAAATAGAGTAGGTCATCGCCCGGTCCAAAGGCTACGCGAAAGACACCCCCGGTGTAGTAATGCCCTTTGATGATGCCCCATCCCGTGAAATCGCCCGTGGCCCATGCACTCACAAGTTTACCACGATCAAGATCCCAGACGCGCGTCTCGCCCATCAGATTACTCGCCGCCAGATGGCGTCCATCCCTGGAGAAGGCCACCGCTTGCACCGGAGGGCGGAGGCTGAAAGCCGCCGATAGGTCTCCCGTCTTCGTATCGAAGACCTTGACCGTGGGTTCTTTCTCGGGCGCGGGCTCGTACTTGTAGTCCCCGCACAAATACTGTCCCGTGACACTAGCAATCCGCTTACCATCCGGTGAGAGCGCACTCTGCCATGACCAGAAATCGTGTGCCTGCACCTGACGGAAACACAATCCCTTCACCACATCATGCCACAATAGCTTGCCATCATATCCCGCTGAAAGGACGGTTTCTCCATCAGGCAAGGCATGGACCCCGGATGCATAGCGATGGTGTTCTCCTAACAAAACGCTCTCTTCCGAATCCAGGTGCACCCCGCGAATCATGCCGTCAAGCCCTGCCGCCCATACCGTTTCCCCATCAGGTGCCAAGGCCACATCGTGCACCGTGGTGGGCAACTTGATCTCTTTGTGTTCCGCTAGCGTCATGCCAGCACCTCCTTGATCGGGTCCGCGCGTTCTTCCACACGATGGAAGGTCGGAAGGTTCGGTAGTTCATAAGCCGCATAGGGATCGATTCCCAAGGCCTGATAAATGGTCGCGAAGAGGTTCTTCTCGTTGAAGGGATTGTCCGTCACTTCGACGCCCAAAGCATCCGTCGATCCCACGACCGCTCCGGGTTGGATACCGCAACCCGCCATGGCCAAACTCCAGGCGTCTGGATAGTGGTCGCGCCCCCGCTTCACATTGATCCAGGGTGTGCGTCCGAATTCTCCCATCACCACCACCAGAGTATTCTCCGCGAGACCTCGGTCTTTCAGATCATTGACTAACTGATACACGATATTATCAAGATCGGGTACCACCATTTGATAGATTTCATGATTGAAGACGTGTGTGTCCCACGGCATGCCATTGGCCACCATGACGAAAGGCGCACCTTCTTCCACGAGCGATCGGGCGAGCAAGCAATGCTGTCCAAAGGCGCCCGGGCCGTAACGCTCCCGATCTTTCTGAGGGAGCCGATCGAGATCAAACAGATGAGAGCAACTCATCAAGCCCTTCACCCGCTCATAGACCGCATTGTAAGAAGCAGCGGCAGCACTCTTACGCTCGTTCTCAAATTTCTTGCTAAAGAACCGTCGCAGCGCTTCCCGCTCTTCGTGATCCACCTGAGACACGCCCGCCAAGCGTTCGGCATCTTCGATGGTGAATTCCCCTCCCACGCGCACGGGGGCATACTCGGCCCCCAGCCAACCCGCCCAATTGCCTGCCTTGAATCCTTTGAATTCATTCCCTTCAGGGCAGGGATCTAACAAGATGAAGTTGGGGATGGCGCTATCGAGTTGGCCTAACTGCTGGGCTAGCACAGACCCTAACGTTGGGCGAGTGAAAGGCGGGCGCGGATTGTCACCGCGGTTGAGCAAATTGATCGCTTGGGTATGCTCCCGCTGATTCGTCTTCATGGAACGGATCACCGCCAATTGATCCATGATCGAGGCACATTTCGGCATCAACTCGCTGACGTGCACGCCGGGAATCGCCGTGGGAATGCTGCCGAAAGGCCCTCCCGTTTCCGTTCCCGGCTTGGGGTCCCAGGTTTCGAACTGGCTCGGTCCCCCACACAACCACAAGAGGATACAGTGTTTCTGCGAACGCTTCACTTCCTCTGCGAATGCCGGGACGGAGAACAGTCCACTCCAGCTCATGGTGGAAATGCCAGAAGCCACCGCACCCTGCAAGAAACGCCTCCGATGCATGGGGTGATCCGGCGAGCCGCAATCCGCAGCTTGTTGGGAGGACGTGGCCATTAGTGGATGAAACGGAATTCGGCGCTGGTGATCAAGGCCCAAAGCAAGGCGCGCTGTCGCGACAGTTCCTCTGAACTCCCCAGGAACGCCTCGGCCGCCTCGCGCTCCTCCGTATCAGGTGATCGGCCGTGCACCTGTTGGAACGCGGCCTCGACGGTATCCGTACTAGAACCACGTCCACCTGCTGGCACGATGATTTCTTCTAACATGGCATTATTTGAGAAGAAGAGCCCCTCACCAACCTGAGGCGAGTAGATCTCGGGAAAGAGATCGGGATAGACCCTGGCAAATGCGTGGCGAAAGCGTTCGTCGTCCATCCCTTCAAATCGCCCCTGAGCATCTGGCACGCGACCACCGGCAACGAGCATTGACCGGTAAAGGGTTTCGGCGCCCATAGGCGTGACTAACCAACAGGCGAAGCTCTCTGCTGGAGGGCGCTTTCCTCCCGCAGGGAGAGACGAGAGCGCGTACGCTTTGGTTGCCATCAAGGTCCGCACGAACGCATGAACGTCGTAGCCTGAAGCAGCAAAGTGATCCCCTAACCACTCGAGGAGCTCGGGATGGCTGGGAGGATGCACCGAATCAAGATGATCGACGGGATGCACGAGCCCGCGCCCGAACACCATGGCCCAAAGGCGATTCACCATGGCCTTTGCAAAGTCGGGATAAGCTTCGATCGCAACCTCAGCAAACGCCTCACGGCGCGAGAACTGGGGCACCGGCGCCGCGTCCATCTTCACCGTATCTTTGCGCTTCTTTTTAGCATCGTTGTCAGGGCGCTTCTCAAGATTGTCGAAGTAGGCGGCACTGGGAGGCACATGGTAGAGTTCTGGTGTGTCTGATAGGGTCTCCGTAGGTTCGCTCACGTCTCCCGAGAAGAATGCAAGTGTGGCAGGATGCGACCCCCCTTCCAGCGTGCTGAATTTCAAATCGCCACCAACAGCGCGTTCCCCCACCCGTAGGCCCTGAGGGGTTTCGACATTGAAGGAGCGCGTGAAGAAAGCGACCAGGCCCCAGTAATGCCGCTGCTCGATTTCAGGCACCAAGGGATGATTGTGGCACTGCGCACAGGCGATTTGTTTTCCCAACAATGTCGGGGCTAACGAACGCACCAACGCCTCATGATCATCTCGATGAGCCGCCAAGTACCACTGCGCACCCTCGGCGTCCTCTCCTCTCGTGGACCCTAACAGTTCGCGCGCCACGACATTCCAGGGGCGATTCTGTTGAAAGACCCGGTGCCAGTAGCGGTGCCAATCGTCCCCGCGCTTCAGGGCCCTTGCGCGCCCCGTGAGTCCATGGCGACGACCGAGAAAGATCGCATCGAAGACTTCGGCAAAGTGCCGGGCAAACTCAGGATGGCCGAGAAGCTGCTCCACCAAGGCACTTCGCTTGGACGAACGGGTTTCCGCGAGAAAAGCCCTGCGTTCAGACGGCGTCGGGATGCGGCCAAGCAAGATGAGTGAAGTTCGTCGGAGAAACTCCGCATCGTTCACCGGCATCGACGGCTGGACACTCTGTTCCGCCCAACGCTTGGCAATAAAGAAATCGATCGCCGTGACCGCGGACATCTCCGACGGCACGTCGAGCCGTTCAGTTTTGACAACCGCACTCAAGCTCTCGATCCAGTCACGGATCCGTTCTTTCTCCACCTTGGTCAGCGGCTTGCCTTTCGGAGGCATACGTGTGTCTGAGTCAGGATCCAGCACCGCTACCAGCAGACTTGCATCGGGATCGCCCGCGATGACAGCGGGCCCAGCGTCTCCCCCTCTGAGGATGGTCTCCACAGCGCGCAGATCGAGCCCGCCTTTGTGTTTCACACCTCCATGGCACTTGGTGCAGTGCTGATGCAGCACGCCCTGGGCAGCTTCCCACGGTTCCTGACCACGCACGGCAACGGCCGAGGCGAAGAGAAGAAAGCCGAAGAGTAGGCGTAGGCAGCGCACGCCACTTGAACCCTGCCGTGGAGGCGGGGTCTCACTGGGCAAATCCGCCGGTCACGGGGTCACCGCACGCAATCGAAAGAAGCGATTGGTTGAGGCAGCCCCGTAAGTGCCTGGCGCGGCTGCATTCCACGTAATCAGATCGGAACTCGATTCCATGAGGATCTCAACAGGCCCTTCTTGGTCCGATGGGATGACCACGGCAGTGGACGGTCGACTCGTCACCGAATCCAACGTTGGCGACGCCGCAGTGATCTCGGTAGAGACGATTTGCAGGCCAACGACCGTGGAATTTCTGAGCGTGACCGTCGCTGGCCCTGCGAGCGGCATGGGCGAGACTCCTGAAGCCTGACCCCGGTTCCCATTGATCGATCCCCGATTCGTTCCATCCAAGTCAAAGGAGATTTCAGGGCCGCCTGGGCGCTGGTAAAGGAGTTTCGCCTGGCTTCCTGGAATGAAGACGATCAAGGCGGTCTCACCCTCCTCAAGGGTGAGTTTGTCGTCGAGACCGGCCAAAGTGGCCCAACGATCGGCTTGAGCACTGGTCCCACAAAGGGCAAAGAGCAAGAGACCGAGGAGACGAAGGCGAGTTGATGAGCAATCCATAGCACTCAAAGGGTAAGAATGGAGCAGACTTGGGGCAACAGCCAAGAAGCGGAGATCCCAGTGCCCTGAGGGATCTCAAGTTTTTCAAATCAAGCTCTTGAAACCTCTCAACAGCGAGGCTAAGACCCTCCACGTTGTTTACCCCGTGGTGTAATTGGCAACACAACTGATTTTGGTTCAGTTATTCAAGGTTCGAGTCCTTGCGGGGTAGCTCTTCGCGGTTCGAGAATTCACTGAGGGTTCATCGAGAAACCGGGTGCCTTCGCTATGGTGGGATAGCATTCAGCCAAACCACTGCTGGTAGGGCTCTCATTCTTCTCGCTCGAAAGGTTCGACGTGCTGGCGATGACCTTCCAGCGCCGTTCCGATGCCACGGTAAGGCGAATGCGGATGGGAGTTTCGAGAACGTCGACTGGTAGGTGAGCCTAGATTTGAACACTTGGCTTGGCGATCACCCCCCCTTCTAAAGATCGATCTGACCATTGGTGCTGGAGAGTCCCGGTGAATCGTTGACTGGACTCACTCTGATTCTGTAAAAGTGCCATCTCGTGGGCAACCACGAGATGATCATGAAACCGATAGAGCAAGAGGCGCCCCTTCTAGAGATGCGCGGCATTGGGAAACAGTTTCCTGGCGTGCGAGCGTTGACAGGGGTGCATCTGACGCTTCGCCGGGGTGATGTCCTGGCGCTTTTGGGAGAGAATGGCGCAGGCAAGAGCACGTTGATCAAGATGCTAGGCGGGGCGCACGAGCCTGACGAAGGGACGATTCACCTGGATGGCAGGGCGGTCCGAATCCGTTCCGCTCGTGAGGCACGGGAGGCTGGGATTGCCGTGATTTATCAGGAGTTCAATCTCGTGCCCGCGATGACCATCCGCGAGAATCTGTTCCTTGGCCGCGAAAGGACTCGCTTTGGTTGGCTGGATCATGATGGGGAGCGGCAGCTCGCTCAGCAATGGCTCGACCGTCTGGGACTGAAGATCGATCCGGATACCAAGTGTGCTGATTTCTCTGTGGCGCAACAACAAGCGGTTGAGATCGCACGCGCCTTGAGCTTTGACGCCCGCATCCTCGTGATGGATGAGCCGTCAGCTGTCCTGACCGATCAAGAAGTGACGAAACTCTTTGCCATCGTACGCGATTTGCAGGCAGAGGGCATTGGCATCATCTACATCAGTCATCGCCTTGAAGAGATCGATGCCATTGCTAGTGAGTTTCTTGTACTGCGGGATGGGGAGACGGTCGCTGAAGGGGCAGTGGCAGGGGCGACACGTGAGCAGCTTATTGAGAAGATGGTAGGCCGTCCGCTTGAGGATGAGTTCCCCTCACGTTCCATCCGTCTTGGTCCAGAACGGCTTCGTGTCGAAGGGCTCAGCCGGGACGGCGTGGTGCATGACGTTCACTTCTCTGTGAGAGCTGGTGAAATGGTCGGCGTTTTCGGTTTGGTTGGTGCTGGGCGGACCGAGATGATGCGCCTGCTCGCGGGCGCTGATGCGCGAGACCACGGCGTGGTGGCGGTGGACGGAAACGCACTCTCTCTCCGGAGCCCTCGCGAGGCTATTGCTGCGGGCATTTGTCTTTTGTCAGAAGATCGCAAAGGCGAAGGACTCGTGCTCATGCACTCGGCCGTGGAGAACTTTGGCCTGCCCAATTTGAAGCGCTTCAGCAAAGGCGCAATCTTGCAAGCGGCCCAAGAGCGTGAAGAATTCTCACAATACGCTCAACAGCTCCGCTTACGGCTCCACTCTCCAGACCAGCGGGTGCGTGAATTATCAGGTGGCAACCAACAGAAAGTCGTCCTGTCTAAGTGGCTCGCCCGCCATGCGGATGTCATTCTCTTTGACGAACCCACACGTGGCATTGATGTCGGGGCAAAGTTCGAGATCTATCAGCTCATGAATACCCTGGCATCTCAAGGAAAGGCTATTGTGATGGTGAGTAGCGAGCTCCCTGAGATCCTCGGCATGAGCGATCGCATCTTGGTGATGCGCGGCGGACGCCTCACGGGAGAGGTCCCTAACGATGCCCACGTGACGCAGGAAGCCATCCTTAAACTTGCCATGCTGGAGGAGGTCGCTGCATGAAGAAATGGTTAGGCGAATACGGGATGCTTCTCGTACTGCTGTTCCTCTGCGCCCTCTTTAGCCTGCTCACGCTCAAGCAGCAGAGCGCCACAGGATCGGCAGCCGCGGCGCGCGTGGCGGCCACGGTGGAGAAATCGGCCTCTCCTTCGGACGCGATTCTCGTCATTGGCGCGGCCAAGAAGCCTTCATCAACGCTAGCCGCTATGGTGAAGCCCCAATTGGAAGCGAAAGGGCTGACCAATGTGTCCTTGCTAGTCGGCACGCCGAGAGATTTGAAACTGCTCGCGGATTCGTGGTCTGAGGACGGGGCCCCCGCCCCAAAGCATCTCATCATCTCGGGAGATGTGGAAAGCTGGACCGTCCTCGAAGGTATCCGTTCGAGTCATCCTGAGATCACATGGACGCGCCCCCGCGAACGTTGGCAATCCGATTTCCTCAAAGGCTCGAATCTCGTGGCGATTGTGGATCGGATCGTCGTGATCGCTGTCATTGCCATTGGCATGACACTCGTCATCCTCACCGGCGGCATCGACCTCTCCGTAGGCAGCCTGATCGCATTCGCCGCCGTGCTCAGCACTCTTCTCATGAAAGCGTTAGGGGGCTTGACCGCTCCGAGTTGGTCCGTTTGGTTAGGATTCCTCGCCGCCACCATGGCTTGCGGAGGCATCGGTGCGAGCGGCGGCTTCCTGGTGGCTCAATTCAGAGTTGCCCCTTTCATCACGACTCTAGCCATCATGATGATGGCCCGCGGCTTTGCCTTTCTCCTCACCGGTGGGTTCTCCATCTATCAGGTTCCCGATTCCCTCACCTGGCTAGGACAAGGACGAACGTTAGGGATTCCCAACACTGTCATTCTCCTCATGGTTCTCTACACCGTGGCGCACCTTTTCATGAGTCAGACACGTTGGGGACGCTACATCTACGCAGTGGGCGGCAATGAAGAAGCCGCTCGACTCTCTGGCGTTCCGGTGAAAGGCGTGCTCATCTTTGTCTATCTCGTGGCCGGACTGTGCGCGGGTTTCGGAGGCTGCATCCAGGCATCTCAGTTAGGCTCTGGCGCTCCCAATCTCGGCATGATGTTTGAACTCTACGTGATTGCTGCCGTGGTCGTAGGAGGCACCAGTCTGTCGGGCGGCACGGGCAAGATCATGGGAACGTTGATAGGAGCCTTCATCATTTCCGTGATTCAGAATGGGATGAACCTGCTCGGATTCGATAGCTATCTTCAGCAAGTCGTCCTTGGAGCTGTGATTCTCGTGGCCGTCCTCCTCGACAAGTTGCGTCAAGGGGGCACGGGAATCCGCTGGCTGCGAGCTTGATTCCTCGCTCCGTCTCTCGTATGGCGTCCCTCATGAAACGCCTGACTTTCCTCAGCCTCGTCTCGATCCTCCCCTTCATCCTAGCTGGTTGTGGAGAGAAGGAAACCACCGCTTCGCAAGGTCGCATCGGCATGACCTGCATGGACCTCACCAATCCCTTCTTCAAACTTATTGCCAACGTGATGACGGAGGAGGCGGCAACACACGGCTACGCCATCACGGCTCTCAGCGGCGAGAACGACCCCGCCAAGCAGAACAGTCAAATCACCGATTTCGTGGCGCAAGGGGTTGATGCCATCTTTCTTAATCCGGTGGATTCGCAATCTGCTGGCCAAGGCGTGAAAGCTGCTCATGAAGCGGGCATTCCCGTCTTCACCTTCGATGTCCAAGTGAGCGACACCGAGGCCCAAGACCTCGTCATGGCCCACATTGGCAGCGACAACTTTCAAGGAGGCGTTCTCGCTGGGAAAAGCATGATGGAAGCGTTAGGCAACCAAGGCCAAGTCGCCATCGTTTCCCTACCTGAAGTCAGCTCCTGCATCCTCCGTGTGGATGGATTCAAGAAGGCCCTAGCCGATGCAAACAGTCCTCTAGAGATCGTCACGGAACTGAGCGGCAAGGGCAGCCGCGATGGTGGTTACGCGGTCACGACGGACATTCTGCAAGCACACCCAGACATCACGGGCATCTTCGCCATCAACGATCCCTCTGCCCTCGGTGCTCATGCCGCCGTTGTGCGCGCGGGCAAACAAGAACAAATCACACTCGTCGCCTTTGATGCGTCACCCGCTGGCAAACAAGCAGTCTTTGAGAAGAAGATCATCGATACCCCTCAGCAGTTCCCGCGCAAGATGGCAGTCGGCACGGTCCAAGCCTTTGTCGACTACCTAGCTGGCGAAGCGATCGAGAAGAAGACGCTCATCCCCTGCGCCCACTATCACTACGACGACTCGCTGAACGACGAAAGCCGCATCGCCGAACAGTGGTGATGCGCGCATCAAGGTGAAGCAAGGCATAGCGTCTCAAAGCCGTGTAGGCTTCAATGGGGCCGCCGCGGTTAGGCGGCGGAGAGACGTGACGCTGACTAACAAGCTCCCTAGATCAGAGCGGGGCTTCAATGGGGCCGCCGCGGTTAGGCGGCGGAGAGGAACAGCTCATAGACGAGACGGGAGAACGTCGGCGAGCTTCAATGGGGCCGCCGCGGTTAGGCGGCGGAGAGCGCGGGGAAGACCTATCAAGCATGCTTTGCAGCGCAAGCTTCAATGGGGCCGCCGCGGTTAGGCGGCGGAGAGCAAAACTAAGAAGGTTGTAAAAGAGTCGGGGTTTTCAGCTTCAATGGGGCCGCCGCGGTTAGGCGGCGGAGAGTAATCTGACAACACGTTCCAATCAATGGTTGCGGTGCTTCAATGGGGCCGCCGCGGTTAGGCGGCGGAGAGTCGCCAGAGGTGTCCGTCTCGTCGCAGTAGATGCGCTTCAATGGGGCCGCCGCGGTTAGGCGGCGGAGAGCACAACACGGGCGGTAGAGCCCGCAAGCACATTCTCTTGCTTCAATGGGGCCGCCGCGGTTAGGCGGCGGAGAGTCCGGACATGGGATAAGCGGGGACACGCCAGTTTGGAGCTTCAATGGGGCCGCCGCGGTTAGGCGGCGGAGAGCTTTCATGACTTTAGACAATATCAACCAACCAACGCAGCTTCAATGGGGCCGCCGCGGTTAGGCGGCGGAGAGTTGGGGGAGAGCGATTCTGGCATGTTGCCAAAGAGTGCTTCAATGGGGCCGCCGCGGTTAGGCGGCGGAGAGAAGTTGGCAATGTCAGCATCACTGGCCAAGGAACCGGGAGCTTCAATGGGGCCGCCGCGGTTAGGCGGCGGAGAGGATGTCCAGTTCCTCGCCGAGATCGATTTCCTTGTTCCGCTTCAATGGGGCCGCCGCGGTTAGGCGGCGGAGAGAATGAGCCCCCGAAGCATGAAGAAACCGCACGGCAGAAGCTTCAATGGGGCCGCCGCGGTTAGGCGGCGGAGAGGGGGCTGCGTGCTCTTTATGCGGAGCTGTGTAAGCTGCTTCAATGGGGCCGCCGCGGTTAGGCGGCGGAGAGCACCTCGAGGGTACGTGGGTCTGGATGAGTCCGTCAGGCTTCAATGGGGCCGCCGCGGTTAGGCGGCGGAGAGATCCGCGTGCTGGCCTTGCGCCACCACGTAACCTTTGGCTTCAATGGGGCCGCCGCGGTTAGGCGGCGGAGAGCGCCGACATCGTTGCCCCCGTGACCGGGGTCTACCGCTTCAATGGGGCCGCCGCGGTTAGGCGGCGGAGAGACGTTGAGTATGTTTCTCGGCTGATCGACCAATTCGGCTTCAATGGGGCCGCCGCGGTTAGGCGGCGGAGAGCCGGGACGTGGACTCGGGGCTCCTGGGCAAGATCGGCCAGCTTCAATGGGGCCGCCGCGGTGCCTGGTGGTATGGCCTCTGCGAGAGGCGCTTCCAGAAGGATGAAGTCAGCGGCCATTTGGCCAACGGAGTGTTGCTGGTCCCCCACAAACAGGAGCATCTCAACGGCAGCCGAGTGGATGGCGCCCGGTTCTGGAGTGGCTTGATTCATGTATTTCCGATGAGTCACGAGAAGTAGAGGAAAGGGCTCAATCTATCTGCGCTGTCAAAGCGTCTCTTCATCTCCTCCAAGCTCTTCTCGCCCGGTCTTCTGCCTCTGATCTAGCATTACGCGCCGGCCTAGCCACCGGTTTCCAGGAGGCGAACCACCACATGCCCGCAGGTGGCACAGAATCCGCGAAGGATGAGATCGTTGTGCTCCTCTGGGATGGCGGTGAAATCTTCGATGCGCCGAGAGTCTCGACAATGGCCGCACCATACCTTGGCAAGAATGTCATCCCTCACCTCTTCCGGCACGGTATCCCAAAGGGCCTGTGCCCGAGGAGGAAAGGGAAAGCGCTTTGGTGGTTCCCTATTGATGTCCACGCCGGGCATGGCCACCACATTGTCAGGCTCCGCCTAGCAAAGGGCTTCGAAGGCGGCTTCGGCCGCCGCCGCCCCTTTTTCTGTGAACGTGACGGATTTGTTCCGGCCTCGCGGCTGCGCAATCAGCCCGGCCCTATGTAACCGATTCAGTGCGTCCCAGTCCAAAGATTTCCAAGCCTGCCAAGCAGACGCTTCCCCTTCGCGATGCGCCGTGAGCCACAAAGCCGCAAGTACCATTTGATCGATCTTCTGTCCCGATGGATTACCGCCACTCATGGAGTCTACCCTACAGCCGCCGAGACGAAGAGATCGAGCCCGAAGTGTGCACCCTAGGAGTTCGCACCATGAACCAGTCGGCTCAGGGAGGCGGAAGAGCGTTCTTTGGTAGGACTCGCTATCCACGATGAGCTGAGGCTTTCATAACGTCGCCTAACCTAGAGCCGCGCGAGTGCGTTGAACCAAGGGGTTATCGGGCTCGCTTGCACCCCGAAGGTTGTAGACACTGGCGGCTATGAAGGCGTCTCGCAGGCCGGGCGACACTTGGTAGTAATCTTCCAACACGGCAGAGGTGAATTTGTAATCGTGGGCATTGGTCCCCTTGAGAAAGAGCATCCGCCGGGCGTGATCAATGAAGCGTCGCGCGTGCGCCGGGTCCCTCTGACAAAAGCTTAAAACGCGCTCGGCCGCCTGGTAGCGATTGCCTGTTAGCTCCGCAAAGATGAGATCCAGCGCTTCATCCCCATCTGACGGCAAGGCTGCTGGCTCTATCAGATGCATGCGCTCTTTCTTCGCCTCAAGCCCTTTAGGGTCTTGTCGAAACAACGTTAGAAACGCTGGCAGTTGCAGGGTGAGCAGGCGGCGCGTGCGGTCTTCGCTGCAGGCCTGATAGGCGTGATACATGGCATTCGCCGACGTAACCGCGTGAAGCGCGATGATCCCTGGATTGCGCATCAACAACTCGCTCGCAAACTGGAAGCCGGCATCCCACATGCTCTGGGGCGAGACTCCTCCTTTCAAATGCGCCACCACCGCTTCACTGGCCTCCGCGGGTGATGCGTAGCGCAAGGTTTCTAACAGATCCCTCACCGCTTCCGATCGCCGTTCCCCGCCTCGCCACGCCGTGGGAATGGCTTTCTCGCGCTCGAGGTTCTCTCGCCAGGGACGATCCAAATCGGAATCGCGTTCGGCAGGGTTGCTCCCCTCATGAGCTAGCAAGGCATAGGCCAGGCACCTCAGAATGGGTTCCGCGTGCTCCCAACCAATCGTGTGGAGGGCGCGAAAGCTATTGGCCACGAAGATGGCTTTATGACCGATGTCACGAAAGTCACGCGACCCGAGACTAGCAAAGATTTCAAACACTTCACCCACACTTGCCGTCCGGGCCAGACCAGCGACAGCGGCATCGGCAGCAGACACGTCCCACTGTTCCATGGCTCTGACAAAAGCCTCTCTCGCTTGGTGCGCGGGTGGCACCGCTGACTCGTCCACGGGTGCCATGGCCCAGTTATTCTGATGGATATCTTCCTGTTCCGCTTTCTTATAATAATCCAAGGCCCAGAAGATTGGCAGCCACCGGTCCTGATCGGGAGACGCCACACTCGCGAGATGAGCGGAATGCACGACGAGCACGGAGTGAAATTTGAACCCCACAGGCCGGGGCTGCACGTTGCAAACCCCTACGAGTTGGAGCGCGGCCAAGATCTGCTGATAACTCAAGCGTCCTGATTTCACTCGTGTCCCCACTTCTTCCAATAACCGCTCTCTCGGCGTGGTCTCGATCAATCGCACGATGGGCTCGATCTCGGGGCGCAAGCGCACTTGACGCATCAGAGGCTGCGTCTCCTCAGCGGAAACCAAGGGCAAGTCTCGCAGAAGGCCCAGGCCGAGAGCAGAGGCTGATAGCGAACTCTTCAGGAAACGACGGCGACTCGCGTACTCAGGGGTCATGGACATGGGCAGAGGATAGCACGGCTCGAAGGGCGAGGTCTATCCGAGAACGCAGGGTGGGGTCACCTCATGGGCAGCGCCCTAACAGCACACGAGATGTCTCGAAACCACCTCGCATCTCCTCGACACTCAGCACCAATCCAAGCGCTTCCGCTTTTCGCGGCATCCCGGGCACGTGATAGATCGCTTCGGACAGCGCGATCTCACCGGCTCCCGCAACAGACTGCATCTTCGCAGCGAAATTCACGGCGTTCCCGAAGTAATCAATGTTCGCATCGAGCCGCACAGCGAGACACACGCCGCGGTGGACGGACACACGAAGGGAAATATCCTGCGCCCCCGGAACAAAGGCCTTCTGAATCGCCACGGCGGCACATACCGCATCCACCGGCGAACGAAAGGCTGCCATCATGGCATCGCCAATCGTCTTGACGACGACGCCTTGCTGCCCTCTCACAATGTCCATCAACCTCACAAAGTGCGCATGCACCGCATTGAAGGCCTTGGTATCGCCTAACAGACTGTAAAGCTGGGTGGACCCCACGATGTCCGTGAACAACAGATTCTGATGTCCCACCTCTAACTTCAGCCCCGAGGCGATGGATTCTTCCGAGAAGAGGTCGCGAAAAGCTTGTAGGACGAACAATTCCGAAGGGCGAAGCGCCATGGGATCCACAGCCAATCGATCAAAGACGACGGCGAAGGGGTCGTCCTGTTCATTCTTCAGTCTCAACCGAATCTCCGGATCAAGCAAGACTGGGACCGTGTTCTCTGAATCCCCTGTGGCCCACTCCCAAAGACCGTTTCCTCCGCATTCGACGACCTCACCGTGAACCAATCCGGTGGTGCCTGCCGCTGGGCGGATACGGTAGCGCCCTTCGGGAAGATGTAAGGTGGTCGTGTAGGTTTCCTGAGGTTCGAGCCGTCGCTGGAGAATGATGTGAGGTTTCTTGGCAGGCTCCGCGGAGCAGTAATAGATTTCTTCCACTTCACGCACTTCTGGCAGCACCTTGAAGACCACCTCGATGGACTCTTGCGTGGTGGCACTGAAATCAATGTCGCACACTTCACAGCGGCCGAACTCTCGCAACTCCCCCAGGCTCGTCGCCTCCTTGCGAACGCCCAGGCAATGCGGACACATGAGATCCCACGAAAGCGATAAGAGTCCAACTTGAGTGGCGTGTAGCAATAGTGTGAGGACATCTTCCAACGCCATCGCCCAGTCAAAGGCGAGCACTTTAGGACGGATCCGAAAGAGGTGCTCGTCGGATGCGGTGCGGAGGTAGGCCGCTAACTTGTCGACCTCGGTGGGTGTGATCCCTCTATCAATGAGTCGAGCGATGCCGCTCTGGAGTCTCGCCTCATTGATGGCGACCGAAGTCGTCGACGGCCATGGGGCTGTCTTGGCATCGTCGGATTGCGCCAGGTCATCGAGGTCCGCCAGCGCTCGAACGTAGCGTTTCTCCAGCCACCGATTCAATTTCCTGATCAACGGGCGATGCCACCAATGCCTTGGGATCCACCCGAAATAGACCGTCAGACGGGTGCCTCCCCAGCGATCGCTCAACAAGTAACGGACGCGAACGACGGTGGCGAAGCCTTTGCGGTAACGACGCTCCGCCGTCAGCGCTTTCTCCGCTTCCCATTCCCAAGGGACCTCCACCCATTCTTGTCGAGTGAGCCATCGACCCGAGGCCCCATGCAATTGCCCGTCCTTCTCCTCAAAGGCCATCTTCGGCAAGCCCAACCTGGCATTGACCGCACTCGTGTCTGCCAACAATGGCCAGAGCACTTTGGGACTGGACCGGAGATCGGTCGTCCAGAAGTGCTCTTCCGGGGAATCTCCAGGTTCCCAATCAAATTCCCAGGGATACGTCACGTCCGCGGATTCTCGTTGATTGCTCGCTGTCATGCCTTCGCTGCGAAGGATAGGATGGGCCAGCGGGATTGGCCAATGCAACGCGCCCTCGTTTCGGCATCCCACGACGCGATATGATCGACGGCCGTGCCGAGAAGATTTCCGGAATTGAATCGACATCGGAGCCCTCTTAGATTGTAGGATCCCCAAACCCCATTTGCCCAGCTCATGAAGATCCACCATTGCCTCCTCCTCGGCGCATCCCTCGCGCTGACGCCCGCACTCCGAGCGGAACTCCGTATTTCCGAGTTCCAGACGGACAACTTGAACATCCTCGAAGACGACGAACTGAACACGCCCGACTGGATTGAAATTCAGAATACGGGCGATGCCGACGTCGATCTGGCGGGGTATTTCCTCACGGACAACCCGGCGCGGTTGGACAAGTGGGAATTCCCAAGCCTCAAGGTGAAGGCCGGGGGCCAGATTGTGGTGTTTGCCTCGGAGAAGGATCAGCACCGTGCCCTAACAATCTTTCAGCAGTCGAATCCCATCAAACCCACCCACACGAATTTCCGCCTGGATACGAGTGGTGAATACCTCGCTCTGGTGGATCCCGATGGTGAAACCGTTGTCCACGCGTATGCGGACGCGTATCCCCGCCAAGTAGGCAATGTTTCCTACGGCCTAGATGCGGAGGGCAATCCTGGCTACTTCCCGGTTCCAACGCCAGGTGAACCCAACGGAGACACTGGAGCCATCGGGCCTCACGTGCGCGATGTGGTGAATGTGACAGGACAACCCGATGTGGAGACGACGGAGAATATCGTTATCACAGCGGAGATCGAGGAGAGCCTCTTTCCTGTCTCCAAGGTGACGCTCTACTACCGCTTCATGTTCAAAGGGGAAGCCAGTCGCCTGATGAAAGATGATGGCGAGGCTCCTGACGAAACCGCCAATGATGGCATCTACACCGCGGAGTTCGGCTTGGCATCGATCTTTGGCTCTCAGATTGACGCTGGCGAGATGGTTCGTTGGCGAGTGGAGGCCGAGGATGACCAGGGAAATCTGATGCGCGATCCGCTCTTTCACGATCCTGGCAATGCGGACGAGTATTATGGAACGGTCGCTTTGGATGCTTCGTTAGAAACCACCAACTTGGAAGTGTTGCACTGGTTCATCGAGCGTCCGAGTGCCGCGGACAATGATAGTGGGACGAAAGCCAGCGTGGCCTTCCTGGGCGAATTCTACGATAACATTCATGTCGACATTCACGGTCAAAGCACGCGGAGTTTCCCCAAGAAGAGTTGGGATTTCGATTTCAATAGTGGTCGCCGTTTCAAGTATGACGAGGAGGAAGATCGGGTCCGCGACTTCAATCTGCTCACGAACTGGGCAGACAAATCGAAGGTGCGTAACACGATGGCCTATGAGATGTATGAGATTGGCGGTGTGAAAGGGCACTGGGCCAAGGCCGTTCGCGTGCAGCAGAACGGTGAGTTTCTCGGCACGTGGGACATGGTGGAGGACGGCGATGACCTGTTCACGAAGCGGGTGGGCTTGGGTACGGGCGGTGCCCTCTACAAGATGTATAATCGGTTAGACGGCATTGGGAGCGCAGACCCTTTCGCTGCCAACGGCGCCGAGAAGAAGACGCGTCGCTACGAAGGCAAGGATGACGTCCAGGCGTTGATCGATGGGATTTCTACTGGCTCAGGCAGCGAGAAACTCGACTACATCTACGACCATGTGGACATCCCTAGCATGATCAATTTCTTGGCCATGAACTCCACGATCAACAACACGGATTACGGGCACAAGAACTACTACGTGTTTCGCGATACGGAGGGGACGGGCGACTGGACTCAGTTGCCTTGGGACGTGGATCTTTCGTTAGGGCGCCGATGGATTTCCTCACACAACTACTTCTACGATCCCATTCAGACCACTTCCAATGACGTCGAAGGCCACATTCACGGGAATCGTCTGGCGCAGCTTTTCATGTCTAACAGTCTGTTCAACGACATGCTTTACCGTCGTCTCCGCACGCTCTACGATCACTTCTACGGGCCTCCCGGTGGCGAACCCAAGAGTGACTACATGCTTCGCCGTCTCGATGAACTCGTCGCCTTGATTGATCCCGAGGGTGTTGTTTCCGATGCTGATCTCGATTACGAGAAAGGTCTCCCAGAGATGGAGCGCAAGTTTAATCAGACCAATGGATGGGATAACAAAGACACCATGCGCGAAGCCGTGGCGCGGATCAAAGACGAGTACATTCCTGGTCGCCGCGACTACATCTATGGCTTGAGCAAATTGCCAAACGAGCAGAAGCCGTACAGTCAGTTCAATCTGGAAATTGCGGAAGTGGTGTACCGTCCCGAATCTGGCAACCAGCAAGAGGAGTATATCATCATTCAGAACAAGACGGGAGAACTCGTCGATCTTTCCCATTTCCAGGTCACGGGTGCCATTGAGCATACCATCAAGCCCGGCACGGTGCTTCCGTCAGGAACCATCTTTTCCCCAGACCAAGGGAAGCTCTATCTCGTTCGTGACGTCCAGGCGTTCCGCGCCCGGACCGAGAGCCCGAAAGGCGGGGAACGTCTCTTTGTGCAGGGCAACTATGGCGGTCAGCTTTCTTCGCGAGGTGAGATGATTCAAATCCTCGACCCCGAAGGCAATGTCATCACCGAATACGCCTACGAAGGCGATCCGAGCCCCGCCCAGGCCCACCTTCGCATCACGGAGATCCTCTACGCTCCCGCCGCGCCCGATGCGGGCTCTCCCTACGAAGCCAAGTCTTTCGAGTTCATCGAGATCACAAACATCGGTGACACAGAGATCGATCTTTCGGGATTGGCGTTCACCGATGGTGTCTCATTCATGTTTGCGGAGGGCACCACGCTCGCTCCTGGGACCGCGGGGGTCGTCGTGAGCGATCGTGCCGCTTTTGAAAGCCGCTACGGTACGGACGTGCTTGTGTTAGGCGACTATGACGGTTTTCTCAGCAATGGCGGTGAACGCGTGGTGCTGCGTGACACGCGTGAGGAGAACATCGTTTCCTTCAGCTATGACCAGGAGTGGTCGCCCGAAGCGGACGCTGAAGGGCATTCGTTAGAGGTTGTCGACGCCTCTCAAGGGATTGACCAATGGGATGTGGCCGAGGGCTGGCAGACGTCCACACAGGCTGGCGGCACTCCGGGTTCTCTGGACGGTTCCGGTGGTCCCATCGATCCTCAGCCAGGCGATGGCATGACCTATGCCAAGTGGCAAACCACGCACTTCTCCGCAGCCGAGCTCACCGATGCCTCGATCAGCGGTCCCGAAGGCGATGCCAATGGCGACGGATTTGCCAATCTGTTAGCCTATGCCTTTGATCAAGATCCGCACGCCTCGCTGGGCTCAGCCATCCACGTTTCCGAGTCAGGCTACGGGGTGTCTTTCCTCCAGCGGACCGATGCCGACGATCTGATCTACCGCGTGGAGCAGAGCGCTGAGCTCACCAGCTGGAGCCCGGTGAACGATCCCAATGCCGAGACCACGCCCGTGGATGGTCCGACCGAGCGGATCACGATCAAGTCGGATCCGAGTGAGCCTGTGGCCGGGAACTATCTTCGCGTGATCGTCGAACTGAAGCCTTGAGCCTCGGACCCGCTTCCCTAGCATACCATCACGATTGAATTATCTCGAACGAGCGAAGCGGGTCATCGCGCTGGAAGTCGACGAACTCCAGCGTCTCTCCGCACGCTTGGGCGAGTCCTTCTGCCAAGCGGTGGATATCCTCAAGGACGCCATCGACCAGCACCGCAAGATCGTGGTGGTGGGCGTGGGCAAGTCTGGCAATATCGGCCACAAGATTGCCGCGACCTTGAATTCCACCGGAGCGTCAGCGGTGGTGCTCAATTCTCAGAATGCGCTGCATGGCGATCTGGGATTGGTGAGTCCAGGCGATGCCGTGCTCGCCATGAGCCAGAGTGGTGAGACGAAAGAGCTTGTCGATCTCTTGCCCTATGTTCGCCGCTTCGAGGTGAAGGTGATCGGCATGACGGGCAAACCAGAATCGGCCCTTGGGCGCCACAGTGACATCGTTCTCAACACGGGTGTGGAGCGAGAGGCATGCCCTCTCAATCTGGCGCCAACCTCAAGCAGCACGGTGATGCTGGTGTTAGGCGATGCCCTCGCCATGGTTCTGCTCGAAGCACGTGGCTTCCGGAGTGAAGACTTCGCGAAATTGCACCCAAGTGGCCACCTGGGGCGCATCCTTCTGACGCGTGTCTCCGATGTCATGCGCCCTCTGAAAGCTTTGGCGGTCGTCGGTCCCGACACACCAGTGAAGGAAGCGCTTCGCCAAATGACGGCTTGTCGCACAGGGGCTGCCATTGTCTGTGGCCCCGACGGAGCCCTTGCGGGCATCTTTACCCATGGCGACTTTGTGAGGGGCTTTCAATCAGGGGAGGCGCTGGCGGAGTCTCCCGTCTCCCGTCACATGACGCAGGATCCCATTGCGATCCCTGGCGAGAAACTCGCCACGGAAGCCTTGCAATTATTGGACCGGCATCGGATTGATGATCTCATTGTGATTGATGACTCTGGAAAACCCATCGGCCTCCTGGACACGCAGGACTTGAGCCGGATGAAACTGATCTAGCGAAGCTCTGGATGCATGCCTGACCAGATTCATATTGAGGGACTGCAAACCGCTGTCCGCATCGGTGTTCCCGACGCCGAACGCGCGGAGTGGCAGACACTGGAAATCGACGCCGTGCTCACGCCCCGCGCCGATTTCACCAACTTGGAGGATTCCCTAGAACGCACCGTCGACTATGCGCAGGTCTGTCTCGACATCCGACAGTTAGCCGCTTCTGAGCCGAGACGTTTGTTAGAGACGCTTGGAGACGAACTCGCCCATGCCCTTCTTGATCGCTATCCTCTGAGCGAAGTCTCTCTGACACTCCGCAAATTCATCGTCCCAGGCACTCGAGCCGTTGGCGTGAGCCTCACGCGACCGCTTCGCGAACGCATCTCATGACGTCAACGCCTTCCCGCCGCTCGTGGTGGGGCACCCTTCGAGCCGCGCTCTCCGGGGAGCCTCGCGACTACACGACAGGCAAGCTGAGCCAAGCGATCGTCCTCCTGGCCATTCCCATGGTCCTGGAGATGTCGATGGAATCACTCTTTGCTATCTGCGACATCTATTGGGTGTCCCGTCTGGGCAGCGATGCCACCGCCGCTGTCGGTCTGACCGAATCTGTCCTCACCCTCTACTACGCGATCGCCGTGGGGCTTTCCATTGCCACCACCGCCATGGTTTCGCGACGGATTGGAGAGAAAGATCCTATCGCGGCCGCTCAAGCGGGTGCTCAAGCAGTCTACCTGGGTCTCGGCATCGGGGTGCTCACAGGAATCCTGTGCTGGTTTGCCGCCCCTCACATTCTCTCACTCATGGGAGCGGAATCGAGCGTCATTGATCTGGGCGTGGGCTACACGCGCATCATGTTAGCGTCGAACGTCATCATTCTCCTTCTCTTTCTCCACAACGCCATCTTTCGTGGCGCGGGCGACCCAGCCTTAGCCATGCGCGCCCTTTGGTTAGGGAACGGGATCAACATTGTCCTCGATCCCTGCCTCATCTTCGGCTGGGGTCCCTTTCCCGCCCTGGGACTCACGGGCGCCGCCATCGCCACCGTCATCGGACGCACGGTAGCGGTGCTCTATCAACTTCACCATCTTCGTCGAGGATCCGGCGCCATTCGTTTCCATCGCCAAACGATGGCTCCCGACTTCGAGCGCATGTGGCGTCTGCTGCGCCTATCCGTCGGCGGGATCGCCCAAATGCTGATCGCCACCTCCAGTTGGGTCTTCATGATGCGACTGATGGCGCACTTCGGCAGTCATGTCGTCGCGGGGTATACGGTGGCCATCCGTATCTGCCTCTTCTCCATTCTCCCCGCCTGGGGTCTCTCCAATGCGGCCGCCACTCTGGTCGGTCAACACCTCGGAGCCAAGCTTCCTCAACGCGCTGAACGCGCCGTTTGGATCACCGGATTCTACAACATGGCGTTTCTTCTCAGCATCGTCATCATCTTCCTCTTGGCAGGCGAAACGCTGGTGCGTTTCTTTGCCACCGAGGCAGAGCCCATTGCCTACGGCACCCGCTTTCTGCAGATCTTTGGCTATGGCTACCTCTTCTATGGCTGGGGCATGATCCTCACACAAGCCTTCAACGGTGCAGGCGACACCATGACGCCCACCTGGCTCAATCTCATCGCCTTCTGGATCGTTCAAATCCCTCTCGCCTGGATCCTCGCATTTCCCTTAGGCCAGGGTCCAAGCGGCGTCCTTTGGGCTGTGATCTTGGCTGATAGCCTCATGACCATCCTCGCCCTCATCTGTTTCATGCGTGGACGATGGAAGAAGCAAGTCGTGTGAGGCCGTCGTCGCGTAGAGCGAGAGCGACGGATTCACGATCGTCTCAACACGCGTTTGAGATAGGCACCGGTCGGGCTGCCCTGGCACGCTGCGATCTCCTCTGGCGGGCCGGCTCCGAGTAATTGTCCCCCACCCTCGCCTCCTTCCGGCCCAAGATCGATGAGCCAATCGGCACATTTGATCATGTCGAGATTGTGTTCAATGACGACCAAGGTATTGCCAGCGTCACGCAATGAGTAGAGTACGCGCAGGAGGGTGTCGACATCGCTGAAATGAAGACCGGTCGTGGGTTCGTCTAACAGATACAACGTTCGCCCCGTTGCTTTCTTGGCGAGTTCTGCTGCCAGCTTGACCCGTTGGGCTTCACCTCCGGAAAGACTGGTGCCCGGTTGCCCAAGTTTCAAATAACCGAGCCCCACCTTCTCCAGCGCCTCCAAGCGATCATGCACGGCAGGCACATTGCGAAAGAATCGCGTCGCTTCCGAGATGGTGAGACCTAGCACTTCGGCAATGTTCCTCCCTTTGAAGGTGACTTCGAGCGTCTCCCGATTGTAGCGTTTGCCCTCACACGTCTCACACGTCACAAAGACGTCATTGAGGAAATGCATATCGATGCGAATGAGACCGTCACCCTGACAATGCTCACAGCGCCCGCCTGGCCGATTGAAGCTGAAACGTCCTGCAGTGTAGCCCCTGATCTTCGCTGCGGGCAAGCTCGCGAAGAGATCGCGAATGGCGTTGAAGGCACCCACATAGGTCGCGGGATTGGAGCGTGGGCTGCGACCAATTGGCGTTTGATCCACGACGATGGCTTTGTCTAATTGATCCAGGCCTGACAATTGCCCAAAGGCACCTGGTTTGTCCTTGGCATGAAAGAAATGCCGAAACAGTGCGCGACGGAGGATCTTGTCGACCAAGGTTGACTTGCCACTACCCGATACCCCGGTAACACAGGTGAAACAGCCGATGGGAAATTGGACATCGATCCCTTTCAGGTTGTTCTCTTCACAGCCATAAACGGTGAGCCAGCCCCGAGGAGATCGCCGCTCCTTTGGCAGGTTGATCTCATAACGCCCACTCAAATACTTCCCAGTGGCGGATCTCTCATCGGCCTTGATCTCGTCCACCGTTCCCTGCGCGATCACCTTTCCTCCTTGGGGACCGGCTGCCGGCCCGATATCGATGACATGATCGGCCGCCCCAATCGTTTCCTCATCGTGCTCCACGACAATCACACTATTGCCAAGGCTCTTGAGTTCCTGCAAGGTTTCTAACAAGCGTTGATTATCGCGCTGATGCAAGCCAATGCTGGGTTCATCCAGCACGTAGAGCACCCCTGTCAAGCCAGCACCAATCTGCGTGGCCAACCGTATCCGCTGGGACTCCCCTCCAGAAAGGGTTCGACTCTCGCGATCCAATGTGAGGTAACCCAACCCGACGTGATCGAGGAAATGGAGCCTTTTCGTGATCTCGGATCGCACATCCCCGATGAAATGCGCCTGTTTCTCTGTCAGGGACAAGCCTTCCAGCCAACGCAGTGCCGTCGCAATCGGCAGACCTGTGAACTCTGCAATGTTGAGCGTCTCGCCAGCGGCATTCGCCAGGGTCACGGCCAGCATCTCGGGGCGGAGGCGTTGGCCCTGACAATCCCCACAAGTCTGGTCGCTCGTGAACGCCTGGAGCGCCTGACGCATCCGTTGACTCGTCGTTTCTTCTAACAGACGCGCTGCCTCCGGTGCCAGCCCTTCGAATGCATGATCCTCGCTCCCATAAAGCACTGCCTCTTGGAACGCTTCCGACAGATCCTCAAAGGGCTTGCTAAGATCCGCCTTCATTGCCTTGGCCAACTCTCGAATCTTCTCTTCGTGCAGCAAGCGCACCTTCTTCTGTCCAGACCACCAGCTCTTGAAAGCTCCATCCAAGAGCGGCTCGCCAGGTTTCGCCACCATCAGATCGGGATCCACAACGGAAAGCGAACCCAGTCCCTGACAGGACTCGCAGGCACCGAGATGACTATTAAACGAGAAGTGCCGTGGAGTCAGCGTTTCCAAGGTGAACCCAGTTTCGGGATTGGCAAAGGCAGTGGTTTCCTCACGGAAATCCCAACCGCCTTCCTCCGAGGCGACAAGAAAGGCCACACGAGGACGACTCCACTTCAACGCTGTTTCAATCGAATCCGTAAGACGGCTAGCACTATCCTCGCGCACGACGAGGCGATCGACTACCGCCTCCACTGCTGCGGGCATTTCAGGAAAGCGCTTCTTGGTGAACTCACCTTCGAGGTCATGAATCTCGCCATCGATCCGAATCCTCACAAAACCCTCTCTCCGCAAGCTATTCGCCACTTCGCCGATCTTGGAATAATCTGACAGATTGACCGGAGCTAGGATGATCACACGCGTCCCATCTGGCAACGTCATCAGCTCGCCTACCAAGTCCTGCACGGACTTCCGATGGATCGCTTGGCCCGTTTCTGGATCATGTGGCTGTCCCAGAGCGGCATAGAGAATTCTCAGGTAATCATAGATCTCCGTGACGGTGGCAATGGTAGAGCGCGGCGTGGCTGAGGCAGTGCGTTGCTCAATGGCGATCGCCGGAGACAGGCCTTCGATGAAATCGACGTCCGGCTTCTCCAGCTTCTCCAGAAACTGGCGGGCGTAGGCCGAAAGACTCTCCACGTAGCGCCGCTGCCCTTCAGCATACAATGTGTGAAAGGCGAGCGATGACTTTCCTGAGCCGCTCACCCCCGTGATCACCACCAACTGGTTGCGGGGAATCTCCAGAGAGATGTTCTGCAGATTGTGTTGCCGCGCGCCGCTGATCTTAATGGCTCCCGCACTCATGACTCCGCTTTCCAATCATTCGACCGTTGTTTGATCGCGATCACTTGCTTGAGAATCCTGACAATATCTGCTCTCACAATCTTGCTACCACTCTTCTCCTCCCAGCTCACAGGAATCTGACGTAGGGGGAAGCCGTGAAATTGGATACGGGCAAGCAATTCGATATCCAGGGCCCACTCTTTCTCCTCAAGAAGCTCCCCACACCGTTCCCAAAAGGCGCGAGAGACCATCTTGAATCCACAAGCCGGGTCGTAGATGTCTGCATCCATGATGAAACGCACCAACCGATAGTAGAGCAAGCCGATCACACGCCGCGAAGGCTCTCGCTTGATCGTCGTCGAAGGCGTCTTCTTGCGGATTGCGAAGAGACAGGTCGCCGGATCAGTGTCAGGACTAGCAAAGAACTCTCCGAAAACACGCCGAATCTCGTCCGCACTGACAGCTCCATCGGCATCGGCGAAGGCGAAATGCGTCGTTTCCTCTGGAGCCGCTCGCCATCCGCCAAGGATGGTGCCTCCTTTCCCCTCGTGAGGACGTTCCAAGAGAGGCAGCAGCACGGCTGGATACACCTCACGGAGGGCATTGACCACTGGACGAAGCTGTTCCAACTCGGCCTCGCCCGAACCGTCATCCGCCACCCGAATGGTGACGTTCAGTGGCAGCCCCTGGAGGGCTGGGACCAGTGCTTCCAGGAAAGGCGGCAGGCGTCGACTCTCGTGAAAGCACGGGATGACAAGGTGAATGTGAGGCGGTGTCGATCGAGGCACGTGGCCGACAGCATGGGCACGGGCGCTGGCCCGGTCAATGCCGCCTTGCCATCAATCCTCCTTGATTCGAGGCGCGCCAGAGGGAACCATGCTCTGGCACGCGCCACCCATCACTATGTTACCAGAACTTGAGAAGCTGCTGGTCCTTCAGGACCGCGATGAGAAGATTCGAGATGTCCGCAAAGACATCGATCGGATTCCCTTGGAAGAAGAGAAGGCGAAAGGACGGCTTTCTTCCGATCAGAATGCCGTCGATGCGGCCAAGAAAGCTTGTCAGGAGAACGAGGTTGCCATCAAGAATCTGCAACTAGAGGTAGAGACCTGCCAGGGCACGCTCGCCAAGCTCAAGACGCAGCAATTTGAGACGCGCAAGAATGAGGAGTTCAGCGCCCTCGGACACGAGATCGAGCGCTATCAGAAACAGATCGAGACGCTTGAGGATCAGGAACTCGAATTGATGGAAAAGGGCGATGGTCTCAAGACCGTGCTGGACGAAGCCAAGGAGAAATTGGCCGCCACGCAAGCTCTCGTCGATGAGGAACTCGGCAAACTGGACCAACGACGAGGCGTTTGTCAGGGCAATCTTGACGAACTGTTAGCCGAGCGCAAGACCCTCGCGTCGCGCATCGATCCCGACGCCTTCTCTCTCTATGACCGGATGCGCAAGAACAAGAGCAACGTGATTGTTCGCCTCGACGACCAATCGGGAATGTGTGGGGGGTGCCACATGAAGGTCACCACCGCCACGATCCACGCGGCTCGTGCCGAACAAGAAATCACGCATTGCGAACAATGCAGCCGCATCCTCTACGTCATCGACGCCGACGCCTAGCATTGGTCCTCAGTCTGACGGCGCTCTTCACGAGCGCTCTCACTGCTGACACCATCCGCGTCGCTACCTTCAACGCCTCTCTCAACCGTTCACGAGAGGGCGCTCTGCTAGATGATCTCCGGGATCCCTCGCGTAGCGGTGCCCGCCAGGTCAAACGCGTGGCGGAGATCTTGCAGGCCACTCGTCCTGACATTGTCCTGCTCAACGAGTTCGACCACGACCCTTCAGGAGAAGGCATGCGCCTGTTCCAGGAGAACTTCCTCAGCGTCGGCCAAGGTGACCAAGAGCCTCTCGCTTATGCGCACCGCTACTCAGCGCCTTCCAATACGGGGATCGCTTCGGAGATGGATCTCGACAACAATCGACGGATCGTCACGACCATTGGCTCCAATGAATACGCGGGCGATGCTTTCGGGTTTGGCCAGTTTCCCGGCCAATACGGGATGGTGCTTTATTCCCAGTATCCGCTCCGCAGTGAACTCATCCGCACCTTCCAAACTTTTCTCTGGCGAGACATGCCAGAGGCGCTCCTGCCCGATGGTAGCAACGACACGCCCAACTGGTACACGGCCGAAGAGAGCGCCCGTTTCCGACTTTCTTCCAAGAGCCATTGGGACGTACCCATTGAGATCAATGGATCCCTCCTCCATGTGCTCATGGCGCATCCGACTCCACCAGTCTTCGATGGACGCGAGGATCGCAATGGCCGCCGCAACCACGACGAGATTCGTTTCTGGGCAGACTACATCGCTCCCGGACGGGCCACCTATCACTACGACGATTCCGGGCTTCTCGGTGGCCTTGCCGAAGGCGAGCGCTTCGTGATCCTCGGAGACTTGAACGCTGATCCCAATGATGGCGACAGTGTAAGAGGCGCGATCGCCCAACTATTAGACCATCCACTGGTGCAGGCCTCCCCCGCTCCGCAAGGTCCTGGAGGGAAAGAAGGCGCCGATGCCAATCATCGCGGCAATCCAGCGGAGGACACCGCGGATTTCAGTCAGGAGAATCTCCGCGCCGACTATGTCTTACCCTCGCGTTCGGGCCTCACCATCACTCATGCAGAAGTCTTCTGGCCGGAACGGTCGCACCCTCTCAGCACCAGTGTCCGAGGCGCATCGGATCATCGACTTGTCTTCGTTGATCTCGAAATCAAGACGACCACCGCGGCGCCTCTTCTCTCACAATGGCACATCGAACGCCAAACGGATCAAGTCATTCTCCGCTGGCGTGGTCGTGGTGCTTCCTATGCGGTGGAGTGGAGCAATGATCTGCAAGCTCCTTGGCAAAGCGATCCAGCGATCACTTTGAAAGCAGACGGCGACTCTTGGGAAGCCATTGATCGCGTCGCAGAGAAACGCCGTTTTTATCGAGTCCTGGGGAAATAGCTGGGCAGCACAGAGAACGCGCCTACAGTGCTGGTGTATGTGGATCCGATCCCTTCTCCTGCCGATCCTCCTCAGCACCACGGCTTCCGCAGCCCTAACCTTCCACGTCAAGGAATCTGGGGGGATGGACCAGGACAGCCCCGCCTGGCAAAGCTTCGAACAGGCCCGCGATTTCTGGTCCAGTCAGTGGTCAGACACCGTCGAGATTCAGTTAGATCTTCGTTACGAGCCGCTCCCAGGGAATACCTTGGGGAGCGCCGAGTCCGAGCATGTCTATGTTAGTTATGCGGAATGGTCTGAAGCGTTGGCCGCGGACGCCACCTCAGCCGCTGACAGGCAAATGACGGCGTCCTTACCCCAGGGTGATACCTTTGCGCCTTACATCAATCGCACGGAAGACAATCCGCATGGGCGAGGGAGTGTTCGACCCTATGTGGACGACGACCTCGGGCCCAACAACCAAGTCGTGCGGCTCACTCGCGCCAACGCCAAGGCACTAGGTGTCCTTTCAAACGATGCGCCTTCTACCGACGCTACCATTTCCATCAATAGCAACTTCCCATTCGACTATGATCTCAGTGATGGCGTGGATGCCAACCGCTACAGTCTTACTGGGATCTTGGTGCACGAACTCGGCCATGCGTTAGGGTTTGTCAGTGGGGTGGATTGGCTGGATTACAACAGCAACGGATTCTATTTCACTGACGATTCTCTGGATTATGTCAGTGCTCTCGATTTCCTTCGATTCTCGGAAGACAGCGAAGCGGCTGGGGCAGACTTCGACTGGACGGCGGATCGACGAGCCAAGTATCTCTCCATTGATGGTGGGACCACTCCCCTCACCGACGCTGCCAACGACTGGGCCACCGGATCCATTCACGGTGATGGGTATCAATCGAGCCACTGGCGCCTGGGATCCGGTCTTGGAAACTTCGAGCCTATTCTATCCCGCGGAGCCACCATTCCCGTCAGTGAATGGGATCTCCTCGCGCTGGATGTCATTGGCTGGGACCTGGCCTCGCGTCCTGTCCCAGAACCCACACACACATGGATTCTGTTAGGCCTTCTTCTCGGCTGCGTGGCTCGACGTCGACGCTGAGATGAGCCTCAATCCGCACTTGACCGGGCGAGCGGGACGTCCGTAGCCTGCCTAGATGAATCGCATGCCCAACGATCGGCCCTTTCTCCTTCCAGCCCTAGCCGCCTGCGGCTTGGCTTCGCTGTTATGCTCAGCCCAGGCACATCCAGGCACTGTCCGAGAGATGGCACAGGCTTGTAACACGTTTCTCCAGGATCTGAATGAGGAACAGAAGGCGAAGGCCACCTTCGAGTGGAAAGACACGGAGCGCGTGAACTGGCACTTCATCCCGCGCGATCGGAAGGGGATCGCACTGAAGGAACTGGACGACTCGCAACGCGCCCTCGCCCACGGACTCATCGTCACTGGCCTGAGCCATCAAGGGTATCGCCAGGCCTTAGAAGTGATGAGTTTAGAGAAAGTGTTATTTCTCAAAGAAGACAACAACCCCACGCGCGATCCTGGTAAATACTATCTCAGCGTCTTTGGCACGCCTGACCCCAAGGGCACGTGGGGATGGCGCTTGGAAGGACATCATCTTTCGCTCAATTACACGGTGGTAAAGGGCAAAGAACTCGCGGTCACCCCCGCATTCTACGCGACCAATCCCGGTCGTGTGTTGAAAGGTGCTCGCAAAGGCACTCAGGTGCTTGCGGGTGAAGAGAACATCGCTCGGAAACTCATCAACAGCCTGAATGAGGAGCAGCGCGCCAAGGCGATCTTCTCTGACAACGCTCCCCAGGACATCATCACCTCGGCAGACCGCAACGTGAAGAAGCTCGAGCCCACCGGCATCGCCTATGCGGGCCTGAACGATGACCAGCAGAAGACGCTGCAAACGTTAGTCAACCAATACCTCAAGAAGCAACGTCCGAGCATTTCGAAGCGTGAGCTGAAGCGCATCGAGACGGCGGGTTGGGACACGATCACATTTGCCTGGGCTGGTGGCACCAAGGAAGGCGAGGGGCACTACTATCGGATCCAAAGCCCTGATTTCCTCATGGAATATGCAAACACACAGAATGATGCGAATCATGTGCATGCCGTCTATCGCGATTTGAATGGCGACTTCGGTGATGACGTTTTGAAGAAACACTTTGAGGAGGAGCATTAGACGCCGGTGTTCGAAACTGATGCGATTCACGAAGGCCAGGGTTATCAAGGTGATACCGGGGCAGTCATTCCCCCGGTCTATCTCACGTCGACCTTTGCGCATGGCAATGCCGATGGGTTCGACTACACCCGATCGGGAAATCCTAACTTCAACAACTTAGGAGATCAGTTAGCCCGCCTAGAAGGAGCCGCCCACGCCACGGTCTTTGCCAGCGGAGTCTCGGCCATCACGGCGGTCGTTTCCACGCTGAAGCAAGGCGACCTTGTGGTCGCGGAAGAGAATATCTACGGATGCACGTTCCGCCTCTTCGCCCAAGTCTTCGCCAAGTTCGGCGTTTCGGTGGAATACGTCGACTTGACGCAAGAAGCGAGTGGCCGTGTGATCACAGAGAAACAGCCGGCCCTCGTCTGGATCGAGTCGCCGACGAATCCCCTACTCAAGATCATTGATATTGCTTGGGTTGCCGATTTGGCGAAAGCCGCTGGGAGTAGCCTGATTGTTGATAACACTTTCGCATCTAGCTACTTTCAGAAACCTCTGGCACTGGGCGCAGATGTGTCATTGTTGAGCACCACTAAGTACAGCAATGGGCATTCCGATTGTCTTGGAGGCGTCGTTTGCACGAATGCACCCGTGTGGCACGACAAGATGATCTTTGCGCAGAAAGCGCTGGGACTCCAGCCGTCGCCCTTCGATTCCTGGCTGATCGCCCGTGGGGTGAAGACTCAGGCGCTGCGCATGGAGCGCCACGCCTCTAACGCTCTCGCCTTCGCCACCTTTGTGGAAGAGCGCCATCCGGAGGCGACGGTGCGCTACCCCTTTCTGCCCTCGCATCCGCAGCACGCCCTTGCGAAGCAGCAGATGACTGGCGGCTCAGGAATCGTCACGGCGGACTTCGGCTGGTCTTTAGATCGCACGAAGGCCTTCCTCGATCGGCTCCGTTATTTCACCTTAGCTGAGAGCCTGGGCGGGATCGAATCCCTCGTGTGCCATCCCGCGAGCATGACCCACGCCAGCGTTCCCAAGGAGACGCGGGAAGCCGTGGGCATCACTGACTCGCTGGTGCGCTTCTCCATTGGCATCGAGCACATTGATGACCTCCTTGCCGATGTGGACATGGCGTGGTCTCAAGAGAGCGTCTGAACAATCGGTTGCACCTGCGATTGAACACGGCCAGTGGTGTCCCCGTCCAAGGCGTCTCATGAGTAAAAACTTTAGCTATTTCCTAGCAAAGCGCTATCTGATTCCGAAAGGACTCTTCATGATCATCATCAACTTGCTCACCATCGTGGGCGTGTGCCTAGGGGTGGCCGTGATGATCGTCGTGCTCAGTGTCATGAAAGGATTCGAGAATGAGTTTCAAAGGAAACTCTTAGGATTCGATCCTCATATTTCCGTATGGGATCAAACTGATGGCATTCCCGACCCCGAGGTGCCCACTTACCGCGAAATCGGTGAAGCCTTGGAGAAAGTGCCAGGCATCGTTTCTCAATCTCCCTACATGGCTGGCTATGTCATGGTGCAGAAAGGGAATCAAGTGCAGAACCCATTGATGAAAGCCATCCTGCCTGGTGATCAGCAATTGAAGGAATTGAAAGAGCAAGACATGCTTGTAGCGGGTGAACTCGATCTTGAAGATTACATCTCAGCGACCGAGCACTATCCCAGTGTCATTGTCAGTCAGGCCCTTGCAGACAGCTTCAACGATCCCGTGGACGGCGGGCCGCTGCGAGTGGGCGATGTGATTTCTGTGCTTTCTCCGGTGACGGCTCGCAAGGTGTTGGACAAGATTCGCGATTACCGTGAATTGCCAGAGGAAGACCGCGACGATGCCAATGCCTTCTTCGACGACTTGGAATCGCTCACCACTCCGACGGAGCTCCGCGTGAGTGGTATTGTGAGCACCCCCCTCTATCAACAGTTCATCATCCCCTCCCTCTTCATTGGGCAAGAATTATTTGGCAAAGACGAATATGATCAAGTGCACGGCTTGGCCGTCTTTGTGGAAGACCCCTATCGCGTCAAAGAGATCAAGGACCGCTTGCAAAGCAATGCCCTCCTTCCGTTGGGATGGAATCCCATCACGTGGTTCGAACAGAATCGCCCGCGCCTGGAGGCCATCCGCATGGAGCGCAGCATGATGTCTGTCATTCTTTTTATCATCGTCATCGTGGCCACCTTCTGCGTTACCGTCACTATCATTGTGACCACCGTTCAGAAGCGACGCGAAATCGGGGTGCTCAAGGCGGTGGGTGCTCAAACGTCGCAAATTGTTAGGATCTTTGTGCATCAAGGCCAGATTGTGGGACTCTGTGGGGTGCTCTTTGGCGTGGGCCTTGGCTTGCTCTTCTTGCACCAGTTGGAGACGGTTCGCGCGGTCATTGGCAAATTCGGAGCCGATCCCTTTCCGCAGAATGTTTACGGCTTGTCAGAGCTCCCGGTCGAGATCATCCCCGGTAGCATTCTCGGAATTGCGATAGGGGCGATCATCGCTTGCACCGTCGCGGCGATCCCCCCAGCTTGGGCAGTGGCTCGATTAGACGCGGCGAAAGCCCTTCGTGCCGACTGATCAGCCGAGGAATTTATGCAAATCTTTCTAGCCATTGATGACGAGAAGACGGGGCCATTCACCTTGTTTCAGGTGGAGGAACGCCTGCGCTCGGGCGAGTTGGAGGAGACGGATCTGGGCTGGTATGATGGCCTTGAGAAATGGAAGCCCTTGAAAGATTTGGCTCCGTTTGAAGGCTTCTTTCGCCGCCGAGAAATGGAATTGGAGGATGAGCGGAAGCGGAAAGCCGCCGCGCGCGCCGCTGCCTTTGAGAAGGAACAAGCGGCTGCGCTCCCCAAAGCAGAAGTTCGCCCATGGACGCGTTTCTTTGCTAGGAACCTCGACTGGTCTTTCTTCGTCACCTTCTGTGTGGCAATCCTCTCCGGCATGCGTGCTCTGGGATGGACAGACTTGAGTTATACCGAACTCATGCAGCTCTTGCCCATCATCATTCCGGCATGGCACATCATGGAGGCCTACTTCATCAGTCAATGGGGCACCACGCCAGGGAAAGGACTCGTCGGCATTACGATCACCGATGCCGAACGGAATCGCTTGAGCTTCGGCCCCTCCATGAGACGTTCGCTAGGAGTATTTGTGTTAGGAATGGGCTGCTATGTGAGCTTTCTCTTCATGATTGCCCTCCCCTTCGGTTACTATCTCCTCCAGAAACACAAACGGAGTTTCTGGGATGTCTCCGCGGGCACCTACGTGCATCACGCCCCCTTGCAAGCGAAGCACTTTCTTTGGCCGCTAATCATTCTCTTTCTCCTATCATTCGTGTTTCAGGACGCTTTCTCGGAGATTGCCGATTATAACTCCGCTGAATTAGAGAAGATCCGTGAACTCTTTCGCGGTGGCCAGTCGAATACCCTCTAATCCACTCGACGGCGACGCCTGAATTTCCTAGGCTCGCCCTCTATGAGGGTTCTCACGTTTCTGATTCTATTCGCCCTTACCTGCCTAGGCCGGGCGGACCTTGTGATTAATGAAGTTGTCTCTTCCAATGTGAGGGGGTTGCCTGATGAGGTGGAGGCGGACTTGCAGAATTGCCCGGTGCCCGATTGCGAACAATGGTATGAAGATTTGGGGCCTTCCCCCTACGATGGTGAATATCCTGATTGGATTGAACTCTATAATGACTCCAACGATCCGCTATCGTTGAATGGTTATGGCTTGTCTGACAGTGTGGCACAGCCACTTAAATGGACCTTCCCCGAGATCGTCATGGCTCCCAAGAGCTATCTCGTGGTCTTCGCCTCCGGGAAAGACAAGCACGAGGACTATCTTCATACGAATTTCAAATTGAAGCGGACCGGCGAGGAATTGGTGCTTTCGGATCCTCAAGGCCTGCGTGTGGATTACCTAGAAATGGGGCCCATCCCGATCGATCACGCCCTAGCGCGTCGTCCGGAAGAGCCCGCGCAATGGGTCGTCGTGGCCACGCCCACTCCGGGGGAAGCAAACATAGGGATCCCTTTCACCGGCCACACGGATGTCATCACCGCCTCGCCACCAGGCGGATTCTATGAGCGCTTGCCCACCATCACGCTCACGCATCTTGATCCACAAAGCGAGATCCGTTACACCACGACGGGGAGCATGCCTAACGCTTCTTCAAAACTTTATACCAAGCCTATCGTCGCCCTCTTTGGTGGTGATCGCACCATCAAGGCACAATGCTTCCGTGAGGGGCACGCGACAAGCCCCGTATTCACGGCCAGCTATCTCACAGGCAGGACGTTCACCATGCCTGTCATCTCCCTCACCATGGAGCCCGATGATCTATGGGACGACGATCTCGGAATCTACACCCCTGGTAGCGGAGCGCGTGAAAGCGCCCGCGTGGCCAATTACTGGCAAGCATGGGAGCGGCCCGTACATGTGGAGTTCTTTGAACCCGATGGAACGCTCGGCTTTCAAGCGGATGCGGGACTCCGCATCTTTGGATGGGGCAGCCGCTCGGATCCTCAGAAATCACTCGCGGTGATGTTTCGCGATCGCTACGGCCACGATCAGATCGATTACCCATTGTTCCCGGATCTCTCTCTCACTGAGTTCTCGTCATTCGTCCTGCGCGCCGCCGGGGGCGATTCTCGCGGGAACGGCACCTTCTTTCGTGATCCCTTTGCCTCGGGCCTCCTCCAAGGAAGGAATATTGACGCTCAAGCGTTCCGCCCAGCCGTGGTCTACCTCAATGGCAAGTATTGGGGCATTCAGAATATCCGCGAGAAGATGAATGAAGACTATTTGGCAAGCCACCATCCCGTGGACCCCGATGAAGTCGATATGATCAGCCGCTATTGGAGACGCCAACACCCAGTCGTGATTGAAGGCGACGCTGATCGTTTCTTGGCTTTCGAAGACTTCCTAACCAACAACGACTTCAGTGATCCTGACGCTTATACCGAAGTCCAGCGATGGATGGATATGGACAATTTCCTGGAATACACTGCCGCACAAATCTATCTCTCCAACTACGATTGGCCGGGCAACAACAATAAGAATTGGATGCCACGTACCGAGAAAGGGCGCTGGCGATGGTTGATGTATGACTTGGATTATTCCTTCGGCTTCGATGGAAACAGCGGCTTTGGATTTGATACGTTAAGTCACGCCATGGCCCCCGGGGGCACGGGATGGCCTAATCCCAGCTGGACTACTCTTATCATGCGCCGGCTCACCACAAGCGCCGTCTTTCGTCACGCTTTTGCCAATCGCATTGCCGACTTGGCCAATACTCGCTTTCACCCCGACCGCGCTATTCCTGCCCTCGATACCATGCAATCGACCTATGCGCCCGAGATCGCATTCCATATCGATCGTTGGAGCCGTGAAGGCGGAAGCATTCCCTCGATCGCCACCTGGGAACGGAACATCGATACGGTGCGGACCTTTCTGGAACGACGTGGTCCCATCATTCTGGGTCATGTGCGCGATAAGTTCGACTTGAATCCGCTCACCGATGTCACCCTTACCAGCGACCCGCAACAGGGCTCCATCCTCGTCAATTCCGTGTGGGTCGAGCAAGAACAATGGACGGGCACCTATTTCACAGGAGTGCCCATCACGCTCACTGCCTACCCGGCGCCAGGTTATCGCTTTATCGGCTGGGCAGGCCATCCAGACAACACGCCGACGATTTCCGTGGATCCAGCCACCCTAACCGAAGCCTCTCCCCTCTTTGCCTCCGATCCTGACGCGCTCAACACGGTGCTCTTCCACGAAATCCACACACGTTCCGATCCTGCGAACGACACGGGTGATTGGGTCGAACTCTACAACGGCTATGATCAGCCCATCGATCTGAGCGGGTGGACCTTTCACGATGGCGGTCGCGGAAATCGCTTCTCCATTCCAGAGGGCACGCGAATGCCGCCTCTTGGATATCTGATCCTTTGTCAGGATCAGGAGAAGTTCCAAGCCACGCACTCCGAGGTCCCAAGCGTAGGCAATCTGGGATTTGGGCTGGACGCCGCTGGGGAGTCGCTTGAATTGCGTGATCGTGAGGGTCGCTTGATCAATCATGTCTCCTTTACCAACAGCGCTCCCTGGCCCTCTCCCGCCGGCACGCATCACACGATCGCCTTGCGACACCCCACAGCCACCAACCATGAGCCCACTTCTTGGGGCCTTGTCGCCGCCGACACGCCGGGAGAAACTAATTCACTGAATGCTTCCACGCGGCCCGGTCTCACCATCCGCACCACCGGGGAGACCATTCACCTGGATTGGACAGCTGCCAATCAGCGTGTCGAACGATCCACCGACCTCCAATCGTGGGAGCCGGTGCCCGGAACAGGAACCCTGTCACTGATGC
Source organism: Verrucomicrobiia bacterium (assembly GCA_030425385.1). GTDB lineage: Bacteria > Verrucomicrobiota > Verrucomicrobiia > Verrucomicrobiales > DEV007 > JAACDM01. The sequence continues at coordinate 85,062 of JAUIAH010000012.1, read as the reverse complement.
GAAAAGCCGCGCGTGAATTCTTTCGGCTGAAGAAAGTCGAATGACTCGCGACCTATTTCGAGGACGTGATATCCAAGAGGTCTTCTAAATGTGCTTCCACGGCTTGGCGAACCTGATCACTACCAAGATTTCCCAAGTGCCCACCTTTTGAGAACATCGTGAGGCGATCGCCACGAAAGGTGCGCTGCAGCCAGCGGATATCATTGCGACTCGTGATGAAGTCGTTGCGATTGATAATGACGCGCGTTCGTGGGTTGTTTGCTAGAGCCCCCGCATAGTTGCGAAGGTCATTGACCTGACCCAACTGGCGCTGGCTACGAATCATGTCTTGGGCGTAGAAGTAGCGAGCCGCGAATTGTTCAAAGTAGTCTTTAAAGGAATACTGCGCGATCTCGGCATAGGCCTCTTGCCGATGACCGTCACGCAAGGGCGTTTCTAAGATGCCGAGGTTGTTGAGCGATTGGCTGGCGAAGATAATATCTCTCAGCGCGGTACGGAAGACATACCCCACGAGGAAGCGAGACTCGATGCTATTGAAAGGAGGTGCTGATTGGGGATTTGGCGGAGGACCACTGCTCAATCGCACTGCTTTCAGGAATGTGTTATCAATGAGCGCGAGACGTTCATTCTCGGGCCAAGCCAACGGCGCATTGTAGAAAGAATCTAACTGATCGGCTGCGTAGGTGAGCCGCACCGGGGGGCTGATGGCGATATAACGCCAGAATCCAGTTTCTGGATAAGCAGGCTGTTCCGCCGCGGCGATGGTTAGCGCGTGAAAGGCCCCCATGGAATATCCCATGACAGCACGTTTACCCAGGCGACCTCGATGGCGGTCACGCAGTTGACGATCGATCTCCAAGATCGCGCGATGCACATCCATGGAATCTGTCGGTGTGTGTCCAGGTAGCGCCGTACTGGACGCAGCGTGAATGAACTCGGAGTGGTAAGCGCTACTGAGAACCACGACGCTGAGGCCCTTCCGGTACGCCATCTCGGCAAGTGCAATGCTAGGAGAAGAAAGCCGGTGTGCCGCCAAGCCCGGCAAGACATAAACGACAGGAGCCGGATGCTTCTGCAGCCAATAGGTGTAGTCGAGACGTTTCCCGGAGAATTGCAGTTTAATCGTCGCATCCTCACGACGCTCGGGAAACTTCGGATCTCGCAAACGCACATAGATGACCTTCATCGTTTCCAAAGAAGGCTCATGTTGCGGCCCTCCCAAGAGGCGCGGGGCATCACGACGCTGGCGGTAGTCGTAGATTGCCTTTGTGTTCTGATAGGCATCTGGCTCCGATTCCGTGAAGCGGTCGATGGTTTCGATGCGATCAGAGAAGGTGTTCACCCCAAACGCGGTGCGAGCGTAGCGAAGATCAGGGAAGTAGGCGAGCGGATCGAGCGCGCGATCACCGACACGTCCCACCCCATCACGCACATTGGTCGGTCCCAAGAGGGGAAGCACGAGATAGATGCCGGGTCCCATTCCGTAGTGACTCAACGTGTCTCCAAAGCCGAGGTTCGACTGTGGAATATCCCAGTGATCACTCGCATGGAAGACCCCGCCCACACCCACGGTGGAATTGAGGAGAAAGCGATAGGTCTCATCACGGGCCCCGCTCCAATTGCCCGTAAGCGTGTTGTTCACGAACCGCTTTGGATAAGTGAGATTGGAGGCGACATTGCTCACGCGCTTCCTCACGGGTTGGCGGACGAGAAAGCGATAGGCACGCCCCACGGGACGGCCCAGGTAGCGATTGGCGACACGATTGAACTCCCAGATCATGCGATTTGTCCGCTCCAAGGGATCGGGCACGCCTTCTGGGAGCATGAGGGTAGGATCGGACGTCTGTGCCTGAAGCCCTCCAATGAGGCTGAGTAGGCAAGCGATCCCAACGACGATGCGCGGAGTCTTCAAATGCTGATACATAGGGGCGGGTTCCTGGAACATCGGAGGGAGCATGTTCCTGGCGAGAATGGTAGCACGCACGCCTGGCGCGTCCACTGCCCTGATCCAATTTCCTCAGTGGCGAGAAACGCCTGCATCGCACATCACCACCAAAGCCACATGCGAAAGAAATCGACCGTGCGATGGCCCAGGATCCACATGATTCGCCGCTTGCCGACATCGATCTTGGCCACACCTGTCATCCCTGGGCGGAACCACGCTTCCGGTGTTGTCTGAAAGACGCCCTTTAAACGAAAGACATTCCCCTCGCCTTCTGGAAAAGCTGCCGCTTGCATCTGAGTGACTTGAATCGGGTAATGATCCTTGGGTTGACTCACAAAGGCAATCTCACCCATCTGTTGGAGAGCCACCTCGTGCACGTCACGTTCATCGATCTTGGCCTCCACGCTCAACTTGTCTAATTGTGCTAGTTTGAAGAGTGGGCTTCCTTTCTCGATGGGTTTGCCACGAAGCTCCATGAGATCGCCCTCCACGATGACAGCGTCGAACGGCGCTCGGATCTCTGCCTGGCCTAACTGATCCCGCACGATGGCGAGCCTGGCTTCCGCTTGCTGTACCTGGGCCAAGGCAATCCGCATATCCGCAAGTTGATTGACGGCGCGGGCACGTTCGGCCTGCCGGCTCGCGGCGGCAACGTTGGCGAGTTCCGCAGCCTCCTGAAGACGGAGTTCGTCTGTCCGCAGAGTAAGAAGAAGCTCCCCTTCAGTCACCTCAGCCGGGGCTTCCCGATGCACTTCCTCAATGTAACTATCAAAGGGTGATGTGAGAAAGGCAACCTCCTCGCTTTGCACGATGAAATCCCCCTCCACCCGATAGGGAACCTTGACGAAGATCAGCACAGCTAACAAGACCATTAAGAAAAGCGCGAGAATCTTGGCCCAGGTATTCTGCGGTCCGAGCAACCAGGCGCAGCGTTGTTTCGCGCTGTCGGCGGCGCGCGCCCCCCACCAGCGGTCGCGATGGTGGAGATCGACAAGACGCGGCGCAGCGAGATCTGCGAGCAAGCGTAGTTGCTGCTGTTCTAGCTCGGTGAATGGACCGGACTCGCGTTCGCAACTGAGGACGGCAATGGGCGAATCCCCTACCCGCAACGGCGTTGAGAGGACATGTCCCACTTGGTGCGTTTGACAGAATTTCTCGTGATCCCGGGCAATCATCGACGCGTCCAATGCGGGCCAAGCCACCGCCGCGTTCTGATCCAGCGCTTCATCCATGGCCGCTTCCAGGGCCTGCGCCGCTGCCATCTGGCGGTTGAACTTCTCCATCCGACTAATCGCTTTCAGACGGATAAATCCCCGCTCCCACCAACCGAGACTGACACGTTCACAGCCGTAGGCCGTCGCCGTCTCATTGCACAAGGCCATGGCGGCCGCGAGAAAGCGATCCGCCTCATTAGTGGGCACGAGCAGATCGAGCACTTTGCCGAACGTGTCCTGCTCTTGCAAGTGCTGCCCCCGAGCTTGGTGTGCTTGATAGGTTCTTGGAGCGGTCGATACCAATTGCAAGCGTTCGATCCGGCTCCGCAGGGTGCTGGGATCACCCTCGACGAGGAAGAGGGCGGCACAGGTGTGGTCCTCTTGCAGCAAGCGCAGCCGGGTGCCGATGAGAAACGTGGTGGGGCCGTGTTCCGTCACCGGCACCAACGCCTTGGGAGATTCCAGAACCTGCGCCGCAGCGCGAGCCGCCCACTGCTGAAACTTGCCCTGAGGGACCGGCGGCACTTGCGGTGCCCCTGACTGGTGTTCATGATAGGCCGCCTTGCGCCAGGCCGTCTCACCGAACTTGCGCACAAGGAGGATGGAGCGTGAGGCACCGCAAAGGAGGCAATAACTCTCTAACAACTCTTCCCAGAAAGCAGCGACGGGCTGCTCCGTCTGCACCACCCGATCCAATTGCTCCGCGATCTCGCCGAGGTCTGCCGGGATCTCGATGTGCTCTTCCGAAGCACTCATTTGGAAAAGCGCACCTGACCCGCGGCTCCCGGGATGACTTGCCCTCCGGCATTGTCAAAAGCGACCTTCACTTTCAACAATCCGCTAGAGGGATCAATGACAGGTGAAACAAAGATCACCGTGCCAGGACACTGGATCTCTCCCACCGTGATGACGGCATTGCTATCTGCTCGCAGCTGCGTGGCTTCGGCCGCCGGCAGATTGCACACAAAGACACCGCGTTGCGTGTCTACCAGACGCACAATGGGCTGAAGAATCTCAGCGCCCTCACCCACCTCCAAACCATGGTGATCGGCAATGAGTCCGTCGAAGGGGGCGACCAGACGCCGCTGCTTCAATTGCTCCTCCGCGATGGCGAGTTCCGCCTCCGCAACGTGTACTGTGGCGCGCTTCTCGTCGAGTTCTTCCTCGCTGACAGAACCGGTCTTATCGAAGAGACGTTGCGTCCGATCGAGATCCGTTCGCGCATTTGTAAGGATCAGACGTCGACGCTCGACTTCAAGTCTTTGGGCTTCGTGTCGCAGTTCGCAAATCACCTCTCCGGCCCGGACAAAAGCCCCTTCACGGAACGCGCAACGGGCGAGGACACCTGAGACCGGAAAGCTCAGGGTCGCATCCGCAGCTGGTTCCGTGATACCGCTGTAGGCCGCACCACCACCTTCCTGAGCCAGGCTCACATGATTGAGAAGGAAGAATGTCAGGATAAAGGCGGGCCACTTCATGGGTTCTCGGCAATGATGGGTTCGACAGCTTGACGATAGGTTTCCAATTGTGCTGGAGGAATCTTGTTCACCTCTACCATGGCCGCAGTCTTCTGTGCCATCTGCGATTGCGAGGCATCAATACCACGCTTCTCTAACACCACCCCCATGACGACATCCAGCTCTAACAGAGCGCGCTGCAGGGCAAGCCGATTCTCCAACTCCACATTGCGCGCCTCGAAGACCGCTTGCTCAGCCTCCAAGACCTTGCCGGGAGACGAGGTTCCCGCGCCAACCTTCTCCAGTTCGGTATCGAGCAGCGTCTCCGTCAATTTGCGGGACTCAGAGAAACTAGCGACATTCGCGTGCCCGGAGCGCACCTTGAAGATCGCGTTCTCCACAGCCGCGCGCATCTGGCTGCGCAGCGCCCCAAGTTGGCGGATCGCTTGCGAACGACGAAGGCGCGCCGTTTCCAAATCACTCTTGCCTTTCGTGCCCCCACCTAACGGAATGCGCAGTTCCACTCCCAATGACCAGGTGGGATGGCGGGCATTGCCCACGTCTGACATGGCATCTCCAAAGGTCTCAGACAGACCAGCAAATCCAAGGCTTCCTGACAGATCCAACGACGGCCTACGCTGGTTCTCGGCCACCGCCATGCGCAACCCCTCAATGGCAATCTGCCGCTCACGCACGAGGTATTCAGGGTTGGAACGTAGTGCCGCTTCGAAACAGCTCTCCACATCCATGGCGAGGGTGGCGGCCACTGGAGGAGCAGTAGCCCTAACAGGAGCACTCTCCTCGCCCGTGAATCCCTTGGCCGTATTGAGTGATTCCTGGAGAGCTTGTTGGGCGACGGACAAACGCGCCTCCCGATCTTTCAAGGCAACTTCAGCGTTGAGAGCATCAAGCTTGGTCGCCCTGCCCGCAGCGTACTGCTCGGCAATATCATTGGCTAACACACCCACCGTTCGAAGAGATTCCTCATAGAAGCGCTGCTGTTCCTGAGCGTAGAAGAGATTCCAATAGGCGATCTCGGCTCCTATCAAGATCACCATCGTTTGACGGCGATACTCCTGAAAAGCCTGATCAGATTCCAATGCGGCGACGCGTAAGGCAGCGAGATTCACATTCCTTCCTGCCCCTTTGAGCAAGGGTTGGACAAAACTCAGCCCGAGGAAGCTGCTCCATTCGCGATCGAGCGCTCGGAAGGGCTGCAGATTGTTGTTGATGTGGCGAACATCCAGTCCCACGCGCGTCCGAGCACCCGTCGCGGTAAGCGTCTCCACGGCCGCGGAATAAAGCATCTGACGCTGTTTGAAGAAGGGAAGGCCCCCAAGATTGCGCAATTCCTCAGCGTTGTTCGGCCGCAAGGTGTCGTCGTATTGACCGCGCACCACCAACTCTGGTTCGAATGCTGCACGTGCCCCAACGACCACCTGACGACTGATTTCGTAGTCCATGGCCTGGACCTGGAGCTGCTCATTGTAGCGGAGCACCCGATCGAGGTAAGCCCCAAGATCCGTGGGAGTCGGCTCCGCCCAGGCCGGAGCGAGGCAAAGCCAGGCGAGCGCAGACTGGAGGAAGAGGGAACGACAAGTGGGGATCACGGCGACAGGGATCGAAGAGGTGACAACTATAGATACCTTAGTAATCTGGATTTCTTAACAAGAGTTACGAGAAATGTCCTCTTTGGCAATGCTCTTTCTCTCGCGCGGGTGACCGCAGGCGCTTTTCCGGTCGACGAAGAACACCCTCAGGGCCAGGGTCCCGACAAGATTACCATGAGTGACGCACCGGATCCGAATCGCTACGACGGCCGCATGCCCTACCGCCGCACGGGCAAATGGGGGCTTCAACTACCTGAAATCACCCTGGGCTGTTGGCACAACTTCGGCGGCGATGCTCCGACTGAGCGGCAGCGAGAAATGCTGAAGACGGCTTTCGATTGTGGGATCACCCAGTTTGACCTCGCGAACAACTACGGGCCTCCCTACGGCAGCGCGGAGGCAAACGTGGGAAAACTGTTAAGCGAGTTCCCACGCGATGAACTCGTCATCACTTCCAAGGCTGGCTATGACATGTGGCCCGGACCCTACGGCGAGTGGGGCTCTCGCAAATACCTCACTGCCAGCCTCGATCAATCCTTGCGTCGGCTCGACCTCGACTATGTCGATATCTTCTACAGCCATCGCTTTGATCCTGACACACCTCTCGAAGAGACACTCGGGGCTCTCAACAGCGCCGTGCAGCAAGGGAAAGCTCTCTACGTGGGCATCAGCAGCTACAATACCGAGCAGACACGCGAAGCCGTGCGTATTTGTAAGGAGAATCACTGGGCGCCGCTCATCATCCATCAGCCTAACTATTCCATGCTCAATCGCTGGATCGAGACGAGCCTCTTGGATACCTGTCAGGAATTGGGCATGGGCATCATTGCCTTCTGTCCCCTTTATCAGGGGCTGCTCACCGACAAATACCTTCAAGGCATCCCTTCGGGGTCACGCGCCTCCATTCCCGGATCGCCCTTGCGTCCAGAGGAGGTGGAGTCGCAAGTGATCGCGGGCATTCGCAAGTTGCATGAGCACGCCGCGGAACGTGGTCAATCCCTGGCGCAAATGGCTCTCTCTTGGGTCTTGCGTCATCCAGGCGTGACGAGCGCCCTGATCGGCGCCAGTCGGCCAGAACAGATTCGCGAGAATGTGAAAGCCGTGAGGAACACCCATTTCACCGACGACGAAGAGGCCAAGATTGATGGCATTCTGAGCGAGATCACGCTTCCGCCATCCTTGTGGGCGAGCGAAGCGTGAATCGCCTCCCCTTCTCATCACGGCCGCCACGATCGACATGGATTTCACTGGCGTAGCAGGCGTGGCGCTGGGAGCCCTGTTCCCTGTTCTTCTCTTCGGCGTGGTCGGAGCACTCGCCGATCGAGGTCTCAACTTTGATCGGCAGACATTGAGCAAGATGAATGTCTATGTCTTGCTACCGCCCTTGCTTTTCACGTCATTGATGAAAGTGCAAGTCGACGGGGAAACCATCTTGCGGGTCCTCGGCTTCACCGTGCTGATCTACGTAGGCATGGCACTGCTAGGCTACGGCTTCGCCAGATGGCGCCGACAAGACGGAGCCACCACCAGCAGCATCGTTCTGGGAACCACGCTCTTCAACGGGTTCAATCTAGGCTTCCCCATGGCCGCATTCGCCTTTGGGGAGAAAGGGCTTTTGTTAGCCAGTGTGCTCATTGCCGCCAACACGCTCCCGCACAATGCCCTGGGCATATTCATCGCGGCACGTGGCGCCTTGTCGACGCGTGAGACCCTCCAGCGCATGATCCGCATGCCAGTGCTATGGGTGCTCTTCCTGGCCATCGCTTTCCGCCTCACCCAGTTCTCACTCCCTCCACTCGTGATGGATCCGCTCACCTCACTGGGACAGGCCGCCATCCCATTCACCTTGGCCTGTGTTGGCATGGAGATCGGTCGCATGTCGTTTGGGCGCATTGGCCCGAACCTGTGCGGGATCGTGATCCTCCGTCTCTTGATTGCCCCCTTCCTCGCCTTTGCCAGTGCTGCCCTTATGGGGCTCTCCGGCATGTTGCGAGATGTCGTCATCCTGCAAGCGAGCATGCCATGCGCCATCGCTCCTATCATCTACGCACGACTCTTCGGTGGGAACGTTGATGTCCTCTCACGTGCCGTCTTCTACTCCACCATCGGCAGCCTGATCACGATCCCGCTCCTTCTGGCCTACCTACAATCCTAGGCCACGCCAAAGATACTGCAGAGCTTGCGGCTCTCGCAAAGAAATCGCAACGTGATCAGACATGCCGACACAGCGACGTCACCGTGGGCCCCACCCAGAAGATGCGACCCTCTTTGCGCCAGCATGTGAGGCCCGCCTTCGTCAAGCCGTCCATGATCTCTCGTGGCTGTGGTCACGGGGCTATGCGGCACCATCATCGGTCAAGCTGGTGGGTGATCGCTATCAACTCACAACGCGCCAGCGCACGGCCATGAGCCGCTCTGCTTGTGGAGACGCCGCACGCGATGCCCGCCAGGCGACACAGCAATCGATTGCAGCCATGCGTGGCGCTTCTGTGCGTGTGGATGGCTTCAATGTCCTGACGACGTTGGAGGTGTTGTTCTCTGGCGGCGTGCTGCTGCGCGGCCGTGATGGAGCGGTGAGAGACATGGCGAGCATGCATGGAGGCTACCGCATGATCGCCGAGACGCTGCCTGCGGTGGGCTTACTCTTACACGCCTTGCATCAGTGGGAAGCCGCTTCCGTCACCATCTTGTTAGACCAGCCCGTATCGAACTCTGGACGTCTGGCAGAAGCGATTCGAGGAGCTATTGGCGGACTTGGCCTCCCCCACACGGATTGGCGCGTGGAGGTGGTGCCCGATCCCGATCCCATTCTGAAAGCCTGTGAGGATGCGATCGCGACGGCGGACGCAGCAATTCTCGACAGTGGACGTCCCTGGTTCAATCTCGCGAGTGATATCCTCACCTGGGCAGGACGGAAAGGCTTACTTCCCTCCACTCCATGGATGCTGGATCTTCGTTAGTCTTCGCAAATGATGAAGGATTGAACCCACGTTGCATCGCCACCATACTCGCCTCATGACACCCCATCTTCGCTTTCCTCTTGCAGCCCGGTCCTTGGCGACAGTGCTTCTTTTAATCTACGCCGCCTCAGGGCAGGCGGACGAATCCCTTCAGGCGTCCTCACTCGATGCAAGCTTTGCCGTGATCGCTGCTGCCGTAGAGGAAGGCAAGGTTCCGGGTGCGGTGGGCCTAGTTTCTCAGAATGGCCGTGTGCTTCGTGCGCAGGCGTATGGGCACGCGGATGCCGCGCTGAAGAAGCCGATGTCGACCCAAACACTTTGCTGGATCGCGTCCCTGACTAAACCTATCACCGCGGCCGCGGCCATGAAGCTCGTTGAGGAGGAGAAACTCAACCTTGATGACACCGTCGACACGCATTTGCCCGAGTTTGCCCATCAGAAAGCACTGGATGGGAAACACTATCCGATCACGATACGGCACTTGATGAGTCATTCCTCAGGAATTGTGTCTAATCCACCGCTTCGTCCCCCATTCTTCTTTGAAGCCGATTGGTATCGACGCGAAATCCGTGAGATCTCAAATGCGATTGCCAAATCACCGTTATTGTTCAAACCAGGGAGCAACGTGAAATATAGCAATGCCGCGCCTTATGTATTGGCTCACATCATTGCCCTGCGCTCCGGGATGCCCTATCACCAATACGTCCAATTGACCCTATTGGACCCGCTCGACATGCGCGATACCTACTTTGCCATCCCCGCAGCGGTGGCCGATCGGATGGCTGAAGTCGTGCGACGTGAGGATGGAAAGCCAGATTCCATCTTCTTTCGATATGATCCCGAATGGCAGATGACCATGGCGATGCCAGATGGAGGCCTGTTCTCGACCCCCGCAGATATTGTCAAATTCACTCAACTATTCGTCCAGAACGATGGGAGAGTCCTTTCCAAAGAATCCGTGAGCACCATGCTAACCGAACAAGCACCTGGTTGGGGGCTCGGCTGGGCGCTCGATGAGAATGGCTCTTTCCATCACACGGGATCCTCTGGCACGTTGACCTGGGGAGACCCTCGTTCCGGCGTGGCCGGCGCGCTGTTCTGCCAGATCCAAGACTATAAGACAAAAGCGAATGAAAGCCTCAAGCTTCGCGAGGCTTTTCGCAAGTCGGTGGACGACAAGTAGCGCCGCATTCCTTCGAACGCGGAATCATCTCCTGGTTTCTCGCAAGGACGATTGCCGCGATCAGAGAACGCCGATAGGGTGCCTGCCATGACGGTGTGGCCTCTCTTGATTCGGATAACGTTGTTTCTAGGTCTTCCCGCGGGGCTCTCCGCTGGCGAGTATGGTCCCCAGCGCTTTGAGGAACCGGAGGGAACGCGGAACTTGGGCGACAGGTCCAGCCTGATCTCGAGTCACCCGGACGGTGCCCTCATAGTTGCTGAAGGCGGCTTGCGCCCCACTCCGATGGACCGTGATGAGGCCGCCGGCGTCTATGTCTTGCCGGACCTTGATCCTAACAATGCGATTGACCGATTCGAAGCGCGCTTCGATCTCGATTGGGAAGGACGCCGCCCTTCGCCCAGTCATTTCGTCTTTCACTTTGGGCCCTTGCCCGAGGAGGCTCCCGAGATCGTGCGCCGATTCGAACTCGACGACGGTTTAGCTTTACAGATCGAAGCCCGAGGATTCGTTACCGTGTTTTGTCAGGGTCAGTGGAGAGGCCACTTTCCCTTTCCTCTCAGCGCCCACTCATGGCGCTTGCGTTGGGAGCACGGTCAACTGAGTCTCTCCGTGGGTGAGCAATCAGTTATTGACGATTTGCCAGTGCCACGCCTGATTCCTCACGCTGGCGATCGCTTTGCCTTCTCCGCTGGAGATCGATCCTCTCCCTTGCTAGATAATGTCAGGGTCGAAACCAAACCTCTCGTGGCTTCGTTAGTCTCCGGATTAAGGATCAATGAAATTCTAGCAGTCAACGAGGACGGCGCGAAGGACGAGGATGGTGAACGCCATGGCTGGATCGAGATCGCCAATGCGACAGAAACTCCAATGAACCTGGAAGGGAAAGCCTTGCGCTATGAATCATCGGCATCAGAAGCCATGACCTGGCTTTTCCCTCCGCGCACATTGGCTCCTGGCAACCATCTGGTGGTGTGGGCCTCTGGCAAGAACCGCGCTGCCGAAACAGGCTCATTGCATACCAACTTCACGCTCGGTTCATCTGGAAGCCTGCATCTTGAGGGCCACGAAGTTTCCTACCTTGAGACGAGGCCTGACCATTCTTTCGGTTGGCGTGAAGGTGAATGGCGCCATCATGAAGTACCGACTCCTGGCGCGATCAATCGAGGCCCGGCAGCCCGTAGATTACCCCTTGGCCCTGTCACTTTCTCTCACGAGGACGGAGTTCTCACAGAGCCGATCACTCTCACGCTATCCGCTGAAGGTGCTCCTATCCACTACACCCTAGACCGCACGATCCCGACGACGGCATCACCCATCCTAACTGGTCCCCTAACCATTGATCGCACCGTGACCGTTCGAGCTCGCGCCGGGCGGCCAGGGCATTTGCTCGGCCCCGTCAGCACGAGGAGCTTTCTGTTTCTCGCCCCCGAGGTGCAGGCCTTTGAATCCAATCTCCCTATCCTTCTCGCAGATAGTGCCGGTGTGAATCTGGACATCGATCGGGCACCAGAGTCTCCCCGCCCGCATTATCCTGTCTTCGCGGCGGCGGTGGACGTGTCTCCTGAATCGGGACGCGCGAAACTCACAGACACGCCAACGATCTATGGCCTGGGTGGCATGCACGTGCGCGGGAACAGTTCCGCCAAGCTATTTCCAAAGAAGCAGTATGCGTGGGAAATCCGCGATGAATGGGGTGACGACAAGGATGTCCCCGTGCTCGGAATGGCGGCAGAGGCGGACTGGATCTTGCATGCCCCATACTCTGACAAAACGCTCATGCGCAATGTGCTCGCCTACGAATGCGCACGAGAACTCTACGGACGACAGGGGGCGGTGCGGACACGGTATGTGGAAGTGTTCTTCGACCAGGGTGGCGATGGTCGCCTCGGCATGGATGACTACCGAGGGGTCTACCTTCTCATCGACAAGAACAAACGCGGCCAAGATCGGATTGATATCAGCAAACCTGGCAAAGATCCGGAAACCATCACTGGCGGCTACCTATTCAAGAAAGACAAGGCACTCTTTGACGATGTGACCTTTCGAACGGCCGTCGAGAACCATCAGTTAGGCTTTGTCTACCCGAAAGATCCCGACAACGCCCAGCAGGCGTATCTGAAAGGTTACCTTGATGCGTTTGAGAGGATGCTCCATAGCGACGCCTTCACCGATCCCGACCACGGCTACGCCAGCTTTCTGGATGTGGATTCCTTCATCGACCTTCACTGGATGGTCGAGATCTTCCGCGAGATCGATGGCTTTCGCATCAGCGCCTATTTCACCAAGGATCGCTATGGGAAGATCACCGCGATGCCCGTCTGGGATTACAATCTTTCATTGGGCAACGTCAACTATGGCAACGGCGCCAATCCACAAGGATGGTATCATCGCAACATTGCGCCTAACGATTACCCCTGGTTTGCGAGATTATTTGAAGATCCCGCCTTCCAGCAACGTTGGGAACAGCGTTATCATGAACTGCGGCGCACGGTCTTTGCGACCGATCGCTTGATGGCGCGGATCGATGCCCATGCCACCACACTCGCCGAGGCGGCACCGCGGAATTTCGCACGCTGGCCAGTGCTTGGCAACTATGTGTGGCCCAATCCTCCAGGCTTTCAAGAGCGTCGCTCGCATGCGGACGAAGTGGCATGGCTGAAGTCGTGGTGGACAAACCGCCTACAATGGTTGGATGCACAGTTCGTGAGCACACCGCTCATTCAGCACGACGACGAAGGAAAGACCTTCACCCTGACACTCCCACCGGAGCAATCTGGCACCATCTACTATACCACCGATGGGAGCGCGCCCGGCATCGCGCGCGAACAGCGAGCGCAGATCCTCTCCTCGCAAACCGCCCGAGCACAGGTCCACATTCCGTCCCCAATCAATGGAGGGGCCGCGCTACAGCAAATGGATTGGGTTCAGTTAGCCGATCCACCTAACAAGGATCAATGGAGCGAGGGAGGCGCCGGCGTGGGCTACGAGCGCGGCGATACGAACTTCGCCCCCTTCATCAATCATCCAGTCGACGCCATGGCGAACCGCTTCACGAGTTGCTACATTCGCATCCCCTTCCACCTACCAGCCGCCTCCCTAGCAGAAGACGAATCACTCGTCCTCAAGATGCGTGCGGATGATGGCTTTGTCGCCTATGTGAACGGCAAGGAAGTCGCGCGGCGGAACGCTCCCGAGCGCTTGACTTGGTTGGCCGCCGCCACAGGATCACGCGATGATGGGGCCGCCATCCAGGGCGAGGAATTCGACATCACTTCCTTCGCTTCGTCATTACGTGAGGGTGAGAACCTGCTGGCCATTCATGGATTGAACCGCGAACGCAGCAGCAGCGACGCCCTCTGGCATGCTGAGCTCATGCGCGTGGACCGCCGTGGTAGTGGTCCCACCGAAACGGCGAGTGTTTATGAGAAACCGATCGCCGTCACACAGGCCACTACCCTTCGTGCGGCCACGCTTCATCAAGGGCGCTGGAGCGCACCCGTCGCCCTGCGCATCCAGCCCGGTGTGCGTCCCGTTGCTCCAGGCGATCTCGCCATCGTCCAGGCCGACGCGGATCCTGATGTCCTCTCTGGGGATGCGGAAGCTTATGAGTATGTGAGGATTCAGAACAGGCGCCAAGTGCCCGTACGATTGCGTGGCTTGCGCATCCGTGAGGGTATCCGCGTGCGCCTCCATGATGTCGTGCTACCCGCGCGGGGCACGGGAGTGCTCGTCCGTCACGCACCCGCTTTCCATCAAGCCTACGGATCAGAGGACGCCCTCCTCGGGGAATTCTGCGGCAGCTTGCGCGACGAAGGCGAGTCGCTCGTGCTGGAGAACGCCCAAGGCGAGGTCATTCTCCACCTTGATCTGGAAACGCCTTAGACGGTCTGTTAGTCTGTAGGAGCCTTGGGTGCTTGCGGCCAGGGTGTCTTGCCTGGAGCCCACGTCTGCGGCTGCTTCGCACGCACCGCATCGACGTGATCGATCAACCACTTCGGTGGATTCTTGTTCTCATCAATGCCGTAGATATAGGGCAAGGGCGGGTCCATCAGCAGTGGCTTGTCTCCGAGAGGCGGGCGCTCTTGCCCCACCTGCTCCAGCCGCGCCTTCAGGCGGGCGACAATCTCGGGATGCTCGGCGGCAATGTTGGTCTTTTCGTGAGGATCCGTGGCAATGTTATAAAGCAGATCCCCCATCAACTTGTAGTCCCCCTTTCGGATCGTGGGCACGCGCACGCTGCCACTCACCTCAAAGATGATTTCATCCCGCGGACTTTCTTTGTTAGCGAAGAGCATGTCCGTCATGTCGAGCGCATCGAGCGGGCGCTCCTGTTTGAGACTGCCACCAGCTAAGGTCACCAAGGTGGAGAACCAATCCGCGACAAACATCATCCCGTCATTTCGGGAATCCGCCTGGGTCTTGCCTGGCCAACGCAAGAGGCACGGCACGCGCACTCCACCTTCGTAGGTTGTATTCTTGGCACCGCGAAAGGGTTTGCTCATCGCTTCCAACACAGGTCCATTGTCATTGGTGAAGATGACGAGGGTGTTGTCCTTGAAGCCATGGTCATCGACAGCCTGCACAATGCGGCCTACGGCGTCATCCATGCACTTTAACATGGCAGCCCGCACATCGAGCTCTCCGTAGCGCGGCGGCTTGTTGAGAGGGCCATGCACCGCATTGAATGGCACAAAGAGAAAGAAAGGTTTGTCCGCGCTTTGCTTCGCGATGACACGCTCCGCCTCTGCCGCAAAGAGATCCGTGGCGTATCCTTCCTCCTGCAAGGGTTGCTCGTTTCGGTGCCAGTCATAGACGGCGAATCGCGCGGGAGCATTGTGTTCAATCGTATAGGTGAAATAATCGATGCCCCACGCGTAATGCCCATACTGGTGCATGAATCCCCGCTGCATGGGAAGGTGTTCTTTCAGCCACTCCCCAAGATGCCATTTCCCCACGAGGGCGGTGAAGTAGCCTGCATCCTTAAGAGCCTGGGCCACCGTGCGCTCTTTCTCATCGAGGGCATGAATCCGCCGAGTAGGCTCGCCCTTTTCATTATGGGCCAGTGTGAGTCCTAACTTTGCCAGATAACTTGGCTTACCAAAGTCCTCCGTCCGCCAGTCCATCCACGTGCGAAAGGCATAGCGCCCCGTCAGCAGCGCGGCGCGCGTGGGCGAACACACCGAGTGGGTATAGAATTGTGTCAGCTGCATGCTCTCGCCTGCCAACTTGTCGAGGTTCGGCGTGACCTTGGGGTCGCCACCATGAAATCCCGGTTGCGCCCAGCCCATGTCATCCGCCATCATGAAGACGATGTTAGGGCGACTGCCACGAAGCTCCTGCCCCGCAGCAAGGGGGATGCCGAGGATTAGGGTAACGAGAATCGGAAGGAGGTGTTTCATGCTTTCGTGATAAGGGCCCGGCGACCACTTGGCCAGCGGAATCGCTCATGGCAGGAAACTGCTTTCAATTTCACCAATGCTTGGCATGCTGACGGCAACCACCACACAAAGTCACGAACGCATGTCCGTCTCCCCTGATGTCTACGAAAAGCTCGGCACTTTCTACCTGGGCCGCGAGTATGATCTGAGCCAGAAGTCCATGAAGGAGGATCTCCTTCTCTATGATTCCAAAGATCTCGTCACCCACGGGGTCGTTCTCGGGATGACGGGCTCTGGGAAAACCGGCTTGTGTATTGCCCTGCTAGAGGAGGCTGCCATGGACTCCATCCCGGCAATCGTGATCGATCCCAAGGGAGACATTCCCAATCTCATGCTGAGCTTTCCTGAATTCCAGGGCAGCGATTTCCGGCCGTGGATCAATGAGGATGATGCCAAGAAGAAAGGGAAATCACCCGACGACTTTGCGCAGGGCCAGGCGGATCTCTGGAAGAAGGGCCTGGGGGAATGGGGACAGACCGGCGAACGCGTCGCCACATTTCGGGATAAGGTAGGAATCAAAGTCTACACCCCGGGAAGTCGCGCGGGCATTCCCGTTTCCATCCTGAGTTCTTTCGATGCGCCCCCATTCGAGATTCTCGACGAACCCGAACTGCTAGGTGACCGCGTCGAGAACACTGTGACTAGTTTGCTAGGGTTGATGGGCATTGAAGCCGATCCGATTCAAAGCCCAGAGCACATCCTCTTCTCGCAGATCCTTCTGCACGCGTGGAGAGACGAGGAAGATCTCACCCTACCCAAGCTCATTCAGCGGGTTCAAGATCCACCCTTCAAGACGATCGGTGTGGTGCCCGTGGACTCATTCATGGACGAGAAGAAGCGCTTTGCTCTCGCCATGCAATTGAACAATCTGTTAGCTTCTCCTGGATTTCAAAGCTGGACGCACGGAATGCCGTTGGATGTGAAGCGCCTGATGCACGATGAGTCAGGCAAGCCGCAGATCTCAATCTTCTCCATTGCCCATTTGGACGATAGCGAACGGATGTTCTTCGTCTCAATGCTCCTGAATCAAATGCTGAGCTGGATGCGGGCGCAATCGGGAACTTCTAGTTTGCGGGCGCTCCTCTACATGGACGAGATCTATGGTTACCTGCCCCCGGTGAGCAATCCGCCATCCAAGAAGCCGCTCCTCACCATGCTAAAGCAAGCACGGGCCTTCGGATTGGGATGTCTGCTAGCCACCCAGAACCCCGTCGACCTGGACTACAAGGCACTTTCTAACATTGGGTCATGGTTTCTTGGCCGCCTGCAGACGGCCCGCGATAAGGCGCGTGTCTTAGATGGTCTCGAAGGCGCTGCAGCATCTCAAGGGAGCACCTTCAACCGGCGAGCCATGGAGGAAACGCTGGCAGGCCTGGGAAGCCGCGTCTTCCTCCTGAATAATGTGCACGAAGATGGGCCCGTGACCTTTCACGTCCGGTGGGTCATGTCCTATCTGCGCGGACCTCTCAGCCGACGCCAGATCAAGAAACTGATGGATCCTATCAAGGCGACACTGCCGAAGGAAACACCCTCCGGCGCGGCGGCAGCAGCGGCAGCAGCGCCCAAGGAAGAACCTCAGATCATCTATCAGTTATCCAAATCGATCGATGAAGTCTACATGCCTCTGACGCAAATGCCAGGAGAACGCAAGGTCGTGTATCGCCCGGCGATTCTCGGCATCGCTGAAGTATCGTTCAGTCGGAGCAAATACGACATTCATGGTTCCCGGGCATTCACCGTGGTCGTCCCTTTCGCTGATAGTGCGATGCTCGACTTCGATGACGGCACCGCGTTCAACAAGCTCTGGCGCGGATTTGAGCAAGAGGCCGTGGACGGAGCGACCCGGGCCCACTTGCCAGACTACGCTCAAGAGAGCAAATACTACACCGATCAGAAGAAGGCCTTTGCTGATTGGCTCTACACGGAAGGCGCGTTGCAGATCTTCGAAGCAAAGGAACTGAAGGCGTTCTCACGGATTGGCGAAACGGAAGCCGACTTTCGCATTCGTCTCCAGCAGGCGGCGCGCGAGCAACGGGACGCTTTGTTAGATGAACTTCGCGACAAATATGCGAGTAAGCTGGAGACGAAGGAGCGGCAATTGAAATCCGCTGAACGGACCCTGGAGAAAGAACGCGAACAAGCACGCAGTGCCAAGATTGGATCGGTCATCTCGATTGGGTCAGCCATTCTCTCAGCGGTCTTGGGTCGAAAGCGCGTGAGCATGGGCTCGGTCTCGCGAGGCGCAACCGCCGCCCGTGGCGTCTCACGGAGTTCGAAAGAGGCACGTGATGCCGACCTGGCCGAGGATAAGGTCGAGGATCTTAAGGTCGCTTTGGAAGAGCTGGAGAACGAGTTGCAGGAAGAGATGGAAGAGGTGCGTCAATCGCTCGATCCATTGACCATTCCGTTAGAAAGCGTGCGTATCGCTCCCTACAAGAAGGACATCAATGTGCAGCGATTCGCCCTTGCCTGGTTGCCTTACATTCAGGTGTCCGAGTTTGAGATCAAGCCAGGCTGGCTCCCCGTCGAGGACGCCGACGATGCGTAGCAATGCGGGCTTTGCTAGTCGTCTTCCTCTATCTCATGGCTCTATTCGCAGCGACGGGAGGCGCGGCTTATGTGAGCGATGCGATTGGAGAGCGATCGCTGGGTAACCAGACGGCGTTGGTGCCTGGAAGCAATGCCTACAAAGCCTATCGGCTTCAATTGATGACCTGGGGCATTAAGGCTGGGGCGCTCGTCTTTCTCATCACGCATGCGCTCGGCTACATGGCCTTGAAAGGGCGCATGGATGAAGACAACCCACTCATTGGACTATGGTTGTTGCTAGGATCAACCCTCATCGCCGCCATCATCGGCGGCGCGTTCGGAGCGATGCTCGTGGGATAAGGAGGATGCTAGGCCATTCCCCGGTTCAAGCAGAGCAGAACCAGGTGACGGAAGAGGTGCTCGTGGGTTTCATTCACAGGCAGACTAGGGTAGGGACCGCGCGCCCACCTCGCAGACCCCTGCGTGCAGTTTTCCTGCACTAAGCTCCCCAGAGAGACGCCCACTCGGGCACTCGGCTCGGTTACCGCAAATAGCCTCGCCGTTCCTCGCCCCTATGCAAGCAGGGTGCGTGACACTGAGATCAAAGCATTCATCTCTCGCAGTACGTGCTGTGCTCGGGTTGCCTCTCTGCCCTCCCCTTCGCCATGTGTGCGGCCTTACCGTCTATGGCCACAATGTGTGGGGAATGACGCCTTCTCGCTCCCGCCTGCCTCTGGCTCTTCCTCATCCTTCTGCCTTCTCATCCATTCTCTTCTTGCTGCCTTCTATTTCAGCGTTCCTCACGCTTCCCCCTCTCGTCTCTCTTCGATTTGGCTTCATTCGAGGCTCCCTATCACTCCAACCGTTCCTGCAGGTCCCGCAACGACCGCAACTCACCCCAATCCCCACCACGCATCTTCCGTCCTCCATCCTTCCGTTTCGGCCCAAAGTACTCCCGCTTCGCCTCAAAGAACCGATCCACAAACCCCTTCGACCCAATCACCACCCCATCTGTGAAATAACGCACCCGACACCGCAACAGCGCCGCCAACGACAGCTCCCCTCCAGATTCACGCACCGCCGCCACCGCTTCCGCAGACGCCCCCTTCCGCACCACCTCTCCAGAAGCCGTCACCTGCGCCTCCCTCATCCCAAACAACACCCGCCGATACTCCCGACCCACCACACGCCAATTCGGAATCGCCCGCTCCTCGCGCAACGCCTCCTCCTGCATCAGAAAGCCCAACCCACGACGCGCCGCCTGTTTCCCCGCCACCGCCTCCGCATACCCACACCACCGATAATCCTTCGGATCCTCCACCATCCCCGCCCGCACCGCGTTCAGATCCACATACCCCGCCACCGTCATCAAGGCGTCCCAACCACCCTCAATCACCACACTCTTAAAACGCTGCTCCCAAAGCCGCCCCACCCGCTCATGACGCTTGTTAAACCACACCGTGAACCGCTGCATAAGCGTCTTCATAAACTCGGAAAGATCGTGCATCCGATTCACGAAGTCCTGTCGATACGCCTTCTCCTGCACCACCGCCGTCGCGCCCCCATTCAGCTTATAAAACGACGCGATCCGTGCCCGAATCGCATCCATCTCCTCCCGAGAATACAACGCACTCAACCGCGCCCAGAACTCCTCCTCCGGCATATCATCCACCCCAATCGTCTCCGGCACCTGCAGCACCAAATGCAGGTGATTGTCCAGCATCGTCCACGTCACCACCGTCACGTTCGCAAAGCGCTCCACCTTCCGCAGCAGCGTCGCAAAGCGCTCCTTCGCCTCCTCATCCAACAGGAAATGCCGCCCATTGACACGTGCTACGACGTGAAAACACTGCGGCCCTTTGACTAACATCATGCGACGAGGCTTCCTCATCCTTTGCACCTACACCCACCTGTCGCCTTCGACAACTGCTTTCTTATTATTTCTCCTGTCCCTTTAAAGGAAGGCCATGCGACGAGGCTTCCTCATCCTTTGCACCTACACCCACCTGTCGCCTTCGACAACTGCTTTCTTATTATTTCTCCTGTCCCTTTAAAGGAAGGCCGCTTTAAAGGAAGGCCGATGTTCATGGGCATAGAAAGGGACATTGGTGTTGCCTTTTGCTTCGCAATCGCTTGGCAATCGCTATGGTGAGGGCATGAATGTCGTTGTTGAACTGGTCTTCATTGCGCTGATTCTAGGGGGATTCTCACCGCTCGCGGCACAGGTGGTCATTTCCGAATTCATGGCCTCCAACCGCATGGGGATTGCGGATGAGGATGGGGACACCTCGGACTGGATTGAGATCCTGAATCGGGGCG
The DNA here is from genome assembly GCA_030425385.1 of Verrucomicrobiia bacterium. Lineage (GTDB taxonomy): Bacteria > Verrucomicrobiota > Verrucomicrobiia > Verrucomicrobiales > DEV007 > JAACDM01. The sequence continues at coordinate 64,407 of JAUIAH010000012.1, read as the reverse complement.
ATGTTTCGGTGAATCTCGCTGGCTATGGACTGACAGATTCGCCAGAATCAATCCGATTTCAGTTTCCAGAGGTGATGCTCGCGTCGGGTGAACATCTCGTCGTCTTTGCTTCTGGGAAGGACCGGCGGGATCCCACGCTTCCTTTGCACGCGGCTTTCCAATTGAATCGCGATGGGGAATACCTCGCCTTGCTCGATCCTGCAGGTGAGGTGCTGCAGGCCTTTGACCCTACGTTTCCGCCTCAACAGCCCGACCAATCCTACGGATTGATCGCCCCTGACACTGGGGACGCCTACGCTATGCTCCCGGAAGGAACCCCAGGTGAGGCGAATGTCAGTGCGCTCCCCGAGATAGGCGATGTTCATTACGCGCCGATGCCTGCTTCAGCCGAAGAGCCGCTTGTCATCACGGCTCGGGTTCATGCGCACGGGAACGCCATTGCTGCGGTACGCTTGTTAGCCCGCGTGATGTTCAAGAACCCTTCTGATCGACTCATGACCGATGATGGCATGGCTCCCGATGAAGTGGCGGGAGATGGCCTCTATACCGCCTCCATCTCCAACCAATCCCTGTTTGGCCCACTCTTCAAACCGGGCGAAATGGTGCGTTGGGCAGTACTCGTGGAAACAAACACAGGCGAGCAAACAAGACTGCCTGCCTTTCTGCAAGAGGATGACGAGGAATTCATGGGCACTGTCTTTGATCCTGGCCCAATTGAAACAACGTTAGACATCTTTCACTGGTTCGTGGAGGAACCACGTCTAGCGGAAACGGATGGCGGCACTCGGAGCGCCTGTTGGTTTCGAGGGGAGTTCTATGACAATCTCTTCACCCGCGTGCGTGGTGGAACAGCCCGTGGCTGGCCCAAGAAGAGTTTCAAGGTGGAGTTCCCTGAGGATCACCACTTCGCGTTCGATCCCCAGTGGCCACGAGTGGATGAATTCAATCTCAACGCCACCTACACGGACAAATCCTATGCACGCGCCATTCTCACCACGGAACTCCATCAGGCTTCTGGGGCTCCGTCACCGATCACCTTGCCATGGCGGGTGCATCAGAATGGCGCCTTCTACAGCGTGGCGCTGTTTGTAGAACAACCAGACCGCGATTTCTTGCGACGCAACAACCTGGACCCTGATGGCGCCTACTACAAGGCGGGACCAGGGTCCACTTACAAAAGCACCGGACCGTTCGAGAAGAAGACCCGTCGTGAAGAAGGCAAGGAGGATCTTGAGCAATTGTTAGAAGGCCTGCGATTGAATGACGCCGATTTGACCACGTTCCTGTTCGACCATGTGAATCTGCCAGCACAAGTGAACTTCATGGCGGGCATCGCCATCACCCAGAACATTGATGGCAGCGATAAGAATCACTACCTCTATCGCGACACCGATGGATCCGGGGAGTGGTTCATGACCCCTTGGGACCTCGATCTTTCCTTCGGGCCAGACGCCTTGAACACCGATGTCATCCTGGCCAACGAGGAGCGGCGCGCGGGAACGGTCAATCCCAATGCCACACACCCCTTCATTGGAAGCCACCGCTTTCCGCTCCACGCCGGAAAGACGAATGAACTCATTGATGCCATCGTCGTGACGTCACGCACTCAAGACATGCTCTTGCGCCGCATTCGCACCTTGCATGATACCTTCCTCGCGAACAATCACTTCGAAGAACGCTTAGACGCCTTGTTAGCATCCATCGGTCCGGATGCGATCGTCGACAACGAAACGTGGGGAACACGTGCCCACTTCGGTGGAAGGCGAGAATCGATGGAGGAAACCGTCGGGCGGATCAAAGAAGAGTATCTGGCAGATCGACGCGATTTCTTTGAACGCGGAGGTGGTGTGGGCATCCCAGAGGCGCAGCCATCGCAGCCGCCGATCGAGATCCTCGAGGTGGACGTGGACCCCGTTTCCGGAAATCAAGATGAGGAATACCTCGTCCTCAGCAATCCAAACCGGTTCACCGTGGATTTATCTGGGTGGCGTTTGGAAGGTGCCGTGCGCCACACTTTTCACCCTGGCACTGTTCTCAGCACGGCCAGTCTCTTTGCCCCCGGCCGCCAACACCTCTATGTGGTGAAGGATAGCCGAGCATTCCGTGCGCGAACCGAAGGCCCTCGCGGAGGCGAGCGGCGCTTTATTCAGGGCGACTACGATGGTAATCTTTCCAGTCGTGGCGAAGAGATCCGCTTGCTTAATCGAGAAGGGCATCTCATCGCCTCACTCCGCTACGAAGGCTCTGAGGAAACGCCAGACAGGGCGCTTCCGTTAGGCAAGCCGGCTTGGATGCCGACAGGAGACGGGTGGCAACTGCGCTATCCCGTGACAGGCGACGGCTCCTATCAGTTCACTCTCGAACAGTCAGGAGACCTTGAGACGTGGACGCTCTCCACAGTGCATGCCGACCTCTCGCAGCCTGGCGTCTTACAGTTTCCTATTCCTCAGCAAGCAAGACAACTTTACCTTCGCGTCCAGGTGCGCGAGGAGCTGGAGTAGACTAGCGTTTCTCAATGACATAGACATAGGGTGGGTCATTGACCTGATTGACAAAGCCGTAATGACACACCGCATAGTGCTCTTGTGAGAGCTTTCTGACATATGCATCCACGACATCGGCTTCTTCGCGCCCACCAGGATGTCCCGCATAGACGGTCACCGTGGCGATTCCCTTGGGTGTCAGAAGCTCTAGCGCTTGTATGAGAGCCGCCTTACTCGATTCTGGTCGCGTGACACACGCTTTGTCTCCGTGGGGAAGATAGCCGAGATTGAAGACCACTGCCTGACACGGCTCCTTGAGGTGTTGCCGCAAGGTCGCGTGATCGATTTCTAACAGAGCCACTCTGGATTCAAGACCGGCATCCTTGAGCCTTTGACCCGTGCTTTCAAGTGCTTCTCGCTGGATGTCCAAGGCCCAGACATGCCCTTGTTCACCAACACATTCCGCCAGAAGCATTGTATCGAAACCCCGCCCACACGTGGCATCGATGGCCCGATCACCCGGGCGAAGATGCGCCCTTAGGAGCTCATGGACGAATGCCGTGGCCCGAAGAAGTCGAGGCATCGCGTCTGCTCAGGCCGTTCCAGGGTTGATGCAAACTTTCAATGCTTCCCCTGATTCCATGAGAGGAAATGCTTGATCAATAGCCTCCAAAGGAAGCGTGTGCGTGATGATGCGATCGGCAGGGAATCGCCCACTTTGGATCAAGGCCTGTGACGCCTGGAAATCGCTCATCTTTTCAGAATAGGAACCAGTGACCATCAGCTCCTTGTAATGAAGGTGATTGGTGTTCAGCAGCGCCGTAGGGGCGGACTTCGGCAGCCCGCCGAAGAACTCTACCCGCGCGCCTTTCCCGGCGAGTGCCAAGGCGTCTGCCTGTGCCTGCGCGTGGCTACACGCGACGATGACAACGCTAGGCCCAAGACCATCCGTCCGTTTCTCCATCTCATCCAGATGCGCACCATCTGCGGTGACTGGAATCGTGCCGTCAATATCGAAAGATTCCGCTAGTCTCAGACGCGCCGGGGACACATCTAACATCCACACCCGCTGCGCCCCTTGCAGACGTGCCACTGCCGCATGCATCACGCCAATTGGTCCTGCCCCCACCACGGCGACGGTGTCATGCAGCCCGATTCCCAATCGGCCATGCGCGTTAATCACACAGCCTAACGGTTCCGCTAAGCTCATGTGCTCGGAAGGGATATCCGTGTCCACGGGGAATAGCTGTCCATTGGAGACCGCTTTGGCTGGAACTTTCATCAGCGGAGCGAAGGCGCCGTCATAATGATAGGACATCGTCGTGCGAGACACACAGAGGTTCTGTCGGCCGCCTTGGCAATAGCGGCATTCACCGCAAGGCAACACAATGTACATCACCACGCGCTCCCCGACGCGCACGCGAGCCTTATCGCCCGCCCGGGACTCCACGACCTTTCCGCAGAACTCGTGTCCTAGGATCCGCGGTGGGGCGATCTTCTTATCCCCGTGCCGGTAAGTGCGGAGATCCGTACCGCACACCGCGCAGGCGTCGATGGCGATGAGCACCTCACCTTCCTCAAGTTCGGGAACGGCCACTTCCTCAACAGGGAGCCGTTCTTTGCCGTGATAGACCGCTGCTTTCATGATGCAGGTCTAATAGCGATCGCTCAGACGCTCAAGCCCTGCCCCGTGCCGATCTAAATGCGCCGAACTGGTTTGTCGAAGAGGGACGTCCGTTTCCGAGCCCGCTGATCGAGCTGATGTTCTAGCTCCACCATCGATTGGAACAACTGCTCCAACTTGTCGGCAGCATCTGGGGCAGTGGTGGTAGTCGTGTGCGATGGAGGTGGGGCCACCGGGCGAATCTCGATCGTCCGGGGACGCGCCTTAATAGGACGCGGCCCGGGCACGGTAGCCCTCTCCGACCGCACTGGAGGTGGGGGCGTTGGCGCCACGGAAGCCGGTGGGGGCGACACGGACGGTCCCGGCGCGGTGATCAACGTTCCACAATAAGGACAGGGAGCGGACACCCCAGCAAATTGAGGCGGCGTCTGAATGCGCCCCATGCATGCTCCACACGCAAAGAGAAGCTCAGCGGGAGGCGGTTGCAGGGCGGTCATGAATAATAAATTCAATACCCATTAGAATTATCAAGCCCGAAATGCTTGCCAGTATCGAATTCGTGCTCTTAGCGCGCCTGCAGCACCATTTCGGTGTCGAGTCCCGTGAGCCGTTTGAGACCACTGACGAGATGCCAGAGGAGAAACCCGCTCACGATGAGCAGGGGGCCACCGATGACGAGAAAGCCCCAGCCGGTGATACGGGCCACGTCTTTATTGTAGAGCTCGCGCCAGTTCTCAGCCAGTGGATCGAGATCGCCCAGGAAATAGAAGGCAAGGAGCAGATTCATCACGCTACTGATCACAAAGGACCCAAAGAAGAGGAGCGTCGACTTCCACAGAAGCCCCTTGTAGTCGGCATGATTGCCCTTCTCCTCCACGGCTTGCTCGATCCGGTTCACGTCGAAGATGGCGTCATTATAAAGGAAGACATTAAAGAGCGGTTTCCCGAGTTTGTGCGTGATGAGGAAGAGCGAACCTAGAATCAGAGGCTGAACGGCCTCTTTCACCCCGAAGAGCAAGGCCGCATTCTCCCGCACAGGCTGCCCACCCGTCCAGAGGTAGATCGTGATTGCCCCCGTGAGGAGGACGGAAAGGAACCCGACGAAGGAGAACACGTTCATGGTCCGATGCTTGATGAAATACCAGAGCCCGTAGCCGATCGGCAGGGCGAGCGCGATCGCCATCGCGATCTTTGGACCCACATGCCAAGGGCTATCGCCTTCCTTGCTCAGATAGCTGAGAATGAGCACCGGCGCCAAGACGTTGATCACGATATTGGCGATCGGATTGTCCTGGGGAGGTGCCGACGTGGAGGCAGCGCTCTTGGGGGCCTCCGGGGCGGAAACGGCGTCCTCCGGAGAGGAATCAGTAGGGGCATCGTCGGCCATAGTGGTCCTCTATCTAGGAGGAAACGGTCGATTATCAAGAGGTTAAGAATGTCGAGCCTCCACAAGCGTTTCAAATCATCAGACCGATCCGCAATTTCATCCAAGGAATCGATGCGCCGAATCGAATAGAATGTTCATAACGTCAAGACTAAGCCGCTCTCTCCAAGAATTATTGGTACAACATCTTGTGGTGCTCGATTCTCAAAGACCACAATATCCTGGGTTGATAATCACTTTTCCCTTGCGTGAGGGTGACGAGCTGAGCAAGCTCCGGCCACCTGAGTTGTTCTTCTGAGAGAATACTTAGCTTAACTTAATCATTAGGATTTCTTAACTATCCATGCGCCTCAAATCGCTCCATCTTCACGGATTCAAGTCTTTCGCCGACGTGACCGAATTCGCCTTTCACCCTGGCGTCACCGCGATCGTGGGCCCCAATGGCTGCGGCAAATCCAATGTCGTGGATGGGATTCGCTGGGTATTGGGGGAAACCTCCGCCAAGGCCTTGCGTGGTGGTGAGATGGCCGACGTCATCTTCAATGGCACGGATAAGCGCAAGCCCCTGGGAATGGCGGAAGTCACCCTGACATTTGCCGATTGCGAAGAAGCCCTAAACGTCGATTACAACGAAGTATCACTCACTCGGCGTGTCTTCCGCGATGGGAAATCGGAGTATCGTATCAACGATAAACTTTGCCGTTTGAAAGACATCTCCAACCTGCTCATGGACACGGGCATTGGACGCTCGGCGTATTCCATCATGGAACAGGGAAAGATCGATATGCTTCTCAGTTCCAAGCCAGAGGATCGACGCACGGTCTTTGAGGAAGCTGCTGGGATCACCAAATTCAAAGTACAGAAGCGAGAAGCTCTCCGCAAATTAGACTACACGGAGTCGAACCTCGTACGTGTGTCTGACATCATTGCAGAACTTTCGCGTCAGCGCGATTCGTTGCAACGTCAGGCGAACAAAGCTCGACGCTATCGTGAATTGTTAGACGATCTCACCACGCTCGACACCCACTTCGCTCATCGGCAGTATCGCGAATTGGAAGCGGAGCAGGCGGAACTTAAGAATTCCATCCAAGCGTTAGGGCGTGACGAGGAAGCCTGCCGCACGACGATCGAGAATCGCAGTGGCGACTTGAGCGCTCGCAGGGAAGAATTGGAACGGTTGGAGGCGGAGTTCCACGAACTCTCCCAACAGCAGATGACGCTTCGCAGCCGAATCCAGAACAGTCAGGGACGGTTAGGCTTCAACAAAGAGCGGACGGAAGAACTGCACCGCTATGTGGACCAGAACGAGGTCGCGATCCAGGAAACGGTCAACAAGCTGGCCGAGCAGGAGAACGCCCTTGCCCAGGCAGAGGAGAACCTCACGCTCCTGGTGACAAAGTTAGACACCCAACGATCTGAACTCGCTCAAGCAGAAGAATCCGATCGGACAGTGCGCCAACGACGCGGCGAGATCCAACAGCGCCTCCAGCAAGCGCAGAGCAAGCGCCAACAACTCACCTCGCAGTTAGCTGGGCTCGAAGCATCACTCACTAGCAAAGCCGCACAGAAAGAAGCCGACGGGCAACGGATGGCAGTGCTCGAGGAAGAGGTCCGGCATTTGCAGGGGGAACGCCAGCAGTTCCAGGAGGAATCTGAGCAATTGGAAGCATCCATTGCGGAGGAGATCAAGGCGTTAGAATCCTGTGAGGGGGAACGTCAGGCACTGGAGCAGCAGTTACGTGATCTGCGCGCCGAGCAGGACGAGAAACGCACACGCTTGCGTGAGGTGGAGCGTGCCATGAGTGGCACCCGCTCGCGTCTGGAAGTCGTGCAGCGTTGGGTGGAGCAGGGTGAAGGTTTCGAGAAGGGAACGCAGAACCTTCTCAAAGGGCTGGACGATCCGGAGACGTTCAAGAACTCGGTGCGTGGGGTGCTGGGTTCTTTGATCAACGTCACGGATGAAGCCTACATGACGGCGGTTGAGGCTGCGCTTCGCGATCATCTGCAGACGGTCCTGGTGCACAATGGCACCGTGGCTGAAGCGATGGTCGACCGGTTAGCTGAGAAGCAGTTGGGATATGCCTCAATCCTCCCGGAAGACCTTCCGGCGCCGGTGGCAAGCGCGAAGCCATCGGTGTCGGAAGAGGGCGTCACCCCAGTCCTTGATGTCGTGAAAGTGAAAGGCAAAGCCGAGGCCTTCATCCAGGCCGCGCTCGGTCATGTCTTCATTGTTGAGAACATTGCGAGAGCTCGCGTCCTGCAACAACAGCATCCCGGCACCGCTTTTGTGACTCTGAAAGGAGAATCCGTTTCCGAGTCCGGCGTCCTCCACGGTGGAGCCACGGGCCAGGCGAAAGACTCCATTCTCCAAAAGCAAGCTGAGATCGAGAAATTGAAAGAGACTCTCGCGACTCAGGAGAACGAGCACGAGGCCGCGCAAGCAGAACTCAATCGTCTGGAAGAAGCGTTGTTGTCCAAGCAAACGGAACGGGAAGAGCTGCAAGAGACCCATCAGCAACACAAACTGAATCGTTCCCGCATGGAGGACCAGAAACGGCTGGCCACCATGGAGCTGCAACGCGTGGCTGGACGTGAGGGCAAACTGGATCGCGAGAAGCAGGAGCTGACCAAGCGTCAGGAATCAGCTGCCGCCGACCTCGCTAGGATGGAGACGGAGCGCGATGAGAAAGCGCAAGCGATGGAGTCCACGCAGCAAGCGCTGAACCAAGCCGAATCGGACCTGCAAGCGCTGAGCGAGGAGGAAGCCACGTCCGCTGAACGCGTCAACGCTTTGCGCACGGCGCTCGCCCTGGAGCAACAGGCGGAGCAAGCCTTGCGCGAGCAACGCAATCCCATGGCCGGACGTCTTGAGGAATTGGCAGACGTCCGCAAACGCCACGAGTCCGAGATCGCCAGCCACCGCGAACGCTTGCAAGCGATCGAGCAAGAGGATGCGGAGCTGAATCAAGTGGTCACATCCAGTCAGGAAGAGGTTTCTCAAGTCGAGGCTCAACTGTTAGAGTCGTCGGAGAATCGAAAGGTGGCCCAGCAAGAAGTGCGGGAGTTGGAAGATTTGTTAGCGCGTAAGAATCAAGAGCGGAGCGCTTTGCAAGAACAACGCGGCCGCGAGGAAGTGCGCACCACTCAGCTCGATCTCCGTGTGGAAAGCATCACCACGTCCATCACCGAACGCTACCAGGTGGAGATTGAACACTTCCGCCCCGATGCGCATCAGTTGCTGCTTGCGTTAGAGTCGCAGAAAGCGCGCAATCGGCGCGCACGCACCAATCGGATTGAGGAAACAGAATCCGAGAGCACCGCCGAAGAGGACCATGAGGCGACGCTGGAGACCGGACTCGAAGAGCCTGCTGAGCCCGATTGGGGGTTCATTGAGGCATCGGTGAAAGAAATGCGCCGCAAGCTTGACTCCATGGGCCCCGTCAATCTCGACGCGATCAAGGAGTTCGAAGAGACTGAGGAGCGCTTGCAATTCCTCAACGAACAGCACGCGGACCTCACCAATTCGAAGGAAGAACTGCTACGCGTTCTCACCAAGATCAACACAGAGTCTCGCAAGCAATTTGCCGAGACCTTCCAACAGGTCCGCGAGAACTTTAAGAAGATGTTCAAAGAACTCTTCGGCGAATCAGGAAAGGCTGATTTGATCTTGTTAGACGAAGACGACCCGCTCGAAAGCGGGATCGACATCATCGCCAAGCCGCCCGGCAAGAAGCTGCAGACCATCAGCCTCCTCTCCGGGGGAGAGCGCTCCATGACTGCCGTGGCCTTGCTCTTTGCCATCTACATGGTCAAGCCCTCGCCATTCTGCGTGCTCGACGAATTGGATGCCCCCTTGGATGAAGCCAACATCTCGCGCTTCGTCAAGATGCTCGACCGCTTCATCAACCAGAGCCAATTTGTCATCATCACCCATAGCAAACGCACCATGAACCGGGCTGATGTCATGTATGGAGTCACCATGCAAGAATTCGGCGTCAGCAAGCCTGTAGGCATGAAGCTCACCCACGACGATAGCCCCTCCAACAAGGAGCTTGCCGAAATCGGCCCCGCCGGGCACTAGACTCTCATCTGGTTGACGAGCACTTTCCCATCAGGAACCGCGCGCGCTCACGACTCTCGGGCCGCTCCTAGCGTCAGCGCGAAACGCGCCCCGATGGCCTGCTGATTACCGCCCGCATGTAGCACATTGATGCGTTGGCACTCCCTCTGTTCTAACAAATCACACGCGTGCACGCACTGAAGCGCCAATGACGCCCCCATGGCATCGCCCAGAATGGGTGTGAGAGAGTCCTGACAAACAGACCGATCCACAGGCGAGAGATGCGTGCGCAAGTCAGCCATGGCTTGGCATCGAGACCGTCCCCGGTGGTAGGTGAGTGTGGGGCTGATACGCTCGATCACCGAATGACCAGCCGCTTCACCATTCTTCTCGAGCAAGAGCGCGCCGGCACCTTCACTGACAACAGCGTTGCGTTGGAAGAGCGTGGCAGCCTCCGTGCTGAGCCAATCCAGTTCTTCTGCACCAACGACGAGGACACCGTCATAGCCGTCCCCTCCCAACCACGAGAGCGCCAATTCTACCGCACCGAGATACTGCGCCGAATCTCCGACAAGAGTGAATGCCGTGGCGCGCGACCCTAACATCGCCGCGAGGTGCGATGCAGGCGCGTTGAACACGGTTTCCGGAAAGAGGATGGGACTGGCCAGACTGGGATCGGCGAGCACCTCACCGTAGAAGCGATTGCTATAATTCACGCAGCCATTCATGAACGTGAAGAGAATGCCAAGTTGATACTCCCCTTCCTTGATCGCCGCCGCACGCTCCTCGCCCACGGCTTCCAGTGAAGCAGCGGTGGCGTAGCGCGTGACTGGGCTGCAGCGGCGCAAGCGCACATGACGCATGAATGCTAGAGGCGCGTCCGGCTTCGGCACCGGACGCATGCGGCCACGCTGACGGGGCCCTTCCACACAGGAGAGAGGCGCGTGTGCTCGAAGCCCCTCTCGCAAGGCAGGCACGCCCCAGCCCGCCGCGGAGACCGCTCCAAGTCCAGCAATGACGATGGAAGGTGTCGACGTCATCAGACCGCGCGGCGCAGGACAAGGGTGGCGTTTGACCCTCCAAATCCGAATGAATTCGTGAGGACGTGCGTGAGCTTGGCATCTCGAGGCGCGCGCACGAGATCGAAAGTGCAGACGGCATCAGGCGTCTCGACGTTCAGCGAGGGTGGGAGCCATTGCTCTCGCAAACACATGAGACAGAGAACGGCCTCTACCGAGCCCGCGCCACCTAACAAATGGCCGGTGCCTCCTTTGATCGAACTCACACAAACGTTCTCGACATGGGAGCCCGCCCAACACTGAATCGCGGCCCCCTCTGCCACGTCGTTGCGTGGTGTCCCCGTGCCATGCGCATTGATATAGTCGATCTCAGCCGGACCCACTCCCGCCTCAGCACAGGCCGCCTCCATGCTGGCGCGCGCGGCGACGCCCTCTGGGTGTGGCTGGGTGAGGTGATGGATATCCGTGGCATTGCCGTAGCCACCCACTTCACCGAGAATGGTGGCTCCCCGTTGCTGCGCGCGCTCCCAGGATTCTAACATCACCACGCCAGCTCCCTCGCCCAAGGCGAGGCCATCACGATGCGCATCAAACGGACGAGGTATGGTAGTCGACAACGCCTGAAGGGAATCAAAGCCAGCGAAGACGAGTTGGCACAGCGCGTCATAGCCACCAGCCATCGCGATCTCGGCCAGCCCGTGACGGATGAGATGAAAGGCATGCCCAATGGCGTCCGCTCCGGAAGCGCAGGCATTGCTCACAATCCGAATCGGACCCGCCACTCCAAGCGCCTGACAAAGATGCAACACCTGGCTCTGGGGCTGATAGAGCGCGACTCGGGTAGCTTGGCGATGCCGTCGCCGATCCTCCTGACACGCTTGCCGATAGTAGGCCTCGCCCAGAGCCATGCCCCCCGCAGACGTGCCCATGATGATCGGCGGCTGCAGCGAACGCTCCGCCTCACCCCACCCCGCCTGATCCCACGCTTCATAGCCCGCATGCATCAGCAGACGCGAGGCGCGGTCGAGACGACCGCGCTGACGTCCTGTCAGTTGACGTGCATCGATCACTTCCGGCAAGGTCACTTCGCCACCTTGTGAGGTGCGCTGTTTCGAGGTGTCAAAGAGACTGATCGTGCTGAGGGACGATTGGCCGCGTCGGAAGGCTTCCGCATTGGCCTCCCAACCGAGACCGTGTGCAGTGACAATGCCTGCCCCAGTGACGGCTACCCGGCGGGGTTCGCCGGTTGGCAATCCTTTCGAGGCATCGAAAGCCATGGCCTAGGCATCCCCCCTCTCTAACAGATCCGGTCGGTTGGCCAAGGTCCGCCGTCGCCCTTCCGCCTCCCGCCAGGCCTCGATCCTGCCGTGATGCCCTGACAAAAGCACCTCAGGCACTTCTAAGTCGCGGAAACGCGGTGGACGCGTGTAATGCGGTGCTTCCAACAGACCGTCGCTGAATGATTCTTGCCAAGCAGATCGGTCGTCCCCGAGCACTCCCGGAAGGAGTCGCACAATCGCATCAGTCACGACCGCAGCCGCCAACGTTCCATTGGTGAGAACATAATCTCCGATCGAGAGTTCCCGATCCACCAATGCTTCCACCACGCGGTGATCCACCCCCTCATAATGCCCACAAAGCAAGATAAGCTGTTTGTCAGGCTCGGCGGCAAGTTCCTCTGCTAGCGCTTGGTCAAATCGCCTCCCCTGCGGCGTCATGAGAAGGACTTCGGAAGGCATCGTGGCCACGCGAATAGCGTCCACGGCGGCAAAGAAAGGCTCGGGCTTCATCACCATGCCCTGACCGCCGCCATAGGGTTCATCGTCCACTTTGCGATGCTTGTCTGTTGTGAAGGCGCGCAAATCATGGAGATGCAGTTCGAGGATACCCTTGTCTTGTGCACGCTGCATGATGCTCTCCGAAAGGGGTGCCCGGCACATCTCGGGAAAGATCGTGATGATATCAATGCGCATGCTAGGGAGCCGCCGCGCGGTGGCGCAAGTAAGCGATGAGGTCGAGGACGTCGTTGTCAGCCAACGATTGGAGAATGCCTTCAGGCATGAGGGAGGTCTTGAGGGTGCGCATGTTTGCCAACTGGCTGCGGGCCATTCGCTCTTCTCCTATCAATGTTCGTATCGTGAGACTTGCTCGGTCGCGTTCTAGAAGCGCCCCACTGAGCACCCTCCCGCCTTTCCCTGTCGCGATGGTGAGACGATAATCCGCAGCGACACTGGCACTGGGATCAATGATATTCTGTAAGAGGTAGTCGAGGTTTCCCCGATCAGATCCCGTGAGGTCAGGCCCCAGCGTTCCCCCTTCCCCAAAGAGTTGATGACACGCCGCACAGTTCTGTTGGAACAACACGCGTCCTCGCTGATGATCCGCCTCACGAGTCGCCGTGCGGATGAGGTCCCGATAGCGTTGAATCGCTGCTTCATTCTCGACACTGGAATGGCGAACGCTTCCCCAATGTTCTTCTAACAGAGCGTTCAGATCATCGTCTTTCATGGCGCCAATCTGCTGGGCATGGGTGGCCGAGAGGGCCGCACGAGGAACGCGCTGCGCGCCGATGGCTTCGAGCAACAGGCGACAGGTGTCCACGTGAGCGCAAAGCACATTCGCCGCGACAGCCTGCTCGTCGCCGCTCAGTGTTTCCCAATGGGAGACCACCCACTCCGACCAATCTGGAATAGCGCGCTGAGGCAAATGAGGCAGGAGTGCTCGTCTGAGCACCTCTGGACCTTCGCGAAGAACGCTTGCCGCCATGGCATCCACCTCCGCGTTGGGAACAGCCAGAAGCGCTTCCCATTTGGAGAGCCGCTCCTGCATCGGCGTGGCTTGGGAGGCCACCATCGAAAGGAATGCGTCCAGCGTCGGCCCGTGGCGGAAACGGACAGCAAGTTCCGCCGCCATTCCCTGAATCGTCGTATCCTCGTGATCGCGTAACGGGGCTAACATCGCCTCCCAGCCGGCTGGCAGCTCAGGATTGTCCAACTTGCGAAGCGTGGTCAATGTGCCTTCGAGCAAGGCCTCGGTGGCAGATCCCGCCGCCAAGGCAGCTCCCAATGCCTCCCGGCCGCCTAGCTCTATCAGATCGGCCTCCATCAAGCGGCGAGCAGCCAGCCGAACGAGGAATGGCGAGGCGCTCCGAGCCAACGGAGCGATCAAATTGGGGGCATCTGCCAGGGCTGGCTCTAGCGCATACCATAACATTCTCTGCAGCACGGGATCCTCATGATCATCGCCGCGTGAGGCGAGCCCCAAGAGCAAGGTCGTCGGGGCACCCACGCGCTGGGCAACCGAAGCCAGGTAGAGACGCACACGCGCGGAGTCGTCCTTCAAGGCCATCGCTTCCAAGCGTGCCTTCGCAATTGCGCTAGGCTCCGTATGATCGGCCAGCAGACGCACCGCCCAGGCGCGAATGGCTTCGCTCGGATCGTGCGTGAGCGCGAGGAGCATCGATTCGTCAAGGCACTGGGTGACGTGGGCTGCCCAGATAGCCTGCAGTCGACGATTTGCATCATCGCTGGAACACCGCTCCCGGATACGCGCTGGCGTGCCGTCTTCCAAGCGATCCGACATCGCCCGTTGCTGTAGCACGCGTCGCGCTTGACGGGGAAACCAACGGTTGCGATGGTCTAACAAACCCAGCAAATCCTCGTCTCGAAGAGCCTGAAGATCCCCCTTCCACGAACGTGGTTTCCCATACCTAATTTGAAAGATGCGCCCGCTCGTGCGATGCACTCCATCGGCATCGTGACACTCTCCGTCATCGGTCCAGTCTGACACATACACGGAACCGTCGGGCCCATAGAGAAGCGACACACCCCGGAACCACGATTGATTCGCCAGGAGGAAATCGCCCTCGTATCGGCCGCGGAAAGAACTCCCCTTCCTTTCTAACACATCAATATTGACACGTCTCCCATGCGTGTTGCACATGAAGAGCTTCCCACGGTAATCCTCGGGCCACTGATCTCCCAGGTAGATCATGGCCCCACAATGCGAGTGGCCGCCTCCAAGAGCGCTTTCACCGTCACGTCCGATCTGACCACGATTCCAGTCGCGCTTCCAATGGGAAGTCGCCGCGTAGTGCGGGGCCTCCGCGAACATGGTAAGACGTTCGTATACATAGGGCGTGCGCGTGGTCGGATGCATCCGTTCCAGGTAGGCACCCGGGATGACATGCCAAAGATGGCCATTGACGTTTCCCGACATGAAAAGTTCACCCTCTGCATCCCAATCCAAGCCCCAAGGATTGGTCGACCCACGCACCACGTGTTCGAAAACTTTCGTCCCAGGGTGATAGCGCCAAATCCCGCAGTTCACCTCCTCACGTTGGTCGATTGGCGTCTCCGGGCGCCCCACGTTCGACCACGCGAGGACACCATGGCGTCCATAGAGCCAACCGTCAGGGCCCCAGCAAAGGCCATTCACCATGTTGTGCTCTGCCTCCGTGGTCCACCCCGTCAACACCACCTCAGGCGGCCCATCAGGCACGTCATTGCGATCTTTATCAGGAATAAAGAGTATGTTAGGAGCATCCGCCACCCAAACGCCCCCAAGACCCAGCGCTATGCCGGCAAAGTGTTTCCCGCGATCATAGAATACTGTCCGTTTGTCATGACGCCCATCCTGGTCGATATCTTCGAGAATGACGATGCGGTCTTCGCCCCGCTCTTCCCATTCTTCATAGGAATAACTTTCGACCACCCAAAGCCGACCACGGGAATCGAGCGTCATGGCGATGGGTTGACGAACGGCTGGCTCGTGGGCAAAGAGAGTCGCTTCAAATCCCGGTGGGAGGGACAATTGATAGAGTGCCTCGACAGGGGACGGCGGCTCCTCACCTGCGCGCTGCGTGTTCCTCGGAACATAATCGTCCGCCACGCACGACAAGGCTAGCAAAGCCGTCGCGCAGAGGGTGACCACGAGGCAATGCCTCATGCCGTCTCCTCGCCTGTCGGCGCGAGAGGCTTGCGCTGCCCCGCTTCCTGGTCCAATTGCAGAAGGCCAACAGGGTTGTCCCCCACCAATCGCAAGCGATCGATCATGTCTTGCACGGCTTTCTCCTCTTCAACCTGCTCATCGAGAAACCAATTCAGCAGATTCTTGCTTTCATAATCCCGATGCTCCTGAGCAGCTTCGTAGAGCCTATGGATACACTGGGTCACGTGCTGCTCCTGTTTCAGACTCGTCTCGAAGACTTCGAGCGGACTCGTATACGCCTGGTCAGGAGCTTTCAGAGCCGCCAGCTTCACGGTGGCTCCTCGATCGACAAGAAAGTGATAGAACTTCATCGCATGCACAGTCTCTTCTTGGCTCTGCGCTAGCATCCACTGCGCAAATCCACCATAAGGCGTATCCTCAAACCATGCGGACATGGCGAGGTAACTGTAGGAGGCTGACATTTCCTCATTGATCTGCTGATTGATCAGCTGGTGGAGTTCGGGTGCAAGGGTGCTCATGATAGGTGGCTATGAATGCAAGGATCAGCGGACCTTTCAAGGGTTCTCTGTCGTCGCCTTCTGCTCGCGAGCGGCGTCTCGGGCAAGCTTCTCAAAGGCCTCCAAGGTTTCCGAGAATGTCGAAGCCTCGTTCTTTCCCACGAAGGAATCTGCTTTCACATTGCCTTGGCGATCCACGACCACCAGTTGCGGGTAGGTCCCCTTGAATAGGGCCCCCACCGCATCCGTGCGCAAGAGACCACTAGCTGAAGGATCTAACACGGGAAACTCAACGTCTTTCTCCTCAATGTAAGTGCGCACCGCCTCGTCCGACTTGCCCAGCGTCAGGTAGACGACCTCGACCGTATCATAACGTTTGCGCAATTTCTTGTAGGTGTCAGATACCGATTTGATGAAGCGATCCTCTTCCCATTCCTTCGTAAAATAGTAGGCTACGTAACGCAGATTCTCGACATTAGCAGGCTCGTAAGGCTTCCACTTTCCATCTTCCAAAGTACGCATGGTGCCCTTGAGAATCGTGATACCAGGATCGCGGTAGCGTTCATTCAACCAGCCATCGCGGATGAATTCCTGCTCCTTGGCATGCCGTTCCTGCCA
This sequence comes from Verrucomicrobiia bacterium, assembly GCA_030425385.1. Classification (GTDB taxonomy): domain Bacteria; phylum Verrucomicrobiota; class Verrucomicrobiia; order Verrucomicrobiales; family DEV007; genus JAACDM01. Next base: position 47,772 of record JAUIAH010000012.1, on the reverse strand, counting down.
CTCCCTCACATAAGCCTGATCCTCTGGACTAAGGCTCTTCAGTGAGACCGCCGATGGCGCGTAGCGCTGCAAGAGCACTTTCCCTGAGGGATCGATTCCCACCACCATAGCTTTCATCCGCGTGCCACTCTTACTGCGAAATTCGCGCACGTCTTCAGGGGATTCCTGCGCAAGGAGCACCCCGCCGAACGCAGTCACGGCGAGACCGAGGAGAATGACAGGTCGTTTCATACTGGTAGTCTACGAGCTTTCTTGCGGCGGACAAGCCCCCACGTTACGATCCCCCATGCGTCTATGGTTCCTTCTTCTCGTCCTCGCCTGCGCCCCCGTGCCTGCAGCGGCCGACTTGCCAGAGACCCTGGACGCGCGTCAGTGGGCCGCCGTGGAGCACTCGGTGGACCGCGGATTGGCTTGGTTGGCACGGCAGCAGGTGGCTGATGGGAGCTTCGAAGGGCACGCCTTGGGCCAGCCCGCCGTGACGTCGTTTGCCATCATGGCCTTTCTCTCACGGGGACACCGTCCCGGCGTCGGCCCCTACGGTGAAGCCATGACAAAAGGAATCGACTTTGTGTTAGGAACACAGCGACCCAACGGCCTCTTCACCTACGCCGATGCGCCTCCTCCCTATCAGCATCGCGAGGCCCCTCACACGGCCACCTACAATCACGCTATCGCCGGGCTCATGTTAGGCGAAGTTTACGGCATGTGCCAGGGCAAACGATCAGATCGGATTCGAGTCGCCATTGAGAAGGCTCTGGACCTTTCGTGGGGATTGCAATTCCAAGCGAAGGAGCGCCCTGAAGATCAAGGTGGATGGCGTTACCTCTACAAACGTGACGAGGTCGACTCGGATCTTTCGGTGACTGGTTGGCAGTTGATGTTTCTGCGTTCCGCCAAGAATGCAGAATTTGATGTGCCGAAAGAGTTCATCGATGCGGCCATGGGTTTTGTGAAACGCTGTTACATCTCACATCGCGACGGAACCTTCACCTATTCGCCAGGCGATCGAGGGGATGCGAGTGAGACCATGACTGGCATCGGAGCCCTATCACTAGCTCTCGGCGGCCTGCATCAGGATCCCCAAGTGCTTGAGGCGGGCGACTTTCTGCTTGAGCACCCCATGGACGCCAACTTTTATCGAAGAGATAATCGCTATCACTACACCGCGTACTATTGTGCCCAAGCCATGGCGCAACTAGGTGGGCGCTATTGGCAGGAATTCTATCCCACGGTAGCGTCGACCTTGGTCAATGCCCAAGACGATGACGGGTCCTGGGAATATGATCACGGGCGGGACGCCAAGTTTGGCGATGCCTACTTCACTTCCTTGGCAGTGCTCACGCTTACCCCGCCATACCAATTGCTTCCCATTTATCAACGTTAGGGCGTTAGCGAGCGCTTGTCCCCACCTCGTTTGGCTTGAATCCAAGGGCCTCTCCAGTGATAGGCAGCCAGGATTTGAAGTGCTCGCGGAGAGCCCGATAGTCCTGTGGACGGTCATCCAGGAAGAGTAGCGCTTCGGATTGGTGGCTGTTGATCTCACTCGCTTGTGGACACAGCTGCAGCCACCCAGCGAGATCTTCCAAGAGCGCGGGGTCATTCGGTCGGCCCTCCCAAGCCCATACAAAGCGCGTCATGCTATAGACATTGCCCCGCCCGTCCCACGACGTCCGTGGCAGCGTGTGCGCTAGAAAGTCCACCCAGGGATCGCGAACCATGAGCATGCTTGCAGCTTCGATCCGACAGCGTGTCAAATCCCAATCAGCGACGCCCAAGTTGTGATCACCTAAACTAGCAAACGCCCCAGCAACGATATGATTCTCTCGGAGCTGAATGTCCCAGGTGACGGCTCGTTTCGGGCTTGTGAGAAAGAACCCGCGCACTGCGGCGATGGCCGAGTGCTCGACGCGAATGGGAACAACAGGCTCAACCGTTTCGTTGGCATTCAAGAAGATCGCACACCCGGCAGTCGCATCAATGACGGTGTGAGACACATCCACCGGGCCCCACGCGTAGATGGCGGCAGGAAAGGGCACAGGCTTCCCAGCCCCCTTCCAAATCTGTTCCAGGTGACAGTGACGCACCGTGATGCCTTGCCGCGCCTGCACGAGCGAGCGGCTCTTCTGCAAGTCGCGCAAGGTGTGCCGTAGCGTTAGTCCGTCCAGAGTGAGATCATGATAGGCATCGAAGATCTTGCCGTCGACAGCCAAACTTCGTAAGACTGGTTGCGCCTTCTTAGCCGCTTCAAACCGTAGTGGCTGAAAGAGTGTGAGAGCCGAAGCAATTTCGTATAACCCATCTTGGAGGATGATAGTCGATCCCGAAGGCGCCTGCGCGATGGCTTCCTCAATGGTGTCGAATCCCATCCCTGTCTCGGCTACCGTTACCGGATCAGGCGCCTCCTGGGATCGGAGGAAAGGCGCGATGAGCGCCCCTACCACCATCAAGACAACACCCGCTACTCCTAACAAGACAGCTCGTCTAGAAACTCGTCTTCGGCGCTTGTTTGTCTGCGATTGCAAGGCCTGAATCACGTCATCGGCAGTTTGCCAGCGTTGATCCGGATCCTTCTCTAGAAGGCGTTCGAGGACGCTCGAAAACCAGCCAGGTTGTTCTCTCGTGATCTTCGCAGGCGCCTCCGAGACCACGGACCGCAAGATAGCGGAAACCGAGCCTGCCTGAAAAGGAGACTCGCCCGTTGCCATGAATTGCAAGAGACACCCCAGGCCGAAGAGATCGGCGCGATGATTCACCGGCAAGCCCTCGATCTGCTCGGGTGCCATGAATTCCGGAGTACCTGGAACAGAACCTGGCAGGGTCAGCTGAGGCGTATCCTGCACCCGCGCCAATCCGAAATCGGCCAGGCGAATGCGGTCTCCTTGCAGGAGAATGTTAGCCGGCTTCAAATCACGGTGGATGATCCCAGCCGCATGGGCCGCTCGCAAGCCCTTGGCAATGCCGAGAGCGATCCGGCGAATCTCCTCAAAGGGTAACGGACCTTGTGAACGTACAAGATCCTCAAGAGTGCCACCCGTGTTGAGGGGCATGACAATGTAAGGATAAGGACCACTGTCCTGCACTCGATAGATGGGGAGAATATACTCGTCTTCCAGAGAAGCCGCCGCACGTGCCTCCCTCAAGAAACGCCGCCGAGAGGAATCGATGGCTGCTAGGCGCGGTGCCAGCACCTTGATCGCCACGTCGCGCGATGAGCCGGGATCAAACCCGCGAAAGACCGTGCCCATGCCACCCGAGGCGAGATGAGAAACAATCTCGTAAGATCCTAGCATTCCAATCAAGGCGCGAACAGACTGCCCTGGAGGCTTCGGTTCGAGCACCACACGCCAATCTTCCGAGCCACCTTGATAGATCGCATTGATGCGCACATCCTCATCGGAAGGCACTGTTTGCCGGAGGGCAAAGCCATCCATGGACGCACCAGACGCCATGGCATCGAGCGCACATTGACACAAAGAGCACTCGGCCACGTGCGCTTCGCAACGCGCCTCCTCCGCAGCGGAGAGACGCCCCTCCAGGAGATCTGTCAGGACAGACTTCTCAGGACATGGGGCGGATGGCACGGGCACGCTCACATGAAACAATAGGCTCTGCTGCAGGCAAACCTTACGCCCGAGAGATGAATTTCGTCAGCCGCGCCCCTCCGAGCGAATCAGGTCCACCTCCCATTCCTCATCATCCACCGAACGAATCATCTCAGTCAGCCGTTTCAGCACGCGACACTTGGCCACGTAGGCACTGCCCACCGTGATTCCGAGCGCTTCCGATGCCTCTTGCGCACTCTTGCCCTCGAGACCCAATGCCAGAAAAGCACCCCAAGTATTCTCAGCAAACTCCGCTTTGATCTTCGCCATGGCCCAACTCACCAGACGCCTCTGGTAGTCGCCATGCCAATCAAAGGTGTCCTGTTCGTCCGGAAGTTGCCGCAAGTAGGCATCGGCATCATCCGGTCCCGCCGTTCCCGGCTTGCGCCGTTGTTTCTCCGCCGCGCCCCCGATCTCGCGCCGCACGGCTGTGAATAGCCAGGAACGGAACGACCCCTTCTTCGGGTTATATTCGAACCGCTGCATCGCCCGAGACACATTTCGCAGCACATCCTGAGTGATATCCGCCGCATCATGGTGAGGCACCCCACGACTGAGGGCGAAACGATGAATCAGCGGCCCGTAGATCTCCACAAACTCCGTCCACGAATGCTGATCCTCGCGATCTCGCAAGCGCAACAGGAGCGTGGGACGGGTGACGTATCGCTGATCAGCCATTGATAGGGGGGAATCACAACCTAGCCCAGATCGGGCCATCCTAAACTAAAACCTGATTTCCAACGTCCCTCTTCTCCGAAAGGCATGGGCAGAAATCGTGTACCTTTCGAAATCGGTTTGCATTGAAAGGGGGTAACCACGTGCGGGTCACCAAACACGGCCCGCCACTCTTCCAACCAAACTACAAACACATTCCTGTCATGAATACCAAAGCAACCGCCTCCAAACTGTTTCTCACCGTGATCGCCATGGGCACGCTCCTCTCCGCCGCTTCCGGAGCGGGCTATCTGAAACTCGGCGATATCAAGGGCGAATCGAATGATAACCACCACAAGGATTGGATCGAAATCGCTTCTTTCAGCCAAGCCATGCACCGCCCAGATATGGGCGAAGGGGCAACTCGCCGTCGGGGTGCCGCCGTGATAGAGGACCTTAAATGCGTCAAGGAACTCGACAAATCATCGCCCTTGCTCGCACGAGCCCTACTCACAGGAGAAGTGATTCCAGAAGCTGAGTTGGAACTCACACGGGGAGAAGAGAAAGCCGTCTATTTGAAGATCAAACTGACCAATGTCCTCGTCACAAGTTATTCGGTGAATGGGAGTGCCGCAGGAAACGAGGTACCCATGGAGGAAGTAAGCTTCAACTACGAAAAGGTGGAGTGGACCTACACGACCTACGATGCCAGTGGGCGCCCATCCGAGGAAGTCTCCTATTCATGGAAAGTCGAGGAAGGTGTCTCCCTACGAGAAGCTGACGAACTCGTGATCCTCGCACGCGAAGAACTTCGGGAAGTGAAATAAGCCCCGCCTTCAAATCCAATCCAATCCAATCCAAGCACCATACGATCATGAAAGCGGTCTCACTCAACGCCCTGGCATTCTTGCTCCTCTGCCCCCTCGGGGCCAAGGCCCTGCCCACAGGCTATCTCAAACTGGAGAGCGACGACAACGCCTTCACCGCTGAAAGCGACCGCGTGCCAGAGGCATGGCAAGGCTGGATGGCCGTCGAGGCCTTTGGTCATCAGTTAGACTTGGAAAGCAGCGTCCCGAGCGAAGGAAGACGCGTTCCTACGATCGGCAAGACGTTCTCCGTTGTGCGTCCGTTAGACAAAGCCACCCCCAAACTCGTGGAGGCCCTCGCAGAAGGACGTGTCTTTCCAAAGCTCACCCTGGTCTATCTGGGACCGGAGAACAAGCGCTCAGAGGAAACCGTGCAATTCCTTCTCGAAGACGTGCAAGTAGTCGACCACCGTGTGCACATGGTGCACGCGCAGTCACCTTCTGAGAATGTCAGTTTCAGCTTTGCGGCGGCCACCCTGATCTACGAGCCTTTGGAGGGCGATCCAGATAGACCCCAGCGTGCTCTCTTCGATCGGTCGGGCCCTGATCGCAATGCCAACGGCTTGCCTGATGCCTTTGAAGAAGCCTTCGCCATGCGCAACGCTGACGAGGATGCTGATGGAGACGGTCAGACACTGCGTCAGGAGTTTGCGGCGGGAACCGCTCCCAATGATCGGCGGTCGCGCTTTGGCATTGATCGCATCACGATGCGCCAAGATGAACCCGGCGTGGGGTGTGTCGAGTTTCAAACACTTCCCGGACGCACTTACCGTTTGTTAGGCAGCCCCACCGGCCAGCATTGGGTGGAACTGGATCGCTTCACGCTAGCAGATGATGCCGAAGGCGGAGCGACGGAATGGGATCTTCCGATATCGGCATTCACGCAACTGCTTCGCGTGGAAGTGAGCCTCGCAGAGTGACGACCGTCTCACCGATCGGATGCGAAGAAGGGCTTGGCTGTGCCAAGTCCTTCTTCTTGTTGGATAAGCGAAAGGCCAGCGTTGAGCGCTAATTGGCCTGTTCAAGAATGCGGTAGAATCCAATCTCAAGCCCTCTCACCTCGGTATCAGTGAATGTGATTGGACCATCCATCGGTGCGGCGAGATCGGAAACAACGTCAGACCATTGGTTGCTGCTCAGGTCTTCGGTGTATTGAACGGTGTAGTGACGCCCCTGAATCGCGTCCCATTGCAAGGAGATGCCTGCGTCATCAATGGCAATCGAAGTGACTTTGAAATCGGGATCCGGTTCCGTCGCCCCTAGGATCGATGCCCCATTGGCAAGGTCCATGATCTCATCGGGGAGAAGGATACGTTTCCACACGGCAACGTCATCGACACCACCGGAGAAATAATTGGCTTCTTCATCACCTTGACGTCCAATACCGGCCAGTTGACCTGCCCGAACGATTCCACTAACCCCACCAACCGTGCTCATAAGAACGCCATTCTTATAAATGCGGGCTTCCCCAGTGGGGCCATCATACACACCCGTGATGTGCATCCATTCGCCAGTGGTGAGCTCAGCTTCTGGAATGCCTGGACGAGCGGCTCCCGTCGCCGTGACTTTGAAACGCAGCTCACCGTTATTGCGATCCAAATAGAACACGTAGGCGTCATTTGAAGAATCGTAGATGGCGGCAAAGCCACTTTCGATCTCTGAGGGAAGCTGATCTAACAAAACCCACATGGAAAGACTCATGGTGTCCCCTGGAATGTCCAAAGCAGGCGTGTTCGGGATGACGATATAGTCATCAACGCCATTCACCCGCACACCGCCAGCGGTCGGAACGGTATCGCCCGTAAGCCATGCGTTTGCTGGCTCCGGTGAGGTGAGCGTTAGTGGCGAGAGGCCAATCTCATCGGCAATCGATGTGGTGCTAGGATCCTCGACGCCATCATCGAGTGGCCAATAAGCCACCAATCCCTTGCCCAGCCCCTCAGTGATCACCACTGGCGCACTCGTCGCATCAAGGGGGTCTGTGCCAAAGTCAAGCTCTTCGCCATCGAGAACGCCATCGTTATCGGAATCACTCTGGTTGGGATGCGTCATCGCGATAAACTCTGCGGCATGGTCGAGGCCATCATTATCAAGATCGCCAGACGCATCTTGATCGAGGTTGCCAAAGGAGGCTAACTCCCAGGAATCGAGCAAGCCATCATCATCCGTGTCTAGGTCCACATCGGAAGGACCTTCCATGAGTTGATTGATCTGTGTGGATGTGAGCGCCACATTCCAGATGCCGAGGTCGTCAATGGCGCCGTGAAAGTGACTGGCATCTTCATCGCCATTTCTGCCGATCCCAGCGATCTGATCTGGGATCACCGTGCCGGTAGGGTTCTGGTGCGTATCCATCAATTGCCCATTTAGATAAATGCGGGATTCCTGCGCCGCGCCATCGTAAACACCGGCGATGTGCAGCCACTCTCCAAGAGTCAATTCTGACTCGGGAATGCCTGGGCGCTCGGCTCCCGTTGCGGTGACTTTAAAACGCAATTCCGCATTGCCACGATCCAAATAGAGCACATAAGCGTCATTGCGAGAATCGAAGATCCCACCGAAACTACTCGCCATGGCACTGGGCAATTCATCAAGCTGCACCCAAGCCGAAAGCGTGACGGCATCCGTCGTGAGATTAAGGCTCGGCGTGTTCGGAACGGGCACATAAGTTTCGGTTCCGAGAATGCGCAGGCTACCGTCATTCTTGGCCAGTTCACCTGATAGCCAAGCGGCGGCAGCATCTGGTGAGACGAGTTGCAAATGATTGCGCCCTTGGACATCGGCAATGGACAAGGTGTCTGCCCGAGTGAGCCCATCATTGAATGTCCAGAAGGAAACGAGTCCGTCGAGAAGGTTCAATTGCGCCAATCGCGGGATCACATTGGCATCCAATGGGTCGCCATTATCATGGATCTCAAAGGCATCGGCATATGTGTCCTCATCGCTATCGGCAAGGAGAGGATTGGTTAGATAGTCGAGCACTTCGTCGCCATCCGAGAGACCATCAGCGTCCGTGTCCGCACGCAGAGGATTGCTGGGCTCTTCGCGAGCGAGTTCTTCGGCATCCGTTAGGCGATCCCCATCCGTATCACTCACCAGCGGGTTCGTGCCGTGCGTATTGACTTCATCGGCATCAGAAAGCGTGTCGGCATCCGTGTCGAGCAAGGTAGGATTGGTATCGGCAATGAATTCTTGCTCATTGCTGAGCGTGTCCCCGTCAGGATCATCCCCGCCACTTGAGGTGCTAAGATCGGGGAAATAGCGCAATTCCCACGCATCTAGGAGCCGATCATTGTCAGAATCTCCGCCAATCACAATGGCTCCCCCGCCGTCCATGATGAAATCGGCGGCATTCGGATCAAGCGCTTCCCAAGCTGCAAAGTCATAGGTGCCATCAGGAAATGTGGTCTCTGCGATGATAAGCGCTTTGAAGATCAGGAATTGATCAAGAACAATGATAGAACCAGCACCCGCAAGGGTTAAGCTGGATTCAGGATTGTAGGCATTGTAATCGATATCAATGCTGCTGCTGATCATGTGGACGTTGCCATTGCCAAGAGATCCAGGCGTCCTGGCATTGAGCGAAACGTGATCAAAGATGAGATCACCTGCAAAGGTGCTCCCGGAGCCCGCCAGGATAAAGGTGCGGGGAGTCGTTTCACCCATGGGCGCCCGAACGGTCAACTGACCATCACCTGCAAGGGTGGATGCTAGGGTGACAGCGTCGCCTTCGGCTCCTAACGCAATCTGCGTGTTTCCTGTGACGGTGACCTCTCCGGCGAGGGTCAATGCGGTGGTGCCCTCGATCACCAACTGCCCCCCATTGAGCACGAGCGAGGGGATGGTGATCACGCCTGTGCCCGCTTGAGAAAGGCGCAATTGAGTACCTGTGAAGACCGCAAGCGAATCGCCAGGAAAGGTCGTTTCGCCTTCGGCCATGACCACCAATTCATCGGCACCGAATCCAGGGATCACATAGTGCTTTCCAGCTTGGGGCGCGGCCCCATCCGACCACAAGCTTGGTTCCATCCACGTTTCCCCGGCCATCGCCGAACGCACCAGAAAGACCGTATTGCTGCCCGGCAAATCGCCCTGCACATTGGGATCCGTGCCTGCGGCCAATTCTTGGGAATCCGTGAATCCATCACCATCGCTATCGGCCAGGGTGCCATCGGTTTGATAGACGGTGGCTTCTTCAAGATCAGTTAATCCGTCGCCATCCGTGTCTGCACGTGTGAGGCTGGTGTTACTAGCAACTTCGTCACTATCAGAAATCCCATCGCGATCGGTGTCCGCGTGCAGTGGATCCGAACCATAGGTCGCCACTTCGTCGCCATCTTGCAGACCATCCATGTCGCTGTCCGCCGTGTCTGGAAGTGTGCCGTGGGTGAACTCTTCCAGATCAGTGAGACCATCGTTGTCGCCATCGCCCGTCCCGTCGCTGTCGAGATTGCCAAACGTCTCCATTTCCCAGGAATCTCGCATGCCATCAGCCTCCGAATCATCGATCGAGACAAGCCCTGTGTCTCTGATAGTCTGAATCTCAGATTCAGTGAGGGCTCGATTCCAAAGCGCCATCTCGTCGATTGCCGTCTGAAGGAAATAGCGATCCTCGTCCCCATTACGACCGATACCGGCGATTTGCCCACTGATCACTTGGCCTGTAGGTCCTGCGTGGGTGTCTTTCAATTCACCATTGGCATAAATGCGAGACTCCACGCCATCGTAGACTCCGACGACGTGCATCCATTCGCCCACCGTGAGATCTGCGGCAGGGATTCCAGGACGCTGCGCTCCGTCCGCCGTGACTTTGAAACGCAACTCGTTCGCACCGCGATCGAGGTAGAGGACATAGGCATCATTCGCCGAATCAAAGATGCCGCCAAAGGCATCGGGCAGATCCGCGGGTAACTGCGCAAGGTTCACCCAAACCGATAGGGTCACCGCATTCGTGCCGAGATCGAGCGTCTCCGATGAAGGCACGACCACGTAGCGGCTTTCGCCATCTACTTGCAACGCCCCGCGCGACTTAGCCGAAGGCCCTGTCAGCCAGGCAGATTCGGGATCCGAGGCGTCTAATGTTAGAGGATTGGCACCTTGCAGATCGCTAATGGAAGTCGTCATGCGTGAGGGAAGGCCATCATCGAGTGGCCAATAGGAGACCAACCCATCGGCCAAGCCCTGGCTGTGAGCGAGACAGAGCAAGCTGGCATGGATGGACGCGAGAAGTAGCGAGAGGCGTTTGATAGGGAGATACACAATCATGAGACAGAAGGACGCTCTGCCCCCTACCAAGAAAGGCAAGCCACTGAATCAGGACATTTCGTTTCACAGGGCAGGCACACGCTAACACATCGAAACATTCTCTTCACAAAGCGCTTGCTGTTGAATGCGAACGTGTTGTGATTGTTCGATGCGACCCAAGGCCCCCTTCTTAATCATTTCGTCTGGTCTCCTAGCGACCAGTGTTCTCGCTCAGGCACAGGTGAATCTGTTGGCAGATCCCTCTCTAGAGGCTTCTGAGCCGGCCTCACAGGAGAATCCAAGTTGGACCCTGGAGGCCAATCAACCAGACGGACAGAATTTCTCGGCGCAGTATCAATCGGCAGGCTGGGCGAGCTACCCAGCGGGCACCGCAGGGATCGGGCTCTGGCTGAAGGCATTCGAAGGTGGCAACTCGGAGACGGAGCCTGCGGCTGAAGTCACCCTCACCCAACGCGTGCCGGGAGAGGCCGGGCAGGGGTATGAATTGCGCGCCGCGGTGCGGGTGGAGACAAACTATAGCTCGGCCTCTACCATTCTTGCCCTGGACTTTCTCAATGGCGCCGGAGAGATCCTTGCCAGTGTGGAGAACGAGCTGAACGGGAAACATCCCGCCGATGGTTCTTGGGAATTCTTCTCGGCGAAGGGCACGGCGCCAGAGGGCACCACGGAACTCCAGGCGCGCGCAACCATGGTCGGTGGGGTGAATGCCATGGCAAATCCGCAGTCCGCGATGGTTGATGACTTCAGCCTCACCGCCGTCGAACTGGCCTCGGTAGCGCAAGTGGTCGATTCGGGCGGAGGGACGACTCGGTTTCGCATTGTGGTAGAGAATACCGAGGGAAGCACCGTGGATCCCGATTCAGCAAGACTCACTTTCGGGGGCGAGGACGTGCCATTAGAGAATTCACAACAGGGAACGCTAACCGCATTCACCTATCTATCAGAAACACCGTTTGAGGCAGATGCGAGGATTCCCTGGGTCTTTCAAGCAGTGGATCAGAATGGGGAAGTGATCGCTGCCGAGGGCAGGCATCGTGTCCCCGGATCGATTCTCTACGCGGGGGGAACGGTCGATGTCTTGCATGTCTATGGCACGGGCGTTGAGATCACCGATGCGGCCTTGGCGCGGGCTTCCTTTGAAGATCAAGAAGCAGAGGGGCGCGGAACGTTCACGGTCCCCTTCGTGCACTTCGATGATGGCGGAGCGCCGCCAATCTACGAAAGCGCTTCGCGGCCATATCCGCTCTTCGATCCGGATTTGGACGGCGAGGTGTCTTTGCAAGGATCCGATCATTATGCGATCCTAGCCACGGGAGAATTCTATCTTAAAGAAGGCGGCATCGTCCCCTTCGTGGTGAATAGCGATGATGGCTTCGAATTGAAAGTCGACGGCGAGTTGGTGGGAACCTTCGGCAATCGCTCGCGGATGAATTCGGTGCTCACCACGGAATTGGAGGCAGGATTGCACACCTTCGAACTGCTCCATTGGGAGGCGGCAGGCGGTGCCGGAGTGAGTCTCTTTATCGGACGGCTCGTCCTGGATGAAGGAACGGAGCCACCCCAAGTGACGGAAGAATTCTATGAACTCTTGTCAGGATATGACGTTCACCAGGTGGTGACCGAGGATACTGATAGTGATGGCATGGATGATTTCCGGGAGCGCTTCTTCTTCGGTGATCTCACGCGCGACGGCACCGGCGATGCCGATAGCGACGGGCTCAATGACCGCGATGAGTTGGCAGCCATGGCAAATCCAACGGAAAGAGATTCGGACGGCGATGGCTTGGAAGATGGCGCCGAGGTGGCGGAACATGGGAGTAGTCCAGCCATGGTGGATACCGATGGCGACGGCCTCACAGATCCCGAAGAAGTCAATGTGATTGGAACGGATCCCGCCAAGCGCGATACCGACGGAGACGAGTATGCGGACAATGTGGAGTTAGCGTTAGAGACAGATCCTCTCAACGCCAACGACGCTCCCACAGTGACGGTGGCAGGTGCGGACGGTGCTTGGAACGTGGCGGCGACCTGGGCAGATGAGGCGGTTCCTACTGCCGGCAAAACATATTTGGCACTTGGCGGAGTGACCAATACCTTGGTGAGTTCCCGGGGCCCATTTGATGGAGACTTGCTTGAAGTGCGAGGACCTCACATGACTCTATCATTGGCCCATGAGGGCTCCGCTTCGGCGCCTTTGGTGATTCGTGATGCCATGGTCGATGTTGGCAATTCGAATCGGCTGGAAGGGGTGTTGACGCTGAGTGGCGATGTGGACGTTGCCGTGCATGATCATGAGTTGGACCTCGCCTCGGTGCTTCAAGGCAATGGGACCGTGCGTTTCACCGGTGATGATCCCGAGACCACTGCCAAGGTAATGCTGTCAGGGGCAGGAAGCCAGTTCTCTGGGGAAATGCGGTTTGATGGCGTGGATGCGACGGGGACAACTCCTGGATCGCTCGGCACGGGCGTGATTCGCATTGCCAACGGAGCCCTCACCTTTGCTTATCCCCTTTCCAGCCCTAATGCCATCCTGCAATTGCAGGGCACCGGTTTCGAGTTGATTCTAGATGACGATGTGGCTGTGGGCGACTTGATCGGACTCACGGAAGGTGGTGACGTCAGCTTCAGCCTTTCCGATGTGGTCGAGTCCAACGGCCCCTTTGACGCCGCGGACCTGCTCGCGATCTTCGGATTGGATGAAGGGATTTCAGGAGACGGCACCCTGACATTGCTTCGCGATGCTGGTGATCTGGACAATGATGGCTTGCGTGATTCTTGGGAAATGGAGAACTTTGGTGATTTGTCAGCAGAGCCTGAAGCCGACCCCGATCATGATGGGCTCACCAATCTTAACGAGCAGACCCTGGTCACGAATCCCAAGGTGGCCGACACCGATGGCGATGGACTCTCCGATGGCGAGGAGGTGATGGTGCATCGGACGAATCCCACGGCACGTGATTCTGATAGTGATGGGCTCGAAGATCAGGAGGAGATCGCGCTCGAATTGAATCCGATCAATGCGGACACCGATGGCGATGGCTTGAATGATCTCACTGAACGTCAAGAAACTCTCACTGATCCTAAACTAGCAGATACCGATGGCGATGGGTTTAGTGATAAGATCGAATTGGACAATGACGTCGATCCGCTTTCGGCTGCTAGCCAGCCCAACCGCTTTGTCGTGCGCACCATTGTGAGCGATGATGGACAAGTGCAATCTCTAGCAGATGCACGCGCCCTGCTCGATGGAAGGGCGCCAGGGATTGAGACGGTGGCGCTTCACGAAGTGATCAATTTCACGGACACCGAGGCGAATACCGCTAGCCTTCCTGGCGATGTGCTCTTCGACGGTGAGGTAGGAGACCACTTCATCGTGCATGCCGTTGGGAAATTCGTGGTCGCGGAATCCGGACCGTGGGGGATCGGTTTCAACTCCGATGACGGGGGCCAACTTCGCATCAACGGGACGGAGATCATCGAATTCGACGGCAATCGCGGTCGCAATCACACCATGCGCACCATTCACCTGGAGGCCGGGGAGCATCGCCTAGAGATGCTGATGTATAATCGCACCGGCGGGGCCGCCCTAGAAGTCTACCGAGCAAGCCAGGTGGGAGAATGGGATGCCGTGGTCAATGGCCCCTTGCCAGAAGGCTTCAGCCCCGTCCTCATCGCCTTTGAGAGGGGTGAAAGCTCGGCTCCAGGGATACCTCAGATCCAAACGATTGAGCGATCCGTCGACGGCATCCGCTTGGAGCTGGATGCCCAGGAATCCGTTGGCATTGCTTTCTCGACAGATCTCGTTGATTGGCAAGAAGTTGGACAATCGTCGAACGGCGTCTACCTCGACCGCGAGCCGACCCGCGTATCTCAGGAAAAGGGGTTCTATCGTTTGCAGAATTCCCAGTAGTTTCTGCTTTACCTTAACAGATTGACGATTACCATTCCACGCTGAACCAGACTCTCACGATCATGAAATCACCCCTTCCTCTTGTCGGAGCCCTCGCAGCCTTGGGCCTCACTTCCTCCATGGGCGCTACGAACATCCTCGTGGATTCGGGTTTCGAGATGTCTACCGCCAACAGCCAATCCAATCCTGTGTGGAATTTGGAAGCGAATCAGCCAGATGGCACGGGTTTCTCCGCACAGTATCAAGATGCCGGTTGGGCAAGCAATCCCAATGGGGACCCGGGCGTTGGTCTATGGCTGAAAGCGTTCGAAGGCGCGCAAGCCGCGGGCGATGCCCTTGCGAACGCTACCGCTTCTCAGACGGTCGCTGTCATGGGTGGTCTCAGTTACGAGCTATCCGTCTGGAGCAAGCAGGAAGCCAATTACACAGCGGCGTCCACATTCTTCTCGGTCGATTTCCTCGATGGATCAGACAACGTCCTGTCAATGGAATCCAGCAACATCGATTCCCATCCCAAAGATGGAAGCTGGCAGAATTACACGCTCTCGACGGTGGCTCCCGCCGGTGCCACGAGCGCTGTCGTTCGCGTCGGCATGGTCGACGGGATGGATGCTCAAGCCAATCCGCAGTCGGCAATGTTCGACGACGTGGAGTTGCGCGCGGCTGATGCCATCCCTGAGCCCTCCGTGAGCCTTCTCGGACTGTTGGGAGCCTCCTTGCTCTTTCGCCGCCGACGGAGCTAATCCGAGGGCGGAAGAGAGAATCTACCCGGCGAACCGTCCCGAGATTGAGATGATCGGTTCCTTCTACCGGCCGGGCACCGTGGGCATGCTCTTGGATTGACTTGCCATCTTGAGTCACATAGGATATCAGGGGATTTCCTCATTAGAAACCCTCTGAGGGATTGTAATCGCAGTTTGAGTTCGATCACATAACATAGGCATACCGAAACAGTGCCTCTGAATGTCTGATCTCTTACACGAAGCTCTCAAACTCCCGAATTTCCCGCTCACCATCTTGCTAGGATTGGTCGTGCTCTTCTGGGTGCTCACGATCGTCGGCGCCGCAGATACCGATTCGTTAGAGCCCGACCTCGATGTGGATCTCGATGCCGATGCCGATGCGGACGCCCATGGAAGCAGTTTCCGGTTAGGGTTACTGCGGTTCTTCAACCTTGGGGAGATCCCCCTCATGGTCTTGTTATCCGTGCTCATCGCCTTGATGTGGGGCACGTCGGTCTTACTCAATTACTACCTGAATCCCCAAGGGTCTCTGCCCTTGGCTGCCGGACTTTTGTTAGGCAATTTCATCGTGTGTCTCTTCGCCACCAAGTTGGTGACGACACCGCTGAAACCCTTCATGCGCGCCCTCCGTGCGGGCGAGAAACATCGCCCCGTCGTGGGGCGCTCTTGCATCATCAAGACAAGTGAAGTGACCGAAGACTTCGGACAAGCCGAATGTGAGGATGAATCGGGGAATCCCCTCCTCCTCCACGTCCGCATTTCCGAGGGCCAGAAGCCACTCAGCAAGGGCGATCGCGCCCTCGTCGTGGAGACGCTCGACAACGCGCAAACATACATTGTTCGCAAACTCGATTCCTGATCACCAACCACCTCAACCTCGAACACCAGAAACCTATGCCTGCTGAAGTCGCCAAAGTCCTCATCGCCGTGGCCATCCTCTTGGTCGTCGGCCTCATCATCCTCATTATCAAGTGCTATCGCAAAGTGAGCCAGGGCGAAGCCCTCGTTCGCAATGGCATGGGCGGGACGAAAGTCTGCTTCACTGGTGTCCCTGTCATTCCGGTCATTCACAAGGCGGAGGTCATGGACATCTCTGTGAAGCGCATCGAAATCAGCCGCCAAGGGAAAGATGGGCTCATTTGTAAGGACAATATGCGCGCTGACATCAAAGTCGTGTTCTTTGTCAGGGTGAACAATGAAGAGTTGGATGTGAAACGCGTGGCATCCGCCATCGGTTGCGATCGCGCCTCTAGCCAAGAGGAGATCCAGGATCTCTTCGACGCCAAGTTTTCCGAAGCCCTGAAGACGGTGGGGAAACGGTTCGAATTCGCCGAACTCTACGAAGAGCGCGACACCTTCCGCGAAGAGATCCTCAAGCTGATCGGTACGGATCTGAACGGCTTTGTGCTCGATGACTGCGCCATTGACCATTTAGAACAAACCCCACTCGAGAGCTTGAATCCTGACAATATCCTTGATGCCGAAGGGATCAAGAAGATCACGGATCTGACCGCTGAACAGGCGAAACTGGCCAACCAGATCGATCGCGATAAGGAACGCGTCATCCGTCAGCAAGATGTGGAAGCTGAAGAAGCCATCTTGGAATTGAATCGGCAGCTGGCTGAGTCAACCGCCAAGCAAGAACGCGAGATTCTATCCGTGCAAGCACGTGAGGAAGCCGAAGCCCAGAAAGTCGCCCAGGAAGAGCGCCTCAAATCCGAGCGCGCACGCATCGCCACGGAAGAGGAGATTGAAATCGCCACCCAGAACAAGCAACGCCAGGTCATCGTGGCGGAACGCAATAAGGAACGCACGGATGTGGTGGAAGCCGAACGGGTGGAGCGTGACCGCATGTTAGAGGAAATCGAACGCGAACGGATGACGGAATTAAAAGCGATCGAGCGCGACAAGGCGCTTGAGGTCGAGAAGAAGAACATTCAAGACGTGATCAAAGAGCGCGTCGCCGTGGAGAAGACGGTCGTAGAAGAGCAAGAGAAGATCAAGGATACCGAGGCCTTTGCTGGTGCCGAGCGGGAGCGGAAAGTGAAAGTGACGCTTGCCGAGATGGAGGCGCAAGAAGCGCTCGTGAAACAGATCAAAGAAGCGGAGGCCACGAAGGAAGCGGCGCAAATGAAGGCCGATGAGGAACTGTATCGCACCGTGAAAGATGCCGAGGCGAAGAAGCAAGCAGCCGAGTTGCACGCCGATGAGATTCTTATCAGTGCCGAAGCGGAGCAGGCGGCCGCCGACAAGACGGCGATTGCCAAGAAGACCCTCGCGGAAGCCACCGCCGCAGAATCTGCCGCCACGGGCTTGGGCGAAGCTCAGGTAATCGAGGCCAAGGCCGCCGCTTCACAAAAGCAAGGTGCTGCCGAGGCGAAAGTCATCGAGTTGAAGGCCCTAGCAGAAGCCAAAGGCATCACCGAGAAGGCGGGAGCCATGAAGCAATTCGACGGCGAAGGACGCGAACACGAGGAGTTCCGCCTCGATCTAGAGAAGCGGAAAGTGATCGAGCTGGCTGATATCGAAGCACAACGTGAGATCGCCTCGCGTCACTCAGAAGTCGTGGGCACAGCCCTCGAGAATGCTAACGTCGATATCATCGGCGGCGATAGCGCCTTCTTTGACAAGATCGCTGGAGCCGTGACCACTGGCAAGGCGGTCGACAGGGCTCTGAATAACAGCAAAGCCCTCACCGATGTCAAAGAAACCTTCTTCAATGGAGATCCCGCCTACTTCCGTGGTCAGCTAAAGCGCTGGATCGATGACTTTGGTTTCTCCACAGAAGACCTCAAGAACCTCAGTGTCAGCGCTGCCCTCGGTCAAATGATCACTGCCTGCAACGATGACGACACGCGAGGGCAATTGCAGGGCTTGTTAGACAATGCCAAGCGCTTCGGACTTGATGGCGTGAATGCTGGCAAAGCGCTCAAGCAGATCGCTGGATAATCCTCACTGCAGCCCAGTCACCAGAGGGCGACAGGATTCCTGTCGCCCCTCACAGTACGCATGCCTGAACCAACTTTAGAATCAGGAGCCTACGAAGTCATCCGCCAACGCCTGCAAGCGCAGGGAGATGACCTTCGCCAACGGCTCAGTGATCTCAATCGCACTCGCCAGGAAGTCTTTGGCGCCATCGAGCCGAGTCTCATCGCGACCGAGCGCGTGTCCACACAACACAATTGTGTTCCGCGAGACATGGTGTCCATCGGCCAAGGCCGTTTCCTCTTCGGATTCAATGTCCACATCGGCCTGAAATCGACGACCGAACCCGCCGACGTCTTTGCAGCCTATCATTATAGCAGCGAGGATCACGCCTTCACCCCCATCGATCTCGGAGACATCCTATCAGATGCCGAATTCCACCGGGACTTCGCTCATCTCTACAAATACTACCGCGAGACGGTCTTCGCCAAGTTTCTCCTCATTGGCCCACATCTCTACATGGCGTTCCGCTCCGGCCGCGAGGTGACTGATGTGAAGACCTTCAAATGGGTACTGAATGATAATGGCAAGCTCATCTACGAAGGGAATCGCTCGGACCATGAGTATCGCTTTCCTCCCCAGCAAGAATTCGAATGGAAGCGGGCCCACCGCGACATGCAACGGGGCGGCGAACACCCTCACATTTCCATTGAAGACCGCGTCTTTGTTGAAACCGTCGGCGGGGATCTCACGATCAAGATTGAAGACAACACCGATAGCGGCGAAGGCATCTACGCCGAGCCCGTGACCGAAGCTGACCAGACTCTCGATGATGCCGAGGTTCTCTACGCCATCCTCGGCAGCCTCATCATCCTCAAGATTCGCCCCTATCAAGAGAACGCCTTCCGTTACCTGGTCTACAACGAGAAGGTCCAATCAGTGCATCGTCTGGATGCCATCGAGGATGCGTGTGTACTTTTGCCAGAGGACCACGGCATCATCTTCTCCAACGGCTTTCACCTTCAAACAGGCGAGACCAAGCTCTACGATAGCGGCCTGACGAGGATGATCTTTGAACGGCGAGTCTCAGCCCCCAATGGCGAAGATCATCTCTACGCCTTCTACAACCGGGCTTCTGGCGATTACATTCTCATGTCTTACAATGTGATCGATCAGCAAGTGGAGACACCGATCACTTGTCACGGCTACAGCATCTTCGACGACGGTGAACTGATCTATTTCCGTACGGAGAATCAACCGCAGAAGCATCATGTGCTACAAGTCTGGCAAACGCCCTATGTGAATGCCGACCTTCAGAAGCCGTCCTCACATAGCGACCACTATCTCTACAAGATTGGCAATGCCGACATCGTGCGCTGCATGGCCGAATGTCAGGAGGTGATCAATCTCTTGGGAAAAGACGATGCCTACGCGAATCTCTACCACGACCTTGCCAAGAAAGCGGCCGATGTGCGCAATGCCTATTTCTGGGTGGGGCACAAAGAAGCCTTTGCCATCAGTGAACCGTTAGAATCGATCCAAACGGCGGCAGAATCCGCCATTGCCGAATTTGACAAGGTCACACGCCTGCGAGAATCCGCCGCAGCGCAGACGAGCACCCTCACCGCACACGCCCGCAAACTCATATCTGAGGCAGAGCATAGTCGTCCCGACGACATCAAGGGCTACGTGAAGCACCTAGCAGATTTGCGAACTGTGCGAGGAGAGGTCATTTCCCTGCGAGACGTTCGCTACGTCAATCGCGAGCAGTTGGAGGCATTGGAGGAAGAGATCCAAGCAATCACTGAGCGCGTCTCCGGGCACTGCGTCGACTTTCTCCTGCAGGAAGAGGCGCTCGCACCCTATCGCAAGCAGATCCACGATCAGAAAGAAGCCGTCGATGCGATCGCTAAAGTATCTGATGGCAAGGTGATCGATGAGGCCTTGAGTCAGGCGGGCGAGGAGTTGGAGATGCTGATTGAGATCGTCACGAATCTCAAGATCGAGGACGCCACGCAGACTACCCAGATCATTGACGGCATTTCCGACATCTACGGCACCCTGAATCAGGTCCGAGTCACGCTGAAGAATCGTCTGCGCGAACTCGGTCGTGCCGAAGGAGCCGCACAATTTCACGCCCAGCTGAAGCTCCTCAATCAGGCGGTGGTGAACTACCTCGAACTCTGTGATTCTCCAGACAAATGTGAGTCCTACCTCACCAAGACCATGGTCCAGTTAGAGGAACTGGAAGGAAAGTATGCCGAGTTCGACGACTACGTGGCCGAACTCGCAGACAAACGCACGGAGATCTACGATGCGTTCGAAGCTCGAAAAGTGACTCTGCTAGAAGCGCGCAACAAGCGTGCCTCCAATCTTGAAAAGTCCGCCGACCGCATCTTCCAAAGCATCGGCAATCGCCTGGACGGGTTCCAGGAACTCTCCGAGATTCATGCCTATCTCGCCTCCGATCTGATGATCGAGAAAGTGCGCGACATCGTCACCCAATTGCAGGCATTGGGCGATTCCGTTAAGGCCGACGCCATCCAAGCACGCTTGAAGACCTTGCGTGAGGATTCCGTTAGACAACTCAAAGATCGGCAGGAGCTGTATGCAGACGGTGAGAACATCATTCAGTTAGGTCAGCATCGTTTCACGGTGAATCAGCAAGATTTGGAGCTCACGGTGGTGCCACGTGAGGACATCATGGCCTACCACCTCACGGGCACGAACTTCTTCGAACCGATTACCGACCCCGCTTTTGAAGATACCCGCGCCGCTTGGTCCTTGGAGCTTCCCTCAGAATCGGAGACGGTCTATCGCGGCGAATACTTGGCCTTCCAGTATCTCCAAGCGCATCCAGAGGGCGAGCCAACCCTCGAAGCCATCCAGCAATTCATGGCGCCGCGTTACACAGAAGGCTACACCAAGGGGGTGCACGACGCCGATGCGCATCGCTTGCTTGAGGCGCTCATGCCCTTGCGTGCGGAAGCTGGGCTGCTCCGCTACGATCAGGCGGATCGCGCGCGGGCCATCGTGCTTTGGAAACAATGGCAGGGCGACCCCGAGAGGCAGCAACTCCTGCATCAACTCCATTCTTACGGTGCTCTTCGCGCCGCATTCGACACGGCGGCAGCCGTGCAGGAGGACTACATCGCACGCCTCACAGCATGGGTAGGCGACAGGTCACCTACCGTCGCCGAGTATCTCTTTCATGAACTAATCGATGGCCCTGGATTCACCGTCAGTGCGGAGGCCGCCGACATCGTCAAGGCGTTCCAGAAGACACTCACCACCAAGCGGCAACAAACCGCATTTGATCAGGCCCGGAAACAATTAAACGACCATCCAGCGGCCGAGTTTGAAGTCATCCGCGACTGGTTGCGCGCCTCTCATCCCACATCAAGCTACATTGACGAAGCCGCCGCTCACTTGCTCAGGGGTGTTCCAGAATCGAGCGAAGTCATCGCGGTGAATCTGGAACAAGCGATCGATGGCTTGTTAGGGAATCACTCTGTGATTAAGAAGGGAACCTACCATCTGCATTACACGCGTTTCCTCTCGAAACTGGACCACCACCAGCGTGAGACCCTCCCACTATTCGAGCAATACACCGCCCTCAAACACACCCTCACCTCTAAGAAACGGACGCTCCTGCGCCTGGAGGAGTTCAAGCCGCGGGTGATGAGCGCATTCGTCCGCAACCAGTTGTTGAACGAGGTCTACTTGCCCATGATCGGCGACAATCTTGCCAAGCAGATTGGCGTGGCGGGAGCCGATACTCGCACGGATCGCATGGGATTGCTATTGCTCATCTCCCCGCCCGGTTACGGCAAGACTACGCTCATGGAGTACATTGCCGACCGGCTTGGGCTCACCTTTGTCAAAGTGAATGGGCCCGCCATCGGCCATCATGTGCGCTCGTTAGACCCTGACGAAGCCCCCAATGCCAGTGCGCGAGAGGAGGTCAAGAAGCTCAACCTCGCCCTGGAGCTGGGGGATAATGTCATGCTCTATCTGGACGACATCCAGCACTGCGATCCCGAGTTTCTCCAGAAGTTCATCTCCTTATGTGACGCTCAACGCCGCATCGAGGGAGTCTACAATGGCGTGGCGCGAACCTATGATCTCAGGGGACGCAAAGTTGCGGTCGTGATGGCGGGGAATCCCTACACGGAGAGTGGTGGGAAATTTCAAATTCCTGACATGCTTGCCAACCGCGCCGACACCTACAATCTTGGCGACATCGTCGGCACTCACCAGCAAGCCTTTGAGGACTCCTACTTGGAGAACAGCCTGACAAGTAATGCCATCCTTGCACCGCTCGCCTCACGCAGCCAGAACGATGTCCGAGCAATCATCACCATCGCCCGCACAGGCTCGCAAGAAGGCATCGATCTTGAGGGCAGCTACGCGCCTGAGGAACTCACGGAAATGGTCGACGTCATGCGCAAGCTCATGCGGGTGCGCGATACCGTCCTCCGCGTGAATCTTGAGTACATCCGTTCGGCCGCTCAAGCGGATGCTTATCGGACTGAGCCACCTTTCAAACTGCAAGGCTCCTACAGGAACATGAATCGGATGGCTGAGAAGATTCTCCCCATCATGACGCCCGAAGAGGTGGAGCAAGTGATCCTAGACCACTATGAGAATGAAGCACAGACCCTCACGACCGGGGCAGAGGCCAATCTTCTGAAATTCAAGGCATTGGAAGGCGCACTGACAGAGGAGTCCGCTGCGCGCTGGGAGGAGATCCGCAAGACATTCCGGCGCAATCTTCTCACCGGAGGCGCGGGTGAGAACGACCCCGTCACCCGAGTCGTGGGGCAACTCTCCGCCATTGAAGCCGTTCTCTCCAACGCCCTGACAGAGCAACAGAAGCCCGCAACCTTAGCCGATCAGACCGTGGCCAAGCTCCAACAGATCATCGCCAGCCTCCGCGCGGTCCCCGTCGAGGTGGACATCAACGTGCACCCTGTCCAAGAATCCGCTCCCTCCGAACTTCCTGTCGATGTGGACTCTAAGGTGCGCCAAGGAGACTAGCGACTTTGTCATCGACACGGCCAGAACGCCACTTTGGAGCGAATCACTGATGCATGCCTGGGCTTCTCCTGCTACGGAGACCGCCGCCGCCACTGTGATAGAGCCGCATCGAAATCGCTCTGTCGCACGCCATGGGAAACCTGAACGCTGAGCACACCGAGCTTTCCCACAGACCTGATGTTTCGAACCTCATCATCAAAGAAAAGCATCTCCTCGAACGGGATCCCGCTCTCTTCGCGCAACTGTTGGAAATGCACCTGCTTGTCCGACGGATAGATGGCTTGGTAAGGAAACACGTCCGTGAGCTCTAACAAACAAAGCAGCTCACGCGCCCAATCTGGCTCCCCCGTGCGCGAGGCCAAGGCAAGCTGGCAGCCTTCTTCGGGGAGTCGATGGATCAACGCCAGGGTCTCTGGATAGACCCATACATGGGCGCCGGAAGCGTCGAGCACACGACCTCCGTCATTCTTGAAAGGAGGCCTCAAACAGTCACACCACACACCGCCCGCATCCCACAACGTGAAATCGAGATCGAAGACGACTAAACTGGGCCAACGGGGCATTCAAACGGTTCCTCAATCACACAACCCAGCGGGCAACGAGCCGCCTTTCACATTCCCTTCTCCATTGCACGAGGTGTTCGAGAAATCATTCAATTCCCCTTCATCCACGAAACCATATCCACCATTGAAGCCGGCAAATCCATTGACGATGTTTAGACTCTCCGTCGTGTCTGCAAAGGTGAATCCGTTACCGCCACTACGCATGGCCGTATTACTCTTCAAGAGACTCTCTATTTGGTCCTCGACCAGATAGCCGTCCGCCCCACTAGATTCTGAGCGATTCGAACTCAGCATATTCCGTCGTCCTTCTGTGAGGAGAAACCCCTCTTCCCGATTACGACTGGCCTTGTTGTGCCGATAAAGGTTATCGTTGCCCTTCAAAAGAAAGCCAACGTCATTATTTCTGGAAATATTTCCTGAGAGCACATTCTCGTTCCCTTTCAAAGAGAACCCATCCCCAAAGCTCGAACGGATCATATTGGCTTCGAACACGCACGCATTCCCCTCCCAGTCCACGCCAATCACTCGGCTACCTCGAATCGTGTTCTCAGTAAACGTCCAACCAGAACCTGAGCCTCGGACACCAGCGCCCAAATTGTTTCGAATGATCGATTCACTGCACGATCCCGTGGATTCCTCTATCAAGATCCCATCGGTATTGCTAAAAACCAAATTCTCACCGAGCACGCAGTCTTCCGAACCACTGACCAAGATCCCAATAGCGTTCCTAGAAACATAGTTCTGATTAATCGAAGAACGCACTGAAGCGATGTCTTCAATCGCAGCTACCTCATGATACGTGAGGGAACAATCTGAGACCACGGTATCTTCCGCCCCTTCAATTCGGATTCCTCCAACGTTGTAACTCCCCCTGATATCATTGATATCTGTCCCCTTGACGATGCCAAAGTAATTGGTCGTGACCGCCCCTCCCTTCTGATAGACCGCATAGCGTCCACAGTAGGACACTCGGGTGTCATCGATTGAGGAACTATCACAATTCTCAAGAAAGATGCCATCTAGCCGGTGGTACCGCGCCCGGAGAAGATTCAAGCTGATGGCCTCCACGTCTTGAGCCACAATCCCATACTCACCTCCACGAACGTCTAGCGCCTGCAGTCGCACGGCATCCGCCTCGATGGTGATGACAGGTTTGCTCGAATCCGCAGCGCGAATCAACGTCCGAATATCGTCATCGAAGACATCTCCATCCACGATGATAGTACCAAGGATTGTAAGACGTTTATCAATGACGATGTTCTCATGAAACGACCCTCTGCCGACACTAATGAGATCACCAACACTCGCCGCGTCCACGGCTTCCTGAATGGTTGCGAAATCTGCAGGCACATGGATCGTGCCGGCCAGACTAACCGTTGCCCGAATCGTCATGATGCCCAAGACGAGCGTCGAGGTGAAGTGCCTTGCATTCAACATGCTCGAATGTTGAAGACAAAGCAGCGATGATGCAATCCTCAACGTCTCCTCCTTCTCCTCCTCCCATGTAGTCAATTGCCCCTTGGAAGTGATTTCTCAGGAGTGTTATTGAGACGGAGCCGTTTCACTTGGTCAGGGTCGCGACGCACTCTAAGTGGCGCGTTTGGGGAAAGAGATCGAAGGGTTGGAGTCGGGCGAGGCGATAGCCGTGTTCGGCGAAGGCGTTGAGGTCGCGCATCTGGGTTGCCGGATTGCAAGAGACATAGACGACGCGTTCGGGACCGAAAGCGAAGAGCTGCTCGAGAAAGACAGCATCACAGCCGCGTCGCGGCGGGTCGACGATCATGGCTGTTTCATGGCCAGGATAATGGCAATCGGGAAAGAGGGCTTCCGACTTGCCTGCTAGGAAGCGTACATTGGTGATCTTGTTATCCTCAGCGTTTTGGCGTGCCCAGTGGATGCTGCTTTCGGAGATCTCAATGCCCATGACGGATTCAAAGGCATGGGCGGCGGTGAGGGCAAAGAGACCGCTCCCGCAATAGGCATCGACGAGAAATCGGGCGCCACCGGCGGCCGCCTGTGTACGAACGTCTGTGGTGAAGGCTTCCAGAATGTAGGGATTATTCTGAAAGAAATCGCCCGCCGGAAAGCGGAATCGAATATTGCCAACAATCTCCTCACAAATGTCTTTGTTGTTTGTCAGGACCGCAGGATCACCGGCGGAAGCACGCAAGAGCAGCGTAGCGCCCTTCTTGTAGCTGGTAGCACGCGCGCGGATGGCTGCTTTCTCTTCTGGCAGACGCACATTGATCGCGTCCATGGCGATGGGACAGTTGTCCACCTCGACGAGATCGCGGCGGCGTCCCACTTGGAGAAAGCCGATGGCATCGATCACGCCGTCACGATTCGGTTTCTGAAAGTGTGGCGTGATCTTGGAACGATAGCCGTACGTCTGGGGCGACGCCATGACCGGTTCGACAGCCACACGCATCTCAGTCATATGCTCTAACAATTCGGCGACTTGGCGCTGTTTCCACTCCAATTGTTTTTCGTAGTGAAAGTGCTGGTATTGGCATCCTCCACATTCGCCAAAGAGAGGACAGCGCGGGGTGATCCGATCTGGCGACGGAGTCAGCACCTTCACAAGATCGGTCTGGCTGTGGCGTTTGTCGTTGCGGTAGATGCGTGCGAGGACGCGCTCGCCCGGCAGGGTGTAGGGAACGAAGACCACCCATCCATCGATCCGTCCCAGGCCGATGCCGAGATTGGTCAGCGCCGTGATGTCCACCTCGACTTCTTGGTGGTAGGCGAAAGGTTCTGGATGAAATTTCTTGGGAGGGCGTTTGGCCGCGGGCGAGCTCATGGTGAAGGCGAGGGTCTCCTATGGGTCCATTTCCGCAGAGACGCAAACAGAGCGTCACGTGAGGCACTTTTCCGTTTGCAACCTGTGGGAGCGCGACAGAGTGCAATGCTCTTGATCACGCTAGCCATCACCAGCCAGAAAGGAGGCGTCGGGAAAACCACCGTCGCCATCAACTTGGCGCATTCCTTGGCGTGTCGCGGCTGGCAGACCCTGCTGGTGGATTCCGATCCTCAGAACTCCGTGGGGCTCTCCCTCTCGGAGAAAGCCAAGCGTTGCCCGGGCTACTATGATTTCCTGCACTTTCAGTGCGATGTGGATGAATTGATCATTCCCACGCGACTTCCGGAACTGCATCTCGTGACGGCTGGGCTAACAGAAACGTTCTTCAAGCTTGAAACGGACGCCTCAGCCTACGCGGGCGATCTCGCACGCATGTTAGGGCAATTGGATGGGCTCAATTACGACATCGTCCTGGTGGACACGGCTGCTGGGCTCATGGGCCACACACGCGGACTCGTGCGCCAGGCGGACTTTGCCCTCTTGCCGCAGCAATCGGAGCCTCTCGGGGTGCGTTCGATCATGCAATTGTTAGAAGGGATTACCCGGCTCAAGCAGGATGAGGAGAGTTCGGTGGAAGTGGCGGGCATTCTCCTGACCATGGTGGATCCCCATGGGGAAGAGAGCCTGCAAGTGGCGCGTGATCTCCGCCAGATGGTGCCGGGGGATTCGCTCTTGCGCACGAGCATCCCGCGTGATCCAGACTTCGTCCGAGCAAGCGCCCATGGCGTGCCTGTGGCACTTCTTTACGAGAAACTCTCGCCTGCTGCCTTGGTCTTTGATCAACTGGCCGCCGAACTGGAACCACGTCTCACGCTGCAGAAACTCGCCTATGCCGAAAGGGAATTCACTCGACTCCTGGATTGACCCCCAACGCATTGAAGAGCTGTTGGAAGTGCTCCGCCCGGGCAGCTGCGAACGCGAGCAGGCTCCCGAGGAAATCACTGAAGATCCCGTCACAGGGGAGTCCACCTCGGAGCCGCCCAACGCCGAACGCCTGCTAGCGGATGAGATTCCCGAGCGCGCCTTCGCCAAGGGATTGCCTCCCAAGCCGGAGAAGGCACCTGCTATGGAAACCACGTCTGTGGCTGAGCCAGCACCAGAGGCGGCCCCCGATCCCATCCCGATGCCCCCCGGCAAACCAGCCATCAATCCATTGGGGCTCTATTTCCACTCACCGGCATCGAGCCCGGAAGCTCGCGCCAGGGCCTTTGTAACATGGGTTCGCAAGACCGCCGACGCCACAGCCGCCTACGTCGTCGATGCCTACGGCGCCTGCATTGCCGCCGATCCCTCAGCCGATCCCGTGTTTCTCGCCTCCATCAGCCACCTCGCTGACGCCCTCGGACGCGGGAAGGCGCACGTCTCACGGCCAGACCAAGGGGCGCTTCATTTGGAACTCGCTGACGATCAGACCCTTTGCCTCATGCAAGCGAAATGGGACGTGGCCACGGTGGCCCTGGGTGTCATCTGCGATGCGCCTCTCGCGCGTGAGGTTGCGGTACGTTATCGCGAAGAATTGGCCAAACTGGCGCAGAAGCCCCGTCGCCGCCCCAGGGACTGACCTAACCAATCGTCTGCGGTTTTGCCAGAATGTGAGGTTGCTGTTCCGGCACTCCTAGTACGCCTCCATGCCGGTGAGGGGCTACGCCTGCTTCAACACGTTCAAGATCTTCTTGTTCCCATGAGTCTCGGCGATCTCGATCAACGTTTTCCCATCAACCGTCGTCGCCGTGTCTGCTCCCGCCTCGATGAGTATTTGCGTCACTTCGGCGCAATCATCTGTCATTGAGACATTCATGCCCAGGGGTGTGATCCCGTAGTAACTACTTCCCTGCTTCACATTGAGAGCATCCACCTTCGCTCCATGATCTAACAATATCTTAACGACTTCCGGCCGACACTCGCTTGCCCAATGAAGTGGCTTGCCACCGTAACAGTTAATCTCATCCGCCTCGACATCCGCGCCTGCATCAAGGAGCAACTGGACGATCTCTACATGACCATTGTGTGAGGACCAATGCAGTGGAGTATCGCCGATCCAACCACGGCAATAGATGGCCAATGGATCACGTTCTAGATGTTTCCTGACAATGTCCGTACACCCCATCCGAGCTGCCAGATTGATAGTGAGGCCGAAACCCGCGGTGCCAAAGGCTTTCTCTGGGATCTCTTTGAGGAAATAGTCGACGACCGCTTGTTTGTCAGAATCCTCTCCTTGACTATAGAACGCCCAGAAGACTGGCGGGTAAGTCGCGGTAGGATGCGAATACACTTCCGCGCCCTGATCGACCAGAAACCTGCAGATGTCCAAATGCAGGTGGCGCGCCGCGCCATGCAACGCGGTCATTTCCGGTTCATCGCCTGACGGGTCACGCGTATGCACGAGATCCGGGTTCGCCGCCGCGGCCGCCTGGACTTTCTCCAAATCTCCTTCACGGATCAAAGCGATGAATTCGGCAATACGCATGCGAGGAGGGTGCCATCTGCTCGCTCAATGCGCAATAGTCTGACGAAGTCTCATTCGCCCGGGAGCCGCAGCCCGCTCATTGGTAGCAGGCAGCGAATGGGCGAGAAACCAGTGACGATGCTTCAGAATGCCTTCCGAGGGAGAATCCCAAGGGATTCGGCGACGGAACAATCCCTTTGCGTCCCCCCGCGTTTCCCTGAATAATAGGGGCGACCAGTGCGTCTCATTCGTTGCCATGAACACTACGCGATCGTTCAGGATCCTCGCCAGTCTTGTGCTGGTGCTTACGCTTTGCTTCGGCACGGGGATCGCCAAGAATTCCTCTCAGAAGGCCGCTCCCACGTGGATGAAGGCCGTCACCAAGGCCCGTCCTGGCAAATTTGCCCAGATTCCTCCCTGCGAACTCGTCTATCACATGAGTTGGAATGGCCTGGTCAAGGCGGGTGAAGCCAAGCTCAAGCTTGGGATGCGCGACGCCAAGGCACCGAACACGGTTTGGGGTGTTTGTGAGGGACGCAGTGCGGGCCTAGCCAAGAACATGTGGTTCTATCGGAACCGGCTCGACTCTCAGGTCGATCTTCGTTCACTCCGGCCCGTGGGGTTCCAATGGACGGAATTGGAGAAGAAAGAACGCACGGTTACGGTGGCTCGATTCGCTAACGGAAAGGTTAAAAGCCGCCAGACGGTGACCCGCGTGGGTAAGAAGGACAAGGTTCGTGATCGCACCTTTGCCTACGATCGCACCCACGACCTGTTGTCGTCCACACTCTACCTGCGGAGCCTTCCCCTGAATAATGGAGACACGATCTCCCTCGTCGTGCACCCAGCCAAGTCTGCCTACTTCGCGCAATTCCACGTTGTGGGTCGGGAGAACTTCAAAACTTCTTTGGGGAACCAGAAGGCGATCCGATTGGACGTCAAGCTGCACAAGATTGATCGCGACACGCTAGAGCTCGAACGTCATGACAAGTTTAAGAAAGCCACGCTCTGGATCTCAGAAGACGCTTACCGCATGCCCCTGGAGATTCGGAGTGAAGTCTTCATCGGCAGTGTCCGCGCCACACTTGCAGAACGACGCCCTCTCAAAGCTGACGCCAAACGCTAGGCGCCGGGCTCTCCACGTTGATTGAAGCGTGATGATTGATCGGCTGACCCACGGACTTCGTCTTGACCTTTTCCTGGGACATCCTGAGCATGACGCATGTCCCTATCTCGCCGACAACTTCTCCGTACAGGCGCTCTCAGCGTTGCCGCGTCCGCACTGCCGTCCTTTCTTCGTGCCGACGAAGAGCCTGACACCTCCCTGACATTGCCAGAGCGCGCGGTGACCAAAGGCCGGATCAAGCAAAGCGTTATGGGATGGTGCTTCAAGCCGATGTCCCCTGTGCAGCTAGCCAAGGTGTGCCGAGCCCTTGGCATGCCAGCAATCGAAGGCATCAGCGCTGACAGTTATCCCGACGTGATGGAGTTGGGTCTGAAGATTGCCATCGTTGGCAGTCATGGGTTCGCCAATGGCCCCATCACCACAGCGAACCACGCCGCGTGCAAAGAGAAACTCCTCGGCAGCATCGACCTCGCGGCCAAAGTTGGCTCGCCCAACGTCATCACCTTCACGGGCATGGCCGAGCCCGGCATATCACCAGAACAAGGAGCCAAGAATTGCGTCGACCTTTGGAAATCGGTCATGGGCCACGCAGAGAAGAAAGGCGTGCGCTTGTGTCTGGAGCATCTCAATTCGCGCGACGACAGCCATCCGATGAAAGGGCACCCAGGATACTTCGGAGACGACATCGATTTGTGCGCAGATCTGATCAAGCGGGTGGATTCGCCTAACATGAAACTCCTCTTTGACATCTATCACGTGCAAGTCATGCACGGGGATGTCATCCGCCGCCTTCGTGAGCTGCAGGACATCATCGGCCACTACCACACGGCGGGCAATCCTGGTCGGGGAGAACTCGATGATACTCAAGAGATCCATTACCCACCTATCATGCGTGCCATTCTCGCGACTGGATACGAAGGCTACGTGGCGCAGGAATTTATCCCAACCTGGGATGATAAGGTGGCCGCCCTCCGGCACGCCGTGGCTCTTTGCGATGTCTAACACGCTTCCATACGATCCGAAAACGGCGATTAAAGAACTCAGCCGAGCGGATCGGAAACTCGGTCAGGCCATCCGTCGCCTGGGCGCCTTCGAACTTGAGCTCTCTCCCGTAGGAGATCCCTTCGAGTACCTGGCAAGAGCCATCGTCTTTCAGCAACTCTCCGGCAAAGCTGCTGCCACGATTCATGGTCGGGTGGAGGCGCTCTTTCCCCGCAAACGCATTCGCCCACAGCCGCTCCTCGATCTACCCGACGAGGCTCTTCGTGGGGCCGGGCTCTCGCGCAACAAGCTCGCCGCCCTCCGCGATCTCGCACGCCATCGCCTCGACCGCACCGTGCCCACGCTGAAACAACTGGAAAAGATGGCGGATGACGAGATCATTGAACGCCTGGTGCAAGTGCGAGGGATTGGCCGCTGGACCGTCGAGATGCTTCTCCTCTTTAGACTTGGCAGACCAGATATCATGCCAGCCACTGACCTCGGCATCCAGAAAGGCTTTGCCATCCTTCATGAATCGCCCGATCTGCCAAAGCCCAAACAGCTCTTGGAGGAAACACTGCACTGGCAGCCCTGGCGAAGTGTCGCCAGTTGGTATCTTTACCGACTCACCGATCAGAATCCCTAGGCACCTTACCCGCCACTTCCCTCCACCTTCACCTTTGCCATGCGAGCCTACCATCGGCGACTCTCTCCCCTCTTCTCGTTGTGGATCTGCCTGAAGACGCTGGCACTTCTGCTAGTCAAAAGCACCGTGGTAGCAACCGCCGCTGCTCCCCCTAACGTGCTTCTCATTCTCGTCGACAATCAAAGTTACTTCGAACTAAGTTGCCATGGGCATGACCAGTTGCAAACACCTCACATTGACGCCTTGGCATCCGAGTGCGTGGATTTCGTCAACGCTCACGCGCCACCGTTCTGTTCTCCCAGCCGTGCCGCCCTGCTCACCGGACGTTATGCCCTGCGCTCCGGGATTCACAACGCCATCGGCGGCGTCTCCATCCTTCATCGTGACGAGGTCACTCTAGCAAACTACTTGAAAGGGATCGGCTATGCCACAGCGATCTTTGGCAAATGGCATCTTGGCATGTCGTATCCCTATCATCCCCTGCAACGCGGTTTCGATGACGTCTTTGTTCATGGTGGTGGCGGCATCGGGCAGCTCGAAGATTTCTATGGCAATCGTCACCTGAACGCCACCTGGGATCACAATGGCGTGCCTACCAAGAGCACGGGCTTCTCAAGCGATGTGCTCTTTGCTAGAGCCAAGGACTTTATAGAGGCGGAACGCGAAGGCCCCTTCTTCTGCTTTCTTTCAACACCGGCCACGCACACCCCTTACGAGGCCGAACCCGTGGCCATGAGCCGCATCCGGGAACGCGACGTCGAGGCACGCGAAGCCGATCTGAAACTGTATTCCATGATCGAGAACATTGATGTCAATGTGGGGAGCCTCATGGATCATCTCGACGCGCTGGGCCTACGAGAAAACACCCTCGTTATCTTCGCCACCGACCAGGGCATGAATGATCGCGGAGCAGCCACGCCACGTTTTGAGGAGAAACGCTCTGCACACCCGGTCGCGTGGGATGAGAAACATCAAGTCACCTGCATGATGCGCTATCCACCCCTCACCACGGGGAAAGCATGCGATGCCCTGATCGGCATGGTCGATATCGCTCCGACGATCCTTGATCTGTGTGGGGTGCCAGGTCCATCATCGCTCGATGGTCGGAGCTTGCGGCCTTTGTTAGGCGGCAAGACCTCTCAATGGCACGATGAGCGCACGCTCATCGTGCAATGCCCGCGCGGACGGATACGAAAGCCATGGGAAAACGCAGCGATCAAGACTCAGCGCTGGCGTCTGATCGGAGGCAACATGCTCTTCGACATCGCCGCCGATCCTGGCCAACGCACGAATGTCGCCGAAACTTTTCCTGACATCGTCGCTAACCTGTCATCGACCTACGAAACCTTCTGGCACAGCCTGCCCCACCCAGACACCCTCTTAAGTCGCCACCTTCTCGGAGCCCCTGAGGCGCCCCAGACCCGACTCAATGGCATGGACTGGTATCGCGGCGGCGCGCCCTGGCACCAACTGCACCTCAAACGCCAACGACAGAATGGCGTGTGGGCCGTGACCGTGGCACAATCGGGGAAGTACCGCTTTGAATTGCGCTGGTACCCTCGGGAAGCCCCGACCGCCATCGGAGCGATAGGTGCGTCTGTCAGAGTTGGCAGCACCTTCGCCCACCAGACGATGACTCCTGAAGCCGACCACGTGATGATTGAACTGGATCTCACCGAAGGCGACTACGACATGGAGACCGCCTTCAAGCTACCACCCCGCGCCGAGGAAACGCGCAGTTGGGGTGCCTACTTTGTCTACGTGGATTTCCTAGGAGAATGATAGATCATTGATCAGCGTAGCGTTGTTGCCAACTCGGGGTGCAAGGGCGATCGCAGCAGGGATTCCAGCAGTTCGGTTATCATTTCGGCAAGCGACGGCCAGATGACGACGATGTCCAAGAAGACTAGGACCGCCTACCTGGGGCTTGCCAGAATGGCCTATTTCTCGTGAGATGGGGAAATGAAAGTGATCGATACGCACGTCCATTTCTGGGATCCCACGAAACTTTCTTACGCATGGCTGAATGGGGTTCCACGCATCGCCGGAGCCCATCTTCCGGAGGATTACCAGAAGGCTAGCACGGGCATTGATATCGTCGGGAAGGTCTTTGTGGAGGCGGGCGGCGCGGCAGACCAGGCACTGCAGGAGGTGGATTGGGTCGATGGTCTTGCCGAACGTGATTTGTCGATCCGGGCGATCGTGGCCCAGGCAGCAATGGAACGGGGGGCGGCGATTCGCTCCCATCTGGCGGCTTTGAAAGAGCGCCCTCTGGTGAAAGGTGTGCGGCGGTTGATCCAGTCAGAAGCTGCGGGCTTCGCCAAACAAGCCTCATTCATCGACGGCGTGCGCATGTTGCCGGACTTTGGATTCACCTTTGATCTCTGCCTCAAGCATCACCAACTCAACGATGTGATCGCGCTGGTGAAGGCATGTCCAGAAACTTCCTTCGTGCTCGATCACATCGCCAAACCAGCGATCGTCAAAGACGAGCAGGATCCATGGCGCGAAGACCTAGAGAAGCTTGGAGAGTTGCCCAACGTGATCGGGTGCAAGCTTTCGGGAATCATCACAGAGGCGGACCACGATGCGTGGACGCCGGAGCAGCTGCGCCCCTACATCGCCCACGCAATTGACGTCTTTGGCCATGACCGCATCCTTTATGGAAGCGATTGGCCAGTGTCAGTCCTCGCCGGTGGCTACCAGCGCTGGTGGGAGACCCTCACCGCCTTCACGCACGCCTGGGATGAAGATGCCAAACGCAAGCTCTACCACGACAACGCCGCGAAGGTGTATCGGCTAGTCTAAGAGCAAGTTCCCGAAGCTCTAGTCGCGGAAGCGGAGCAGCTCGACGTCGAAGACGAGCATGCCTGCAGGAGCACCCGCAGGGGGATTCTCGCCATAGCCGAGGTCTTCCGGGATCCAGAAACGACGCTTCTCCCCTTCCACCATCAGTTGCACGCCTTCTGTCCAGCCGGCGATGACTTGATTCAATTTGAATGTGGCGGGGCGGCCCCGATCCACGGAGCTGTCGAATTTCTTCCCATCCGTGGTCCAGCCACTGTAGTGCACGGTGACGGTGCTTGTCGCGCTGGGATGCGTGGTGCCGGTGCCCTTGGTAATGACGCGCGTGGCGAGGCCAGAGTCTTCTTTCGTCGCAGTGTCCGGCACGGCAGCAACGTCTTCTGGGGGCTTGGAGAGGTTCTCGATGAGTTCAACATCGAAGCAAAGCATCCCACCAGGACGACCACCGCCAGGATTCTCACCGTAGGCCATCTCAGCAGGGATCCAGAAGCGGCGCTTCTCCCCTTCCACCATGAGCTGAAGGCCCTCTGTCCACCCCTTGATCACTTGGTTGAGACCAAACTCAGAGGGAGATCCGCGTTCGACGGAACTATCGAACATCTTTCCGTCGGTCGTCCACCCCGTGTAATGCACTCGCACCTTGTCGGTGGGTCCAGGCTTGGACGTGCCTGTCCCCTCTGTCAGAACCTTCGATTTCAGACCAGATTCCTCGGCAATGGCATCCGCAGGAGGCTTGGCGACATCTTCAGGGGCTTCGATTTCAGCATTCACGGTAAGGATCAGCACGCTGGCTGTCGCGCCCAAGACGAGAGAACGAGCGAAGGATAGGGTTTGCATTTCGTAATAGAGGTTTGGAAACAGGAGTGCCAACGTGACCAGCGCAGGAGCCTTGTCAACCCGCGCGATCAGCGTAGCCCTGTGGGTGTTCGCGATGCCAGTCCCACGCCGTTTGTACAATGGCCTCCAGCGATGGAAACTGGGGATTCCAACCCAATTCCTCGCGAATCTTCGCGCTCGATCCCACCAAGATTGCGGGATCACCAGGGCGTCGTGGCGTCACCTCAGCAGGGATTGGGTGCCCAGTGATCTGGCGGGCTGTTTCGATCACTTCCTTGACGGAATATCCCTGCCCATTGCCCAAATTGTAGACACAACTCCCACGATCAAGCGCTTCCAGCGCGAGGATGTGCGCCTGGGCGAGGTCATGCACGTGGATATAGTCCCTCACACAGGTACCATCTGGGGTGTCGTAGTCATCGCCAAAGATCTTGATCGACTCACGTTGTCCCAAGGCGACCTGCAGGACGAGAGGAATGAGATGCATCTCGGGCGCATGATCTTCTCCTAATCCAGGCACGGCGCCCGCCGCATTGAAATAGCGCAAACAGGCATAGCGCATCGAAGAAGTCTTCTCTAACCAATACAGAAAGCGTTCAATGATGGCTTTCGATTCTCCGTAAGGGCTGCCGGGAACAATGGATTCACTTTCGGCAATGGGCATCTGTTCGGGAGCATCGAACAAATTGGCGGTAGATGAGAGGATGCATTTCCCCACCCCATGATCTACCGCACTCTGCAAGAGGTTGAGCGCGTTCGTCACATTCTCGCCCAGATATTTAAAGGGCTTTTCCATCGACTCACCCACGAGCGAGTACGCCGCGAAATGCATGATGGCTTCTGGCTTATGAGTGGTCATGGCAGCATCAATCGCCGCACGATCGGCAAGTTCCGCCTCGACAAAGGCCGCCCCCTTGGGAATCGCCGCACGGTGTCCTTGATAGAGATTGTCAAACACCACCACCTCGTGGCCCGAACGCATCAACTCAGCGCTCGCCACACTCCCGATGTATCCTGCGCCGCCCGTGACTAGAACTTTCATAGAGGCGGCCAGCCAACAAGCGAACCGGAGCAGCGTCAAACGAAGAAGGTGAGCTTTGCTTGAAATCTGCAGGCAAACCATGCAGATCATCGGTCATGACCAAACGGACTTACTTGATCACGGGAGCCAGCAAAGGCATTGGCTACGCGACCGCACAACGCCTGGGTGAAGCAGGGCATACCGTCGTGGGCCTGGCGCGCACGCAGCCGAACGGCGACTTTCCCGGACCCTTTATCACCGTGGATCTGTCAGACCGCCAAGCCACCGCCGACGCACTCGCCGATATCACAAGCGATCACGGTATTGATGGCATTCTCAATAATGTGGGGCTGGTGCATCCAGCGCCATTAGAGGAGATTACCTTGGATCAACTCGACGCAGTGTTAGACCTAAACCTCCGAGTAGCCTTACAAACCACTCAAGCAGCGCTCCCTCACATGAAAGCACAGAGCTGGGGACGCATCGTCCAAACGTCCTCACTCGTCACGGTGGGCGTTCCATTCCGCACAAGTTACGCCGCTGCCAAGTCGGGACTCATCAGCTTCACGCGTAGCTGGGCCTTGGAACTTGCGCCCCACGCCATCACCGTGAATGCCGTCGCTCCCGGCCCAGTAGAGACCGAACTCTTCAATACGAACAACCCGCCCGGGAGTGAGAGTCGCCAGCGCTATATCGATAACATTCCGCTCAAACGCACTGGCACACCCGCTGAACTCGCCGCTATCAACGCTTTCTTGTTAGGAGAAGAATCGGGTTTCATCACCGGACAAACGCTCTACGTCGACGGAGGCTCTAGCATTGGTCACGCTCCGTCGTGAGGTAGATTGCTTTCAACATTCAAGGCGCTCCTTCATGTTGGGCATCCTTGAGCCATCGATATCCCTACTTTCGCTCTGCGTTGAAGGTCCCGCTGAACTGATCTTCGTATCCTTTGGGCGACACCTTGCCAGACCATTTGCCATCCTCTGACAGCTGACCGTCATAGAGAATTTCCACGGCGTTCCCCTGGATCTCTCGCGTGACAACCATCGACAAGGCTCCGTCCTTGAAGGCCACTGAATCACAAGGGAGATCACCGTGTTCCGGATGGACGAGGGTTCCTTTGAAGCCGTCTTCACTTGCCTCCACTCGCAGGCCGTAGTCCCGCTTCATCTCTCCTAAAGCGACATGCAACGCCCACTCCCCCACAGGCGTGGCGCTTGCAGGCGCGCCCTTCCGGGTAGCCTCCCAGGCATCACTCGCCTGCTCATTGCCATCGCTATCGTGATAATGCCAGGTGCCTTCAAGCTTATGGTCCGCCACCTTCTTCGCGGCAATCGTGATCGTTCCCTCACCAAAGGGAATGGCAAGCGCAAGGGCGTCTCCCTCGACCGTGACCGTGGTGAATGCCATCGATCCCAGATCCGAGGTGGCCTCACCCTTATAGCCATCTTCAGTCTTCTCAAAGATGGCTTGATGGGTGTGATCGCCATCGTCAGACGTCGCCACGACATCCCACGTGCCCGCAATGTCTAACACAACCTCTTTCACCCGCTTCGCTTCCCACTTCCCAGAAGCAGCCTCCTGTCCCGTCTGATCAAAGATGATCCACTTGCCGTCGAGGTGATCGTCTGTCTGTAGAGCGGCTTCGATCCTCACATCCACCTCATTGTCACCGAATTTCAAGACCATTTCCATTTCAGCCTCACGACCCATCTGCTTGACCAAATCAAATTTCGTCTCGCCTCGCTCGGACGTGGTGGTGCCACTGAGTTTCCCCTCCGACTCCACAATCTCCACCACCGCTGGCAGTTCGCGACCATTATCCGTATAGGCAATCGACTCCCACTTGCCAGCAATAGACACCGTCGGGACAGCGGGTTCCGGTTCGGAAATTCTCACCGCTTCCCAAGGGGCATTCCCGCGATCTTCGCCTTCGGAATCGATCAAATACCATTTCCCTGACAATTTCCCCACTTCAGTCTGCGTGGCGATGACGCGGATGATGCCTGATTGGCCATCGCGCTCCACGTCCAATTCCAAGGTGACCTCCTTGCCTTCTGCCTTCACACGATCAATCTTGCGATCCTCATTGTCGTCCGATGACACGGTGGCTTCAAACCCTTCTGGGCCTGTTGATATGGTGATGGTGGACTCGCTGGCATCACCTCCGGGAAGCTCACCTACGGCTTCCCATGTGCCGACAAGAGACAGCGGTTCGTCTGCAGCGAGAGTGGCAAGTGTGAAGGCAAAGAGGGTGGTGATGAAGAGGCGAGTCCGTTTCATGGATGGGATTTCTAAATTAACGAGCTAGAATCTAGAAGACCCGCTCCATCCCTGACAAGCCTCAACTAGGCAATGATGTCGTGGACGACGTGCCCGTGCACATCTG
Source organism: Verrucomicrobiia bacterium (assembly GCA_030425385.1). GTDB lineage: Bacteria > Verrucomicrobiota > Verrucomicrobiia > Verrucomicrobiales > DEV007 > JAACDM01. The sequence continues at coordinate 9,090 of JAUIAH010000012.1, read as the reverse complement.
TGAGCCGGAAATCGCGCCCGGCGTAATGGTAAGTTAATTGCTCGTGGTCAAATCCTAACAAATGCAAGATAGTGGCATGCAAATCATGCACATGCACGGGCTTTTCCACAGCCTTGAAGCCAAACTCGTCCGTGGCCCCATGAATGTATCCGCCTTTCACGCCGCCACCGGCCATCCACATCGTGAAGCCGTAATGGTTGTGATCCCTACCATTGACCTTACCGGCATTCGCACCTGGCGTGGGCAATTCGACTGTAGGCGTGCGTCCAAACTCCCCTCCCCAAATGACCAATGTATCTTCTAACATGCCGCGCTGTTTGAGATCGGTGAGGAGTGCCCCAATCGCCTGGTCGCACTCTTGAGCGAGCTTGCGGTGCCGTGTTTCGATGTCATCGTGATTATCCCAAGGTTGACCGGGACCATGCCACACTTGCACGAAACGCACGCCCCGCTCCACCAAGCGCCGCGCGATCAAGAGTTGGCGTCCTTGAGTCCCACCACCATAGAGGTCACGGATGTACTCGGGCTCTCGTTGGATGTCAAAGGCATCCGTGGCGTCCATTTGCATCCGATACGCCAACTCGAAAGATTGTAATCGTGCCTCCAATTGGCCATCCGCCTGACGGCGTTCGAGATGCCGCTGATTCAGTCTTTGTAAGAGATCCAATTGCTGCCGCTGCTGGCCCTGATCCATCCGACTGTTGCGGATGTTCTCGATTAGCTTCTCCACCTCCTTGTGCTTGGTATCAATGTAAGTTCCTTGATAGGATCCTGGAAGAAAGCCCGCTTGCCAATTCTGCGATTCCTGGATGGGGTAACCACCGGGACACATGGTGATGAAGCCAGGGAGATTCTGATTGGACGTGCCCAGGCCATAGGTTACCCAAGAACCCATGCTCGGACGGACCAGGCGTGCCTCACCGCAGTTCATGAGCATCAGGGAGGGCTCGTGGTTGGGCACATCCGCATGCATGGAGCGGATGACACAGAGATCATCCGCGCACTTGGCGACGTGGGGAAAGATATCACTGACATCAATGCCACTTTGCCCGTACTTGCCAAAGGTGAAGGGCGACCGGTAGCCCGCACCCGTCTTGCGCTCGGTCCGCAGATTCTCCATGGGCAACTCCTGCCCGTGGTATTTCGTCAATTGCGGCTTGGGATCAAACGTGTCTACCTGTGAGGGCCCCCCATTCATGAAGAGGTGGATGACCCGCTTAGCTCGCCCCTGGAATTGCGCAGGCCGCGAACTCCAGGGATTCAGGCGCCCGTCCGCCTTGCCCATCAGGGCACCGAAGGCCGCCGCCCCCATGCCCATGCCGACTTTCGATAGGAAGTCGCGCCGCGTGTAGAAATGATGACGGAGTTCGTCAGGATGGTGATTTGGCATCGGTTCAGAGGGGTGATCAATCAATTAATCGATGAAGAGAAACTCATTGGCACATAGAAGCGCATGCGCGTAGGCCTCCCAGGCATTGGCAAATGCATCGGTCGCTTGCCAATTCTCGACAAACATCTCACCGAGCGCGACTTCTTCCTGCGCTGGCGTTCGGAAATAGAGTTGATGATAGAGCGCGGCAATCGCTTTGCTAGGCGAATCCCGGTCGGCTTTCACCTCCGACGCGCGACCCAGTCTCGCCGCCTGTTCCTCCACCAGTGGACCATTCATCATGAAGAGCGCTTGTTGGGGAACGATAGTCTCTAGCCGCTGCGGCGTGTGCGCATCAGGACTGGCCATGTCAAAGGTGCGAAAGGTGCTCGGCAGATTCTGCCGATCGATGAAGCCATAAAGCGCTCGTCGTGGGGTGAACGGCTTCTCAAAGAGCGCCACGGCATGGCCGCCAGTCTTGAGATCCAAGCCTTGCCCCACAGAGATCAAGGCATCGCGCATGGATTCAAAGCCCAAACGCTGCCGATTCATGCGGGTAAACCACCGATTCTCCGGATCTTCTTCTAGCGCTTTCTCAGAGGCAACACTGTCCTGTCGATAGGCTCTTGAGCTTACCACCTCGCGGATCAGCTTCTTCATGGACCAGCCGTCTCGCATGAAATCGCTCGCCAAGCGGTCCATGACGTGGCGCAGATCGGGCTCAGCCGTTTGCACCCCGAAGTCACTTGGCGATTCGACAATCGCTGCGCCGAATAAATGCAGCCAGACGCGATTCACGAGGACCCGCGCCGTGAGCGGGTTCCCCGGTGCCACCAGGGCCTCTGCCAATTCCGCCCGCCCACTACCACGCGCAAATGGCTTCCGCTCTTCGCCCGAAAGCACCGCAAGATACTGACGCGGCACCTGATCACCACGCACCCGCTCATTGCCACGAACGAACACGTGAGGCTCGACAGGCTTCTCTTTGTCTAACAAGGTCATCCCACGCGGGGGCGCTCCCGGAGACAGCGCCTGATGCTTCTCGCGCTCACGGCGTAAGCGACGGACTGCTTGCTGATCTGGAGTGTTGAAGATCCGATAAAGCGCCTCTGGCTTCAGCCCTGTGGGCGAATCCTTGGCAACGAGCAATTGCCGCAGCGCTTCCAAATGCGCATCTTCGTGAGGCTCCTCAGCATTCGCCTCGGCGATGGTCTTCGCCACGATCGGAATCAGTGTCTCAATGCTAGAAACGCGGGCATCCGCCAGGGCTTGCCAAATGAGGGGGTGACTCTCGGATTTCACCGTCTCAAGAGATCGCCCCTCGGCCAATGCTTTCCATGGCACGAAGACGGGATGGTTCTCATCGAGGTAATGCGTGATCCTGTCCCGCCACCGGAGAGCGATCTTCTGATAAAGTTTCTCGCTTTGCGCTTGAGAAGACAATCGCGTGTCATCCCATCCACGTCCTTCATGAACCAAGCGGAAATACGCTTCGAGAACCGGTGCCGTACGCAGCTTGGCATGCCGTTCATTAAAGAAACGATCAATCGCTGCCTGATGCTCTTCGGCTTCTTTGAGATACTGCTGATAGTCTGGAGATGTCGTGTCCGCTTCGCCTAACAAAGGCTTTTCGTCAGGCTCGTAGGAACTCGCGAAGACTCCGTAGAGCGAATAGTAGTCCTCAATTGGGATAGGATCTGATTTGTGATCATGACAGCGTGCACACGCCACCGTGAGCCCTAACACACCACGTGTGACGACATCGATCCGGTCATCGATGATGTCTGGTTGGCGATTGAGAAAGCGGCGCCCCAAGGTGAGAAATCCAAGGGCCGCATGAGCTTTCGAATCCCCTGACACTGTCGCCACATGATCTCCCGCGATTTGCTGGGTGATGAAGGCATCATAAGGCAAGTCGTGATTGAAGGATGTCACCAACCAGTCGCGATACGTGTAGGCGTAAGGGTAACGACGCTCCTCTTCAAAGACGTAGCCTTTGTTATCGGCATAGCGCGCCACGTCCATCCAGTGCCGCGCCCAGCGTTCCCCAAAGCGCGGTGATGCTAACAAACGATCCACATGACGTGACACCGCATTGGGCGAAGGATCATCGACAAACGGCTGTGCTGCGGAAGGTTCCGGTGGCAATCCATGGAGATGGTAGGCAAGGCGGCGCGCCAGGACCTCACGAGAAGCCGTCGGGCTCCGCTCCAAGCCTTGTTTCTTCAAGGCCGCCTCATGCCAGGCATCCAAAGCAGTGGGGCTTTCTCCCAGGTCATCAGGAAGACCGACGTCGGTAACGGGTTGAAACGCCCAATGGGTCGACTCGCTCGCGGCAAGCCCCGAGACGAGAAAGAAGGTGAGGAGGAGGAATCGCTTCATGACGAGGCTTTTGAAATGAACCCCACGATTGCCTGCCGGTCTGCCAAGAATTTCTCTTGGCAAAGTCGCCCCCTCGGCTTCCTATGCCTCCGTGAGCCGACGCGGGATCTTCATTAGCTTTGAAGGCGTGGACGGTTGCGGCAAATCCACGCAGATCAAGGAACTGCGGCGGCGGCTGCGACGTCTCGGGGATCGGCTTGTGCTCACACGCGAACCCGGCGGCACCGTGTTGGGCGAGGATGTGCGGCGCATTCTGCAGCAGGCAGATGACCGCCGAGAAATCACTGATAAGGCGGAACTCCTCCTCTTCGCCGCCAGCCGAACGGAGCTCGTCTCGGAAGTGATCAGCCCCGCCATCGCAAGCGGCAAGATCGTCATTGCCGATCGCTTTCTCGATTCCACCACCATCTATCAAGGCGTCGCGCGCGGTTTGCCCACGGAGATGGTGGAGACCATCAATGGCATCGCGGTGGGCGACTGCCTTCCCGATATCACGTTCCTGATGGACATCGATCCATCGGATTCGCGACGGCGCATGACGACTCGGGGCAATGCCGATCTCGATCGGATTGAGAAGATGCCAGAGGCCTTCTTCCATCAGGTACGCCAAGGCTACCTCGATCTCGCAAAGAAGGAGCCTAACCGGTTTGTCATCATTGATGCCATGGAGAAGGTCAGCACCATCGCAGAACGCATCTGGGCAACCCTCACCGAACGTTACGATGGCCTTCTTGATTGATCAGGCCTTTGGCTACTTACAGCGTTCCCATGCCGAGGATCGGCTCGCGCACGCCTACCTCCTCACCGGTCCCGAAGGCGCAGGCAAAGAAGCCCTTGCCCTGCGTCTGATCGCCCTCACCAATGACCTTCACGCCACCGCGGTGAGCCAGATTCGCGATCCTCACGTCTTTCTCATCCGCCCCGAATCGCGCATGCGTCGGATCAAGATCGATCAGATTCGCGCGCTGGAGAAACAGTTACACCTGTCCGGTCGCCCGGGAATGACCAAGATCGGCGTGATCCAAGATGCCGATCGACTCCAAGCGGAATCTGAGAATGCCTTTCTCAAAACGTTAGAAGAGCCACCTCCAGGAACCCTGCTCCTCCTCCTCACCGCACAACCCGAACAATTGTTAGACACCATCCGTTCGCGTTGTTTGCAGGTCCCACTCTATTCCAAGGAAGGGCACCAGCCGCAGTTCTCACAGACCTTTCAAAACTTCCTCCAAGCAGCGGCTGGCACTCTAGCCGACTCGCGCCGGAGCCTCTCGCGAGCCCTCATCCTCGCCCGGACCTTCACTGGCATCCTCAGAGCAGAGAAAGAGGAAATCACCAAGGGAAACGACGACGCGCTCCGCGAGGAATTGGATCGCTACCGCGAGACCACCGATGGGGATTGGTTGAAACGACGCGAGATCTTTTATAAAGACCGCACCGAATCCGAATACGTCCAACGACGCACGTCGATGTTGGAAGCAGTGCTCAGTTTCCTCGGCGATGCCCTCCGCCTCCAAGCGGGCTATGATCGGCTCGATTTCAAAGCTCACGCGGGCCTCGCGCAAAGCGTGGCTCAGGGCCTGTCTCCCGCCGAACTGAACAAACGTTATGCGGCATTAGAAGACCTGCGTGGACACTTAGAAACCACCGTGCAAGACGCCCTTGCCATCGAGGTCGGTTTCATGAAAGCCTTCGCCTGACACTAATCTCTCATCACATTCCATTCGAGGAGAGACGCGGCTCACAGTCGTGAATCGTGAGATTCCAACGAACTCTTTCCGCCTAACAACACTGCGCGAGCCTTCCTCACTCTCGCCCACTTTCCTTTCGTACTTCCCTATCACCCCACCCAACCTCACAAATTCCAAAGCACCGATCAAATCCATCGGTGTTCATCGGTGATGATCTGTGGTCCAAACTTCAGGGCCCTTCCGTTTTCCCTGAAGACGGCCTATCCACATGATCATTCGCCTTCATTCACTCAAGGTTCTAACACTCACCAATCCGCTCTAACAACACCTCTGCGCCTTGGCGACTACTCGAGCCCTCTTCATCTCCCCACGCGGCCTCCCTCCAACCCCTTCAGCTTCCATCACTCCGCTCTCTTTCGTGTCCATTTGTGGTTCTCTATCACTCCAATCGTTCCCGCAGGTCGCGCAACGACCGCAACTCTCCCCAATCTCCTCCACGCATCTTCCGTCCTCCATCCTTCCGCTTCGGCCCAAAGTATTCCCGCTTCGCCTCAAAGAACCCATCCACAAACCCCTTCGACCCTATCACCACGCCATCCGTGAAGTAACGCACCCGACACCGCAACAGCGCCGCCAACGACAACGCCCCACCTGCCTCACGCACCGCCGCCACCGCTTCCGCAGACGCCCCCTTCCGCACCACCTCTCCACTTGCCGTCACCTGCGCCTCCCCCATCCCAAACAACACCCGCCGATACTCACGCCCCACCACGCGCCAATTCGGAATCGCCCGACCCTCGCGCAACGCTTCCTCCTGCATCAGAAAGCCCAATCCACGACGCGCCGCCTGTTTCCCCGCCACCGCCTCCGCATAGCCGCACCACCGATAATCCTTCGGATCCTCCACCATCCCCGCCCGCACCGCGTTCAGATCCACATACCCCGCCACCGTCATCAAGGCGTCCCAACCACCCTCAATCACCACACTCTTAAAACGCTGCTCCCAAAGCCGCCCCACCCGCTCATGACGCTTGTTAAACCACACCGTGAACCGCTGCATAAGCGTCTTCATAAACTCGGAAAGATCGTGCATCCGATTCACGAAGTCCTGTCGATACGCCTTCTCCTGCACCACCGCCGTCGCGCCCCCATTCAGCCTATAAAACGACGCGATCCGCGCCCGAATCGCATCCATCTCCTCCCGAGAATACAACGCACTCAACCGCGCCCAGAACTCCTCCTCCGGCAAATCATCCACCCCAATCGTCTCCGGCACCTGCAGCACCAAATGCAGATGGTTGTCCAGCATCGTCCACGTCACCACGGTCACATTCGCAAAGCGCTCCACCTTCCGCAGCAGCTTCGCAAACCGCTCCTTCGACTCCTCATCCAACAGGAAATGCCGTCCATTGACACGTAATACGACGTGAAAACACTGCGGCCCCTCGACTAACAGCATGCGACGCGGCTTCCTCATAATCCGGACCTACACCCACCTCTTGATCTTGACAACTGCTTTCCCATTATTTCTCCTGTCCCTTTAAATGTGGCTCTCCTGTCCCTTTAAATGTGGCTCTCCTGTCCCTTTAAATGTGGCTCTCCTGTCCCTTTAAATGTTGGGTGCCTTTTGTTGCTTCTAGGCGGTTGCCGATTTTGTCGTATTGATAGGCCTCAGGCTCTCGCTCTTTGGTGTCTGGGTTGCTGGCGGTGATGCCTCCGGTGTCGGGGTCGTAGCTGAAGTGGTCCGTCCAGGTGTTACCCGCTTGGGTGCTGGTGCGGGCGGTGCGTTGGGCGTCGGCGTTGTTCTCGTAGGTGTACTGCGAGATCTGCTGATCGAGGTGAAAGCCGACGCGGTTGGTCACGCTGGTGATGGTATCACGGCCGGGTTCGTAGGTCCATTCCGTTTCCTTGATGAAGGGGGCGCGGGTTTTGTGGAGGCGGTCGGTCGTAGAGTTTTCCAGGTAGTCGTATTCGTATTCGAACCAGTAACCTTGGGCGGCGACGCTGCTGAGGCGATTGACGTGGTCGTAGCCGTAACGGACCTCGTAGTCTTGGTTGGGGTCCGCTGCGGTGCCGATTTGGAAGCCGGTGGGGCGGTGGTTGTCAAGGCCATTACGACTGTGGTCCTGTTCCGTTCTTGGGCATTGTTCGCATTGTCCCGTTCTTGGGCATTGTTCCGCATTCGTAAAACTGCTTTCTCTATATTTCCCATGTCCCTTTAAACCTTCTGCTGTCCCTTTAAACCTTCTCTGCAGTTCTGTACCGCTCAATCAAGCCAACTGCTAAACCAACGAGATTTATGTGCCCTATATTCATCACCTAGATTGAGATCATCAATCAGCCCTCGATCATCTGTCGCATTCTCGCCAATGCTGTAAAACACAATATTTTTCTCCGGCAGATCAAATCTCACTACATAGGCCTGCCCCCACCCATCCAATGGGGCTTTCATTGCATGCCACTCCGGTGTTATCTCCGATATACCAGACTCGACAAGAATACGGTATGCTGCCTCACCAACGGTCATGCCTTCACTTTCAACCATTCTTACGAGATCATTCAATCGCATGATAAGCTTGGCCCCCAACTTCTGCACTTTGAGATGTTCCGAAAGAGCCTTCGGCTGATTGAGCGCTTCAGATGTAAAGCTTTGCATCCCTATATCGAACTTTGAATTGGCAACCTTTAGGATAACATATGCACCCAATGCGACAAACACACACAATAACATCAGCTTTACACCTTTCATTGCACTAAAAACTCTCAGTTTCGAAATAGCGAGTAGGCATTAGTCAATCCACTGTAAACCCTACCGGAGTCAGTTCCCGATTCTTCACAGCTTACCTCAATGCAACAGGCCTGCATCACTGGCAATCCGTTCAGCAAATTTGCCATCGAATCGCAGTCTGGCAAGACTCCCAAATGATTACTGAGCGATTGATAATCATTGGGCCCTATGGTTCTTGATTGATTCGAATGGGCACTAAATACGGCTCCCAAGAGCGGGAATGCAGACACCCATGCATTGGAGGCAAGGTATTCAACCCCTGAGTCCGTTAGCAATGCCCATGAGCTTGGCCAAATGGATTGAACGGCAGTTCGAATATTGTCACAAGAAGGATCGCCAGCAGACTGATCAGCAAACTGTTGTTCGAGATTCTCTTTCAACGAATTCAATATTTCCAAATGTGTGTAGGTATATTGAATAGCGTACGCCATACCTTCATCCGCTGAGGTATCGATATGAGTTAAAGTTACAATTCCAGCAGCGGATGTTGAGTTAATGTCATTGTAAGCGTGGACATACTCGTGTAAAACTATTCCAGCATCTGAAATGGTCGGTGTCGACCCAAACCACATTTCGTCATCATTAAAAGCCCAAGCTGCTGCTGCATTCAATGAGTCTAGCTCTGTCTGTCGATCAGTTCGGTAGGAGACGCTCAAATCGGAAAACGTATTTAATACATTAATTATTCCGTAACTTTCCGCTGCGTCAAAACCTTCAAAAACACTTTCAATTTCGCTTCACAGGCATCCCGTAAGAAAAGCTGGAAACCGGAAAGCTCACGCCGTCTAATCGGTGTGTGAAAACTAACAAGAGACGTAAAACTTCCCAGCCCCAGCCTAAATCGAAAGTAATCGCTCTGCGTC
>JAUIAH010000054.1 GCA_030425385.1 Verrucomicrobiia bacterium | reverse complement strand
TGTTAGTCGCCTATGGGACAGCAGGAGGCAGTTTTCGAATGTTAGGGAGACTAGATCAGGCATATCTGCCTAATTTCGAGTGAAATTATGGGACAGCATCTGGCACACTATCAAAGCACACATCAATCAATAGCCCGAAGAGAAGCCAAAGTTAAGATTGCACGAATGCCGAACGAGGTCATTTTTGACTCGTCATCAGCGAGTTACGCTCCCTCATGCTCCGCTATGGGATGCCTGTGAAACGGAGATGCAGAAGGATGTCGCGGCGAGCTTCGGCTTAAAGCCTGGAGCATTCCAGATGAGACTCGTCCGCATGAGGCAGAAATATCAGGATCTCCTGAAGGCTACCGTTGCCGATACCCTGACAGATCCAGAGGACTTGGATGCTGAGCTGCGATTTTTGCAGAATGCAGTCAGGCGACTTTAGCCGGAAATTTCGTGATGTTGGCGACCAGACGGCGAATTCACCTGTGTGAAGAACTTGCTCATCACGGGAGACGGAAACCGGCTTCCGAAGTTGGACATGATTCGCGCTATCGCAATCATGTTGATGGTCGTTGATCACGCATTGCTCATCTTTCTTCCCAACAGCTCGGGAACGCTGCTCATTCGGACAACGCTTACACGGAGTGCGGAGCCGCTGTTCATCTTCGTTCTTGCTTCCCTGACGATTTCGCTAGGCAGGCCGATGAAACTCGGACGGTGGATCCAGATTGCGATTGTCTCGGCCGTGACGTCCGCAATTCTCTCACATGAGTTGGGCTACGCGATGGCGGATATCCTTGTCAGTATCGCGCTGGTTTCTCCGTTCACCTTGGTGCTGGTTCGCCTTCCACTAATCTGGCTGTATATCTCTGGCTGCCTGGCTGTCATTCCGCTCTCGTTCCAAGGCGTCACGATTGACTACAGCCCGGTATTGATTGTTCATCAGGTGCTCCTGACAAAGGTGGCGCATAAACGAGATGGGCGATTACTCGGGCCGCTAGGCATCTCCGCTTTTTTGGCTCTTCTGACAGGAGGCGTGCTCTTAGAATCGGGCGTTGGCGTCAGTCCCGCATGGTTGGTGATCTTGATCGGCCATCCTCTGGCAATCCTGGTGGTGAAGCTAGTCAGTGCCGTGAGATTTACCGCTAGCAGAACAGCGGTTTTGTTGGGCCGCTGCCCTCTGACAATCTACGCGACACACCTTGCTTTGCTGGCCATAGTCCACGCCGCTTTCTCCTAAAAAAATTCCTCCAGTAGTGATGTGAACAACCGAACGGCGAATCTATGAGTGATGAAGCTCTTCATTCGCACTCTTCTCTCACTAGTCCTTGGCGTTGCCGGTGTCATCATCGTGATTGGCGGTGGCACTCCGATTCAACTTGCGGGAGGCGGACTAGCACTGGTTCTAGGTTTTGTTGTCGCGGTTGCTCCACAGCGCCAGGCGGTCATGCGGTTCGGTCACCTTGGATGGTCGAGGGAGGAACTTTGCCGTCATGTGCTCATCACGGGTGATACCGGGTGCGGCAAAACCTCGTCCGGGTTCAACAATCTGTTGGTTCACCTGACCAAATCGCTTCCCAACTGGGGCGGGTTGGTAGTCGGCGTCAAAGGAGATGAAACCGAGTTCCTGACCGAGTTGCTTTCCGAGAATCGCAGAGACAAGAATCTCGTGCATCTGCAAGTCCGTCCGGCCAACACCCCTGAGTCATGGGTTCCGCCACATCGATTCAACCTGCTTAGCGACCGATCCCTTCCCTGGACAGCGCATGCAAAGGCCATCGTCGACACGGCTGCAAGCATGACTCAAGGCCGACAAGACGCATTCTTCAAACCCATGGCACAGCTGGCTCTCGCGAACGCGCTGCATTTGCTCGACCAGCTTGGTCGCCCTGTGACACTTGTAAGAGCCTATCATTTGCTTACTTCGGAACGAATCCTGAAAGAAGCACTGGACGAACTCGAACAGAGTCCGCCCACTGAAGAGCTGATCCGGCTCTCAGATTTCTTTCATTCGACCTTTGTGGAAGCGAAGGCTCACGAGCAACGCGAGGGCATTGAGGGCACCATCAAGACCTACCTTGGCTTCTTTCTCGATCCCGATCTTGCCGAAGTCTTCTGCAGCGATCAACCGAACACGGTCGAGATTGGACAGGTAGACGACGGAGCTATCATCGCCACATCGATGCCTCAGCGCTTCGTGAGCGAGCGACGCTACATCAATACTTATCTCAAAATCCTGTTCTTCTATCACGTCTTGCGACGCTACGAGCTGCCCAAGCACGAGCAGGCAAAGCGCAATCAACTTCTGCTGGTCGCCGACGAGTATCAGGATGTGGTCACCGCGAGCGAGGATGGAGTGAGTGACCACACCATCATCGATCGCATCCGAGGTGCCAAGTGCGCCATCATCGCCGGAATGCAAAGTGAGGTGTCTGCCGATCCTGCCATTGGGCAGGACAAGCGTAAGGTTCTCGCTTTGAACTTCAGGACGCGATTCATCTTTCGCGCTGCCGACATGGAGGGGGCAACGGCTAGTGCCGATTTCATTGGCAAGAAGCAGGTGTGGAAGAAATCCCGTTCAAGCAAGGCTTGGGGCAGTGTCAGCCATACTCGCCGTGAGGAAGAGGACTACAAGGTCAAGCCCGCGAAGTTGATGGATCTACGCGATCACACGGCAGTGGTTGTGCATCCGTCGAAGCGATTCGTGCGAAAACGCATCGCGCCTGTGGATGGCCGAGGTAAGGTGCCGTCGTGGTTCCGTAAATGGGGAATCTAAAGCAGCGACTCAAGTAGACCGTTCACAGCATCGACTGTCAATCGGTTCTCGGAATGGCTCATCTCCGAATCGTAAATGCATCCAAAGGCTGGATCAATTGCCTTAGAAGCATGCAGGCGCTGAAAAAGCCACTTCTCAGCGACTAGCGCGGCGAGAACATCGATCATTGATTGCATCTTGAACGCGGTGATCTTGGTGTCTGCATGTCCATCATATCCGGGGAAACGTTTGGCGTCCTGGTGTCGCAGTAATTCGTAAATCACAACGCGGATTAGCGTTTCCTCTAGGCTCGCATCTGCCATGGCCTCTGAGATCTCTACCCGGCGAAGTCCGAGGGCTCTACACAGAGCAGGATAGTCGTCGCACGCTCCAGGCACGAACGACATCATTGGATTAGTTGACAGCTCTACTTCCAATAGATCTTTGTCATAGCATTGATTCAGAAGGCGGGAGCCAATGAGGAAACGGCGCCAGGAATCGAGGTCTGAGTTCGATTCTGACAAATTGCGCATAAGCAAGCTCTCTGACGGGCGATCAGGCAGGACGATCTCAATGGACTGCAAGGCAAGTCTTGCGAGCAGGCCGGGCGAAGATCCATTGCGCACCATCGAAGCAAGGGCCGGAAGCTGGATGGAATCGCTATACTGACTTGGGGTATCGAACGGCTGCGCCTTGTAGCCGATGGGTGACTCAGTCAGATTGAGAGTGAATTGGATCGTTTGACTTTCGGTTAACGCTAGCGTGACGTCATGATTACCTTCTGAGTTGATTTGAGATTGTTTGGCGGAGATTGACTCCCAAAGTGGAGAACGCGGTTTCTTGGCGAACCAAGCCATGCTACCTACAAAGAAGAGCGCGGTCGTGGAAATTCCCGCGACGATGATCTTTCTACGGGTAGTAGTGCCGTGCTTACCCGCCAACTTCAGGAGTGCTTCGCGGAATTCCTCTGCCGATTGAAAGCGCTGCGAGGGAATGGTTGCCAGGGCTTTCATCACCACGTGATCGCAGTAGGCTAGGTCTTCTGAGACTTTGGAAGGCGCAGGAAATCGGCCAAGCGGAGCCGAACCAGTGAGCAAGCGGTAGAGCACAGCGCCAAGGCTGAAGATATCGGCACGGTGATCAGCCGTTGTGCTATCGGCAAGCTGTTCCGGCGCTATGAACCCGTCCGTACCAACACGATCTCCGGCACGCGTCAGGGGCGAAGATTGATGCGAGGAGCGCAGAATCTTCGCCAATCCGAAATCGCAGATCATAGGTTCGCCTGACGCTCCAACCAAGATATTGCTAGGCTTGATATCGCGATGAATGATACCTTTACGATGCAATTCAGTTAGCCCTTGGCAGGCATCGGCTACGAACTTGATGCAATCTTCGGACTCTTCAATGGGATGTTTGGCCAACGAACCTCCAGGAACGTACTCCATCACGATGAATTGATCTCCATCCGGCGACTGACCGTGGTCGAGAAAGGGAACGACGTTCGGATGGGAGACATTGAACATCGATCTGGTCTCTCGCAGGAATCTCTTTGTTAGCGCCTGATTCTCACCCACGACTTCGGGAAGCAACTTCAACGCAACACGATCTCCGCTCGATCTCTTCGCGAGGTAGACCGTCGCCCCCATGCCGCCCTTCGCGATCATGCTCTCGATGCGGTAACTCCCGTTGGCACCTTCCAAGATTTGGTGCGCCAGACTCGGATTCAAAGCCTCATCGGCCACGCTACGAAAGAAGCGGCCTATATCCGAATCATAGTCTTTCTCTGACTTGCTCACGACGTGACGCTGCATTTTCTAGCAAATACGCTAGTGAACGCAGCGTATTCGTGCAATTATTTTGTCTCTGTCAGAATGAAACCGAAAGTGTCATTTCATCGACCGGTGTGGTTCGGAGTTTTCCTCTCCTTGATTCTTCCTCTTGCCGCGACGAAAGCGCATTGGATTCAGTGGGAAGCTGGCTTTCGCAGCGATACGGGAAAGGCGGTGATCTCAGTTGATGGCAACTGGACTGCCGATGGTCTACCTCAACTCTATCACTACTGGAACGAGAACTTCGAGGCGGCAATCGAATGGCGAAAGGGTGATTTTATTTCGGTCGCTTCGCCGCAACAGCAGATCGTCTACACTTTGGGATCCGATGCCGACAGCCCGATTCGGATCGATTTGCGACTCAGCCACATCATTGGCTACGGGCCGTTGGAACTGGTAGAGACGCGCGGCGACAACGAACTCGCAAGCGTGTTCATCGGTCAACACGGTGAGAGCGGGAACGACTTCGACCCCAACCGAGTAGCCTACCAGCTGGAACTCTTCAGAAGCGATCGAGCGGTAAGACTTCAGAATCACAAAGTAGGGATCGACTACAAGACTGCGCCAGGTATGACATTTTCGCATCGGCCCATTTTCCCGTGGAATGATGAGAGTGTGTCATGTGGCGTCACGATTGACGGGAGTGTGGCTCGTGGCTCGCCTCCCGACGGGAACACGATGCCAACGTATCTGTGTTGTGCCTCTTTCGGTACCGATGCGCCTTCATGGGACAAGATCACTCTAGCAGTGCGTGCCAACGTAGCGGGCAACATCGTCAAGAAAGGAACGCAGTTTCGGATATTGCTATCTGGAGTGCCCCTTCAAAGATCGCATCATTCGATTCCCGCAACGAGCGATCCACTACCACCCGCAATTGTCTATGACACCGACAAGCTTCTCGGGTTTAGGATCACCGGCGTTGGTGCTGATGATGCACGAAGTGAAGTAGCGCCCAGGAGCCTACTGGTAGCAGATGACTCAATTCACCACCAAGACCGGGTGGGCAGCTCCGTTCCCATCGAATTTCGGCTTGGCCGGGATCGAAGTGCCCCGGCGCGAGAGTTTCTCAATGTCGTCCTTCAATCGGCGGGATGGACGAACGTCCAACCTACAGTCGTACTCAACTACAACGCCTACTCAAAAGTTCGCCTCCCTGAAGTGATGCAAAGCTCCTGGTCGCGAACGCCTGATTTCGACGCTGGAGAGCGTCCGCCTGGTCGACCACTTTGGGAATCATCCGTTTCAATCTGTGACAAAGCGGATCCATCTGACCGCGGTTTTCAGATTCCGGCTGGCGAAGGGGCATTCTATGCGAGGCATCTCAACCAGCGCCGCGCTTTTTTCGGGGCCGTTGAAAGAGGAGGTCAGCAGCGTCCAGCCATTTGGGAACAGCGGCAGACTTCGCCAGAAGAAGTTGATGACAGCCCGGGAGCAGTTGAAGGAGCCAATGATCGACTCATCGCCGATCTCGTAGGCTACAGAACTGAAAACGGTAGGCCAATGCCTAATCTATGGATGAAGACTGACGAAGGATGGAGATCGCATTCCCTGCCAGTCGAACGGTTTGCGGTGTCGGGCAGCGCCTTGGATATCAATGACGAACGAATAGCATGTGGTTGCATCGACGTTCAGATTCATGAGCGCCCAAACAGACTCGCCTGTGCATGGAGCCTCGAGGATTCTGATGATCCAGACCTGATGCTTCTGCCATTGCCAACTGAAGCTGTGAACGCCGCAGCGGTTGCAATCAACAACGCGGGGACAATCGTTGGCTACTACGAGACGGCGGATAGCATATCGCGAGCATGCCTCTGGGCGCCCACGGATACGAGTTTTGAATTCGTTGATCTGTACACATCCGGTGTCGCGCGTGGCATCAACAATTTCGGCCAAATCGTCGGTGGCTCCGACGTTACCTCATACCTTTGGCAATGTGGACAACGCTACGGCATCGCCGAGATCAAGGGCGGCCCAGATAGAAGTAGAGCGCTCGGAATCATGTCCACCGGCGAGGTAATTCTGAGTGATCCCGCAGAGGGGGGAACGATCCTAATGCCCGATACGACGCTTGCTTTCTAGCCCCCCTGCCGACCAGTCGAAGCGTTGAGCCAAACTGCCTCGAACGTCCCAGAATGCGATCGACTCAAAGTGAACGATGTATTAGTTTGAGTATTAGTTTGGTTTTCTTGAAGCGTAACTCGTTGATAATCAAAGTGGTGGAGGCGAGGGGAGTTGAACCCCTGTCCTAATGACTCCGAGGAGTGAGTTTCTACACGCTTAGTTGGATCTTTGTTTTAAGAGATTCGGCTTCAACCAACGGAATTCGGATCCCCGATCACCCTGTTTCCTTTCACCCCCTGACCCGGATGCCCGATCAGGAGGCTAGCCTGTTGCTAGCGCCGCTTACCCTAACAGGCGTCGGGAGAGCGACGTCGCTGACTTAAGCAGCGAGAGCGAGTTCTTGTGAAGAATCTGCAATTATTTGTTCGATCCGATGATTAACGAGGCCAACGAATCATCCTCGGCGTGCCACCCATTCTGTAAGCCATCAGTCGAAACCATGACGCCCCCGAACTAGTCGCTCGTGGTGAGAATCTGAGCTAGCAATGAAGTCTACACGCGTGGCGGAAAGATTTCAAGTTCTCCTTGGGGGAGGAGGGCCTTTCGGGTTCGCAAATGTGCGACTTATAATCTCGAAATTATAACAATTGGAGTTGATGAGCGCCTGAGCGCGCGTAGGGTGTGGGCGATTCTCAAACTTGAGGAGCGTTTCTGAGTTTGAGAGCCGTTGATGAGATCATGAATGCGCGTTCTACGATGAAAGAGGGTCCCGGATTGGGGACGGCTTTGGAAGATGGGGACGTGGATCCCTACGATCCGGTGCCGTTGATCACGGAGGCGGTGCTCCGACGCCAGCGTCGGCGGCGGGTGTTGGAGCGGTTTGAGCAGGCTTTCTTCGTGGGGGTGCTGCTGGTGCTGATCGCGTTTACGGCGTTGGTGGTGCTTTCGCAGTATTCGACGGCGTCGAATGCGTATTCCGAGGAGGTTTTGCGACCGATGCAGGTGGAGGCTCAGCCGGCGTTTGCCTTGCCCGAGGGGCCAACGGATTTGGTGATCGATGACGGGCTGGGTGTGGATACGACGTGGATCGAGCAGGACCCGGTGATGGTGCCGGCTGACGTGACGGACGATGGGATGGCCCTGGCGTTGGATGGTGAGGTTGACGTTGAGGATGGGGAGGCTTTGTCCGAGTCTACCGTGATGGTGGGGGACTCAGGAGTGATCGAGACTGGGGCGACGGCTCCGCAGCCGGTGGCAGTTCCGAACGCTGATGAGGGTGACCGCGGTGAGGATCAGGCGGAGGTGGTGGATGAGCCCCCTTATTCTTGGGAGAAGGAGATGGAGGCGAGGCGCGTGGGCGTCTTGCGCATACGGGGGAATCGAGCCAAGGACTTGCAGGCGGTCTATCGTGAGGCGGGGGTGGTGTGGGGACTCGACTGGGAGGATCAGGGCGAGCGACCCTGACGGATGTGCGAAGTGGGCCCCGATTGTGGGTGCTCTTGAGGTTCGGTTGCGCCCTTGTTTCCCTTTATTTCTAGTGCGTTCCCCATCCTTCGCTCTTGACCGTGAGATGCCGGGAGTCTATAGCCTGCGCGAAGGGTTGCATTGGGCGATGACCCTTTGTCCTTTTACCGGTGACTCCTTGGCGATGCCGTTGAGTTGCCCGTTACGTTCCTTTGTAAGTCGTTAGGCTGAGAGGGGGCGATTCGTTTCATAGCACTATTATAATTCAGGAATGATTAGTAAACTTTTCGGGTTCTTCTCCAACGACATTGGGATTGATCTAGGGACGGCGAACACGTTGGTGAATGTGAAGGATCACGGGATTGTGTTGCGCGAGCCGTCTGTGGTGGCGGTGAAGGCGGGGACGAGCGAGGTGCTCGCGGTGGGAGATGATGCGAAGCGGATGCTTGGTCGGACACCTGGGAACATTGTTGCTATCCGTCCGTTGAAGGATGGGGTGATTGCCGATTTCGAAGTGACGGAGGCGATGCTGCGTCACTTCATTCGGAAGGTGCATAATCGTCGGACGATGGCGCGGCCTCGCGTGGTCGTGGCGGTGCCTTCGGGGATCACCGAGGTGGAGAAGCGTGCGGTGAAGGAGTCTGCGGAGCAGGCGGGTGCACGTGAGGTGTATCTGATCGAGGAACCGATGGCGGCGGCGATCGGCGTGGGCTTGCCGGTGCAGGATGCTTCGGGGAACATGATCGTCGACATTGGCGGAGGCACGACGGAGGTGGCGCTGATTTCTCTGTCTGGTATCGTCTACAGCCGCAGCGTGCGAGTGGCGGGAGACGAATTGGACGAGGCGATCGTGCAGTACATGAAGCGCGCTTATAATTTGATGATCGGGGAACGCACAGCGGAGGAAATCAAGATTCGCCTGGGTTCTGCTTATCCGATTGGGAAAGAGACCTCGATGGAGGTGAAGGGCCGTGACCTGGTGGCTGGCTTGCCGAAGACGATTTCAATCACTTCTCAGGAGGTGCGTGAGGCGATGCTGGAGCCGCTGAATACGATCGTGGATTCTGTCCGCGTGACGTTGGAACGGTGCCCGCCGGAGTTGTCTGCGGACTTGGTGGACCGCGGGCTCGTCTTGGCTGGCGGCGGGGCATTGCTCCGTGGTCTGGATAAATTGTTATCTGAGGAAACGGGGCTTCCGGTCCACGTGGCGGAGGATCCGTTGAGCGCGGTCGCGGAGGGGGCTGGCAAGGTTCTGAGTGAGCTGGAATTCCTGAAGCGCGTGACGAGCGGAGGAATGTCGCCGCAACACGCTTGAGGTTAGACGCATCCCAGGGGATGCTCCTTTCTGCCGATGAAGCAATTCAACATCATTGCGTTTCTCGTGTTTCTGGGAGGCCTGGTCTGGGTCTTCTTCCTGAAACCGGAAACGGTGCGAGGGTGGCGTTCGGGATTTCTCGGCCTGTTCTCGCCGGTGGTGAAGGCTGCGGGGGCGGTGCAGGGGGAGGCAGAGCAGGAGGATCCGCGTGATCGGGCGACGTTGTTGGCCGATGTGAAGCGGTTGGAGCAGGAAGTGTTTGATCTGCGCTTTCGTCAGCGCGGTTTCTCTGAGTTAGAGGATGAGAACCGTCGCCTGCGTGCGGATCTGGAGTTCCGCCAGAACAAGCGCTACGATTTGACGATTCCGGCCCAGGTGATTGGGCGCACGCGCTCCAGTTGGTGGAGTACCGTGACGATCAATCGCGGTCGGAATCACCAGGTGGAGAAAGATTTGCCAGTGATCGATCGCCATCACGGCGTGGTGGGGAAGGTGACGGCGAACGGATTGACGGATGAAACAGCCGAGGTGCTGCTCCTCACGGACGAGCAGTGTCGCGTCGCGGCCCGCGTGGGGCGGAGTGTTTCCATGCGTGGCATCGTCCATGGCTACCGTGGGGTGGGGAATTTGACGCCGGAGATCCGGCTGCATTTCCTCAAGCCCGATATTGATTTACCAGCTGGAGCCGTATTGTACACGGACGATGGGGAAGGTCAGGTCTTTCCTCCCGGCATGGTCGTTGGAACCGTGGTGCGTCAACTCAAGGGGGAGCTTTATGACAGCGCCGTGGTGGATTCGAAAGTGGACTTTAACAAATTGAATTCGGTCTTTGTGATCCGCATGGCGAGCGGGACTCAAGGTGAAGACGTGGCTACTGCCAATGCGGAAACGCTTGCGGCAGACGTGCGTCCTCCTGGACCGAAGAATGGGTCCTGAAAGGGGCTAACCGCCGTTGGTTATGTATGCCGCCGTGTCGGTAGCGATCCTCTTCCTGGCCTTCTGCGTGCAGGAGTTCATCCCGCGCATGGGGGAGTCCGCATCTTATGGGCTTCTCCTCCTGTTTCCGGTGTGGTTCTTGTGCACGGCGGTGACGCTATCGTATCCGGCGACGCTTGGCTTGGCGTTCGTTGCGGGACTGCTCTGGGACCTTCGTCATGCGGTCGATCCAGGCGTCGGGGCCACGGGTCTACCGCTGCCGGGAGTGACGACTTTTGGCATGAGCATCTTCTTCTTTGGCGTCTTGGGAACCCTCATGCATGGCGTGCGCGCCTCTTATCTGAAGAGACAAATGGGTTTTCCGATTCTCATGACGGGGCTGGGTGTGTTTCTCTTTCGTCTGATGGACTACCTCTATCTCAACATCAAGCGCGGCGACTTCGAGTTTCCGCAGCCGGTGTTTCATGAAATGTGCGCCACCGCCTTGATCTCCATGGCACTCTCTCCCCTTATCTACTTCCTGCTCTACTGGCTCTCTCGCGTCCTCGACGCCAGATTTCGACACCAACAGTTCATGCGTTAACTTCAATCTTTCCTCCCCGTGGTCCTTCAATACAGACTTCGCCTCTATCTGATCGCTTTCCTGCTGATTGGCGCCTTTGGTGGTCTACTCTATCGTCTTTGGAATGTCCAGGTCACCAGTCACACGGAGTATGCGAAGCAGCTGACCAGCCTTGCGAAGACGCGCACGGTGACGGTGCGGGTGCCGGGCGTGCGAGGCGAGATCAAGGATCGGAATGGAAACACGCTGGTGTCCAATCGGCTGGAGTATCAACTGGTGTTGAATCTTCGAGCCATCGCGGAGGACTACGATCCGGCGGAGCACGGTCGTTTCGATGAGAAGGGTAAACCGGAGATGCCCGTGGTCTATCGGAAGCCACCAGGAGGCATTGGTGAGCCACGAAAAGTGAAGAATATCGGGGTGATCGTGGATGAAACGGTGATTGCGCCGTTGGCAGAGTTGGGCTTGGAGGTCGCGTTTCCTAACAAAGAGCGTGCTCACGATCAGTTGATCAATCACTACGATATGACCTTTCCAGCGGGCTTGGTTCCCTACACTTTACCCGTGACGTTGACCTACGAGCAGTTTGCCATGCTGAGCGAACGCAGTCTGGAGATTCCTGGGTTGGAACCGAAAGCGGCGCCCGTGCGCGAGTACAACTACGGTTCCCTGGCTGCACATGTGTTAGGCTACGTGCGCAAAGCGGATCGGGGGAAAGACATCGACGATTTGAAGGCACAGGCGAGGGGATCGGGACCCGAGGCCGAAGAAGCGCGGATGTGGCTGCGGAGTGATCATATCTACGAACCAGATCCCTTTGGTGTCTTGGCCGTGGAGAAATCGATGGATCCTTATTTGAAAGGACGGGCGGGTTACCGTGAACTCTTGATCGACCAGAAATTTGCTTATGTGGGGGACCGGCAGAATGTCCCGCCCAAACAGGGATACGATGTCAGGCTCACACTCGATCTCCGCGCGCAATACATCCTAGAGATGGCGCTGCGAAAAGCCAATAATGGCCGTGGTGTGGGACGTGGCGCGGCCGTCCTCATGGATCCGAATACGGGGGCAGTCTTGGCGATGGCGACGGTGCCGAGTTATGATCCTAACCGATTCATACCTAGTATTAGCGCTGAGGATTATCGCCAATACAGGGAAGACAAAGCAAAGCCCCTTACCAACCGAGCCGTGGGTGGCTATGCGACAGGTTCTGTGTTCAAGATCGCGGTAGCGTTGGCAGGTGCCATGAAGGGATTGGAGAATTTCCGGACTCACTGTGGTGGCGCTGTGACATATAATGGGCTTCGCATTAAGTGTATGGGGCACCACCAAAGGATTGGATTGCAGCGAGCGATCATGAAGTCCTGCAATTCGTTCTTTTATCGTTATGGGAACGAAGCTGGGATTGAGAATATCGTGAGGATGTCCGGAATGATGGGGCTTAATCAGCCCTTCGGATTGCCAATCTTTGAGGGGCATACAGAAATTCCAAACTTAGAGACAGCGGATCCGGGAACTATCTGGAAAGGAGCGCGCACCGCGATGATCTCAATCGGGCAATCAGACATCAAAACGTCGCCTTTGCAGATGGCGCAATTGGCATCCGTGATCGCGAGCGGCGGCAAATGCCACCAAGTCCGCCTGATTGAGCGGATCGAGGATGGCAAAGGCTCGATCGTAGAGGAATTTGCTCCCAAGCTCCTCTATGACCTCACCGAACACGGCGTGAAACCCAGCGCAATCGAGCGTATCCGCAAAGGCATGTACGATGTGGTGAATACTGCGGGGGGAACGGCGAGGCGCGCGCGCTTGCAAACGGTGAAAGTGGCAGGAAAGACGAGTACCGCTCAGAAATACACGGGCAGTGGGACGCATGCGTGGTTCATTGCCTTTGCGCCCTATGAGAAGCCTCAATACGCCTTGTCCGTATTTGTGGAAGATGGCGACTCGGGAGGGAAAGTGGCTGCTCCCGTGGCCAAGCGCATCTTACAAGAACTCTTTCGAGGTTCCGTGCCGGCGCAGTTTCAAAGACTCGCCGAAGCACCAGGAAATTTCGATAAACATTCGGAGATCACTTATGACGGTGATCTATGGACGGTACCCGAAGGGGAACGTGACACAGCAGATACGGCGGTGCCCATCGACGAATCTGCGATGAACGAATCCCGGGGAGCCGAATCAGACGATAAACCTCAATCTTCAGAAATCATAGCCCGTGCGAACGGCATCCCCAGAGGTGGGTTGCGGAAGCGTTAGGGTAATTGAATCTGAGCCACCCCTTACTCATGTTGGATACTGTTAAGAAACTCTTTGGATTTGGAACACCTGGTGAAGGCGATCGCATCATCGTGAATTGTGAACCTCTCGAAACCCGCGTGGCGGTGTTAGAGGGCAAGACTTTAGAAGAATACACCATTGAACGGAGCGGCCAATCGAACATTGTTGGCAGCATCTTCAAAGGGCGCGTGAAGAATATTGAAGGCGGTCTCAAAGCGATGTTTGTCGATATCGGCTTTGATAAGAATGCCTTTCTCCACTTCTGGGACGCGATTCCAGCGGCGCTCGATAGCGGCTTGGAAGAGATCAAGCGTTCAAAGAAGAAGCGCAAGCGTATCACCTCCAAGGACATTCCCGAGATCTACCCCGTGGGTTCCGAGGTCCTCGTCCAGGTGACGAAAGGACCTATTGGCAACAAAGGCCCTCGAGTGACGACGAATATCAGCCTGCCAGGGCGCTTCATGGTGCTCATGCCCTTGAATGATCAGTTTGGGATTTCGCGAAAGATCGATGACCCTCAAGAGCGTCAACGCTTACGGAAGATCTGTGAGCGTCTCAGCGTGCCCGAAGGGATGGGCATCATTCTCCGCACCGTGTGTCAGGGGAAGCGAGCGCGATACTTTGTGAGAGACTTACGCCTGCTCTTAGATCAATGGGAGGAAATTGACGAAGCGCAGAAGTCGGGGAAGGCGCCTATGAAAGTGTTTCAAGAGCCCGGATTGGTGGAGCGAACGGTGCGCGACTTTCTCACTGACGAAGTGGCGGAAGTGTTATGTGACGATCGTGAAGTGACGGATCAAATGCGCGATCTGGTTGGGAGCATTTCCCGGAGAGCGAAGAAGCGGATCAATTTCTACCAGGGTAAGCAGCCCATCTTCGAGAAATTAAACATCAATCGGCAGATCGAGAATGCCTTTCATCGTCAGGTTTGGCTGCCGTGTGGCGGGTATTTGGTCATTGACGAAACGGAAGCCATGATCGCGGTGGATGTGAATACCGGTCGCAACAAGGGCAGCAAAGGAAACATGGATAAGATGATCCTGGAAACGAACCTGGAAGCGGCTGACGAAGTCGCGCGGCAGTTGAAGCTTCGAAATATTGGCGGTCTGGTCGTGGTGGATTTCATTGATATGAAAGGGCGCAAAGATCAGATGGCAGTCTATCGCCGCATGCGTGATCGCGTGCGCAAAGACAAGGCCAAGACCCAAGTGCTGCATATTTCCCAGCTCGGGCTCATGGAGATGACGCGCCAACGGCTGAACGAGAGCCTGACAGAATCAGTCATGGAACCCTGCCGCTATTGCAGTGGCAAAGGCACAGTGAAATCGACTATGACGATGAGCGTGGAGTTGCAGCGGCGACTTTCCTCCATCTTTCAACGCCATGGTGATCGCGGGCGCGACTTGATCGTGGTGGTGCACCCTGACGTCATGCATCGGCTGCGAACGGAGGACGATCAGATTCTTGTCGATCTCCAGCGTCGCAACGCCGGGCGGCTCACGTTTCGTTCGGATCCCTCCTATCATCGCGAGCAGGTGATGATTGTGGACGCGGATTCTGGCGAAGAGATTCGCACGGGACTGCCCCGAGAACGCTAACGCTAAGGCGAAGCCAGGCTTTTCTCAGCGCTTGCGACCCGGGGGCACGGGTCGTGCCGTGCGCAGCACCGGGTCGTGCGTGAGCGGAGCCGACCAGGTTTCGAGGCATTTGAGCGCCTCATCTCGCAGCACTGCAGGCGTCTTGGCATCGGCTGCGTAGGCCACCACGCGCGCAGCCGCTTCCTCGGAGCCTATCAGGCGATTGGCGTTGAGCTGGCGCGCTGCGAACGATCGGCGAGGCGACGGTGCTGTTTCGAGCGCTTTGGCGAGAGCGTCGAGGAGCGCCGGATGAGGAAAGGCGACGTCATGAATGGCGCGGGCCGCCTCCATGGCCACCGATTCGTCGGTGTCTGCCAGAAGGGCGATCAGCGGCGCGAAGCCTTCCCATTCCTCGGGAGCTGATGCCGAAGCGAGATCGTCATAAAGGAAGCGAAGCGCTACGGCGAGCGCCTGGCGGACGGCTGGCTTTTCGTGATCTTGATAGTCGACAAGCAGATCTGGCCAATCACGGGCGGCTCCTGTCATGGCGCGGATCCCAGCGAAGCGTTGATAGGAATCGGTATCGGCTTGAGCGGCAACAAAGGCGATAATGTCAGGAAGATCCTGTGGTCGACCAAGATGGTGGAGGGCCATGCCTGCCTCGAAACGGACCCGGGCATCGGAATCGAAGAGTCCTCTTAGAAGGGGTTCTCGCGCGAAGGCGGCGCGCGTGTCCCCAAGTGCTTTGAGGGTTTGGGCTCGCACCGCGGCATTGGGATGGCCGGCAAGGGAAGCGATGGGCTGGAGCGATTCGCCGTCGCGTTCGCGTGCGAGTTGCGCGCAGCCCCAAATGGCGTGCAGGCGTGCCTGCAAACGGGAATCAGTGAGGGCGGTGTTCCGAAGAATGGTGTAGTCGTGGCGGCGGACGATCTCATTCTGGGCGGCGAGGCGCAGGCGCTGATCCGGGTAACCTAACAGATCAAGTAAGACACCTTCTGGCAAGCGACGCCAATTCTCACGAAACCACTCAGCAGTCTTAGGGCGCAACGGGTGGGGAGGATCACCGTCCCATGCCAAAGCATCGCCTTCCTTGAGTGGCGTGTAGAGGGCTCCATCATCGCTAAAGACCAGCGCCTCGATTCCAGCACGATTGGTGACCGTTTCTCCAATGGAAACCTGATAGACAGCGCGCTCTGGTGCGGGCTCAAGAGTGAACAATCGCAGCCCGCGGGCCTCGTCTGCGAGCATTCCCAATTCTTCCCAAGTCTCGGTCAAAGCGGTGCCAGGGTGGAAGGCCAGGGTGACCATGGTGGGCGAGAGCGTGCTGAGGCACGGGACAATGGCGGCGGTTTGGCCTGGGAATGACGGTTTCCCGTAGCTTTCGCGCATCCATGGGGATGCTGTCATGTCAGTCACGGCGCGCCACCCAGTATCGGCTCCTTCAACGACGTGATAGAGGCGTGTTTCCTGACCCAGCACCGCGGGGGCGTCGAGAACATAGAGGTCTCCGCGATGGTTGAATGCGAGAGCGCGGGGGCGGGCGAAACCGCGTGCGAACGTGTCGACATGGGAGCCGTCGAGTCGGCTGCGTTTGATAACACTTTCAGTGGGGGACGTGATCTCCGCCCAATAGAAGCGTCCGTCTGGACCGGGAACCTTGCCCTCTGCGAGGGGCGCAAGGTCTTCTGTGAGCAGGCGGTGAGCGCTTCGCTCGCGCTGTTGCTCGACGAGTGTCAGGGCGATGGCTTCTGCTTTGAGATCTCCAGGAGGAGGTGAGTCTGCCTGGGCAAGGGTGAGGCTTGTCAGCGAGATCAGAAGAGGGCGTAAGCACATGGCTTGGGAATGTTAAGGCTAACAAAGATCCTCACCCCGATGGAGAAAGCGCCACCAGTGAGGGATGAGAAAGATGGCGGTGATCATCGTGATGAGAATGCCCACCGCGCAAATCTCACCGATCAGCGGGAGGCCACCATGACGGGCCGCTTTCAATGACGCGAAACCCACCGCGGTGGTGCAACCACAAAGGAGCAAGGCCCGGCCGATATTCAGGCGCACGCTTCGGACATCGCCGCGCGTGCGGCGCATGGCCAGGATAACATGAATGCTATAGTCCAATCCCAGGCCTAACAAGATGGGGCCTGCGGCGATGGTGACAATGTTCCAGTCTCGCCCTGCGAGGCGCATCACGGCCATGAGAGCTAGAGTGCTGAAGACGAGAAGGCCGATGGACAGGCAAACGCCTTTGAGCGAGCGGAAGACGATCGCAAGAAGGACGAGGAGGAGGATCACTGCAGGGATGACGACGTGAACGATGTCATGCCGCACGATGGTGATGATCTCCGGGGTGAGAAATTCCCAACCAATGGGGCGTAACCCGAGCGTGTTCAGGGCTTGCACGGTCTCGGTGGGAAGGGAAAAGCGTCCCTCTTGCAGGCGTACAAATCCGATCGCTAAGGGCTCCTTACTTGCGGCGCGATCCGTCCGCAGCAAGCGATCGGTGAGCCAAGTGCTTGAGGCTTGTGTCAGAGTGAATGGGCCATCTTCTGAAGCGAAACGCCCCCAAGCGGCGAAGACACCCTTAGCAAAGGTCATGGCGTCGTCTTCAAATCCTTCGGTCGCCGCTTGCGCGAGAGCGGCTGCTTCACGAGCCGCAAGCGATCGGAGCCGTTCGCGGTTGGCTTCCTGTTGGGCGAGATCGGGCCACAAGGGCATGGGAAGCATCACCCCTCTCGTGGTGGTATCTTCGGTCAGGATGGTGTGCCCTTGCTCCATGACGGTGCGCACCTCGGCATGGTCTTGCCCGGTCGCCATGACCGTGATCGTACGCGTGTCGCCGCCTAGCTTCTCCATCACCGTCCGATAGAGTTCAATGGTTGGTTGAGTCCGATTGGGGCGGAGCGTTTCAGCATCAGGATCGAGCTTGGGAAATCCGCGCGTACCAAGGACTAACAGAATGGCTGCCATGCCGACGCCCGTCAGCACCGCGATCTTCCGGCCGCAGCCGAACCACAGGGGCGTGTCTATCTCCCGCTGGGCGCGGGGGAGGGGGCCGGTGCAGCGAAGAGCACCGAGCCAGCTGGCGTAGGGAAAGATCATCATCAGCGCACCGACGCCAATGCCGATAGCTACCATGGTGCCTAACTGGGCGGCCCCTGGCATGATGCTACGATTGAGAAGCAGAAAGACACAGGCCGTGGTGGCGGCGGCCCAGCCAATGGATCTGCCGAAGACCCCACGCAGGCGCCGTGGGTCCTCACCGCTGCAGCAGCTTTCCTGATAGATCACAAAACCATAATCGACTGCCAATCCCATGAGAATAGCTGCGAACCCCACGCTCATAGCGCTGAGATCCTCGAAGAGCAATTGGCCCAATAGCAGCGTGATGACGAAAGTGATATAGAGCGCGAGAAGGAGGACGGCGAGAGGAAGGATCCGCCGATAGAGCACGACAAAGAGTGTCATGGCGAAGCCCAAGGTGATGAGCATGGACACCATGAGATCTCGCCGAAGGGCTCCCGTCACCTCGGTCATATAGATCTTGCGGCCTGTCAATTGCACCAAAGTGCCCTCGGAGAGATCGGGATGCGCCTGCTCCCATTCGCCGATGGCTTTCTCGACAGCGGTCCGCCAAGTGGAGACTTGGGAATCAGATTCCAAAGATTCGGCGGGCTCAGCCATGAGCAGATGGAGATCGCCCTCCTCGGAGACAAACTGGAATCGGGTTGCGGCTGAGAGATCAAACGATTCTGCTGATTCACCAAAGTGTGAGAGTTGAAGAGGGTCCTCCGAAGCGCGTGTCATTTCCGCGACATCCATGGAATTCTCCAGGGTATCAAGACTTGCAGCCAGGCTCGCAGTGATGCCGGAGTCCGTGAGGCGTTCTTCTACGGTCTGGAGGGCATCTGGGGGACCATTGGCCCAGAGATAAGCGATCAATTCGCCCATCTGTGAGGGATCTTTCTCCCAGGGAGGCTTCCCGCTCAGCGTGCGAAAGAGATCGGTGCGCTCGGAAAGATAAGCTTCCAGTGATTCAGTAGCCTCCGTACCGATGGCGATGTCGGGCTGCGTGACGACGATGAGGACGTCATTCTGTGAGGCAAAGACCTTGTCATAAGTCCGCATGGATTCCACCTGGGGCAATCCCTGCGGCAAGAGATTGAGGGGATCGGCATCAAAGTTGATGTGGAAGAACGCCTGCCACGAGAGCCACGCGAGCAGAGCCGTGCCAAGCAGAACTCCGAGCGCGCGTTTGAGTAACATTAGTGTCAGGCCGTCCCGTGAGCCCTATTGGAACAGCTCGTGTTCCGCATCGCCTCCCGAGAGGAGGTAGGCTAAGAGATCAAGAATGTCATCCTCTTTGAGCGTGTTGAGCAAGCCGGGAGGCATCATGGACACGGTGGAAGGCTTCATGGAGGTCACTTCATCGCGCTTGACGGAGTTGATGGCATTCGGGTCCAACATGTTCACATTGACCATCACGGTATCGCCACTGAGATTCACGATCCTGCCCATCACTGTCTCCCCGTTCTTCTTGGTGATAACGGTAGCGTTGTACTGATCACTGATTTCTTTGCTAGGGTCGAGGATGGACTCCAAGAGGTCCTTGGGACTGAAGCGGCCGGCCACGCCGGTGAGGTCCGGGCCCATGGCGCCGCCTTCTCCGCCGAAGCGGTGGCAAGAGAAACACGCCGTAGCACCGAAGAGATTACGACCATTCTTGTAGTCGCGATTGCCCTCCAGGCCTGCTCCGAGTAGCCCTGACAGATCCTCGACTTTCCAATCCTTAACGAAGGCGCGCGGCTCGATGACGAAATCCGGTCGCTCGGCTTCGCCCGGCTTGAGAGCGTCTGCAAACTGCGCCTCTTGAGCCTCTGTCAGGTGCTCGACCGCGTCTTTCTTGATGGATTCGACGAACTTTCCGAAACTGGCGCCGCCACGAAAACGGGCGGCTTTCTGAAACCAGCGGAAGTAGGCTTCGCGATCGCTTTCCTCCCATCCCTCGTTCACCAAGCGCAGCGCCTTGGCATAAGAGATCTGCTCTTCCTGAGTTGGCGCGCTTTGGAGGAGAGCCACCCCCTTCTTGGCCACGTCAGGATCGCCCAGAGCGGCGAGTAACTGGCAGAGTTCGATGTCCAGCTCCACATCGTCCGTGGGAAATGCCTTGCTGAATCGCCGGATCAATTTCTTGCGATCCGAGTCCTTCTCCGGCATGCCCATGCGCGCGAGGAAGAGGCCAGCGGCCCGCGTGTAGGCGAGTCGTGTGGGGCGATCGAGATCGTCCCAGCGCCATTTCACCAGATTGGCTAACACATCGGCCTTGTGATTGGCCTGGCCGCAACGGGCAAGAGCGATGGTGGCGAGCATCCCCGCGTGGGGATGAGATTCTGTGAGGGCGAGGTGTTTCCACGCGGTGAACGGTTGGCTCTCGATGGCGACTCGAGCCGCGTAGCGCAGATGGCGGTCTTGGTGCTTCAGATAGGGCCAGGCCACGCTCACCGCGGTGGGATCGACCCGTCCATGAAAGGCTTCCAGCTGGCGGCGCTGCTCGCGAAGCTCTTGGCCTTCCTTGTGTGCCTCCATCGATACGGGGGCTGTCGATTCGGTGCCTGTGTAAGTGACACGGTAGAGTCCCGATTGGGTGCGGCGACCGCCGATGGCGAAGTAGAGGGCGCCGTCTTGGGGACGCACGCAGAGATCTGTAAGTGGAAGGGGTTGCGCACTGACAAATTCCTCAATGCTGGCCGAGTAACTGGCTCCGTTGGGCTCCAAATGCACGGCGTAGAGCTTTCCATAGCTCCAGTCGCAGATGAAGAAAGCCTCCTGATACTTGGCTGGAAATTGCGCACCATAACCGAAACACACGCCCGTGGGGGATCCCGGTCCCACATCGATCACTTCCGGAAGGCTGTCTTCATAGTAGGCAGGCCATTTCCCTGAACCATTGCGCCAGCCGAACTCGGCCCCGCTCACCACGTGGTTCACTCGCGTGGGACGATACCAGGGGGTGTTCATGTCCCACTCCATATCGGCGTCGTAAGTGAAGAGCTCACCGTCACGATGGAAGGCGGCGTCATACTGATTCCGGAATCCGGTGGCCATCAATTCCCATTCCTTGCCTTCAGGATCCGTCTTGGCGATGAACCCGCGGGGGGCCAAGGTGCCGCGCATGAAGCCGCGCCCATAGATGCGCGGCAAGACTTGATCTTCTCCCCAGAGAGGCGGCACGCGCGTGCGGTGCATGGGCGGGAGGGTGGTCTGATTGCCCACCACGACATAAAGGGACTTCCCATCGGGAGAAAGCACGACCGAGTGCGGTCCGTGTTCACCGCCGCCCTCCATGCGAAGCAACTGCGTGACCTTGTCATACTGATCATCGCCATCCGTGTCCTGAATCCGATACAGGCCGCGCCCTTGATAGGCATCGTTGGCCACGACGCAGTAGAGACTATCAAACGCATACAACAACCCATGCGCCTGGCCGATCTCCAAGTCGATCTTCTCAATGGCAGCAGGATCTAACGCTTTGCCGAGTTCCGGAGGAACGATGCGGTAGAGACCACCATATTGATCCGAGACGAGGAGGCGACCCTGGGGATCCGTGCATAGACTCACCCACGAGCCCTGTTCAGCCTTTGGCACGGAATAGAGGCGTTCCACCTGGAAACCCTCCTTGACCACCATCGCTTCAACTGGAGTGGCTTCGTTCGCCTGAAGGGCAGTGGTCAGCAGCGCGTGACAAGCGAGAAGGAGAAATGGGGCCGTTCGTGGTGTATTCATGAAACTCGTGAAATCAGAATTTCTAGAGCCAAGCCCATGCCCCGCACCTGGTCAAGATCGGTCGGCACGGATTGCTTTTCCGAGAAAACCGCTTGGCAGATAGTGGCCGCGGGCCTGTGTTGTGAGCTCATGCACATCATCCGTCATTCTGATCCGGACTACGCCGAGCATCGCACGCGTTTGAATCGCCGCGCGGCGCCTTCTCCTCAGGTCGAAGCGACCGTCACGGAGGTCTTGCAAGCCATCCGGGAGCGCGGGGACGCAGCAGCTCTGGAGTTTGTTGCCCGTTTCGATGGAGCTGATTTGAAGGCAGGCGACCTCCGGGTCACCGAGGCCGAGATGGAGGCCGCCAAGGCGTCGGTGACGGAGGAAATGAAGGCTGCCGTGGCTGCTGCCCTGACCAATGTGCGTCGCTTCGCGGAGGAATCGAAACGCCAGGATTGGTCCATCACCAATGCTCAAGGCGCGGAG
This sequence comes from Verrucomicrobiia bacterium, assembly GCA_030425385.1. Classification (GTDB taxonomy): domain Bacteria; phylum Verrucomicrobiota; class Verrucomicrobiia; order Verrucomicrobiales; family DEV007; genus JAACDM01. Next base: position 9,757 of record JAUIAH010000054.1, on the reverse strand, counting down.
GTGGGCGAACGTTTCCAACCCTTCGAACGGGTCGGCATCTACGTGCCTGGTGGCACGGCCCCACTTGTATCCACCGCTGTCATGACCGTGGGAATCGCCAGCACGGCCGGTGTTCCCCAGATCGTGGTGACGACTCCCTGCGATGCCTATGGCAGGGTGAATCCGTCCTTGCTCTACGCGCTTTCCGAAGCGGGTGCTCACGAAGTGTATAAGTTAGGCGGCGCCCAAGCCATCGGAGCACTCGCTTATGGCACGGACACGATTGCGCCTGTCATCAAGGTCTTTGGGCCGGGCAACGCCTATGTCATGGAAGCCAAGCGACAAGTCTTCGGAGCGGTCGCCGTCGATCTCTTGCCGGGTCCCAGTGAGGTGCTTGTGTTAGCCGATGAAACGGCCAATCCCGCGTTCGTAGCGGCTGACTTGTTAGCCCAAGCCGAACACGACCCCGTCAGCCTGATCGGTCTCGTCACGCCTTCCAGCGCGCTCATCGATGCGGTTCAGGCAGAGATTGCGAAACAGAAACCCTTTCTCAGTCGAGTTCACATTGTGGATGACGTGTTAGAGAATGGCACCTTCCTCATGGAGGTGGCCGACTTTGCCGAAGGGGTGGCGGTGGCTAATGCCTACGCTCCTGAGCACCTTAGCCTGGTATGCAAAGAGGAAGAGCGCTGGTTGCCCCTGATCACCACGGCAGGTGGCATCTTTGTGGGGAATTGCTCACCGGTAGCGGCGGGCGATTTCCTCGCGGGCCCCAGTCACGAATTGCCGACGGGCGGTGCCGGGAAGTCCTTCGCGGGTCTCACAGTGGATCAGTTCCAGCGCCGCACAAGTGTGGTGAAACTGGATCGGGAAGCGCTGGCCAAGTCCACTCCCATCATCCAAACCTTCTGCGATGTGGAAGGTCTCGACGCGCACGCCCACTCCGCTGCGATCCGTCTTAGGGATGATTGTTAGACTCCTTTGTGCTTTCCGTGACGGCCGATTTCCGGCATAACGGACCCATGGAGCATTCGAGAGTCTTGATCATCATCGGGGATGCCAGTGAAACGCTGGACACCCTCTATCCCTTCTATCGCCTGCAGGAGGATGGCTTTCTTCCGGTCGTGGCTGGTCCCGAGAAACGCCGTTTCCAAATGGTGATGCACGAAGTGAAGCCTGGATGGACGATCACCAAAGAGTGGGAAGGCTACACCATCGAGGCGTCGGTAGCCTTTGATGAGATTGATCCCAAGGACTATGTGGGGATCTTCTTTAGCGGTGGGCGCGCGCCGGAGTACATCCGTGATCACCCCGACCTTATCCGAATCACCCAGTGGTTCTTTGATCACGATAAGCCCATTGCGAGTGTCTGTCATGGAGTAGAGATACCTGCCCGGGCTGATCGCGTGCGTGGTCGCAAGATGGCGACGGTGCCAAAGTGTCAGTTTGATTTGGAAGTGTGTGGAGGCACGTTTGTGAATGAAGCGAGCGTGGTGGATGGTAATCTCATTTCAGGTCGGACCTATCATGACAATGGCCAGTATCTGAAACCGTGGATTGATCTCTTGATCGCCGAACGCGCCCGACGGGAAGGCAAGGGGGTGGTATGAATCGGCGCCAAGCCTGTGCGAAGCTGACCTTGGGTGCCAGTGCCTGGTGGACGGCTCTGCGCGCGGCGGAGGCAGCAGACCACGCCTTTCGTCTACGCTATATCCTGGCATCCGCTCTCTACGGCGAGATGCCGCTCGCAGAGATCTTGCCAGAAGTGGCTGCCACAGGCTGCGAGGCGATCGATATCTGGTGCAAGGTGCATGGGGATCAGCGCGAGCAGATCGATGCGATGGGGCACGAAGCAGCTCTCGCATTATTCGAGAAGCATGGTGTGAAACCTTCGGTCTTCACGCGTTATCCGTTAGGGCCGTTCGGCTTGCAGAAGGAGATGCCCATCGCCAAGAAGTTTGGCGCGGAGATCGTGCTTTGCGGAACGATAGGTCCGTCGGAGCCCTCTGGGAATGACGCCAAGAGGGCTGTTCGGGCTTTCCTCGAGTCGATGAAACCTCATGTCGCGGCAGCGGAAGAAGCTGGCGTAACGATTGCGTTAGAGAATCACGACCGGCAGTTGCTTTATCATCCTGATTCATTGCGTTACTTTGCGGAGTACAATCAGTCGCCCCACCTTGGCATCGCCTTCGCCTTGCATCATCTGCATGCCTTTGTGCCCGAGATACCTGCGCTCATTCGTGACCTGGGCAATGCGCAGATACCGTTCATCTATTTCCAAGAGCACTCGGAAGGGATCCGTAAGAAGGTTGCCAAGGAGATCGAGATGCAGCAAATGCCAGGGTTTGGCGGTGGTCTCGACTACGTCCCCATTGTCGAGGCCTTGCGGGAGATCGGATATCAAGGCTATTGCGAAATCTTCATGCACCCGGTGCCGCGTGGAATCCCCATTCTGCCCACCGTGGAGGAGATTCGCGACGCCATCAATCGGTCCCGCGCCCATCTCGGTAAATGTCTGACCAGGTGATGCTTCGCCTGATCATCTTGGGACTTATGAGTGGACTGGCAGCAGCAGCTGGGAGTCCTCGCATCCTCGCTTTGGAACGCTTGCCAGAGTCGTTCGATCCGGCCATTGCGCGTGCTATTACCCTAGCAGAATTGCGATGTGGTGCCTGTCATGAAGGGCATGAGGCGCCTCCCGCGCCCGTGCTCGATACGATGGGGGCTCGGCTACAACCGGATTGGATCCGGAGATTCCTCACGGATCCACCATCAGCCCAACCCGGCACCACCATGCCCGACTTGTGGGCAGGAGAAGACGCAGACACACGGACACGCGAAGTGGAAGCGCTGACGCATTACTTGGTGTCATTGCAAGGTGAATGGAAGCCGCCTCGGATCGCGAAGTTCAGTGATCCGCACGCCGGTGGACGCCTCTTTCGACGCCTCGGCTGCGCGGCCTGTCACGCGGATCCTATCAACGAGGCGGAACCGAACCAAGGCGGCTTGCGTTCGCTTCATCGCATGGCGGAGAAATACAGCCATGCGGCCCTCACGGATTTCCTCATGCAACCGGAGAAACACCGTCCGGCAGGACGCATGCCCAACTTTGAACTGACATTGACCCAGGCCACAGATGTTGCAGCTTACCTCACCGGAACGTTAGATCAGGCTGCCAATGACGCCCGTGCGCCCCTGCAACGGATGGAGATTGAGGAATCATTGGCTCAAGAGGGGGCGCGCTTGTTTGAATCCAAGGGCTGCGCGCATTGTCATGCTCCAGAGGCAGGGGAACAGAGGAAGGTGGCCGCTTGGGAGACGCTTGATTGTCGCAAGGCGCACTATGCCCTCACGGAAACGCAGCGTGCTCTCCTGGCTGCCCCGGGGTCCTCCTTATCAGAACCGCAACAGATCACGCAGACCTTGGCGCTCTATCATTGTCATGCCTGCCATGATCGGGGAGACCTCGGCGGGCCTGCCGGTCGAGCAGACTACTTCACGGGTGATGACACGCTCGGCAATGAAGGGCGCTTTCCCCCTTCGCTGGACGGGGTGGGAGCCAAGTTCCAAGCTGAGTGGTTTCAAGTGGTCCTGCAAGGTCACGGAGCCATGCGTCCTTACATGCACACGAAGATGCCCCGATATCAGTGGGAGACATTGGCTGCCTGGGTAGATGCCGTGCGGCGTGTGGACGGCCATTCTCATGAATCTCCGCTTGCCGAAGGCGATGCGGAGGCGGGTCGACAATTGCTCGGCACGGAAGGGGGCGTTGGCTGCATCACCTGCCATACTTGGCAAGAGCGTCAGGGACTGGCCATGCAAGCACTTGCCCTCACAGAAGCACCCAAGCGCTATGAGTTCGCGTGGTTCCGCCAGCACTTGATCGCCCCTCAGACCACGCGACCGGGTACGCTCATGCCCAGCTTTTGGCCAGAGGGCGTGGCGGGAAATACCGCGATCCTGAATGGCGATGCCGAGCAGCAGATCTCCGCCATTTGGGCATTTCTAGAAGAAGGGGGCGAGGCGCCTCCGGGCTATCCTGACTTCGATCCGGGCACCTTTGAGATCATCCCCCGAGAACGGCCGGTGATCCAGCGCACCTTCATGAAGGGAGTAAGCACGCATGCGATTGCGGTGGGTTTCCCAGGCGGACCGCATCTGGTCTATGATGCCGAATCGTGTCGAGTGATCCAGGTTTGGAGAGGACGCTTCATGGATGCGTATAAGACATGGTTCTCCCGCCTCGACCCAACGGCTACTCCGTTAGGCAAAGACATCCACCTCCTGCCAGCGAGCGATTCCCCAACAAGCCGCTTCTTTCGTGGCTATGTGTTGGATGACGCTGGCATCCCCACGTTCCTCTACGAAGAGGAGGGGGAAATAGTTAGGGAACAATGGACGCCTAACAGAGCAGGAGGCTTCACGCGTTCAGTGACGCGCCCTGGTCAAGAACCCTATCACTCAACCATCTCATGGTGAGAACTGGCTACTGGTTTACCGTCCTGATCGTCGTCTTGGGGCAGGTCTGGGGACAAGGCGGAGGTTACTACGAGGTGGAGGATCTCTTGTTAGGCACGAGCATGCACAACTCGCGGGACGCCGATTGGCAACCGGACAAGGATGGCATTGCTTTGGAAGTCACCGGCTTGGCCATGATGGAAGACGGGCGGTTGGCGGTCGCCATTCGCAAAGGAGAGATCTGGATGCTCCACGGAGCTCTCGGTCCGGTAGATGCGATCGTTTACGAGCGCTTTGCAAGTGGGCTCGATGAACCCTTGGGATTGCTCTATCAGAGTGATCGTCTCTTGGTGGCCCAACGAAGCGAGGTCACCGCATTGGTAGATTCGGATGAGGATGGGGTAGCCGATCAGTATCTCACCGTCGGGAAGGGGTGGGCCGTGAATGGGAATTATCACGGCTATGCCTACGGTCCCGTGCAAGACAGCGCTGGCCGTCTCTGGGCGACGCTCAATCTGGAAATGGGATCGCAAGCGGACAACGCCCGGCCGTGGCGTGGGTGGGGAGTCGTCCTTGGAGAAGATGGTAGGGTTCAGCCCATGTGTGCGGGCATGCGATCACCCTGCGGTCTGGGGCGCAATGCTATGGGCGATGTCTTCTTCACGGATCAGCAAGGCAATTGGATTCCTACCAATAGCCTCCATCATCTCCGACCGGGTGCTTATTATGGGAATCCTGACGGCATTTCCGCAGAAGCCCTCGCAGGTTCGCCCCTCAAGCCCTTGGCTGCTGAGGTGAATGGCGATCCCTATCCTGTGGCTTTAAAGAAACTACCCCAATTAGTGCCGCCAGCCGTGTGGTTTCCCTACATCAAGATGGGGCGGAGTCGTACGGGATTCGTGTTAGACGACACGGCAGGTGCCTTTGGACCCTATGTGAATCAGCTCTTCGTGGGGGAATTCACCGATAGCAAGATTGGCCGTGTCTTTCTTGAGAAAGTGCGAGGAGAATATCAGGGAGCCTGTTTCCCCTTTCTGGAAGGCTTCCCTTGTGCCGTTTACCAACTGGCATTTGGTGGCAAAGGAACGCTGTTCGTCGGCATGACCAACCGTGGCTGGAGCTCGCTTGGCAGTGCCGCCTACGGATTGCAACGCTTGCGGTGGACGGGCAAGATGCCCTTCGAAGTCAGCGAAATGCGTGCTCGGCCAGATGGGTTCGAACTCGTCTTCACCCGGCCCGTTAACCCTGAAGACGCGGGGCGAACGGACGCCTATCACATGCACGCCTACACCTATCCGTTGCATCAACGCTACGGAGGCGATGAGATCCTCACCGATACCGTCCCGATTCGCGAAGCACGCGTTTCCGAAGATGGCTCGCGTGTGCGCTTGTTCTGTGAGGGGCTTCGTCCCTACTTCGTGCATGAGTTGCACTACGATGGCGTGAGATCGGCGCACGGTGAGCGCCCCTGGCACACGCGTGCCTACTACACGCTGAATCAATTGCCAGAGCTTAGTCCACGTGCTGAGCCCTGAACTGAGGCAGCCACGGATCGCTGAGACGGAGAGCATCTTGGTGCTTTTCCCACCAATCGAGGTAGTGGGCAGGTGCCTTGTCTCCATAGAGGTGCGTAGGTAAGGGGACGTCGCTGGCGTGACAACTGTTTGATAGGAGAATCCAGGTCCGACGTTGCAGGAGGCCATGAAAGACCCCGGCCACGCTGGCAGTATCGGGGTTGGTGGTCCCCAAGTGGGTGAGCAATCGGTGCATGTGTGAGGGATTGCCATCACGTGCTAGTGTGAGAGCAGCCCAGGTGCCAGCAAGGGAGAGTTCGTTCTCGGCCAGATGCTGGAGAGCCTCGGTGCCGGATGTTTCCTCCAAGTATCTCAGATAAACCGCCGCCGCCGTGCGGATAAAGGGATCCTTCGCCTCGAGAAGCAGGTGATAATGCTTGGAGCGGGCGGATGGGCATCGGTGGGCGAAGATGGATCCAAAGCGATACCCCATGTCCGCATCGGCGTAGGTCTCGTGGGGATTCTCCCAGGACATGAGATACGAGACGACCCGCTCGGGTTCGTGCTCGCTCAAGGCATTGAGGGCATCGATGAATCTGTAGTACGAGTCCTTGGAGTGATCTTGAATGTCACGCCGCCATTGCTCAAGTTGCTCTGGAGAGGGCTCAGGTTTCGATGGGAGAGTTTCTGTCTGGCTCGGAGGGCGGAGGGAACGAGTGAGCATGCTCAGGACGTAGTTGTAGTCCTGCCCAAGCACGCTGCGGGCAAGAGTTTCCCGCTTCTGTAGGAATGTGAGGGTTTCATGTTGACCGCCATGAGTAAGGAGGAAGCGTAGCCTGCGTGCATCGGGCGCTTTCACCAACGCCGTGAACAAGTCCTCTAGTGAAGTCGTCGCCGCTACTTCCTGGAGCCAGGCCTGGACCTTAGGGGGCTCTTTCGTCGTAGCGATGGCCTGTTGGGCCTGCCAGATCAGGAATCGACGTTCCTGTTCCTTGGGAGGGTTCTTCAGCCAATCCATGGCGTGGGATCGAAAGACGTCGAGATCGTGAATCTCTGAGTTCAAGTAGCCTTGCCGTCCATCGATGCGTGTCATCCCCTGAAAGAATGGCAGGATGAGATCAAACTCGTGCTGGCGCATCATAGGGGCACCAAGCCGCGTGAGTTGGCGGATCGACCCTCTGATTGGCGGGCAGCGACGAGGTAGCGTTGCCCTATCAGGACGCTAGGAAACTGAGGACCCCAGACATCGGGAGGGATGCAGATCTTCACCGGATCCCCCTTGGCAAAAGGGCCCTTCCAGGAATCGACAACCGTATAATGAGCGACGATGCCGCCTGCTTGCGTACACTCGACCACACCCACCATGTGCGCCTTCACAATCTGTTCCTGCCAGGGAATCGGGCGCACAGAGGTGCCTTGGAGCCCACCCAAAGTGGCTGCCAAAAACAAGAATATGAGAAAAACGGGGCACCTTGTCATCCTAGCAAATCTCCCAAAAAACAGCGGTCGCTCGTTTCCAAGCCACGATTGAAAGTAATCAACATGCGGCAAATCCAGAAGAAATTCGGACACCATACACGGCGGCGCGGTGCGCAACACTCCAAAAGCAGCGAAAATCAGCCCCCCGGGCGCGCCGACGTTCCCGTCGGACCGAAAGATGGACATCCCGTCCTCCCCCAAACGTAGCCCAAACGAGCCCTCATTCCTCACAATTCATCCAAAGGACTCCCGGATACCTTATCCTTCTGATTCAACACATGCGTGTAAATCTGCGTCGTCTTCACATCCGCATGGCCCAACAACTCTTGAACGGTCCGAATATCTCGACCGCTCTCTAACAGATGCGTGGCAAACGAATGCCTCAACGCATGGCAATGCACCTTCTTCGCAATCCCCGCCTTCGCCGCTGCCGCCCTCACCGCCTTCTGCAACCCATTCTCATGCTGATGATGCCGCCGTACCCGCTGTGAACGCGGATCCGTCGACAGCTTCTGCGATGGAAATACCCAAAACCACTCCCACGAACGCCCCCACTCAGGAGCCTTCCTCTCTAGGGCCCCCGGCATCCACACCCCATCCACCCCCGCCTCGCGGTCGGCCACATGCACCCTTCTCACCGCCTCCAAATGCGCCTCCAATGATCCCGCCAGACGCCTCGGCAGCGGCGTCCGCCGATCCTTACCGCCTTTCCCATCGCGCACCATCAACAACCCATTGGCAAAATCCACATCCTTCACCCGCAACCGCACGCACTCCATCAACCGCAACCCCGCGCCATACAGGATCTGTGCCATCAATCCGGTCGTCCCCGACATCGCCTCCAGCAACGCGCGCATCTCATCCCGCCCCAACACCACCGGCAAGCGTCGCGATGAGCGCGCCGTCCTAAACGCCGAAAAATCCACGGCCTCCTGCCCCAGCACCTCACGAAAGAAAAACGCCAACGCATTCACCGCCTGCCGTTGCGTCGCCACCACCACGCCATCCTCCAGCGCCAACGCACTCAGAAACCGCTCCGCATCCGCCGCTATCGGCATGCTCGGTCCCTCCTTCCCCGACCTCAAGAGAAAGCGCGAAACCCAACCCAGATACGTCTGCTCCGTTCGGAAGGCATACTGCCGCTCTCGCAACACCTTCATAGTCTGTCCAAGGACCTCCGCACGCTCGTCACTCAACCCCTTATCCCGCCCCCTCGCCACGATCTCATCAATGCCAACCGCAGCCCCCACCACCTCATGGCTCCCCGTCACCTCGCGACACGCCTCTTCCAGCCCAAACCAGTCCACCTCCCTCACCCAATCCTCGCCCAAACACTCCCCATGAGCCCATTGAATCACCTGCAGCACCTGAACCACCTGCCAGTCCGCATAGCGAGGATTTCTGCCTAATCTTCCCACATAGTCCTCCATCAACGCCCTCGTCGACCCCTCTGACCGATGTTCCCGTCGAAAATCACCCCACCGCCTCAGGTGTCTCTCATAAAACGGCCTGTTCTTATCAGAGACTCCATATTTCTCGAGGCAAGCCTCAAAGATTTCCCAGAAATTTTCGGAGCCGCCAGGCTTTTCACTTGTTTCAGAACGCTTCATCAGATGCCAGAAATCGATGATCTACAAATCTGAGCCCTCTGAGAGAAACGTCAACCGGATTCGCGTTAGGCAGAATTCTGCCTAACGCGAAAAACATAGAATTCTGCCTAATTCTCTGCCAAGACCACCCTCCAAACGCTTGAAATCAGGCCCAAAGGCCCTTCCTCAACAAACAACCACGGCGCATTTCCCTTGTGAAAGAAGGGCCAATGCCATAAAATCCTCAGGTGAACCATCAATCCGCCATCTCTCGAATCAAGGTCAGCTCCCGTCGTGTTAGGCAGAATTCTGCCTAACACGAAAAACATAGAATTCTGCCTAATAACTGTTCGGATTGCGTTAGAGATCTCCGATGCCGAATAAAGTGATAGACCCAAGCCACAGGCAAGCTCTTCGTGAATCTAACAGACATCTCATGGAGAAGGAGGCCGCCGTCGATATCACGAGACGACGAACGGATCCACGTCACGAGAAGACCATCAGACATCCAAGAATCTGGTAGATCGAATGCCGCTCGTGCCGAGGAAGTTCGCCCTCAAAGGACTTGTGCAAGAGAAGGCGGCGAGTAGACTACAGAAACAGATGGTGGGGGGTGGGCGACTTCCGAACAAGAGGACGCACTGAACCCCGGCTACTTCTCGTGCCAAAACCACTGACAATGAACCAGGAAGATCAACTCAGCGATTCACGCTTCCCGTCTGCCGGGATTCAGTGGTC